>NZ_AP026867.1:3415714-4055357 GCF_026000115.1 Aureispira anguillae
CAACGACATCCAGTTTACTCCTTCTGGCAATTGGGCTGGTTATATAGAGTACTGTGCCAAACCCTGCATAGATTGTGAATACGATACGATTTCCTATGACTTCTATGCCAACCAAACGACATTAATTGGCAACATTGAAGTAACCAATGACCACGCTAACGTATATATAACCTTTAATACTACTGGAATTTGGAATTTGACAACAACAAGTTTGTATATAGGTTCACTAGCTAATATACCAGTCGATAACCTAGGACAGCCCCTTCCTGGACTATTTCCTTATCAAGCAACTCATCCCGCAGGTACCAATAGCCATACTTATACCATCCCATTAACAGCAATAAATACCTCTTGTTATATTATAGCCAGTCATGCAATGGTTTATCACCTCAACTCAGCAGGGCAATTTATACGGGCAACAGCCTGGGGTTTTGGCACTCCTTTTCCACTTAATGATGGAGAGGGTTGGTACAACAATTATTGCACTCAAACTTGTGACGATGGAGGAACCACCAATTAATAACATCAAAAAATACAAGCATATTCTAGAGGCGTTCTGTTATACAGAACGTCTTTTTTTATTCGCTTAAAGAATGCTTTTAGCTAAATAAGTGTTAAATTCATGGTCAACATCCAACTACTTAAACAAATTCTAGACACATGTATATTAGGTTTTTATTTGGCTTATTTTTTTTATTCTTTACAACAATACTTTATGGTCAAAATGTTGATCCAGATGAGTTGGCGGAAGCACAGAAAAAACTAACAGAAGCCCAAACACTTTATAGCAAAGAACACATAGAATATGCCAAAGCTGCCATTAACTTAGCGCTGTTATACTATAAAGACGAAAATGCAGATTCTGACGAAGGTGATTCATTGGTGCTTCCTGCTCTAAAAATAATTCGAAAAGAAAAAGGAACCACTGATAGCAGTTATCATCACGCACTAGCTTTGCTTCCTCCTGCTCGATCAGCATTATTAGATGCTTATTTGGACCTTCAAGAAGCCTTGGTTCAGGAGGGAAAATACTCTCCTTTGTACGCCCAAAAGTTGCTAAAATCTGCGGCTGTTTATTTATCACTCGAAGATTTTGAAGGGCACTTTTTAACCGTTCAAGCTTACCAAATTTTAGCAAAACTCTCCACAGAAGCAGCAAAACCCGTTTATGATTATGCCAAGCAACACATTGACCCCGTCATTATTCGCTTAGCCAAAAGTCAAGTTCATCTACAACAATTACTTAAGACCGAACCTCAGTCTATTGCTACAGCAGATGCCTTGATTCATTTTGCAGGGCTATCCATCCAATATAATGACTACAGAACAGCCTATACCGAAACCGATACCAGTTATTTTTATATTCAGACGGCACTGGCTATTTACAAAGAGAAACTAGGTAAGACACACAAAAAATATAAAAAAGCCTTTGCTACTTTTACCAAAAAAATGCAACTGTTTTATCCTATAGAAAAGGATATGTTAAATCGAATCAAACAGCATGCTACTGCCAACGACCAATTTATCATTGATTTGAGACCTTTTCTAAAGGGTGTGGATACTACTACTTTTATATTCTATGGAATAGAAAGTGTATTTGAATGGGTAAGAACAGACTTAAAGAGGCATCATGGTGGCAGTAATAGTAAGTACTATGCCATCATTCAAGCCATGGAAGAAACTTGGGATTTGACGGAATTGGAAAGTAAAATTGCAATCCAAAAAAGCATTGTTAAACAAGTACAAACAGAATTTGGAAAAATAAGCGAACCTTACGTTAAAGCTCTTATCAATCTAGCCAATTTATATGTTAAAGATAGTGATTATATCAATGCCTTTAAACCCTATTCCAAAGCATTTCAAATTCTAGACGAAATAGAACTCAATCTCCCTTTTGATGCCAATAGCGAAGAAACACTCTTTCAAAAATATATCCGAACCATTGCCCCGCCTTGGAATACCTTCATCACCAATGAACACAACCTAAGCATTCAATCGGCTATTTATGGTGAACAGAGCAATGAATATCTAACAACATTATTCCAAACGGCTTGGGATTATCTCAAAAATGACGATTTAAGAAGCAAAGGCGATCCTTATTTCAAAAAGGGAATGAAAGGGCTTTCAGAGAAAAATTTCTTTATTGCAACTAATTGGGTAGATTCTTTGCTTCGACGAGACCCCGAATACAACCTTCCGATTGTAGCAGAAGTACTTCCAAAAGTTTTTCCTTTGGTCAATCTAAAACAAGCCTTGCAGTTCACGTTAGATAGCCTAACTAATGAATATGGAAATTATAGTGTTGAATATGGCAATGCTTTAGAAGTACTCGCAGATGGTTATTTTTATGCCCAAAACACTCCCAAAAGTGCCGATGAAGCCTTGCGTTTGTATCGAAAAATATTAACCATCTACAAATCAAAAGAAGGGGTAGAATATAGTTATTTAAGGCTATTAAAACGATTGGTCAAGAATATTGAACAAGCTAACCCATGGTCTATTGATGAGAGTAGTTATTTCTTTGAAGAGCTAGGCAAGACGCTCCAGTACCAGAAAATTGACGACTTAGCATACGCTACTTATTTAGGACGTTATGCCAATTGGCATTACAAAGGAGAACGCATTATTGCAGCAGAGCCTCATTATCAACAATTAATTAATATTTACAAAAATAAGTCTGAGCAAGAGCAAACCAATGTTACTCATGTACAGGCTTTGTATAACTTAGCGAGAATTTATCGCAAAACAGGACGTTACACCACAGCCGTTAACGCTTATTATGTTGCTTTAGCAGCCAGTAAGGCAAGCAACAATTGGACGCTTATTATTCGTTGTTTTGACGATTTAGGCTTAATTGCACACAAAAAAAACAAAATAGACTTTGCGCTACAACTGTTTGGCAATGCATTAAAAGTCTTAGAATTGGTAGAAAAATTTCTCCCCGAAAAAGATCGTTACCACGATTTTCAAACCGCACTTCAATATACCAAAATAATGCGCCACATCGGAAGGCTTTATTTGGATGAAGGAGCCATAGAAATGGCAGAATCTTATTATGATAAAATTAAAGCATTTGAACGAGATGAAAATAGTCCTGTTTCTTTTAAACGAGATATATCACTACGATCTGATTTAGCTCATTTAGCAGAACTCAAAGGAGATACCCTCAAAGCCATTCGTTATTATCGAGCAGCCATTCGCCAATTAAAAGACAAAGGCGAATTGGCGGATGTGAACATTGCTTTTGCCAATTTTTATAGCAAGAATGAGCAAGATTCTATGGCTGCTATTTATTTTACAGATGCTTTAAAAATTGATTTGGAACAGATCGAACAAAATTATACCAACTTATCTGAAAAGGAACGTTTGTTATTTCTTGCTCCAATCGCCAAACGCATTAACCTATTTTTTAATTTTGTAGTAGAACATCCTGATAGCAATTTAATTTTAACTGCGTTTAATGCTCATCTGATGGTTAAAGGCTTGGCTTTAGAAACTTCCACCAATCTGCAAAGTGTGTGTATGGCTACAGAAAACATTGCGATTCAGAATAAATGCCACCAGATGCAAGCGCTACGAAAGCAATTGGCAAAATCCACCGCTCTCCCACTTGATGTTCAAGACGAAATCAATGCCCAGATTGTATCACTAGAAAAAGAAATTGGAATTTCTAGCAAAGACCTCAGAGCTTTTTTTGGTAAAAACAATAAAAAATTAGATTTCAGCCAACTTCAAAAAATCTTATATGCTATGGAAACAGACGATAGCCTTGCTATAGCAATTGATTTTTTAGTCCTTAATGAGATAGACGAAAACGAGGAAGAACAAGCAATTTATTATGCTGCAATTGTCAATTCTCACACCAATCTACCACAGTTTGTTCGATTGGCAACCGAAGAAGAACTAGAAGATGTATTGGCACCTGATATTGCTCCCAATACCATTAATTATATTACAGACGAATTGGAAAGTAGGTACCTTTACGAATTAGTTTGGGAGCCCATTTTGCCTTATATAGACAGCAGCAAACGATTGCATATTTGCCCTACTGGGATGCTTAGTAAAATTGCTTTTGGTACCTTGCGAAGTAATGATTATACCCAACGGAGAATTATGGACGATTGGTCCATTCATTATTATAGTTCCTTTCGGGATTTGTTAACACCACAGATACATGAAACAGTAAAAGAGTCTGCCAATATTGGTTTGATTGGTGGTGTTGAGTTTACCTTTACCAAGCAAGAAACGGAACGGTTAGCAGAAAGTATTGGGATTCCTTCTATTGAGGTGGAAGAAGCCTTAGATCAGAAAGCCCAACCAACAGCCTATTCTAGAGGAAGCAGAGGAGAAGATTTTAATTATCTTCCTGGTACGTTAAAAGAGGTAAAAGCAATCAGTCAATTGTTCCCATCGGGGTGGGTGGTTCAATTATTAAGTGACACCTTAGCTACAGAAGAAAATTTGACCATTATGACCGATAATTCTCCTACTATTCTGCACATTGCCACTCATGGTTATTTCTTCCCTACGCCTCCCAAAGAAGACCACGAAAACGATCAGTGGTTGAGCAATTCCAAAAAAACGCAATCCTTGGAAGATAAAATTGCCAATTTGTCCAATCCCTTATTGCGTTCTGGCTTAGCCTTAGGAGGAATTAATAGAGTATGGAAAGGTGGGGAAGAAATCGAAGGGCTAGAAGATGGAATTCTTACTGCTTTGGAAGTGGCGAATATGGATTTGTTTAGAACCCAATTGGTGGTGCTTTCTGCCTGCGAAACAGGACGTGGAGATATTGATAACAATGAAGGGATTATGGGCTTGCGTAGAGCCTTCAAAACCGCTGGAGCCAAACAACTTATTATTAGTCTTTGGAAGGTCCCCGATCAGCAAACTTCTGAATTGATGCAGCTCTTTTACAAAGGGTATATCAATGGAAAGACCGCACACAAAGCCTTTGAACAAGCGCAACATATCATGCGAAAACGCTATAGAAATCCTTATTATTGGGCTGCTTTTTTATTAATTGAATAAAATTTACCGTTCTTTGAGTTAGACTCCTTTTGCTTGATTAAAATGGTTCTTTGACAAACACTAACAAAGGGTAAGCTTTCTACTACTTTTCTTAGAAGAAAGTTATAAGTAGTAAGTCGTATACTTAGTCTCTGTTAATACAGGACATACGACTTACTATAACTGATAACAAAAGTAGTAATAAGAAAGCATGGCTGTTTAATATTCCACATGATTAACTTTGTTATTCACTACGTTCATGAGCGCTGCGCTTTAGTTCGCTGCTAGGTTAGCTAGTCCGCTAGCGCTTATGAGCTCGGTTCGTTATCACTCGTGAGCCAGCATAGCTGGGTTCGGGTTGGCAAAGAATACTATCAATACTATAACCAAACAATTAACCACTACAAAACTAAATACTATGACAACAAATACACTTTTAACGTCCTTTTTTCTCTTTTGTTTTTGTGCTTGCATCACAACACAAACGCAGGCACAAGCGATTCATGATGCTTTTGAATTAAGAAACTATCTAACAGAAGATCATCGACTTGCAATTGGCAACAATGAAATGCAAAAAGAGACCTTTTACCAAATATTAGCCCGAAACTTCAGTCAAGAAGAAATGGGACTCACCCATCGTGAAATTGTTGCCGCTTACCAAGATAATCCTTTTATTGCTCCTTTTTTGACCGAAAACATAGGAGAAGACATTGTTTTTAATGGTGCAACAGGACAACGTGCTTTAGGACCATTAGCAGGAGCTAGTAGCGGCTTAGGCTTGCCTGGATCTACTTTTTTGATGGGCTTGACTGACTTTTTGGTCAAACGCACCAAACAAGAATTGACCATTGCCTTTTTTAGAGATTTTCAGAAAATTGTCAAGCGCTCTGAAGAGATGCAATATCTCTTTCCTACCACCAGCAAGGTGCTGTTAAAAATTGATGAGAATATTTACCAATTTAAAGCATTTTGGGAAGTACTTCGAGAAAGTTTTTTGGCAGATTTGGAGGATCTTGTTTACAACTTGGATGAGTATATTCAACAATCTTCTAGAATTAAAAAACCTGTTATTCGTCACATGATGAGTGATTTTTTTAAGGTGATAGAATTGTTTTATGACAAGACTACTCCTGCTGATGTCATTCATTACTTAGCAGAGGATGCTTATTTGCACATCATTACTCCTAACGAGGACAGTTCTCAATTTGTCCCTACCTTACAAAGTAGCTTAGAATTGTTGGGCATTCTTTCTGGTTCTTTAGAAGACAAAGATGCCAATGGTTATTGGGTCAAGCCCGATTTGATTGTTGAAATGATCAAAAAACCAATGGTAACGAGTTTGTATTTAGGCTTGATTTATCAGCAAGGGAAAGATATAAAAATGGGTGACAAAACTTTTGCAGAGTATCTTGCACCTCTTAGCATTAAAGAAAACGCTGGAAAAGTACGCAACTTGCTCAATACTTCCAAAGCCTTTTTGGATGAAGCCAAGTCCCTAGAACGATTGGCAAAAGATATGCGCAAAAAAGCCAACGACCGTCGTAGAAATAAAAATGCAGCTCCACTAACTGATGCAGACAAAGAAATGGAATACGATGATTATTTTGATTTTACGCAAGGGATTTGCGAAATGGTGCTTTATGCGCATGATTTCAAAAAAGAGATTGTGGGAAGTTCCAACAAAGAAGATAGTCTAGTACATACTTATTTATCGATCATTGGCGACATCAACGGTATGGCTTTAGATGTTCGAAAAAAACATTATACCTCTGCCCTTGTTAATACCCTTTTTATCATCGAAAAGCTATTGCCCAAAGACAAATTTGCCTGTGAACGACAAGTTATCCTTAAATATGGAACCTTTATAGCAACTGCCGTAAAAGCAAAAACTGCATCTGAAGTTTCTGATGCTATCTCTGCCTTTGCCTTGCCTCCAGGTGGCTCTGCCATCAAAAAATACTCTAAATTTAGCATCGCACTCAATGCTTATGTTGGCTTATCGGCAGGGCAAGAAATCTTAAAAGATGTTGGTGCCAATCCTTATTATGCGGTAACAACTCCAATTGGAGTCACCTTCAACTGGGGATTCAAAAACTATGGCTCTATTGGTATTTTGGCTTCGGTCTTAGATATTGGTGCCCTCACAGCTTTTCGTTTTGAAGATGACAATGTGAGTGACTTGCCCGATTTAAAATTTGAGAATGTATTGGCTCCTGGCGGTTATTTAGTTTATGGTGTTCCCAAATATCCTATTGCAATCGGAATTGGTGCTCAATTAGGTCCTAACCTTCGATCGGTCACCAATGGCTCTTTGGTAACACAAACTAGTGGTTGGCGTTGGGGAGCTTTTATTGCTGTTGACATTCCAATTGTAAGTGTTTATACAACCAATAAAAACTATAAGCAGTGTTGTAAAAAATGCAAAAAAAATATTAATTACTAGCTTACATTACTCCGTTAAAAATCGTATTCGATTATTACATGAGTAAAGTAAACTGCGCTAGTTTGTAGCTTAAGCTATAAAGCAAAAAACTATCTCACGAGTGTAAGGAACCGACCTCAGGGAGCTCATAAGCGCTAGCGCACTAGCTAATTAACGGAGTATTAAACTTAAGCAACTATACAAAATCCACTCTATTTACTTATAATGTAGCCATTGAGAACTGGGACAACGTTAAATATAACTACCGTACCATGCTCCCAGTGGCTACATTTTTAAACTACTGTGAATCGTACAAATTATGAATCAAACATCCTCTAATTGGCAACCAATGGGTTACGCTACTTTTTTTCAACGAGTCAATGCCTTTGTTATTGATTCTTTAGTTTTTATCCCCTTGAACCTATTAGCAGAGTATAATACTTTCTTTCTCAAAAACTTTTTGATTGTGATTTTTATCGCTCTAGCTTGGTGTGTTTACAAACCTGTTATGGAATGGAAATATGGAGCAACTCTTGGCAAAATGGTCCTTAAAATGCGAGTGGTAGACGATCAAATGCAAGGCATTTCATTGAACCAAGCATTACTGCGTTTTTTGCCTTACTTTGCGGTAAGTCTAAGCGCCTTGTTATCGAGTTATAGCCTATTTCATGCCGATGGGTTTCAAGAAGTAAACAACTTTACAAGCCTTCAAGACTTGCAACAAGAACCTTCTAATGGTGGTGGTTTTCTTCTTTCTGTCTTCTTTTTTATTTTCTCAGCTACGGCTATCTTTTTTGATGAAAAAAAACAAGCCATGCACGACCGTTTTAGCCATACTTATTGCATTCTTATTCAAAACAAAGCAAGCAATAACTAAACCTCTCCCCCATGAAGAAGCCACCAATACACCCTCAACGGGGCTATCTGGCACTTGCTATTGTGCTCGTCTGCGCTTCCTATTTGCTCAATTGGTTATCGATGGGAAATGTCGTGTGGTTAGGCTTTTATTTTGGTTTTGTTAGCCTATTTAGCTTGATTGTTTATATAGGAATATTGGTGCTGCTTTTAATTGATCTTTCACACCGCCCACTGTCCAAACAGCGTTTAGTGGCGGTGTTCTTTATTACCCTTGCTTGTTGCTTTTGGATGAGCAATCGAGCTTATACAATCTTCAAACAACTTAGAACAATCGATCAGAGTTTTGAACGTATTGGTGAAGGTTGGATTCTTTTTATTGGCTCCAATTTATTTATTCATTACTCCGTTAAAAAATCGTATTACATTGATTATCATCGACATACACTTTAGTGGTTTAAAATACCAAAAAACTGATAATCAATGTAGTACAAGATGTTTTTTTATGTTTTTTACTAAAAAACTAAAAAATCAACGGAGTATTATTCTAATATATACTGTTTATTCCTATAAAAAAGCTTATCAAGCCACGCCCTCTGATCCATCTGTTTTGGATAACGATATGCTCTTGTAGGTGCTCAATTATTTTTGCCAAACTGTCATTAAAAGTATCTTAATAGTTAGGTATTAATTGGGGCGATCAATAATTTCAACTACTTTAGTTCATCAACGAAACCATTAAGCTTGAAAAGGATCAACAAGTGGAATTTAAAAAATTGCTATGAAAATACATTTTGTCATTGTTGTTTTAGCAGCGGTTCTACTCCTTCTTTGTTTTACCAGTTTAGGCACAAAGAACAATTTTGGGATTGTTTACAGTATGCGTTTTTACAATTATAGCGTACTAAGTCTGAGCGCAACAATAGGTTTATTCATTTTAATTCCCTTAGCTGTTTATTCCGCAATTTCACATAAAACCCTCCAAGAACAATTTTTAAAATACTTAAGCTTAACCTGCTTGTTCACATTGGCTAATTTAGAGCAAATATTCTATCTTAGAAAACTTTATTTGTCGGAAAATTTGATCCTTCATTGGAGCTATAACATTACTATTTTTTGTAATATTTCATTAATTTTTGTCCTACTTTATGCTGTTCAGCAAAAAAATCCTGTTGTCCAACATTCTAATATTTTGGATGACATTGATTAGCTTAATTTTTTATAAACAATACATTAATGACAACCTTAGACAAAAACCAAATTAAATATCGGCTTGCACGCCCTTCTGATGCCTTATGTTTATCGGTCTTATTCCGACAAGTTTATATGCACAACTATGCCATTGAAGGAATATCTGCGGATTTTTCACGGTTTATTGTTCAACAATTTGCAGTGGATAAAATTGAACAAAAAATACAAAATACGCCCAACTGTATGTTGGTAGCTGAGTATAAAAATAATTTGGCTGGTGTTGCCGAAATTGAATACAACAAAAAATGCCCTGTTGGCGATTTAGTTGCTCCTGAATTAAATAAATTATATGTTTTAGAATGTTTTACGGGCTTGGGAGTCGGGCATCAATTGCTCGATAATGTTGAACAACAGTTGCAACAGCAAGGACATGCTGAATTGTGGTTGTGGGTCTATGCAATTAATGATCGAGCCATTCGGTTTTATGAACGTAAAAATTATCAATGGATTGGCAATGCCTTCTTTGAGTTAGAAGGCGTCAATTATGAAAATAAAGTAATGCACAAAAACTTAACTACTGCTTCCAAACTCCTCCCCCATGACCAAACAAGCCTCAAGAACAGATAGCATAGATTTGCTGCGTGGATTTATTATGATGCTAATGGCTTTAGACCATGCCAGCGCAATGATTGGTCGCATGCACTTTAGTGAATTTTGGGGCGTTCCTTTTGGTGGTTACCCCGATTTAGCTTGGTGGTTGACTCGATTTTTAAGCCATCTTTGCGCCCCAGGTTTCTTTTTTTTGATGGGAATGAGCATTTTCCTATTTGCTCAAAAACGCCTAGCTTCTACATGGAGCAATCGGCAAATCCATCGTTATTTTTTGAAACGTGGAGCTGTCATTTTATTGCTCATGTTTTTTTTAGAATTCCCTGCATGGGGAATTAGCATGGCACTCAAAACAGGGGCACCTTCTGGCGCTACAGGAATGGTGGGAATGCCTGGTTTGGCGGGGAGTTATTTTCTTATTCCCACTTCTGTGCTGTATGGCTTAGGGGGCTGTATGATGATCGCTGGCTTTTTGTGGCGGCTCCAATCGTGGCAGTTATTAAGTATCACTGTAGGCAGCTTTGTTTTATCGTGGTGGTATATTAGTTATTCAAATCCTAGTTTGGCTTTCCATCCTTTAGAACACTTTCTACTCGTTCCTGGCAAATCGCCTGGTGCCATGGTTATTTATCCCATTATCCCTTGGTTGGGGATTACTACTTTTGGAATGTTTTGGGCGCAATTATTACAAAAAGTACCTGCCTCTATCTACAAAATGTCACTGTTTACAGGCAGCAGTTTCATCCTTGCTTTTATAGGGCTTCGTTTGGTAGAATGGGGCAACTTTAGCATTGCGAATAATGACAGTTGGATCAGCTTTTTCACCCTAGTAAAATACCCTCCAAGTATAACCTTTGCACTGATAACCTGTGGTATTAATCTCGTTCTGCTTGCTTTATTTTCTAAGCTTTCAAAACGCAAATGGCTACAGCCTGTGAAGGTTTTTGGACAAACAGCCATGTTCTTTTATATCGCCCATCTATACTTATATGCATTTATGGGAGCAGCATTTCGATCAGGCTGTGACATCAAAATCATGTATTTATGCTGGCTGATAGGCTTAATTATTTTGTATTTTATTTGTCAACGCTTTTTAACATTCAAAAAAGGAAAGCCCAACGATTCGCTTTGGCGAATGATCTAAAAAATCAACTATGTTAGGAAAAGTAGTTGCGCTCAGCAAACGAGCAAGCCACCAAATTAGCAAAATTAATCACACTCAACTGAAATTACTAGAAGGAATTGGGGTTGAAGGAGACGTGCATGCAGGAAAAACCGTAAAGCACCGTTCACGGGTTGCTATTGATCCCAACCAGCCCAATCTTCGCCAAGTTCACCTAATTCATAGTGAATTGTTTGAAGAACTGCTGTCCAAAGGATTTCAAATCAGTGCAGGACAAATGGGCGAAAATATTACCACCCAAGGGATTAAGTTACTTGAATTGCCTAAAGATACGTTATTATATATTGGTGAACAGGCAATTGTTAAAATAACGGGATTGCGCAACCCTTGCCACCAGTTAAATGGCTTACAAGAGGGCTTGCTCAAGGCTGTTTTAGACAAAGATGAACAAGGAAACCTTATTCGAAAAGCTGGAATTATGGGGATTGTATTGCGAGGTGGTTCCATAGCATTAGATGATGTGATACGCATTGAACTGCCTCCTCTCCCTTTTCTTCCCTTAGAACGAGTTTGAGCCATTTATTCTTCCAAAAACCTATGCGTATATTTTAAAATCGATCGTTCTAACAATTGGTCGAGCTCTTCTTCTGTATATTCGTACTTATCCTTCCATTTTTTGGCTAAGGTCTGATAGCGATCTGTTTTCTTAAACAAATACAATTGATTTTTTTTGAATGCTGCAAATTCATCCGTTTCCAATTCTTTAATTTTTAATAATGCTCCCTCCTTTATTTCTAATAAGGTATAATGCTCATAGCTTGAATTATAGCCCATGTGTTCATATTTTTTGAGCTTACCACTTGGCAAAACCAAAATTTCAGAACACCAATCTATTGGAATTTTCTTTTGGTCGGGAAAGATTTTTTTTACCACTGATTTTAGGCTAACATCAGGTTGCCATTCCTCCTTTCCTTCTTCATGCATCCAAACTTGCACTTCTATATCTTTGAGGTATAACATTTGGTCTATAATTTCAAATGTAGCAATATATCCCCTCCATAGAGCTGTAGAGGAAACATCAGCCTTAGGGCGTTTTTTGGGGTATTTCTTAAAGTAGGCTTCCAATGGATTATTGTGCAAATAATAAGTTTTCCCTTTGTAAATTAATCGATCAGGAATCTGTGTAGTAGCCTCTATTTTTCCACAAAAGCAGGTTATCAAAACGCCTATTATAAAGAAAGAATTATTGATGCTTTTTAAGAATAAAAAAATTGATTGCATAGCTGTTTTTTTATAAAAGTAAGGAAGTTTTTTTGATTCCAGAAAAGTCTAAATCTATCCAGTTGATCAAAATTCTATAAGATAAATGCTTTTTAGCGAATAAGTTAGTGCTGGATTAATTTTATTAGTGTTTTCTACCTTACTTGATTTAATGTTAATTGTTTTATCTTGTTCTTAGAAATTTTAAATAACGTTTACTTTTCATTACTTCGTGGGAAACCCGAACAGAGTGAGTAACAAGGCTCATGTAGTAACCACGCAGTAGCACAGGAGTGCTACACAGTTAATTATCAATAAGGTGTATTTTTGTTAATAAAAAATTAAAGCATCGATAATCAACCTAAAAAAGCAACGAAGTATTACTTTTAACACAATATCTAAAATGCACCAAACAGAACGCTTAATGATGCTTCCCTTTGCCCCTGAGCATTTTAACCACTTATTGGATTTATTTTGTAACAATAAAAAAGTAATGACATCTGCTCTAAAAGGCAGGGTACTTTCCCTAAAAGAATTCTTACGGTTGTTGTCCGAGCAATTTATTTTATCGCCTAAGGACGACAACGGTTTTCTTTGTCTCTTTAATCGCCAAAACCATCAATTTGTAGGGGTCACTGGCTTGTTAGCCTGCCATTATTTAGAACAAAAAGATTGGGAATTTGGCTTTATCCTTCATCAGGATTATTGGGGTAAGGGGCTTGCTACAGAAATTGGAAATTTTTGGATCGATTATGCCAAAAATAATAAACAACTAAGCAGAATATTGGCAACGACTCGCCCTGACAATCATTTGTCTAAAAAGGTTCTAAAAAAACTACGTATGCAAGAACAAAAAACCATTTTTATCAAAGATAGAGGGCAACGATTAGTGTTTGTAAAAGATCTATAAAAATCAATATTCATTTGCAATATATCGCAACATCTTCTAACTTGCAGCATCGTCTAATTTTGAATTAACTACCAAACCATACATGAAACAATCAACCGCCTTACATTTGTTAAAATCAGGCAAAAATGTGTTTTTGACAGGCTCTGCGGGGGCTGGTAAGACCTATGTGCTCAATCAGTATATCCAATACCTCAAAGAGCGCCGAGTTCCTATTGCCGTAACTGCTTCAACAGGTATTGCTGCTACGCATATGAATGGCATGACCATACATGCTTGGGCTGGTATTGGCGTTCGTACTCACCTAACCCAAAAGGATTTGGAGTTTATGAAAACCAAGAAATATTTACGGGATAAATTAGAGGCTGCCAAAGTTTTAATTATTGATGAAATTTCAATGTTGCATAAGACGCAATTGGATATGGTCAATCAAGTATTGAAATTTTTTAAAGGAAACAATTATGCTTTTGGGGGAATCCAAGTAATTTTTTCAGGTGATTTTTTTCAACTGCCTCCTGTTGGGGTACAAACAGAAAATAATCGAGAAAAATTTGCCTTTATGTCCAAGGCTTGGTTAGAGGCTAAATTAGCGATTTGTTACCTCACCGAGCAGCATCGCCAAGAAGGTGGTAAGTTAGACGGCATCTTAAATGAAATTCGCAGTGCTAGTATCTCTCCTGAATCTATCCGCCTGTTAGAGCAAGCTAAAAATACGCACTTTGAAGAAGGTTGGGAACCTCCAATGTTATACAGCCACAATCACGATGTTAATCGTACCAATAATCAACACCTTAGGGCTTTGTCTGGCAAAACAAACACTTTTGAGGCAAGTACTAAAGGGAATAAAAAATTGGTGGATTTGCTAAAAAATTCTGTTCGAGCAGCAACTTCTTTGTATCTAAAAGTAGGTGCCAAAGTAATGTTTGTTAAAAACAATTATGAACAGGGCTATATCAATGGGACGTTGGGGAAAGTTATCGCTTATTCGGCGGATAATTTTCCAATTGTAGAACTTAACAATGGGCAACAAATCACTGCGGAGCCTGTACAATGGTCTATTGAGGACGATCTCGGAAAATCACTGGCTTCCTTTGAACAAATTCCCATTCGGTTAGCTTGGGCCATAACCGTACACAAAAGCCAAGGTATGACGCTTGATTGTGCCAAAATAGATTTGAGTCGCACTTTTGAAAAAGGACAAGGCTATGTTGCTCTATCTAGGCTCAAAAACTTAGATGGGCTACAACTTTCTGGTTTTAATGAAACGGCATTGCAGGTAGATAGTTTGGCCTTCAAAGCCGATAAACGCTTTCAAGAACTGTCTGCACAAATAGAAAAAGTTGACATCAAAGAACTCGAAAAAAGAGCCCTAAGTTTTATCAAACATTGTGGTGGGCTGACTGACCCTGAAGAAATTCAGCGATACAACAAGAAGAAAAAGGAAAAAAAGAAAAAGAAAAAAGCAACACATTTAATTAGTAAAGAATTGGTTGAACAAGGTTGGAGTATCCAACAAATTGCCGCAGAACGTGGATTAACAGCTAGTACGATCACTGGACATATTGCCAAACTCCATGAGTTGTTCCCCCAATTGGATTTATCAGCATATAGCCCTTCTAGTGCTATTCTCAACAGGGTACAAACGGCTTATAATACCGTAGTGGCTGCCAATCATCCTGAACAAGTACGCCCTGATGGTTCTGTCAGTTCTAAAGCTCTGTATGAAACAATGAACCAAGAAATTGGCTATACTGACATTAAGTTGGCTTTGATCTTTATTAATAAATAGTCCTTCTACTTTTTTGATTTAAACCTTAATTACAATTGATATGAAATTAGTCGATATTATAACAAAAATGGATCAGCTAAAAGATCAACTGGATAATTTAAGACCGATAAGGGAAGATTACTTACATAAATTGAATCAAAAATTGAGACTCGATTGGAACTACCATTCAAATAGCATTGAAGGGAATACATTATCCATGTCAGAAACCAGATCCTTCATTCTCTGGGGAGTCACAGCCAAAGGGAAACCATTTAGGGATTACTTGGAAATGAAGGGGCATAATGAGGCACTAAATCAACTGTACCATATCGTTCATCAAGAAATAAAAATTACAGAAAGTATCATTAAAGATTTGCACAAAAAAATTCTAGTTGAACCCTATCTTGATTCTAATGCAGAAATTACTCCAGGAGATTGGAAAAAAATCCCCAATTATCTTTATTCTCCAACTGGTGAAAGGATAGATTTTGCTCCTCCTGAAGATGTACCTAAACTAATGAGCAATTTAATTAATTGGCTAAACAATCATATTGCTCCTCCTAAAAGAAAGAAAAAAAAATACGATTTACATCCACTTCTTATCGCAGCGGGATTTCACAGTCAATTCATTAAAATACATCCATTTGGTGATGGAAATGGAAGAATGTCTCGAATACTTACTAATTTAATATTAATGTTGTGCGGATATGTTCCTGCTATAATAAAGTTAGAAAAAAGAAATGAATACTATACTGCTATCAATACTAGCAGTTTAGACAATCCTGAAAATTTAGCAATTCACTTAGGCTTGGCAACTATTCATTCATTAGAAATTGCTATAAAAGCTGCCAAAGGAGAAAACATCGAAGAACCTGACGACTTAGATAAACAATTGTCTTTATTAGAGAACAAAATCAATAACACGGGTGCCGAAATAAAAAAATTAAAAAGTCTTGCAACCCTTAAAGAATTTGGAGACAACAACTTGATATTAATAGCTTCTAAGTTTATGACTATTCACAAAAAATTTAGCAAGTTCTATATTAATAGTTTTTTTGAAATAAAATACACTACTAAAATCCCCATAGAAAAAGACGAGTATGGAGGTGTTGATACAGATGAATTTGGAGATGTTCTTTATCAAGAAAGTACCCTATCTACTTCTATCAATCCACAAAACATAAAAAATAAGCTTATTCATGCTGTTAAAAATTCATCCCAGTTTTTAATGTTAGATGTTCAGGATAGCAGAAATGCCATTCTATTTTCCTATAATTTTGGCACCTTTGCCAGAACGGAAGTATCTACCTTTGATTATGTAATTAACCTTAGCATTTCATTTGATAAAACTCACTTTATAATTACAACTCAAACGGGGGAAAAACATGCTTTTTTATATCATATTGAACTACAAGAGGAGGATCTAGATAATATTATTAAAAAAGATGCCAACCAGCATCTTAAATTCATCCAAAACAAAATAGAAAATTAAGTAGGGATAAGCAGACAGGGTGATTTATTATTATACACAATTGGCTGCGCTGCTAGGTTAGCTAGTGCGCTAGCGCTTATGAGCTCCCTGAGGTCGGTTCGTTATCACTCGTGAGCCAGCAAGCTGGGTTCTGCGTGGTGTTATGCGCTATCCTTATGAGCCAGCATAGCTGGGTTCGGGTTGTCAAAGAACCATAGAACTTAAAAAAACTTAATATGTCTCCCCAGTACTTTTGTTTTACCCCAGAAAGCTCCTAATTGCTATACTCCATATCTTGGGCAAATAGCTCATTCATATAGTGTTCATACAAATCTGCCAATGCGGTCAGTTTATTGGATAATTTTCTACTCGACAACAGCATTTTATTAATCTCTTTGCTTTCGTTATTGGCACAAATAGTAGCCATTAGTTCCCATTCTGCCGAGCAATCTTCTATAAGTTGGCTGATAAACGAGTTGTTTAACTCTGATTTTTTAAGGGCATTCAACTGAATTATAAAATCATGTATACAAACCTGAAGGCGCTGATTCGACAATTCTTGATCTATGCGGTTGGTTTTCATCATAAAATACAGCGCAACTCTTTGAGTGTAAATTCTTAGTTTACTCGCCAACTGAATTTGCTGTGTAATGTCCATTGATTTATCGACTGCCTGCCCATTTTGGATAGAAAAATTTCGATAAGCAGGAATCGTCTGTGCATAATTTTCTACAGCCTCCACTGCCCTATCACAAGCGGCCATCACCACATAAGATTGCTCCAACACCTTAATGGTTTGTAATGGATCTCTTAATTCAAAATTGGTAACCATTTGCTTATAATTTTTCCACATTGTTTTTACGACATGGATAGCCCCTCTAGTTTCTTCTGTAGGGACAGTCATCAACATCACTCGCTGCGTTTGCTCAAATTTATCGACACATTTTAACAATTCTTTCTGATAGGTATAAGCTACCTTTTCGTTCATACTAGCCACATAAGATTTGGCAATTTTTTGTACCAATACACACTGTGCTGTAGCTTGGTTAATTGCGTAACTCAACGAAAGTTTTGCCCCCAAGGCTTCATAATTATAAATCATTTCTTGAATCGCCAAAGAAATCGCCTTTGAATGTTCAAGCATTTGGCTTAAGTTGTTTAGATCGTTGCCTTCCGACTCCAATTCTTCTCTCATCAATTCCCATTCGCTTCGTATTGTCTGTAATTCTGTTTGAATGTTTTGGGAAGTCGTTTCTGCTTTTTCTAGGATAAATAAAATACGAGTAAATGCTTTCTTAGCCTCCTCTAATTTAAATGAATAAGTCAAATCATCTACGCTTTGTTTAGAGGCTAGATAATAAGTCATGATTCGCTCAATAATAACGCGTTGGTTGTAATTCTGATTAATATATTGATTGACGGTAATTAAGTCGCTATTTTCCTTAATGGTATATTCATATTCCTGATAAGCAGCGTGTAGGAGTTTGGTCGCTTTAAGTAGGTTGGAAGCCTGCCTTAATAACTTGTCTACGGCTTCATTTTTTATCGTCCAATCGGCTACTGCTTTATACGTTTTCCATAATGAGCGTACTTCTTGGATGTTTTCTTTTACTCGTTCATTAGGAACCAAAAGGCTCATTCTATAGAGTTGCTCTTCAAAAGCCTCCACTGCTTCTGCTCGTTCTTGGTATAACTTAGGATCTCTCGTGTTGTGGCATAACGCTAAGTATATTTTTGAGATTCGCTGAGAAAGCACCTGCTGATTGGCTGCTAATTCTAATGCTTCCTTAATAGAAGGTCCTTTATTACTAGCAAAAAGTGCAATGGGGAAAATAATGCAACAAAAACAGATTAATTGTATCCTTGTTTTCATGACAGATAGTTGAGGTGTGTTTGTAGTGTGTTAAATGGACTATTGTTTGTTAGAACTAATACAAAAATACGATCTTTGTTGAGTTCCGTCAAGCCTCAAAAATCAATGTGCGCTATGTAAAGTAGATGTAAAATAGTAAATCGCCTATTTCATGCCCCATTCGCAGATTTTAGGTATTCACAAGGAATTGTTGAATGAGTATATTTAATAATTATTTAAATTAAGATGTTAAATAGATGGACAATAATAATTCACATTAAATTGGGCATCTGCTTAATAAGGGCTAATCTCTATGACAAAGCGATCTAGGTCTAAAAAAGTAAAAATCCCATAAAATACCGAACGCATCTTATGGGATCTTTGGACTGCTACACAACGCTATTATTGTATGCAATTTGTAATAAGTAATGAATCTAAATTATTGATAGTTTATTCGAGCAATCTTTTTAATCTTAACTGTGTTGAAAATACTCGCCATAGCTAAGGCTATGACTGTGTTTTTCGCCTTGTTAATATCAAAAATCTTTTACTGCAAATTCTATAAATAATTTTGCCCCATTACTTAACAGCTATTCTTTTATCACCTTTTTAGCATAGATTTGATCGCCCAGTTGGAGTTTAATAAAATACATTCCAGCGCTATAGTCTTTTAAGCTAAATTCAAATTTTGCCAAAAGAACATCTGTTTGTTTTGTTTCTTCTATTAATTGCCCTGTTGCGCTATACAACTGCAAGTGAATATCTTCTGATTCTTTGAGTCCTAAATTTATATAAACCTGCTCAGTTGTAGGGTTGGGAAATACCTCAAAAGTAGTAAGGCTATTTAATTCTGTTTGATTATTCACAACAAAAGGCAAACAAAAATAATGAACCGAACTATCACCAAAATTACCATTTACGGCATTCATCCGAACCAATTCATGACCACTACCATCCGTTAGCCAATAATCTCCTGAACGACCGCACCAAGCACTACCTGTTCCATCCAAACCATCTCCATAACTATCGTAGATCGTAAATCGATAACAACCATTAGGCAAACAAAATTGATTATTCAAAGTATCTCGTGCACCAAAAGCATCGTTATAGGGACCACCACTAAATAGAATTGCTCCTGTAGCAGAATCGCTTAAAACCCAACTGGTCTCACTGGCATAACAATCTGTCGCCAACGCATAGTCAATCCGCTCTCCCCCTAGCGTAATAAAAAAGGCAAAACTACGAGTGTCATTAACGGCATTAGAATCTACTGCTCCATTAGGCAAGGTCGTTGATACATTAAAGGTATGAGCACCAGCACTAGCCGTAATTGTTGGTAAGGTGACCAATGTAATCGCATTGGGTAGAAGGATTCCCGTCCAAGCATAAGAAACATTAGCAGCACCATCTATGTTGTAAACAATATCGATTGTAGTAATGGTATCGTGTCCATAGTTTCGTACTGAGATTTCAGGAATAAAGGAATCTACATTACAATATTTTTCTTCAATTCCTCCTATTTGGGCAATTCCAGCATCTAAGGCTAACCCTGGACCATTGGGATTAAAACCAGTATGTGACAGTACATTGGTATTGCCAGGATCCAACCAATCCTTCAGACGTGTTGAAGCGCTAGAACCATCCCAAGAAACGTCCAACCGACCATAATTATCGTCTTGTCCATTGTCATTGGTTCCTGAACAAGCTGCTGTTCCACCATATAGCTGCCCAACAATAAGCTGGTTTTGATTAAATAAAGGAGATCCTGAAGAAGCAGGCTCTGTTACTCCTTGATCCCAATCTGCAACCATCCAAACATCAGCACCACTCATCGTTGATTGTGTAACGGGATCATCTTCTCTACAAATCTTTTTCACATCCCCCCTAGGGTGATGAATCCCTGTAGTTTGTGTTGCTGGGGTTAGGCTTCTATCCCACCCCGCATAATAAATATTGCCTGTAGGAGTATTGTTTAATTCCATCAAACTAAAATCTGACCCTGCATTATTAGCACGAAGCGTTGCACCATTAATTTCATTATAGGGACCACCTGGATCTTGACTGTTGCCGTTTTGCGCACAAATGGCAACAGGGCTATCCCAATTAAAACGGAAAACCCAAGCTCCCAAACCACTTGTTCCACAATGATTGGCAGTCAAAAAATAAGGTGTCCCATCATTTGATGTATTATTAATCAAAGCCCCTGTACAACTTCCACTCCCTCCTACAATAATCATAGCAACAGAGTTGATCTGATCTTCCCAACCAATTCCCAAAGGGCAAGCAACATCATGATTGCAATTTCCTGCATCATTGAGTCCCTCTATTGCCTTTTCGATAGGATAAGCCCCCAAAGAACGGTAGCCATGCACCACCATACTAATGTTTAAAGCGCCCATCCCTTGTACTGCTTTGGGCTCATAATATTCAACTACTATATTATCCCCTTGAATTAACGTTGTCCCCAACATACGATCTACACTATTGTTGTTATGCGTGTAGGCTCCCTGCACTTCTTTTGTTTTAGGATTGTATAAATAGACAGTTGCCCCCAAAGGCAGTTCATAATCGTCAAATACCAAATTCATAGTTAAAGCCCCCACCGATTCAAACTCAATTTGCCAAATTCTGTCCCCATTTGCCAAGGTTGTCCAAGTGCCACTATTATTTAAGCCATAATTTACCGTATGTTCAAAACCAAATTGCCAAGGTTTCATCCCTGTTGCATCATTAATTTCGTCTATCTTTTTTTGCTGCTCCACATCAAAACGAGGCATCAGATAATAATCAATTGGGCTAAGCTGGCTTTTAAGCGTCCAACTCTTGGGCTTCCCTTCATTCGTCATTTGTCCAATTAGATGACTAACAGACAAACAAATAGTCAAGATTAAAATGAAAATTTTGTTCATAGTACTTTTTGTTGGTATATATTTCGCAAATAATGTGGGGACCCAACAAAAATAATACATTATAGATACAAAAACAGCTTTTATCTACGAAAACCCAAAAAGTAAACTAGCAAAAAAAAGGGTTCTGATCTTCGATCAGAACCCTTTTACCTAATATAGTATTCCTATTATCAAATCATTAGTAGCTTACTAATTTGAGTGAATAGTGTATTTTTTTTGCTTAGAATGCCTTATTCAAACTCTACCAAAACTTGGTTCTTCTCCACAGCGGTTCCCTTCTCAATCTCAATACTCTTTACCACAGCATCTCCTTCTGCTTTAATTACATTTTCCATTTTCATGGCTTCCAAAATCAAAACAGAATCTCCTTTGGCAATTGTATCGCCTACTTCAACCATAACATCCAACACCAAACCAGGCATTGGAGCTTTTATATTATTTACTTTTTGGCTTACCATATTCGAAAAGCCAAGTTGCTCAACCAACAAATCAAATTTATCCTTAAGCTTAACTTCATAACTATTTCGATTAATCTTAATGGTAAATGTTTTGGTGGCATAATCTGCAGCTAGTACAGTAGCCTCAAACGATTGGTTATCTTTTAGAATATGAAATTTTCCTTCTTTAATCTCTAATAAATCCCATTCAAACTCAGTTGAATTGATCGTTGTTTGATATGTATTATTAATGTCTGATTGGTACATAAAATAAACTAAGGTTTTGCCAATTTGGTAACAAAATAAACTTCGTATGTCGTATAAACTAAATAAATAAACAGAAAAGGCAAGATAAAGTGCACGGTCTCAGGTTTTGCAATCAATACAAAAGCAATAACCATAGATGCGCAAAATAACATCTTAAAAAAAATAGACAACAAAAAAACTTGCCCAAATAAGTTTTTGTTTTCGCTTTTTGCACTTTTAGAACAAACAAAAAACAAAACAATAGAAAACAAAATAAAGAACCCCCAACTAATCCAAGAAAAAGATTGATGGGAGGTTATAAGCTGATAAGAATTCAACAAGACCAAACTCAAGGCCACTACGCCCGAAATAACGGTGAGTTGAACATAAAATTTCTTGGGAGTCATTCTCCTTTTATATTAAGAATCGTCAATCGATTAGATAACTACGACTCGTTTTCAGAAAGTGCCTGCTTGATAAAAGAATAAAGTGATAATCCAACTCCCATAAGGGCGCCAACTAGCACAAAGATAACTTTTGTTTCTAACCAAGCATCTAGTTTGAATCCAATAAAAATAAATAAACCAATAGTAGCTCCCATCTGGCTAGCCATACTAGTATATTTCAAAAAATTAACTGACTTTTTGGACTTTTTTGTTGCGCTCTGTTCCTGAAGATTCTCCTTGTTGTCCATGTTTCTTTTGCATTAGAGGAGCTTTTCCCATTACAGAAGCACCATTAAAGACAGCACCATCTTCAATAATTAATTTATTGGTAAAGAGATTACCGACTACTGTTCCAGAACTTTGAATGTGTAATTTTTCTTTTGCAGTAATGTTTCCTTCTATTTTACCTTCAATTAAGATGCTTTGACAAGTAATATCTCCAGTTATTAAGGCATTTTTTCCAATAACGACTTTAGCTTCACTATCCAAACTTCCTTCTAACTTCCCATCAATTCTAATATCAGTCTTAGAAGTCAAGTTTCCCGTAATAACAGTTCCAAAAACAAGACTATTATGAGCAGATGAAACAGCTACTTTAGACGAATTATTTTCTTTTTTTGCTCCAAACATAAGATTATGATTATACAAGACCAACAGATTGATCTCTCCTTATTTTATAATGTAGTGCTAAAAGCCACCACTTCTCCTTTTATTGTACACACCAAAGTACAAGAAGCTATTTTTCTTGTTATTAAGGTTACAATAACAGAGATTTATACAAAAAACAGTACAAAACCTTGCTAAGTCAGCAATCCAAAAAGTATTAATTTTTAGATTTCCCCATTTTTTTAGGAGACAAGGTACAATGCATTCTTCTGTCCTCCATTTTTGGTGGATAATCAGGAAAACCAATCCCCTCTAGTTCTGCAACAAATCGTTTTAAAAGATCTCTACCTCTGTCTTTAAATACAATGGTACGCCCTTTAAACTGAACATAAGCTTTTACCTTAGCTCCTTGTTCCAAGAATTTTTTAGAGTGTTTTAGTTTGAATTCAAAATCGTGATCATCTGTATTAGGACCAAATCGAATTTCCTTTACAACGACCTTTACCTGCTTAGATTTGAGTTCTTTTTCTTTTTTCTTTTTCTCGTACAAGAATTTCTTATACTCAATAATCTTACAAACAGGAGGAGAAGCCTTCGGAGAAATTTCTACCAAATCCATTTCCATTTTAGTAGCATACTCCAATGCTTTTGCTGTTGGGAAAACACCAGGTTCTAATTCTTTGCCTGCTACTTTGCTGATCTCTTTAAAATTATTGCCAACCAAACGTATTTCAGGTACTTTTATAAAAGCATTAATTCTATGTTCTGGTAATGTGCTTTTTCTTTTAAAGTTGTTTCTTCTATTAAATTTTTTAGCCAATACAGTTCGTTTTGTTATTAAAAAAGGTGATAATACCTATAAGTTGTTTTTATTTGAATAAAGTTAAAAACTTTAGCTTTATTCAACAAGATATTCAATTAAATATCGCTCTTTTTTTGAAAAAAAAGCGAAATACGACCGTAAAACGAGAGAATACGAGCAAGGTCAACTCAAATTTTGTTTTTTATAATTTATTCGTCTCCTCTGTTTCACTTAGCCCTAAATATTAATTTGGCGATTAAAAAAGGAAACTATCTTACCTTTTCTAACCGCCAAATCATTTAATTTTTTTGCTATAATTTCCTAAATAGATTATTTAGGTTCAAAACCGAGTACAATGTTAAAGGCACCATAATCGGTCATTTTTTTGCTGCCATTTAGATGAGGTTTGTCAAAACCAATACCATAATCAAACCCAAGGGTTCCAAACATTGGTAAGAACACACGAACCCCCGCTCCAACAGAACGTTTTAACTGAAATGGGTTATAATCCTTAAACTCAGACCAAGCATTTCCTGCCTCCGCAAAAGCCAATACCCAAATTGTTGCACTAGGATTTGGAGAAATCAAGTAACGCAATTCCATTGTAATTTTGTTATAAATTGCTGCCCCCTGTGCATTCGCCGTTGATACATCATTGATAGGATCACGATACCCTCTCAAAGAAATAATGTCTTTTCCTTGCAATCCTTGGAAGTTAGAAATACCATCTCCTCCCAACTCATAACGCTCAAATGGTGACAAGCCTACATTAGCATTGTAGAACCCTAAGAAGCCCATTTTGATGCCTACTTTTACCACAAAGTTTTTCACAATTTTGCCATACCATTCTGCCAAGAAATCCCATTTGTGATATTCTAATAATTTGAATTTTTTAGCAGGGTCCATTGCCGCATAATCTGCTGCACTCTTATCGTCAAACAAAGAGTAAGGAAGGGTTAACTTTAGAGACAATGAAATATTTGATCCTTTTTGAGGAAAGATTGGATTATCAATAGAGTTTCTAGAAATCGTTTGACTCAAACTCAAGTTGTGAAAAGAACCAGTTGGAATTTCAAAATCATAACGGCGCAACAAGTCCATGTTTTGATAATTCAAGCTAATCTGATACACAAAGAAATCATCTGGAAAACGCAAACGAGTTCCTAAACCAACAGAAGCACCTGTGATTTGCAAACGTTGAAAAGCAGAACTTTCTTGACTATACCCATTGTTAAAATTGGTATGATAAGCAGAAAGAGTAAACGAATTGGGTTTCTTCCCTCCCAACCAAGGTTCTGTAAAAGAAAAGTTGTACGATTGGTAAAAACGACCATTGGTTTGTACTCGTAATGACAAACGTTGACCATCTCCTTGTGGCAATGGATTCCAAGCTTCTGGATTCAATAGGTTTCGCAAAGAAAAGTTATTAAACGTAACCCCTAGTGTACCAATAACACCACGACCTACACCTCCCCAACCCGCAGAAAGCTCTAGCTGATCCGATGGACGTTCTTCTACTATATATTCAATGTCTACTGTTCCTCGCTGAGGATTCACAGGAGTGTTAATTTGTAAATTTTCAGGATTAAAATAATTCAGCGCTGTCAATTCTCTTTGAGAACGAATAATATCTGAACGGCTAAATTTATTGCCTGGTAAGGTTCTTAATTCACGGCGAATCACATGCTCATGTGTACGGTCATTTCCCTTGATAATTACATTGGCAATAATCGCCACAGGACCTTCAGAAATACGAATTTCCAAATCCACAGAATCTTCACGAACTCCTTTTTCAATAGGCTCTGCACGGAAAAACAAATATCCATTATCCATATAAAGCGTACTGATGTCTCGCCCATTTCTATCAAAATTCAATCTTGTTTCGATCAATTCTGCATTATATACATCCCCTCTTTTGATGCCCATAATATTATTGAGGATACGATCAGAATAAGTCGTATTTCCTCTAAATACAATATTGCCAAATCGGTAAGTAGCTCCTTCATCAATATGAATATCAATGTGCATTACTTTACGATTCTTTTTCTGAACCAAATAAACAGAATCCTTGGTGATGATTGCATCTCTATGCCCTACATTATTATAGGCATTAATCAAGTTCTTTTTATCGGTTTCATACTCCTTTTCTATAAATTTAGAAGGTTTAAAGATTGCCCAAATATTGTTGCGTTTGGTTTCTTTCATAGAGCGGTACAACTTGCCTTTTTTCATTTTTTCTACTCCATGAAAATTAATTTTGGCAATGCGTACTCGTTTTCCTTTTTTGATGTCAAAAATCCAACGAACAGAGTTTTTCAAAATCTTATCTTCTTCCTCTGTTACTTCAATTTCTACGTCCAAAAAGCCTTTTTCTACATAGATTTGTTTCAGAGCTTGAATAGCATGCAACTTCATAGCAGGGGTAGCAGCTCTACCCTTTTGCAAATAACGTTTAGTAGCTGCATTGGCATCATCGTGCTGCCCTTTAGGTATTCCCTTGTATCCATGACGAGCAAAACGAGGATATTCTTGCACTGCAATTTCTAAAAAGACAATATCTCCAATTCGTTTCTGAATGTTAATGTTAACATCCACAAATAAGCCTTGTTTCCATAGCTTTCGAATAGCTTTAGAGATTTGATCACTAGGAATACGAATCGTTTTTCCTACTGTTAGCCCTGACAATGCAATAATTCCATTTGCGTCTGTATAATTTGCCCCAACAACTTCTATCCCCCCAATCTCATAGGTTTGAGATGTTTCATAATCAATCAATGGAGCAGGCTCTAATGAATCTACTTTTTCTTGCGCCCAAACAGCTTGGTTAGACCATAGCAACAGAACACATACCACACTAAATAACCTCTGAATCATAATATTTTTTATAATAATAACAAGTACCAAACCTTCAACGGTTATATCTTAGACCAAGATACACCCCCTTTGATTTTTATCCGTCAAATAGTTAACCAAAAAACAGCCGATTTACATACCCTATAGAACATTGAATCCATACCTGATGCCAACTCTGTTTTTTACTCAAACCTATAAACGATGAATTTCGCACAAAAGTAAGGTAATCTAATAGCAATAAGAAAATATATCTCTTAAAATAGTAAAAAAGCAGGTACTTATTTTTTTATAAACTCCCCTCCTTAAAAGATATTATCTCCTTAAGCCTCATTATTATTAAGAACAAAAGCTTATAGCACTAATTATTTTTGTTCTTTGCCAACTCAAAGAATCATTATTTTTAATTTATTTTTTAATCATGATGATCACAAAGCAACATTCATGAAATAATTGTTTCGTGACCATCATTAATCTTTACGTTTTAATACTCCAAACCAATTGCTTGCTGTTATTTAGGCTCTACCCCCAATACAATATTAAATGTTCCGTATTTAGTAATGTCCTTTACTCCGTCCAAACCAGGTTTGTCAAAACCCAATCCATAATCAAAACCAAGGGTTCCAAAAGCAGGTAAAAAGACCCGAATCCCCAATCCAGCAGAACGTTTTAAATTAAATGGATTATAATTTTTAAAATCCGACCAAACATTCCCTGCTTCTGCAAATGCCAATACCCAGATCATAGCACTAGGATTCGGAGAAATCAAGTAGCGAAATTCTACACTAAATTTATTATAGATGGCGGCACCATTCGCATTGGCTGCCAAATGCCCCACGTCATACCCTCGCAAAGAGATAACATCTTTTCCTTGTATCGTTTGAGGATTAGAAATTCCATTGCCTCCCAATTCATAACGGTCAAATGGAGTTAAACCGATATTGGGATTGTAATACCCCAAAAAGCCTGCTTTTAGCCCCAACTTCACCACAAAATTCTTAGCCAATTGCCCATACCATTCACTGATAAAGTCCCATTTGTGGTATTCTACCATTTTGTATTTTTGTGCCTCGGTCATTGATGTATAATCTGAAGTGCTTTGATTCGAAAATAGCGAATAAGGCAGCGTTAAACTTAAGGTCAAAGCGATGTTAGAACCTTTGGTTGGGAAAATGGGGTTGTCAATAGAATTTCTTGACAGGGTTTGGCTAAAACTTAAGTTGTGATAAGTTCCTGAGCTAATATTGAGGTCGCCCCATCTTAATAAATCCATTTTTTTATAATTAACACTGGCCTGATAAACAAAAAAATCATCTGGAAAATTCAAGCGTGTTCCCCAACCCAAGGTCACCCCAGCCACCTGAAAACGCTCCAAAGCAGAACTTTCTGGAGTATATCCATTTGAAAAGTTAGAATAATAAGCCGATAGGGTTAGCGAATTGGGCTTTTTGCCCCCCAACCAAGGCTCTGTAAAAGAAAAATTATACGATTGATAAGCAGGTCCATTGGTCTGTATCCGAAACGATAAGGTTTGACCATCCCCTGCTGGCAAGGGGCTCCAGGTCTCAGGTTTTAAAAATTGTCGCAACGAAAAATTGGTTAATTTTAACCCTACTGTACCAAAAACCGTTGATCCTCCCCACCCCGCAGACAATTCGATTTGATCCGACACTTTCTCTTCAACAACATATTCAATATCTACGGTCCCTTTTTCAATATTAACAGGAGTATTAATTTGTAAACTTTCGGGATTAAAATAATTCAGAGCGATTAGTTCTCGCTGTGATCGAATCAAATCTGATCGGCTAAATTTATTGCCTGGTAATGTTCTCAATTCTCTACGGATCACATGTTCACTGGTTCTGGAATTACCTGTTATCGTTACTTTTCCAATCGTTGCTATAGGTCCTTCAACCATTCGAATTTCTAAATCTATTGAATCTCCGTTCACACCTTTCTCAATTGGATCCGCTCGAAAAAACAAATAACCATTGTCCATATAAAGCGTCTTAATATCTCGTCCGTTTCGGTCAAACTCTAGCCGAGTATTCATCAAACTGCTGTTATAAACATCTCCCTTTTTAATGCCCATAATATTGTGCAATATTCGATCAGAATAAGTGGTGTTCCCCTTGAACGTAATATCCCCAAACCGATAGGTATTTCCTTCGTCTATATGTAGGTCTATATGCAAGACTTTTCGATTTTTTTTCTGGACTAAATACACCGAATCTTTAATAATTTTAGCATCTCTATTTCCGATTTCATTATAATAGGCAATTAGATGTTGTTTGTCTGTTTCATAAGCTTCTTTTATAAACTTAGAAGGCTTCAACAAAGCCCAAATATTGTTGCGTTTAGTTTCTTTCATAGAACGGTACAATTTGCCCTTTTTGACCTTTTTTAGCCCATGAAAATTGATCTTTTCAATACGAACTCTTTTGCCCTTTTTGATGTTAAAAATCCATCGAACAGCATTCTTAAAAATAGCATCCTCTTCTTCTTCTACCTCAATAGATACCTCCAAAAATCCCTTTTCAACATACAGCTCTTTTAGGGCAGAAATAGCTTGTTTTTTCATCGCAGGAGTTGCGGCCTTTCCCTTGTGCAAATAGCGTCTAGTAGCTGCATTGGCATCATCATGCTGCCCTTTTGGAATCCCCTTATAAGCATGCCTAGCAAAACGGGGATATTCTTGCACTTTAATCTCTAAAAAAACAATATCTCCAACCTGTTTTTGAATGTTGATTCCTACATCGACAAACAAGCCTTGTTTCCAAATTTTTCGAATCGCCTTAGACAATTGATCGCTTGGAATCCGAATTGCTTCCCCTACTAATAAACCCGAAATAGCAACAATTCCTTTGGCATCTGTATGCACCGCTCCAACTACTTCTATTCCGCCAATTTCATAGGTTTGTGCTGTCTCATAATTTACTTGATTTGGTCTTTGAGAACTATCTTCTGATTGAGCCCAAATAAAAGGTTTTACCAATAACAATAGTAGTGTTATAGCAATAAGAATTCTTTTTATCATAATTATTTTTATAATAAAATATACATTATATAATAATATAACTATCTAACCAATAGCTATACTTTTAGTAAAAAAAAGTGGAAATTTTACGCTGTGTTGTTGTTCAAATTTATAAACGCTAAGCTTCTAAAAAAGGTAAGGTAGTTGTGCTTAATATTTTTTAGTTTTTCTGCTAAAAAAACAAAATGCATTGCTCATCAGTTAATTACAGAAGCCCTTAAAATGAACAATAATTACTAAAATAATGCTTCAAAACCATCTAAAACTATCTTTGTAACAATAACTTGGGAACTCTTTTCTATAAGCGCTTTTTCAACTGCTTCTAATATTGTATATTCGCAACAAACACTTGTTCAATTTTCTATAAAACAAATTTAATATGGCTTTACAGACCGTTCCAACTGTTGACTATCACGATTTTATATCTGGAGACCCTCAAAAAAGAACTCAGTTTATTCAAGATTTGGGAGATGCATTTTCTCAAATAGGGTTTGTCGTTGTAAAAAATCACGGAGTATCCGAAGAATTGCGCCAAGAGCTTTTCCAAGTTTCCAAAGATATTTTTGACCAACCTCAAGAGATCAAACAAAAATATGAGGATTTAAATAATGGTGGACAAAGAGGCTATATCTCTAAAGGTAGAGAGACTGCAAAAGGTGAAAAAGTACCTGATTTAAAAGAATTTTGGCATATCGGACAAGAGGTCACTGACGAGCCTGCGTTGAAAGCTGAATATCCCAACAACATTTGGATGGATGAAGTTCCTGCTCTAGAAAGTACAGGGGTAAAAGTCTATACAACTTTTGAACAAACAGGTCGTAATTTGCTTCGTGCGATTGCGCTTTATTTGGATTTGGACGAACACTACTTTGATGCTAAGATTCATAACGGAAATAGCATATTACGTTTGTTGCATTACTTCCCTGTTGAAAATATAGATGAAGTAGAGGAAGGTGCTGTTCGTGCTGCTGCCCATGGTGATATTAATCTGATTACATTACTTATGGGCGGATCTGCCAAAGGCTTGCAAGCTCAAAACTCAGCGGGTGAATGGGTAGATGTTTCTCCTAATGAAAATGAAATTGTTATCAATATTGGTGATATGTTACATCGCCACACCAATGGGCGTTTAAAATCAACGATTCATCGTGTTATAAACCTAGACAAAGAGTCTATGCGTTTCCCAAGATATTCCGCTCCCTTCTTCTTGCATCCTAGAAGCGATATGGATTTGTCTTGTTTGCCCAACTGTGTTACCGAAGAAACACCAAAAGGTTACGAAGATATTACAGCAGGTCAATTTTTGGATGAGCGCATCCGTGAATTAGGACTCAAATAAGCAACTTATTTTAGGAGTTATGGGCAAGCCTATAACTCCTATTTTTTTAGCATTACTGTTCATAAACCCGTAATGTTACGGATATTCTTCGGTTTTTGAAACGGACAAAATGAGGTACTTCATGCGTCCAAGCTTTGTTCGTATCCCAAGGAATAATCACAACTGTTCCATTCTTAACCACAAAGTCTTGATACCCTTTGCCCCTCCAAGGACGAAAACGAAAAATGCGCTCTTCTCCCATCGAAATGGTTACAATTGGAGTGCCAACCAACAAGCCCAATGGGGAGTCCCGATGAGGACCAATGTAATGTTTTTTTTCTCCTTCGTACCAATTTAATAGTAAGCTGTTCATCTGTGGATGAATTTGTGCTTGGCACCAATTCTGAAAAGGCTTTAAACTTGTTGTAATGGGTAAGGAATTTTGTTTAGACCCCGTATAGACATAATCAAAACCATACGCTTGTTGCCAACGGGGCGTTGGTATTTCTTTGCCTAAAATCTTGACAAGGTGGTATTCTTTAGGGTGCAAATCCCATAACGCCTCAAAAGAAGGAAGAGATGCCAGAAAATCTTCAGGAAGTTGTCCTATAAAAATAGAATGGGTAGCATCTAGTTGCTGTTCCTCAAACAAGTTCTTATTCATAAACTATTTAAATTTGGCTTATAAAAATAATAGTTCGTTGATTTTTATTTCAAAAAATCAACGAACTATGGTAAAACTTAGTTGAGTGTTTCTAGTTACACTAAGTTAAGTATTTTATTTTAATAACCCTGCATTTAGTATCATTTTAAACGGAGTAATGTAGGGCAAAACATTCCATTCAACAATTATGAAAGGTATCAAACGAGCATTTGACCAGATGGTTCAACTTAGTGAAGCAGATTGGCATTTTTTTGCCTCCAAGCTTCAAAAGAAAGGCGTACCCAAAAAAAGTTTATTGCTAAAACTTCAACAAACCGAACAGCAGCTTTCTTTTTTAGAACGTGGAATGGTTCGTTATTATATCCCCAAAGAAGAAAATGATTTGACCTTTGGTTTTTCTTTTGAAGGCGAATTTGTCGCTGCCTATGATTCTTTTCTAACACAACGTCCCTCCCATTACCAAATAGAAACACTCGCCCCAACTGTTCTCTGGCAAATCTCCCATCAGGATTTACAGGAAGTTTATGCGCAGACCCAACAAGGAATAGAAATTGGGCGCTTAATGGCCGAGCAGTTATTTCTAAAAAAATCAAAACGGGAACTGGCTTTGCTCAATCAAAGTGCCGAAGAACGCTACTTGAATTTATTTGAAGAACGCCCAGAGTTAATTCTCCAAATTCCTCTAAAATATATTGCTTCTTATATTGGAATTACTCCCCAAGCATTGAGCCGAATCCGCAAACGAATTTCTTAACTTGGGTTCATTGTTTAGCGTTGGTTTTAGGTTTATTTTTGTAAAAAATTAAGGATAAACTTAAATCATAAACCTGATGAAGCCATTGATTGTTTTACTCGTTTCCTTTGTATTTGCGCTGTTCATACTGCGTTATAAAAAAAATACAAGCCCCTATACCTTAGCCGCACAAATCGCCATGGCAATAATGCTTTTGTTTACCTCTATTGGTCATTTTGCTTTTGCCAAAGGGATGGCGCTTATGCTCCCCGATTTTATTCCTATGAAAATTCTTGTTATTTATGCTACAGGTGTCTTAGAAGTGCTCTTTGCCATTGGCTTATTGATTCCTAGCATTCGCCCCTTGGTTGCTTGGCTAATTATCTTATTTTTTATAGGGATTATTCCTTGTAATATAAAAGCGGCATTAGAGCAAATCAATTATCAAACGGCTGCTTATGATGGTCCTGATTGGACGTACTTATGGTTTAGAATTCCATTGCAAGTTTTTTTTATAGGATGGGTTTATTTTTCTAGTATTTATAATAAAAATGGTTCTTTGACAACCCGAACAGAGCTTGCGACCTCACGAACAGAGTGAGTAACAAGGCTCACGTAGTAATCACGCAGAACCCAGCTTGCTGGCTCACGAGTGATAACGAACCGACCTCAGGGAGCTCATAAGCGCTAGCACACTAGCTAACCTAGCAGCGAAGATAATCGTGTAGTAAACACTAAAAACTACTTTTTTAGAAGAAAGTAATAGGTCGTAAGTCGTATGCCCTGTATTTACAGGAACTAAGCATACGACTTACGACCTATTACATATAACAAAAGTAGTAATAAGCAGGCAAGGTAGTTTACGATTTCACACGATTTGCCAAAGAACGATAAAAATTAGCCAATCAACATCAATAAATACCCCAATACAGCTCCCCCAATTACAATCCACATGGCATTGATTTTTTTGACACCAAAAATTAAGAAAGCACTAATAAGACCAATGGTCCAAGCTCGCCAATCTGGTGTCCAAGAAGCCGTTACAAAAAGCGTTTCTCGTCCCATTTCAATCAACACGTTGACCATGACAGCCAAGGCAGCAACATTAACAGAATCCAGAAAGAAGCCCAAAGGTTTAGATGTTCTCATCTTAGGCACCAAAGGATTGAGTAACCAAACAAAGAGGAAAGAAGGTAAAAACATCCCCAGCGTAGCGGCAATGGCTCCTGCCCAGCCTCCCATCTGATAGCCAATAAAGGTAGCCGTTGACAAAACGGGACCTGGTGTAAATTGCCCAGCAGCAATGGCATCAATCAATTCTTGACGGCTTAACAAGCCATTCATCACCAATTCTGCATCCAAATACGCAAACAAAACATAGCCACTGCCATAAAGAATCGCTCCAACTTTTAAGAATGTCCAAAAGATGGTCGTTGCTGTTATTTGGGCGGTCAACGCACCTCCCGTTTGTAAAAATAAAATTGGGAAAAAAGATTTGGGGCTTTGGAGCCATTCCTTTTTTGCGGTAAAAAATAGCGTACCAAAAACGCCTGCCAACAACAAGGCTAAAATTTCATTCACCCCCATCAAACTCACCACCAACACAATAAAGCCCAAAATTCCTAACGCTCGACTTTTTAACGCTTTTTTACTCAATTTATAAATTGCAGAAGCAATAATCGCCAATACAGCAGGTTTGATTCCAAAAATAAAAGGTGCAGCAGCGGGCAATTCGCCATATTCCACATACAAACTGGCAAAAATTCCTGTTAAGACCACAGCTGGAAAAATAAAACAAATCCCTGCTACAAAAAGCCCAGGTACCCCAGCACGTTCATGCCCACAATGCATGGTCATTTCAGTAGAGTTTGGTCCTGGAATAAGATTGGTTGCTCCCATCAAATCTAAAAAATGCTGGCGACTCATCCATTTTCGCTTCGTAATTAACTCCTCCTCCATCATTGCCACATGAGCAGCAGGTCCCCCAAAAGCAATACAACCTAACTTAAAAAACACTTGAGCAACTTCTGCTAAGTTTCCTTTCTTATTTTCCATAATCAACAGCGTATTATATAATGTTGTAGATTTCTGCGCAAAAATAAACTATTGTTGAATCAATTCTAATTTTACTCGACGATTTTCAGTCAATTCTTTTTTGGTAATGGCTGCACCGTCTCCATACCAACTTACTTCAATCCGTTCTAGGGGCACTCCATATTTTATTAGATAAGTTCGTACCTGCTCTGCTCGTGCTCTAGACAATTTATTATTGTAAACATCGTCATTCTTTGCCGCAGCATAACCATTAATTTTAAGCCTAAAAAAAGAACATTGCTGGAGTTGGCCTGCTATTTTTCTTAGCAGGAGTTTACTCTTTGTATCCAAAACAGGAGAATCATAATCAAAGATAATATCAGGAAATTGTTTCCAACAGGGGCTCTTGGGTTCTTTTTTTGTTCCAACAGGATTCCAATATATTTTTGACAACGTATCCATATCATAATAATAAGATGGATCTCTTTTTAATATTCCTGTACAAAAGTTGGGATTTTTATGACTGTGCAATGAGCCCATTTCTATAAAAACAGCTGAATCAAAAATGGGATTGCCATGATCGGCAATTGCGATTTGCAAACGATGGCGTTTATTGGGCACTACAGGATATTGAGCTTTTAATACCTTGGTAAAACCATCGTACTGGATAGGATAATTGGCTGAATTAGTACTTGCTTTTGTGGCATTATAACGCTTTGCCATTACCAATTGATGCGTTGAGGTTTTCTCTACAATTGTATCGACTGCTAAAAGAGGTATTGGATCGACAGAAGCACAATTATTAATATAATAATGAGGCGCTTGTACAGGGTTAATTGTTTGAACCGTTACCAATTCATCAGAGGAAGGCAAACGAGCAAGGTTGACTTGTTTTCCATCTGGCAAGGTGAGTATAAAGAATAACTTATCGTGTAAACCAGCATGAATAAATTCGGGATAATCCTCAGAAGCAAACACAAAATTAAACGAAATGTACTCAGAATTGGGATAAAAGTCAAATTGCAATATAGCAGCATCATAAAGTTCTGCTTGATTTATTTTTTTTACGATCCGATGCTTTTTTTTGTAATGAATGGTCGTCTTTCCTACATTGTCATTCGCTTGGCTAGCATCGGTTGCTCGCCCTGTTGATAAAATCAGCCCATGAGACATTTGAAAAATTGAATCCGCCTTCTCAAAAGATCCAATGGCACAGCGTTTTCCTCTAAAACGTACCCTTTTGATGCGTACTTCAAAGCCTTTTAAGTCCTGACGAATTGTTTTCTTAAGCTTTTTTAAGCGTTCTACTTTGAACCCTTCATTAGCTTGCCCATAAATTAGAGGGAAAGTACCAACAAAAGATAGTATTATAAAGAAAAATTTCATCATAGCTTAAAATTATTTCTTCTAATAAAAGGAGTTGGAGGCGTTACAAAACAAAATCAAGAGCAAACAGATCCCAGCCAAAGCGCCCTATATTCGCCTTTGTTATCAAATCGCTTTACTTGATTTTCCATATTCAGATAGCGATCTTCTTTGGTATCAGGACCAACTCCACCAACTACATTCCAATTGACCCAGTTGGAGCAAATATCATAATCGATTAAAATATGCTGGAAGTAAATAGCTCCCATACGCCAACTAATTTTCAAGTCATTCACTAAATAACTAGAGACCAGTTGTCGCCCTTTGTGGCTCAAGAAACCAGTATGTTTTAGTTGTAACATACAAGCATTGATTAAATCCGACTCTGTTTTTCCATTTATCCAATCCTTAAATGCAGCTTGGTCTTCCTCCAGTTTCTTAGTTTCTTGTCCACGAATACCTCCCTTTTCAAATATCTTATCTTTGTATTTTTTCCCCATCAAACGATAGTGATCCCGCCACAGCAATTCCGATAAAAAGGTTTGAGTAGATTTATTGTTTTTGTACTTGTTTTCGTATTTTTTTAGTTCTGCATAAACATATTTGGGAGAAAGACAGCCCAAAGCCAACCAAGGAGATAATCTAGAAGCGGCATTTAATCCCTTTAGGTCATAACGAGTTTCTGCGAAAGAATCTAAGTGTCTCTTAGGACCAAAATACGTGTGTAATCTCAATAGCGCATTTTCTTCCCCTCCTTTGAACCAAAGATCTGCCCGTTTATCTCGGTTGATGGCATCATGTCCCAGTTCTTTTAAAGAAGGTAAAGCCCCTACCTCTATGTCAATACTCCATGAAGAAAAGGAAATAGGTTCTGCCAATGGTTTTCTGATTGGAATAAAACGTTCTACTTCTTTTCGGAAAGAACTAAAGGCATCTGGCGAGTGAGCAATAGGAAACGGTAGGTCTTGGGTATAATAGAGCATTTTTCCTCTAAAAAATAATATCTCTAAGCCCAACGACCATAAGTTTTTTTCTAGTGCGTTTTGTACTAATACCTCATCGTGCGTACGTTCCATGTTGGCATAAACATAACTGGCATCAATTTCTTTCACCAATTTATAAACCTCTTCTTCTGGTTTGCCTTTGCGAATAATCAAGTCAATCCCCTTTTGCCGTAAAGCACTACGAAGGTGCGCAACACTCTCCAATAAGAATTGCGCTCGAAAAGGTCCTGTTTTTTGAAATTGATAAGGAGTTTGTCCCATCAATTCTTCTTCATTAAAAACATAAACAGGAATTACTTCTTCTCCATTTTCTATGGCTTTAGTCAACGCTTCATTGTCGTGCAATCGTAAGTCTTTTCGAAACCAGACTATTATTCGTTTTGCTTTTTTCATAGTAGTAACAATTAGTAGTAAGAAGCTTTATTGGGGTAGGTCAAAGGCATTGAAGTTTTCTAAAAATGAGCTAATATTCTAAATGACATCTCTTTTTCCTCTACTCATCGTTAAAAATTAGCCCCATAGCTAAGGCTATGCGGCAAATTTTTGTCTTGATTATAGAAAAAATTAGCTTTGCTGCTCCTTCGGGGTGTACTCATTTTTAATGCAATCCCATTTTTAAACAACTTCATTATTTCAATTCCAAAAATTGCATAAAAGTAACAAAAAAAGTGGACAAAGAGTTTGCCCTAAAATATAAACTTTAAGAAACTTTCATTTTTTATTGAAAATAATCTTTTCTTTGACCTCTATAACAAAAAAACAACGATTATGATTCAACAAATCGCATTTAATTTAACCGCAAGAGAAAGAGGTTTTCATTTGATTACGGCAGAAGTCCTTAATGCCCTGCCTCAATTGCCCTCTACAGGGCTATTTCATCTTTTTTTGCAACATACCTCAGCAGGGTTAACCATCAATGAAAATGCCGACCCCGATGTTCGAACAGATTTTGAAAGCATCTTTAATGCATTGGTTCCTGAAAACTTGCCTTATTTGGTGCATACCATAGAAGGTCCAGACGATATGCCTGCACACATCAAATCATCCTTGGTTGGCGTTTCGATCCAAATTCCCATTAGTAATGGGCAACTTAATTTGGGCACTTGGCAAGGCATTTATCTCTGTGAATTTAGAAATCAAGGTGGTCCTCGAAAAGTGGTTGCAACCATCTACTCTTAAATAATGATTAAGATAGACGAAAATGGCTACCAGGCAAAGCCCGAACCATTCCTTTGAGTTCTAATTCTAGCAATAAAGCTGCTATACGACTCGTACTAATCTTGGTTTGCTGAATCAATTGTTCCAAATGAACTTCTTGCCCAACCATCAAATCAACAATTAAACGCTCTTCTGCTGATAATTGTGCAAATAGTTGCTTTTGGCGACCTGCTTGTTGTTTTTCCCAGCGCAAAATATAGGCAATGTCCTCCGCAGATTCCAATAAAGAAGCACGATGTGTTTTGATGAGGTGATTACAGCCTTTAGATAGTGGGGCATCCACGTTTCCTGGAACCGCAAATACATCTTTATTGTATTCGTTGGCAATACATGCAGTAATCATAGAGCCGCCTCGATTAGCCGTTTCTATCACAACAATTGCATCTGCCATTCCTGCAATAATTCGATTGCGCATTGGAAAATGTTGTGGTAAAGGCTCTGTTTGTGTCTTAAATTCTGTTAAAATACCACCACAATCTACCATCCGCTGTGCAATAGGCTTGTGCAACTGCGGATAAATACGATCTAAACCATGTGCTACAACACCAATATTGGGCAACTGCAATTCCAAACATTTTTTGTGAGCAGTAACATCAACACCATAAGCCAAGCCACTAACAATAAGTGGATTGTAACCTGCTAAATCTTGTATCAGACGCTCACAAAAAAGCCGCCCTTGTTTCGTCGGTTTTCGGGTGCCTACAATTGCAACTATTTTGGCAGCATTAAGATTGGCATTTCCTTTATAATACAACAAAAAAGGAGCATCATGACAATTTTTGAGTCGCTTGGGATAATCCAACATCTCTTGAGAAAGCACTCTAATCTTATACTTCTGAGCAAACTCCCACTCTTCTTCTGCTCGTTGTAAGGTCTTTTTTGTTATAATTTGCTGAGCAGTAGCCAAACCAATTTTTTGGAACTGACAAAGCTCGGCACTTGTCGCCTTGTAAAAAACAGCCTTAGCAGAGCCATAATAACTTAGCAATTCTAAAGCTGTTTTGTTACCAATATTCGGCACTAGATGTAGTGCTATTTTATAAATGAGTTCTTCTTGGGCTGCTGCTGGTTGGTTCAAATTTTAGGGAATTTAGATTTTGAGCACCTAGCCTATTAATGGCTTTGGGCATCAAACCAATTTTGTAATGCTGTTTTTTGGGCATCATCCAGATAAGCATCTCCATGCATTCTATAATAACCTTTAGGTGGCATATGTCCTTCTTCTATTTCTTCAGCACACTCATGAAGTGCATGCTTTTGATCCTCTGCTGTCATTTCTGACCAAGTAGAAAAATTTAATGCTTCTCGTGCATGGGTAATATGTCCTCTTATCCAAAATGATATAGGAGCTACGTACGTATACCAAGGATATTTTGTTTCGTTAGAGTGGCAATCATAACAAGAAGCTTTGATCTGAGCCAGAATCGCTTCAGGAGGATTTTCATTAGCAGCAAAGGTCTTTGCTTGGTCAATAGGAATAGGGCTTTTATCGATCTGAAAAAACTGAAGTATGGCAAATAGCCCAAGTATTGCTAAAAAAATTTTCTTTTTATTCATTATTCTGTGGTTTTGTATAAAGAAGTTGTTTAAAAATGATCTTAACACCTGCGATCCAACCATAGCAGCCATCGGATCGGCAGCTATTTTTAGCCCCGTAGCTTCCAGCTACGAAACAAAAAACGAGCTTTGCCCGATAACTACTAGCTTTGATCTCGAAAATCAACAACATTTTTAAACAACTTCAAAATTTTAATTCCCCAATAATAATAGATTATTATTAAACTTTGTTACAAAAGGTAGGCTCATCTTGTAATGAATGTTGATAGCAGGCAATTTATTTTCTTTTATCAATAATTATCATAATCAAACGTTAAACTCGCCAAAAATGAAACCTTTGGTCTAGGCTTTGTTAGTTACAAAACATCTTAAACACTACCAATTCTAATACAATGAAACTACTACCTATTTATTATTCCTTAGTTCTATCCATGCTTTTTGTCATTAGTTGTCAACAAAAAGACCTACTTGTCCCCCAACAAGATCTTAGAGACGACCTGATTGGTACTTATACGGGTACAATTCAAATCGAAAACAAAGCAGAAGACAACAACAACCAAGAAAGCACTGTAGTAGATGATGTAATAGAAAATCAAACGGTTGTTATATCAAAATCCAGCACAGCACCTAATGGTTTAATTATAAATGGGGATGAATCGAATATTTTAATTTATTCGCCCGATAGTCCAAATGAGTACAGCGATATGTCTTTGTATACTGCCGATGAATGCAATGGCATCAAAGTGTATCAGTTGCAATTTTTCCCCTTAGAAAATAAACTTACCTATCATCATAAACACCGCCACGATTGCGATTTTGGTTCGCTTCAACAAAAAAGTATCTTTGAAGGAATAAAAAAGCATTGATATTGGTTGAAGTTTGACACCTGTATAATTAAACGGATATTGAAGGTGTTTTATGTTTCATTTCACAAAAACATATAGCACTGACAATCAACCAAGTGAAATTAAACCTACTGCTACTACATGGTTTTCAACGGAGTAATAAGGATACGAAAGTTGTCTCTTTCTATCTTTTTTTCGTTTATTAAGGTATCAATATTTAATTTACAGTGTACTGGGTACAGGACAAACTTAAAATATTTATTTAATTTACCAATACCATTTTATATGCCCAACCGTCTAAGCATTTTATTTTTTGCTGTTTCTTGTTTAATCTTTAGTGCCTGTCAGAAGGGACCAACCGTAGATGTTCCGTTCAGAACTTATGTGACAATTCCAGCAGGTTTAAATACTGGTTTTTCGCATCATTTTGTTCTTTCTAATATTCCAGGAGCTACTTTTGACAATTTGTTAGAAGCCAGACCTTCCTATGTTACCCTAACAACCGAATATGGAGAACAGAACCTAGATTTTATCCAACAGGCTTACTTTTATACGATAGATGGAACCAACAAAAAAGAGATGGCTTACCAAACCAATTTGCCAGTGACCAATGCAGGTACGGTACAGCTTTATCCATCCATTCTAGATATGAAAGACCACATTACCAAAGATGCGTTTGAAATGGAACTAAAGCTTATATTTAGATCAATCCCCGTTACAGAAACACGTATTCGAATCGATTTTGGCGTTCAAGGCACTTTAGGTGGATAGTTATGGAACTACCTTATATCAAATCCTTTAGAGCATTTTTGCAATTAGAAAAAGGCTTATCTGCGGCCTCTATAGAAGCTTATTTGCAAGATTTAAGCAAACTGCTACAATTTATGAAGATCCATGAATTGAACAGAGGGCTATCTGAATTGCTCCTAAAAGACTTGCAAGATTTTATCGCTTATTTGAATGAATTAGGATTGAGCATCAATTCGCAAGCTCGCATTGTTTCTAGCCTAAAAGCCTTTTTTCGGTACTTAGTGATTGAGGAAGTTATTGCTGACGATCCAGCTTTATTGCTAAGTGCTCCTAAATTAGCTCGTTCCCTTCCTTCTGTATTGTCTTATCAAGAAATTGAGCAGTTAATAGCAGCTATAGACCACTCTAAAAAACAAGGCACTAGAAACCGAGCCATCATAGAAGTTTTGTATGCCTGTGGCTTACGGGTAAGCGAATTAACCCATCTTAAGCTCTCCAATATGTACTTGCACATTGGTTTTATTAAGGTAATAGGTAAAGGCAACAAAGAACGAATGATTCCTATTGGAGAACAAGCAATCAAGCACCTAAATTTTTATCTTCAAGATCGAAATCAAATGCCTAATATCAAGTTAGCAAGTGAAGATATTGTCTTTCTAAACCGCCGAGGAGGTCAACTGACTCGAAACATGATTTTTATTATCATAAAAGAGTTAGCCATTCGAGCTGGAATTGACAAAAAAGTATCGCCTCATACCTTTAGGCATAGCTTTGCAACACATTTGATAGAGGGAGGAGCCAACTTACGAGTTGTACAAGACTTATTAGGGCACAAATCTATTGTTACAACCGAAATATACACCCACCTAGACATGGGCTACCTTACCGACACCATCAATCGATTCCATCCTAGAAATCAATCTGAGCTAAAGACAAAAGATTAGTTGTGTTTGTCGTGCCCTTTATTTTTTTTGCCTCCTTTAGGATGCCTTCCATTCGGTGTTTTATTCTGAATCCCTAAAGAGCGACTATAAACAGAGCTTTTTTCCATGGCTTGTTTGCGTTCTCGTTCAATTTTTTTGAATTTTTGGCGAGTGTATTCTTCTTCAAAAGAAGTAATATTTTCTGTGTCACCCAATTTTTCTAGGCAATAGAGATAATGTGCTAAAATATCTCGCTCTGGAAATTCATCTGGCTTATTGCCGATAATTAGCCAATACATATGTGCAGCAAAGCCATATACTTCTAAATCTAGTGCAATATCTGCATATTCCAATATGTTATCTTCAATGCTCACCTGATTGTCAAACAACAGATTGATTTCATGTCGTTTAGACATTAGGTACAAATCTTTGCTATTTCTTGCAGGTACATTCATGTTAAAAAGAGGATCACAGGCATAAACCGCTTCGTTGCAATCTTTCCAGAGTTGAATAATATCTTCTGGGCTATACTCGCTAATCAAAAGCGATCTCGAATAATACCTTTCATAATTAAAAGCTGCACATTTGGGTAAAACGTTTAATTGTTCCTCAAAATGCAATGCTGCACTTTCAAAATCACCTTCAAATTGAAACTGTTTCCCAATTCGAACTTCTTCTCGAATATCATCAAACAGCCATTCCATTCTAAAATCAAACTGGTAATAAAAGTTTAATGCCATAGAATTTTGTTCGGGAAAAGCTTGCGCAATATTCAGATACCGCTTTGCCAAATCAAATTCACCATTCGCAACATGAATGCATATTTTGGATAAGATCACCAGACCATTTCCAGATTCAATTTCCATGGTAGCCCTCCAATAATCCGAATTTTCTATGGTCAGTTCTTTAGAAGATTTTTCTAAAAATTTTTTCTCTCTTAGAATATTCCCAATCGCATTAACGCCTTTTAGTTGTGTATGTATACTATCTTCATAAAAAGCTAAAACAGGCATGACATCCTCTATTACCCAATTCTGAAACAACTCTGATTTTCCTTTTAGATCAGCAGCCTCAAACTGGGCTTGAACCTTCTCTTCAGGAAGTGCTACTTTTGGCAAAAATTTGAGTTGAGGGTCTTCACAGCCCTTTCCTACTTTTGCCTCAATCAAATAAGCATATTCTGTTAATTTAGAACGTGGAGGACGTGACAAGGCTTCTATGCGACGAATCAGATGATCGGTCGTTTCTTTCTTGAGTTGAGGTCTAGAGCTGACCTCTACAAAAACGGGTTTCCCCTTAGGCATGGTAACCAAAATCATCACATCGTGGTTTCCTTTTTCTAAGGATAGAAAAGCGTGAACAGAAGCTAAAACACGTTTGTTCCAAGGATACAAATAAGTAGTATCTAAGGTCGCAACTGTGACCATATCATCTGTAAAACATTCCACCTCTAGTTCTACGTTTGTCTGTGCCCAAGCAATTGTGTTAGACCATAGATATATCATGCAAAATAATGCGCCTAATCTCATAAGGTTTTGGTTGTATTCGACCATTTAGATTTAGAAACTAACTTTGGATATTAACTGTACTAATCTTTTATAAAAGCCTAATGGGAAGACCTATTATTTGATGCGATCTTTGTTTCTTCCTATCCTTCCTCCGCCACTTCCTTCGGAGTTGTTTTTTCTATGATGTAATTAATTTTGTTGAGGGTTTTGGTGTCTTCTTCCATTAATCTTAACAATTTGCGTTCCAACTCTTCACTTTTGGTATAATTAGAAGAAGTCATGAACACTTGATTAGGGTCGTCTAAGAAACTTGGGTTAGCAAAAAGCACGTTACTGTTCTCTTGAATTAATTCAATAGCCCTGGTAACATCTCCACCAATAAGGTAGCCCCTTTCTATTTGAGGTTGCTTCGTCATTTTTTGGTATAAAATCATATTAAGAGGGGTACGATCTGCAATATCTAAAGTAACCAAAAAAGCATTGGCATGACGTATTTTCTGTGTTCTAAGCACATTTAGATGTTCCAATCCTTCTACCGCCAACACCTCTGTCAAAAAAGCAAGTTGCTCGGCAGGATCGCCATCCTTGAATTGTACATATATAGTAGCACAAAAGTTTAAGGTACCTGGTATATAATTATACAATTTTCTATTTTTATAGGTATAAGATACCGAATCTAATTCTAATGAAAACTCATGTCGATAGTCTTTTTTGAGTCGTAAAGGGAATTTAATATCCTTAAAACCAAAGGATTTTACCTGTAATTCAAAAAAGCCCATAGGAAGCATTACGGTCCAAGCATCTTCCCCTTGATCATAACGCATGGTATATTGTTTTGCCAAGCGCTTAACGGCTCCATTCAAACTATACATATTAACCTTCACATCTACATTAGCCCGTGCTTCCCAATACCCATAGGAAGTTTCTATTTGGTCGTTGGCTGCATCTAGTGCAATAACAAGACGAAGCGAATCTCTTTTTTGTCCAAAAGAAACAAAAAAGCAACTAATTAGACTACCTATTAAAATCCATTTAAACATAATCACAATTTATTTTTATGAGGATTGTATAAATCCTCTATTTGGGGTATTGATAACTTTTTAACACGAATACTATCCTTTTGGGGGCACAAAGGGATAAAACAATAACTTTATTTTGATGCTAAGTCATTTTGGGTATACCTGCCTACACTATTTTGATGCACTTAGAGAACTCTCACAACCTGATAAGTTATCAAGATGAGCAAAAACACTCCCACTTACAAAAAGGCTGGCTTAAAAAGAGCCAATTGTTTCGAGGATAGTATACTCTGTATATATACATATATTTTAAAGACATTTTACCAAAACATATAAGTCTCTAAAACCCAAAATATATAACCATAAATTAATAAGCATGTTGCTCTAAAATAAAAAGAATTATGAATTCAAGTGGATAATTTGCTATTAAATTATCCTTCTTTACTTAGAATTAGCAATTAATTTTTCTTCTTTTTTTTAATAAAATATCAATCTATTTTAAAAATTTTAGTACAGAATAAACCACTAAGGAATACATATTAAAAGCACAACGATTTAAGGTCTTAAAAATAACCCTACTAAATCCTTACTTTATCTTAGCTCTATTTCTTTTATCCTGCATTAAATTAAAAATGAGCGTTCACTTAGCCCTATCACCTTAAAATAACTAAAAATAAATTGACAAAACGATTTAACAATTTGGTGATTTAGCTTACAAAACAGCAATCAGTCTGACAACTAACGCATTACTAATCATTAGTACTAATTATTATTAAAAATTTCTTCTAAAGAAAATTAAAAACTTATTGGGATCAAAAATTTCAGGTTAGAGGAGTAATCATAAAATAGGTTGAAATTTTGATATTAGATGGGATGCCCCAAATATATAAAAAAAGTGCAAGTACTGCTGTACTTGCACCAAAGTTTTTATATAAAAAGGTCGGCTAAATTACAATATTGACCATACGCTTAGGAACAACAATTACTTTTCGGATCGTTTTTCCATCGATCCATTTCTGCACCTCCTCGATGCTCAATGCTTCTTTTTCTATCGCATCTTTATTGGCATCAGCGGCAAAGGTTGCCATTGCACGTTTTTTACCATTGATACAAACAGGATAGGTAATTGTATTCTGAACCAAGTGAGCATCATCGTGCTTAGGATAAACTGCATTGGCATGAACAGAGCCTTCATTACCCAATTTATGCCACAACTCTTCTGTCAAAAAAGGAGCGAATGGCGCCATTAAGACAACCATCATTTCCAAAATCTCACGTTTGTTGCAATTGACTTTTTTCAAGTCATTTGTTGCCACCATAAAATGAGCGATACAAGTATTAAAAGAGAAGTTAGCAATATCTTGGTTCACCTTTTTAATAGCTGTATGCAAGATTTTTAATTCTTCTGCACTCGCTTTTTCGTTGGACACCATCCAAGCTCCATCTTTGTGAAATAGATTCCAGAATTTGCGCAAAAACTTAGACACTCCTGTAATACCTTTGGTGTCCCACGGTTTGCTATCTTCCAATGGTCCCAAGAACATTTCGTACATTCTAAAACAATCTGTGCCATGTTCTTGAATGACGGTATCAGGGTTAATTACATTAAACTTAGACTTTGATATTTTGCCAATTTCACTGTTGGTAACAACATGACCTGCTTCATTGGTTACAAATAATACATCGGTATAATCTGGTCGCCAAGCTCTAAACTTTTTAATTCCCTCTTCGTTCAAATAAGAGCTTTCTTTTCCATAATCAACTACAAAATCAATGTGTACAGGAATCTGGGTGGTTTCTTGTCCTTCGTATTCTGCTAGTTTATCAGCACTGATAAAAACAGATTTTCCATTCTGTTTTTCTTTGAGCATATACAAAAACTCAATGACCCCTTGTAACATCCCTTGGTTCACCAATTTTTTGTAAGGCTCACGAGTAGGCACCATACCCAAATCGTACATAAACTTGTGCCAAAAACGAGAGTACATCAAATGCCCAACAGCGTGCTCGGCTCCACCAACGTACAAATCCACCTCTTTCCAATAATTCACCGCCTCTTTGCTGAATGGCTCTGCCTCATTGGTAGGGTCCATATAACGCAAAAAATACCAAGAAGAACCTGCAAAACCAGGCATGGTATCAATCTCACGAGTCATATCTCCTTGCGTTACCCAATCGGTAGCTCTAGCCAACGGCGCTTTTCCTTCGCTTGTAGGTTTAAAATTGTCCAACGTTGGCAATTCTAATGGCAATTGAGTCTCCGCATGAGCGACACCATCTTTATCATATTTAACAGGAAAAGGCTCTCCCCAATAACGCTGGCGACTAAAGTTTGCATCTCTCAAACGATAATTTACCTTTCCCTCTCCTATTTTTTTGGTCTCGATTTCTTTGATGGCCGCCAAAATAGCTTCTTTAACAGGCATTCCATCCAAGAAATCTGAATTCATCATTACGCCTACTTTATCTCCAATTCCAGCCCCTTCATGCGCCGATTGGTCAACAACTTGAACGATATCCAATTCAAAATGAGTAGCAAAACGATGATCACGTTCATCTCCACTAGGTACCGCCATGATGGCTCCTGTTCCATAACCAATCAATACATAATCGGCAATCCAAACTGGAATTTCTTTTCCTGTAAAAGGATTTATTGCATAAGCACCTGTAAAAGCACCTGTAATAGATTTAACATCAGCCATACGATCTCGCTCTGAACGGCTGTTGGCATATTTTTGATATGCCTCAATAGCTTCTTTTTGTTCTGGAGTAGTAATTTGGTTTACCAAATCGTGTTCTGGTGCCAAAACCATAAATGTTGCTCCAAAAACGGTATCAGGACGAGTTGTAAAGACTTCAATTGCACCATCATGCCCCTTCAAATCAAAAAACAACTTAGCGCCCTCTGAGCGACCAATCCAATTGCGCTGTTGAGTTTTTAGAGCTTCCGAAAAGTCAACTTGATCCAAGCCCTCCAACAAACGTTCAGCATAAGCAGTAATACGCAAAGCCCATTGGCGCATAGGACGTTTGATGACAGGAAAACCACCACGCTCAGAAACACCATCTTTGACCTCATCGTTAGCCAAAACAGTTCCCAATTCTTCGCACCAATTAACAAAACCAACCTTTCGATAAGCCAAACGGTAATTCATCAAAACATCATCTTGTTCTTTGGGGCTATAAGCACGCCATTCCGCTGCCGAAAAAATAGCTTCCTGACTAGACGCAGCATTTACACTAGCGTTGCCCTCCTGTTCAAAAACAGCAATCAATTCTTCTATTGCAGTTGCCTTATTGGTTTCATTGTTGTAATAATGCCCAAACAACTTCAAGAAGATATGTTGAGTCCATTTATAATAGTTAGGATCAGACGTATTCACAGATCGGCTCCAATCAAAAGAGAAGCCTAGATTATCTAATTGCTTACGATAAAAATCAATATTCTGATTGGTAGATACCGCAGGGTGTACTCCTGTTTGTATAGCATACTGTTCTGCTGGCAAACCAAAAGCATCATAGCCCATGGGATGCAGGACATTATATCCCTGTAAACGTTTGTATCTAGCAAAGATATCACTAGCAATATACCCCATAGGGTGTCCTACATGCAAGCCTGCTCCAGATGGATAGGGGAACATATCTAATACGTAATACTTGGGTTTTGAGGTATCATTAGAAGTTTTGTATACCTGATTTTCTACCCAATATTTTTGCCATCTCGCCTCAATTTCGCCTGATTCGTAATCCATTGTAATAAGAAATAGTTGTTGTTTGTATATTTATTTTCTATAAATTTATATATGTTTTTCATAACTAAGAGTTCACAACTCTTTAGCCAACGAATTTATGTAAAGTTTTTGAAAGTGGTTACTTAACAATTATAGTTTTTTAAAAATAGTTCCATTTGCCCCTAATTTTCCATAAAAATAACTCTAAATCAGATTAGAGAATTATTTTTATGAAAAAAATGTTATGTCTATAAAGGGCATGAAATACAATGCAAAAAAGGAGATAAAACAAGTGCCCCAAATAATATTTGGTCATTGTTCTAATCGAAAAACAATTCCTTTTGTTAAGTATTTGTAACTTAAAAAGTTAGTTGCTTTTTTGGTATTTAATTTGCATCTTTGCACCTTCAAAGGGAAGATGTTATATAACATAAAAACTTTACTCCATTTTTTCAACCCACACATAATATTATTATTTATGAAAAAAATATTTACACTTTTAATTTTTTGTTGCTTGGCTGCTCAAATCACCTTTGCGCAAAGCCAAAAAACATTTGTCAAATCTTTGGCAACTCAGGCTTCTACTGTAGTCCTAAATTTAGACGGCGCTACAAATATTACAGAATGGGACGAACAATTCATTCGAGTAACAACAACAATCGAATTGACTAATTTTAACGAAGAGATTTTAAAACGTCTTGTTGCTGTTGGTCGTTATACGTTAGAAACAACAACCAAAGACGGTGTTATGACGGTTAACATGCCTAAATTGGCAACCAAAGTAACCATCAAAGGACAGTTGTTAAATGAGGTTCTAAACTATGAAATTCTTGTCCCTAAAGGAATTACCATAGAAACTAGCTCTGACTACGACAGTAATACAGATACCGTTAACTAACCATTGCTCTGCAATAAGGAATACATCTATCCCCTACTTTAAATATCAATTTGCCCTCTGAAGGGATTGCATTATAAAAATGATAGGAGAATTGCTCTACAAGCAATTCTCCTATTTCATTTTAAGGCAGATACTAAGCACTCTATCAGAACACCAACAAAAGATACAAGCTTATTAATCAATTCACAAAATATTATATTTTTTACATATAAAATGTTTCCATCCTATTGTGTTTTCACTTTTTTTATTTAATTTCACGCCAGATTAGAAACATACCCCATTCTTTAGGTGCACTATATACATATATAATAAACCACTAAGTTTTGCTTTTTTTTTTAGTTTAATCATCAATTACCCCAACCCTTAAGAAAAAAAAATCGTTTTATAAAATATATTGCGTTAATTTAAAATAAATCTCACACATTTTTCCCAATTTATTCAATCATATTTTGTAGGTCCCACATACTACAGAATCTAAAAGCAAGAGCATGAAACATTTAGTCCTAACAACAATGATGATGCTAGGTTTTGCACTAGTAGCTCATACCCAAGTACAAAAAAATATTGTTAAATCATACCAACATACTGGTAGCAAAGTAATCACTTTAGCAGTAGATGGAAATGTTGACATTCAAGAATGGGATCAAAAAATTGTTCGTCTTGTAACAACGATTGATGCCGTTAACTTCAATGATGCAACACTAAAAGCATTGGCAGAGGCAGGTCGCTATACTGCAACCTCCAAAGAAGTAGATGGCAGCATGATTCTAACGATGCTAAAAGCACAACGAGAACTCGTTATTAGAGGCGTAAAAATTCAAGAAAAATACACCTTTCAAATTTTTGTCCCTCGTGGTGTTACCGTAGAACAAGTTCAGCATAAAGATGTAGCAGCTTTATTCTAAATAGTTGATCTTACTTCAACAAAAAACTCGCTGAAAATAATTCAGCGAGTTTTTTTTATTTTTTCCATTTCCCCATGAAGTAACGTCCTACGAAAAGTCCTAAAATAACCAATAAGGCTCCTATCCCTCCCCAAAACAATCCCCCAAAACCTTCTTCTGTGGCATTTTCTCTTTGGGGCAAAGGTGCTTCATCACCTATTTGAATAAACGCAGACCACAAAAAGGGGTGCGCAGATTGCTTCCGAGCATTCTGAATAAAGTTCAGCTTTGCATCTCTGAGTGCTTCATCTTTGGGCATTCCCATTTTTAAGTTTTCGTATAAACTACGCATAATAACTGCCGTAGCATGATCGTTTACACTCCACAAGGACGTAATTAAGCTTTTAGCTCCTGCATAAGAAAACCCTCTAGCCAAAGAAGCAATCCCCTCACTTTCATGCAATTCTCCCACTCCTGTTTCACAAGCACTTAATACAACCAAACTAGCAGTGAGATGCATATTGTATAAGTCTCGAACATAAAGCAATTCATTGTCATTGGAATCGGGGACTTCAGAAAACGCTAAAAAAGAATTTTCTGATTTTTGAGCATTCATAACGCCATGTGTTGCAATATGTACAATGCAATAATCCTCGCAATTTTGTTGGAAATTTTCTTTTGTTGCCATCGAACCATTAAATACTTTTCCATTCATTTCTATAATGTCAAATATATCTGCTACTTCTTTTTTGGTATGAATCAAGGGGTTAAAGTTATATTGCCCCTCTAAGGTCACTTCTGGATCAAATTCTGGCGCAAAACCCAAAAATATTTTACGAGGTACATGTTCTTTGGTCTGCATTTCGTGCAATAAGGTAGCAGAATAACAATAGCCTACGGCGTATTTATTCAACAAATAAGGCATCTTTTTTAAATTGTTACCTTTGGCTGGCTTGGTTAACAAGGCTTCAAAAGGCAAAAATCCCAAATTACCAGCAGGAATAATCATCAACCTATTGTTAGCTGTTTTAGTAAGTACGGGTTCTAAAATCGCTCGATATAAATCACGCCCCAAACGCTTGTATTGCTCTAAATAAGCATTACGCAAAGAATCTGACCGCCCTTGTTTTCCCAAATAATAACCATAAATTCCCTCTCTAAACTGCTTTATATTAGACTTTAAATCGAAATCAATTGGCAATTCTAAAATATCATATCCCCTTTTGTCGATTCTAAACACAATCAATTCATCATCTCCTATAAAATATTCGATCAACGTTTGATCAGCGGCTAATCGTTCTCTTACCTCCTCGACAGAAGCAACCTTTAGGTCAAATTTTAGTTTGTAATAAGCAGGGTGCTGTTTACGCAATTGGATCAAAAAATCTTCATAGATTTGCCTTTTTTCTAACAAAGCTTTTTCTTTTTCTCTCAGTTCATTTTTATACTCCTCCCCTTTTCTGCGGTTTTGTTTTAGGACATACAATTCGTTATCCAACTCATCCACAGCGTATTCCAATTCTTCCTCTTTTTGGATTTTTTCTATTGGAACTCCTGCTATTTTTTTGGCTTTAATTTTCTTAAAAGCCTCTAACAATAATAAGCTCTTGCTGCGCTCTGATAATTCAAAAGCTTCCATTTTATAGCGTTCGTTGTTTGTTTTTTGGTACAAAATCAAACAACTTTTAATTGCTTTTTTATAAAAATCTAGTGCCCGATCTGACCACAATAAGCGAGCAGTTTCGCCTGTATACAACCGACGCAATCGAGTTATAAATACATCCATCAGACGATAATTATCTAAGGCTGACTTTAATGATTCAAGGCTATTTTTACGTCCAAAATAAATTGCCCCTCGCTGTGCCAGTATTTCTGCCATCAATCCCAATGAAGCAGATTGATTCAATTCGTTAACTGTTGGCAACTTGCCCTCTTCCTTTCCTTTCCAACTAGGTAGCAAAGATTGAATCGCAAAATCATTATAAGCTAAAGCTTCTTTGTCTCGTTTGTATGCTATATAATAAGCTGCCAAATCTCTATAAAATGTACTCCAAACGACATCCTGCTCAATCCGCTCCATCTCCCCCATTTTTATTGCTGTAAACATATGTTCCCCTGCCAAACTAGCATTACCTAACTTCTCTTCTACTCTCCCTAAGTACAAATGCGCCTGTGCCAATAATGCCATATCTTTAACATTCTCATCGTTAAAAGCCAACGCTTTTTCAAAATAGGCTTTAGTTTTAGTATATTTTTTTTGGGCATAAACGGTATACCCCATCCCCATCAAAGCATCTAAGTAGAGCTTTTTTGAGTTGCTATCTTGTTCCAACGTCTTATTTTGCTCAAACAAAGCTACTGCCTTGGCAAAACTTATCTGCGCCTCAACTAGACGTTCTAACTCCTTTAGGATTTTTCCTTTTTCGCTATAAGCCAATAACAAATCGTTAGGAGAATAATTAGATTCGTTTTTTGCCCAGTCAATCGCTAATTCTAGCCGTTCTAATCCTCGATTGTAATTTCCTAGATAGTGATAAGCAATCCCCAATTTTGTGGTCAAAGGGAACCATAATTCTACCTTATTTTGTGTTGATTTTCGCAATAGTAGCTCCTCTCCCAAAGATGTTGCTCGATTATAGGCTCCTAAGTTATAAGCCAGCAAAAAATCCGTCATTGTTGTTCGTTGCCCTAATAGATTTGTTGTCGTAAAGCATAAAATACTTAAAACAACAAAATAATAACTTCGCATAGTGTACATAAGTAATTTTTTAAGGGTGAATGGATCCATTTAATCGTTTATTTTTAGGGTATTAGAACAATCTCTAAATGTCATTAGTTCGACCATGCAGAACCCAGCTTGCTGGCTCACGAGCAATAACGAATCAACCACAGGTAGCTCATAGAGATTCGCTAACTTAGCTCCGCAGATAAAGGCAATGCTTTTTTGTCCTTTTTGTAAAAAAAAATCTACGGAGTATTAAAATATAATATTATACGTTTATATTAATACTCCGTTAATTTTTTTCATTAATTTTATCAACAGCTTATGAAGTGCTCTCTCTCTTTTATCTTAATTATTTTATGCGCTTTTTGTTCTTGTATTCAAGCTCAAAATGTAGGAATTGGTACTCCAGAACCCAAACATAAGTTGGTCGTAGAAGGTGATCGAATCAATTTACAAAATAAGGAACAAACCAAGTTTTTTTATGCTCGAACAGATGGTGACGAGATTGATATTACAACTGTTGGTAGCCATTTTTGGATTACTGCCGAAGAAGATAAGCATATCATTTTAAACCCTAACAATTCTTCTAGCGGAAATGTTGGGGTTGGCACTTATAATCCTACCGAAAAATTACACATAGATGGAGGGCTTAGGGTACAATCCTTAGAAGGAGAAGGCAATAGAATCATTTATGCTAGCCCTAGTGGTATTTTATCGTCAAGTCAGGTTGATATTTCTGCCTTAGAACGTAGCAATCAAGCGTTAAAAGAAAAAGTTGAGGAACAAGCTCAATTAATCCAAGATTTGATTCAACGCATCGAACAGTTGGAACAACCATAATTCTTACAAACATCTGAGCATTTCCCTATATAATCCCCTCATAATTAAACCTTTTATCGTTTATTAGCGTTTCTTTTACATAAAAAGGGCACTTTTGGTCTACTTTTTACGTTTATTAAGAATAAAAGCGTATTTTTAATGTAATCAGACAGTTACCTTGTAATTAAGTAATAAAGCAAAACTAATACGGCTAAATTTAACACATCGTCCATTCTGCTTCGTTACCTATACTAAATTTAAAAACTTTTTAACCCTTATTAATTAATATTTAAAGTAAATATTATGCTATTAAAAAAAATGAATGTTGTAAAAAAATCTACTAGTAAATCTGTAAAGCAAGGAAAATCTAAAGAACAGGAAAAGGAACAAACCCGTCTAACCAAAGAAGAACTCAAAGAAAAAGAAGATAGAATGGGCACCAAAAGAAGAGGACTATTCGTAAAATCAAAATAAGAGTTATTGATTCACTTTTATCCTCCTCTAGTAAAAATATTTAAGGTATTGGCTATAATTTAGCAATCGAATACCCAATCATTTATGTCTATTATAACTCAACAATAGATTTTTTCCTCTTTTTCAGCAAGTCTTTGACTTTTACGCTCCTCCCCTTTTTTATACAAAAACAAATAAATCGTTTAACAAATAATCGTTTTCTAAAAATTTGTTTTTATATTATATATGGTACTGTTGGTTTTTATGCTTTTTTATGAACTATCTCACAAACATAGCGAGCAAAAAAACATAAAAACCAACTTACGCTACCGTACGATTAGCTGCGCTGCTACTTCGTACTCCGTTCAGATTTCCAATGGAGTAATGATCACTAGAATTGTTTAAAATGGTGTGTATTGCAATCATTTTAAGTAATTTTGTCAATGCTTCCGATTGATCTACCAATTAACCCTTTAATAGCTTATAGTCACTTATGATCATTCATAAAAATAGTCCTATTCCTAAAGATGTTATAGCACAACAAACTTCTAGCATTTGTGAACCTAGTTTATCACAGTATAAAGATTTTATATTTGTAACAGGCAACTGGTTTGCTGCACAATCAGAAGATAATGGAACTACTTGGGAGTATATCTCTCCTTATTCCCACCTTCCCAAACCTCCAAATGGGGGGCAATTTGATTGTGATCAGACCACTATAGCTTCTATCCAACATCATTTACTTTTCTGGATTTTGCAATACGATAAAAATAGTGCTGGCAATACTAATGTGTTACGACTCGCTGTTAAAAACTTTAACCATAATTCAAGTGGATCAGATTGGTACTGGTGGGATTTTTCGCCTTGCGAGGTCAATCAAGAATGGGATAACGAGTGGTTTGATTACAATCACGCTGTTGTATCCGATAACTATCTGTATATAGGCACTAATGTTTTTAGTACCATTACGAACCAATTTACTCGTTTTGTTGTCTTGAAATTTTCGTTGAAAGACCTTGCCAATGCAGAAAACACAGAACAGCCTGAAAAAATAAATAGCCAATATATACAAAATACGGTGTCTCCGTGGAGAGCTACACAAGGCGCTCACCATAAAATGTTCTTTGCCAGTCACAACAATAGCAATCAACTACAACTCCTTATCTGGGACGAGCACACCAATGATATGTATGAGAAAAAAATTGCCATTAGTCCTTGGAATGACGTAGGGCATGATTATTCGGATGAAAATAGTTTGGGGCGAACATGGTTAAACCGATGCGATGATAGAGTAACAGGAGCATGGTTTGCCAAAGGAGTTCTTGGTTTTATGTGGACCGCTAATCACGATGAACATAGACCTTATCCATTTATAAGGGTTGTCAGAATCAAAGAAGAAGAATTGGACAAGGAAGCTCCTAGTATTTTAGACGAACCTGATATTTGGAATGAAGATTATGCTTATGCCTATCCCGATGCTGCTGTTAACCAAGAGGGAGATGTAGGAATTACCCTATTTAGAGGTGGCCCTTCCCTTCCTCCAAGTCATTGTGTTGGTATTTTAGATTCGAATGAACCTAATCATTGGCTAATCCAATCTACAGTCATTGGTACGCATTTTCCTAGGGGTAACAAATGGGGCGATTATTTAGCTTGCAGACCTCACCCCGATGGCAAGTCATGGATTGCAACTGGTTTTACCTTGCAAGATAGTGACAATGAAAATACTACAGCTGGTCGTGAAGCCATAGAACCTAGAATTATTCATTTTTCTAAATCAACCTTATAATTATGAAAAAGAATACTATTCTTATCCTTAAAGATAAACAAACAACAAGAGACAATATCCAATCTAACTTAGAGGAAGCAGGTTATGCTGTTATTACAACAAATAGTGTAGATATTGCACTCCAACAAAAAGGACAAATTGCTTTAGCTATGATTGATGTTAGTCTAACAGGCTGCACAAAAATTGAAGGAGAGCAAGTTAATGAGCAGCTAGCAGGAATTCTTTTAGCTTCAAAATTACAGACAGCTCACTCTCCTGCAATAATATTACGAACAGCTCCCAATTCTCAATCCATAGTAATTTCGGCTTCAAAGGAAATAAACGCCACCATATTGGATATTGGTATCGCCCAAAGTGCTATTCTAAAAAAAGTAAAAGAACTCATTCCCAACTATCCTATAAAAAAATTTACCTCTTATCGGGTTATGCAAAAACGTAATCCTTCAATTTTAGCCAACCAAAATCCTATTTTACCGAAACCTCTTTTGGACAAAAAACAAGAGAAAATTGGGTTGACAAGAAAGCCGTATTATAAAAAAGATAGTGCGCTTCAATTAGAGGAACATTTACCTAAATCGAATAGTCGCCCTATTATAAATGGTCCAACGATCTGTAAGGAATAATTGCTTAAGTAGGGTGATTCAGTAGTAAAACAAAAACATATTTTAGCAATTTCATTAAACTATAAAATACTGTTTGTTAACCTATAGCAATAAATCCAATTGTTTCTTTTTAATGAAGTGAACATTGGAAGTTTTAATCTAGCCCTTATTTGGGGGGCAAAATAACAAAAAGCGGGGTAATCAATACCTATTGTTCTTTTTGCATTGCCCAAAAAGAACCAAAAACGCTAGGACTGGATGACTTCTTGGACAAAGTATCTTCTTGCAAGCTTAGGCTTTCAGAAACTCGCTTCGCTCAGATATGAGCTTTATTTTAATAGATTGAGAATCTATTAAAATGAAGGGAAACAAAAACCTTCATGCTATGCCTTTGGTACCTTGTACCAAGCTTACGCAGTTCCCTGCGGTCATCTTACAGAAAAATAGCAGCTTTCTGCGGCGTACTTTGTTCCCAATCAGTCATATGCCCACCAAAAAAAAACTCTAAAAATGGGTTATGTGATGCTTAGAAAATGATTCAAAGAAAGCTCATTGTCAAACGTTTCGTTGCAAAAATAGTAGCAAATATATTAGGGCGAATACATTTGTTTTACTCCTTAAAATCCCTCAATAAAGCCTCATAAATAATCCATCAATTTGCCTAATCTTTTTGGATACCTTATTTTTCTTTTATCGCCATTTTTATAACTTGCCAATAATTAGCAGCCAGTACTCCCTGTTCATAAAAGCCTCTCTTTTTAATAATTTGATGCAACTGGGGCAAATTATACGAAGGCACTCCCATTAACAGATGATGTTCAACGTGATAATTGACATAATAGGGTGCAAATAGCATTCGCTCTAATCGATTGGCATAAGTTGTTCTAGTATTTAAGATCGGATTGGTCGTATCTTCTACCACAGAGTGTTCGGCCATAGAACGCACTCGAATACAAAATTGAAAGGTAGTTAGATAGGCTGTTACCCAAAGTAAATACAACCAACCTGAGGCAAGTAAGTACAACAATACAAAAATAAAAAAATTAGCAACAATGGGCTGCCATAGCTTTGTGATAAATATCTGCAAAAATTCCCCCCAACTTCGATCCTCCTGTGCAATTTTTACCACCTTATTCCCTAGGTTGTATTCTAAGTAGCCTAAGCGCATTAAAACCAACCCCAAAAATGCTTTTACGCCTGTTTGTCCCGATAAATCTCTAAAAAATTTACGCAGCATGCTCTTCTTTGAGGTAGGGTATCCTCTTGTCAAAAGCAGGTCAGGATCTTCTTCTAAACCTGTATATAAATGATGAATTTTGTGATAAGGACGGTAGGCCAGCATATTTTGAAAGATGGGATAGGCTCCCAACCAATTCCCCACCCAATCGTTGAGTTTTTTGTTGCTAAAAACGGAATAATGAGACGCATCGTGCAATAAAATAGCACAAGCCAACTGCTTTCCTCCCAGTATAAATAGCGACAAAAGAACCGTTAGGGGATTTAGAAAAAAATAAGGCAATAATAAGGCAAAAACAATCCATGCCCAATGAGCAGCTACTTCTATTAACGCTTGGAAATCGTTCATTTCTAGGAGCTGTTTTTTCTCTTCTGCTGTAAGATAAGGAGCGGTTGGTATCTGATGCATTGGATCGATTAATTGATTGTTGGTAAATAAATTTAATACTTCGTGGATTACTCCCTGCGGTCATGAGCGCTACGCTTAGTTCGTCCCTCATAGATCAGCAAGCTGGGTTCGTAAGGTCGCAAGCTCTGTTCGGGTTTCCCACGAAGTAATGCAAATTGGCTTCTGAGCAAAAAAAAAGCTAGCAATCCTAAGATAAAACGACCTTAACATTACTAGCTTTTTAGCTCAATTAAAAAAGGATTTAACCCCCATCTAAGTGATTACAATGTACCTCTTCTAGCTTGTTCTGCCTCAATAGACTCAAACAAAGCTTTAAAATTACCTTTGCCAAACGATTGTGCTCCTTTACGCTGAATAATTTCAAAGAACATCGTTGGACGATCTACTACAGGTTTGGTAAAGATTTGTAACAAATACCCTTCATCATCACGATCTACCAAAATCCCCAACTCTTTTAGCTTTAAGATTTCTTCATCAATCTCACCAACACGATCCAAGACGGTATCATAGTACGTTCCAGGAACATACAAAAACTCAATTCCACGAGCTGTCATTTCCTTAACCGTACTTAAGATGTCATCCGTTGCCACTGCAATGTGTTGAATTCCTGCCCCTTGGTAAAAATCCAAATATTCTTCAATTTGAGATTTTTTCTTTCCCTCAGCAGGTTCATTAATCGGGAATTTTACCCGTCCATTGCCATTGGTCATTACCTTAGACATCAATGCTGTATATTCCGTTGAAATATCCTTATCGTCAAAACTAATCAAATTGGCAAAGCCCATTACATTGGCATAATAATCTACCCACGTATTCATTTCGCCCCAACCAACATTTCCGACCATGTGGTCGATGTATTTCAAACCAACCGATTTGGGATTGTAATTAGACTCCCATTTTTTGAAGCCAGGCATAAATACCCCATTATAATTTTTGCGCTCTACAAAAATATGAACCGTTTCTCCATAAGTATAAATTCCAGAACGAACTACCTCGCCATGCTCATCTGTTTCTGTTGTAGGCTCCATAAAAGGCTTACCACCACGCTTAGTTGTTTCCTCGTAAGCCTTGGTTGCATCATCTACCCAAAGTGCTACTACTTTTACGCCATCGCCATGCTTTTTGATATGTTCAGCAATAGGTCCCTCTTCTGACATTGGAGTCGTTAAGACCAAACGAATTTTATCTTGTACCAAAACATAAGAAGTTCTATCTTTTACCCCCGTTTCTAAACCACAATAAGCCAAAGATTGAAATCCAAATGCTGTTTTATAAAAATGTGCAGATTGTTTTGCATTTCCTACATACAATTCTACATAATCTGTTCCCAATAACGGTAAAAAATCTTCTGCTTCATCAAAGATTTTTTCAAGCCCATATCTTACGTTATCCAATTCTTTTAAATTATCTGCCATGATTATTCTATTTTAATGGAATTATTTTCCTCGTTGATTAATATTAAAATTTTGGTATATAACATTTGGTTTTGCACCACCACAATATGCAAAACCCAGTCCTTACCACATAGCACTACTCTGAATCGCTAATTTGATTCGTTGTTTTTCTGAAATTTTACTAATTAGATTATAATTCATTTTTCCTGATTTAATGTTCTAACCAAGACAAGTAATAATTAGGATCCTGAATTTCCAAAGCTGCTTCTGTAATTTGGAATGGACGGAAAGGATCTACCATTACAGCTAATTCTTCAGTATCTTCTACCCCAATGCTACGCTCTGCGGCACCAGGATGCGGTCCGTGAGGAATTCCTCCAGGATGTAATGTAATTTGCCCTTTTTGGATGTTGTTTCGGCTCATAAAATCACCATCTACATAATACAACACTTCGTCTGAATCCACATTGCTATGGTGATAAGGTGCTGGAATTGCTTGCGGATGATAGTCGTACTTACGAGGACAGAAAGAACAGACTACGAAACCTGCTCCAGAAAAAGTCTGATGTACTGGCGGTGGCTGATGCACTCGTCCTGTAATTGGTTCAAAGTCATGAATAGAGAAAATGTAAGGATAATGATAGCCATCCCAGCCTACTGCATCAAATGGATGCGTTGCATAGGTGTATGGGAAGATCAAGCCTTGTTTTTTAATCAAAACTTTAAAGTCACCGTGCTCATCGTGCATTTTCAAATTTTCGGGCGTGCGAATATCTCGCTCACAAAAAGGCGCATGTTCCATCAATTGTCCTTCGCCATTTTGATAACGCTTAGGCAAGTGGATAGGACTGAATGACTCTAGAAAAAACAAGCGATTATTTTCCGTCTTAAATTCAATCTGATAAATTGTTCCTCTAGGCAAAATAATATAATCACCATAGCCAAAATCTAAGTCGCCATAAATCGTATGCACGGTCCCCTCTCCTTCATGAACAAAAAGCATTTCGTCTGCATCTCCGTTCTTGAAGAAATAATCCATTTTTTCTCCTTTGGGAGCAGCCACACCAATTTGCAAATCATTGTTGACCATCAAAACCACTCTACTCTTTAAGTAATCTGCTTCAGGCTTGACCTTAAAGGTACTCAAAGATAAAGATTTTAGATTTTTCTCAACAGCAATTTTGGGGGCAACAGAATAGGGTTCTCCTATTTCTTTGACCAAAGTAGGAGGATGTGCATGGTAAATGAGTGAATAATTAGCTGCAAAGCCCTCTGTACTCACCAATTCTTCCGCATACAAACTTCCGTCCTCCTTTCGAAATTGAACGTGTCGTTTGTTCGGAATCTTTCCTTTCTTTTGATAAAAAGCCATAATTAATTCTGTACTTTTTGTGTGATAAATTGTGGTTAACTAATCTATTTCAGATAAAACAAAAGTACAAAAAAACTATGACTCCTCCTTCCTTAACCTCCTCTTATTACAAACAAGCCACCAACACCTAAATATCAAAGCATTACAAATACAAAATTCAACTTACATTTTCCATAGAATTGCCTCCTCTAAGGTTTTTTCTCCAAACTCATCCAAAGCCCCTAACAATTCACTAACTACAACCCGACAATCATAACGAGCTGCTCTGCCTGCTTCTTTTTCTGTCAATAACCACTGTTGTACTCGTTCTAAACTAGGAATAGTATCAGCAATGTTTCCTTGATCCAATTTTATTAATTCGAACTCACTAACAAAATATTCTGCCAATAATTGTCCTTGTTTTTTGACCGATCCCGTTTGTTCTTGAATCTCTAAGCCATCTTTAGTATGTTTTAAAGCAGCCTCAAAATAAGTTCGACGTTTTTCTGGTTCTTGGATTGAAAAAGCTAATTCAATATAAGTTTGGGCAAGGTTGTGCTGAGCAATAGGCAATTGATCGGCATCTCCAATAGCTGTTTTGATCTCAACTCCTTGTTCCCCATAAAAAGCACCTTCTTTTAGGCACTTGATTTGGCGTAGTGCAATGCCTTTGTTCACCAACAAATTACTCAAGCCAGATTGGCTAACCCCTGGAATTTGTAAGGCTTTATCATAATTGAGAATAGCGCCCTCTGGATGCCCTTCCCACTCTTCGTAATTCGCCAAAATATTATACAATCGAATCGTTTGGTCATTATTTCGAATAGCATCAAATTTACGATATAATAATTCTTTGGCCTCGCCAATTGCCAACCGTCCAATGTTTCTACGGCTCTCTAATCTACCGCTCACAATTGCCCAAGAAATATTGAGATTTAGATCAATAATAGAGCTATCTTTTAAATTAATTTTTCCAGTTTTCCAATCCTCTAGCACAGCCAACATATCTACGACAGAGGTTTCAAAATTTCCCTGACGCTCCTTAATTCGTGCTTTGCCAACAATCCCCCTAAATGGAAAGATTCGTTCAATATAATCTAAAGCAATGCGAGCATTATCATACATAGCAGCACGTTCAAAAATAGTCGTCAATTGCAATAATAAATCAACGCCAATAATTCGATAAACGTCTTCATTCATATCCTTGCTTGCATTGGGATTGCCAATCGCTAAATTCCAATATTTTTTTAAAACTTTATATTGTTCAGATTCATGAATAACGGTAACAAAAAAACGAATCGCAATAAGACGATGTTCATTGTAAATACTTTCTTTTTCTTGAATGCTATTTAGTTTAAGCGCAGCAATAGGGTCATCCAAAACGGTAATCAATGCAGCAATCTCTGTTTTTAAGAAAGAAGTCATAAATTTCATTTCTTCTTCTACCGCCTGCCGTTCAAGCCCAACAACCTGTTCTGCTATTTGCCAAATATCACTGGTATACCGCAAGGATGGAGATAAAATACCATAATCATTCAAACAACGACTAGCAAATAAATCCAAAGAAATCAATTTGGCTAAATCTTCTTCGGGAAACAACCGTTCCTTAAAACGTTCTACCAATACTTTAACCAAACGCAAAGAAACCACATTATGCAACACCCCGTCATTAATTCCCCCCTCTAGGATTCGCCAATGCTGGGGCAAACTTGCTGTAGAAGCAAAAACATAAACAGCTAATAAACTTTTTTCCCAAGTTTCAAGATATTCATAAGCAATGGGTTTGATTGTTAAGGGATCTTGTTTTTCCATTGCTATTTCATCCCAAATCAAATCCTGCTCTACCCGCTGTTGAAAATAATTTTCAACCAATTTTCGTTCATCAATTCGAATGTGCAATACAATTTCCATCTGAACATCCAACAAAGCAGGAATCAAACTTTTGCCGACCCAATCGTGCTGTTCATTTGACAAATCAGGGTTCCATATCTCTAGCGTGTGTACATAATCTTGCTCTTTCAGAAAGGTTAACAGCAAGGTCAGCCGCTTCCGCAACTCTTCTCGATTGGAAAAGCGCTCGTTTAAAGCCTCGATGAATCCTTCTTGCTCGCCCGTAAATAAAACGGGAAAAAAATAAATTACCAAAATTGCCACAATAGCATAAATGATGGCAGATTGGTTCATGTTTAAACCAAATACAGTGGGTGCATTCTCTCCAAGAAAAACCCAATTGATCACTAAATCCCCCCATACTGTTATAAAACCAATAAAAACTACCGTTAAGGCAATTGGTATTAACAACAATAAAGAAGGGATTCTTTTCTTTAGCTGTAACGTAATATAATAAAACCAACTACGTTCACGAATTAAGTCCAATAAGGCATCTTGAACCATAGAAGCCATATCATCAGGGCACAGATAAACGGATAGCTTTTTAGACTTTACCGCTAAATCTACACCCATTTCAGTTTGTTGGCGAACAGGAACCTGCCAAAGACGGCCACCATCCATTTGCACTTTCAGGTGGTTGTTTCGTATCGAAAAATCCTTTTCTTTCATAATTCGTGCAAACTATAGTTATTTTTGATATTGAAGACGAACCGATTCTAGATCTTCTAATGCCTCTAAATGCTCTTTATAGTAATCAACCAATAATGTTTTTCCATCTGCCAAATAAGTAGTTGCGTCATACATTTTACCAAAGGCTTCACTAATTCGATAAGCTCCCACACGAGCATAAACAATATCTCTCCACAACGGCAGCAATTTATTGTTGTCACGCACCAACCAACGAGCATCCAAAGGAGATTCGTAAACATGGCATTGCCCTAATTTTTCGCCCGTTTCAAAATCAAAATAATCAACGACCGAACGTTTGTAATAACGCTCCCGTTGGTCTAAATTTTCTAAATCACTCGCATTTGCTTCAAAACTCAGACCATTAAATTGAATGCCTTCAGCAGGTTCAATATTTGCTGCTCCTATTTCAGAGGCATCGCTTCTAAGGCGATTGTCTGCCTCATAATGATCTGGTAATAAATTAAATAATCTACGATAACCTTTTACAATGATGGGTGTAAATTTCTTTTGTTTACCAACGGTATCTCCAAGAGATTCCTGCAATAAAAGTGTTCCAAAACCTACGATAACCACCTTTTCGTTTTCCATACTGTATTTTATAATTTGTTAATAGTGAATTTTTTCTGAGTACAGGACAAAACTATAAATCCTATTAGGTTGTAAAAAATAAAAGGAGACAACAACTATTTTTAAATCGCTATGCCTTTAGACATTAGATTTTAGACTCCAACAAACACTTAACTGGAGTCTAAAATCTAAAAACGATCTAATAAAGAGTTAAACAGAAGTTCTTAGTTAGCCTATTTTTTAGTTTTGTCCTTCACTCAGGCATGTTTTAATGTTATAAGCCTTATTTTTCTCTTCTTTTTCTGAAGATTCGAAATAAAAGCAGCAGTCCCAACAGTCCAATTCCGCCCCCAAAGATTGACCACCACACTTTATTCCTTTTGGTATACAAAAGAACAGGTCTATCATCGCCCAATTGAATAAAAGAAGCCCAAAAAATAGGATGCGAAGCCAAACCTTTTGTTCCTGCTAAGTATTTTTGTTTGGCCTCTTTTAATGCCAATGATTTATTCAAGCCTTTAGCCAATCCTCCATAAAAGTGCTGCATAATAATTGCTGTGGACAAGTCATTAATTTGCCAAAGCGATACCACCAAAGAAGGAACACCCGCATACATAAATGACCGAGCTAAACTCATGACTCCCTCCCCTTGTTCAAATTTACCAAATCCTGTTTCGCAAGCAGAGAGTACCACCAATTGAGCATTAATGTCCATTTGAGAAATCTCATAGGCCTGCAAAAAATTATCTTCCAGACTATCTCCTATTTCTGTAAAGGCTAAAGAAGACAATAAAGGCTCCTCTTTATCTAACACCCCATGCATTGCCAAATGAATAATGTCATAATGCCCTATGTCTTGTTTAAAGTTAGCCTCTGTTGCTGCTCTCTTTGTTCTAAACTCCCCTTCAAAAAACTTAGACAAACCCGTTACTTCCTCTATGCATTGAGACAAAGGGGTCAATTTTTTTCGAATCGTTAACAACCGCTCTGAATCTATTTTTTTCAATTGCTCATCGTTTAATTCATTCGAATAACTAGGAGCATAAGCCAATAAATGACCATTGTTAGAAACTGTCGTAGAGTTTTGGTTCTTCCACCATAAACTCACAGAATAATTATAACTAATTTGATAAAAATTCAATAAATAAGGCAACTGATTGTACGCTTTTTTTGCTTGATTATCCAATGCCTCTGTTAAAAACACATCAAAAGGTAAATAACCCAATTTTCCATCGGGAATTATGATTAGTTGTTGGATTGAATTGCTATTTGGTGGTATAATATCTTTGATCAACATTTGATAAAACCAATGCGCTACTTTGCAATATTCTCGATAGGCATAGTCCCGATCTTCACTAAAAAAATCATAATCACTAATCGCTAGTCTTAAGCGTTCAACTTGGGCTAATAATTGGTCTTGATCGATCCCTATCTCCTTTACCTCTATTGTTTCCCAACTGATTACAAACACATACATTTTGGAAGGAGTAACCAAATAATCCAACAGCAATTGGTCTTTCTTTAAATCCTTTTGTATCTGCTCCAAAGATAGTAATTTATTATTATATTTAGCATTATAATATTTTGGATAGGCTTGTTCTAAATCCCTCTGAAATTCTGCAATGGTCTGATTTATTTCATTGAATTCTGCAATCAGAATATTATAGGTGGTATCCTCTGGTGAAACAGCCGCTAATTTTCCTTTGATCTGTGCCAATTCTTCTTGAAGTTTTTGCTCCTTTTCTTCTAAATGGTCAGGAAGATAGCCAATTTTTTTTGCCTCATTCATTCTGATCGCTTCATCCAAAAGCCTTGACTTATTTTCTTGCGCCAACAAAAAAGCCCCCTCCAAACAATCCTCGCAATCCAACTCTAAAGCGGTCATTACTCCTTTTTGAGCCAAGGAAGCATTTTGTTGAATCAACTGTAATTTATCGCCTTCAGTCCTAAAAGAGTTTCTTACTTTATTATTAATTTCGTTCTGAGTTTGGTACAGGATATATTGTAATCTCAACCATTCTTTGTCCTTTGTTTTTTCGTATAATTTTTTGAAAAAAAGCTCCACTAATTTAAAGCTTTCCTCCAGTACATCAAAAGATAAAAAAAAGTCTACCTCTGTCAAAGATTTAAATAGGCTTTCCCAAGTTGTTGTATCCATTGAATGAGCAGGATCTAGTGAATTTAGACTAAGGGTCATTTTTGCATCAGCCAATCCTTCTAAATAATCCTGTTGCGCATACTTTACATTGCCATTAAGAACAATGGCTCTTAAAGTAAAACGATTTCTATAACCAACAATATTCTTGCAGAGTTCCAAAACCTCGGCAGCCAATGTTTCTGCCAAATCAGGTTTTCCATGTTTATAATATAGCCGAGCTACCTCCGAAAGTCGATGCGTATATATCAGATCTTTTCCCCCGACTTTTTCCTGTATTTCCAAGGCCTCTAAAGCTGTGGCTATTGCTTCAGGAATTTGCTCTTGCCGCTCGTACAAGATGGTCAAATAACTAATGATAGAGGTATAAGTCTCATTCATTTTACCAGCAAGTTTCAGGTGATTTTCTTTTGCCTTTACTAACGCCTTTGTTGCTTCAACCAACTTATCATTGTCCATGTAAACAAGTCCCAATAACGTTAAGGCATTGGTATAATAAGGGTTATTTGTCCCCATTATTTTTTTTATAATATTATACGCTTCTAACACCTGTCGTTCAGCCCGTTGTAGTTGTCCAGAAAAAGACGATATTTTTCCAGAAAGCAACAAAGTCTGAGCATAGACAGTACTTTCCTTTCCTTCTTCTTTTTCAATAACATCCAACAGTTTATGACAGGTTTTTTCCGCTTCTTGGTAAAGCGAGTTTTGTTCCTGAAAGTTGACTAAAAAAAACAACGCATGAACATAAGCTGCTACATTTTCATCTTCTGTCTCTTCAACCAATTGTTCAGCAAGCTTTAACCCTTTTACAAATTGCCCTCTAGTTTCATACCAATAAAAAAGGCTGTCTATTTCACTTACACGATTCAAAACACTATCTGGCAGCTGAGCAAAACTGACATCTAGCCATAAAAGACAAATTAAACACAAAAGACTGCTTCTCATAATTTCAAGTTATTTAGGACATTAAGAAGTACAACTATGACGAGTAAGTTTATTTATTGACGAATTCAAGCCGATCTAACTCACTCACTATCAATCTTACTATTGCTTTTTAGACCTAAACTCAAAATACGGTTAAAGTTACTTCTTACAGGAGAGAAATTTCATAACTGTACATTTTTCAAAATAACTATAAAAATCACTCACATTCAAACATTTATCCCAAAATAAAAAAAAACGCCTAATTAACTTTGCTCTTTGACAAGTTAATTAGGCGTTTTAGATTTAGAGAAAGATCGCTTAAAACTTAGGCAATAAACCCACTGGATTTATTTTTTTGCCATTTTTGATCATTTCAAAATGAAGATGCGCATTGGTCGTTGCTCCTGTATTCCCAACCAATCCTATAGGCATTCCCTGTTTTACCACATCACCTATTTTTACAGAAAAGCTAGCCAAATGAGCATAAAGCACACTGTATTCATCATCAATTGTTAAAACAATATTCTTTCCATAACCTGTTTCTTTCTCTTCCAAACGAGTAACTTTGCCATCCTTGACTGCTAAGACAACCGTTCCCTCTGCTGCAATGAAATCAACTCCTGTATGTAGTTTCTTAACCTTATAAATAGGATGCATTCGCATACCATAACCGACTAAGGACTTAAAATCTCCTGTTTTTATAGGCAAAATAAATGCTCCATTGGTAGAAGTGGTTGTTTTAGACTGAAAACCAACTAAGCAATTCAAAGCAATAAAAATAGGAATGAGTAAAAATATTCTATAAAAAGATTTATTTTCTAATTGATTATAATGAGCAATCATTGTAATACGTTTTAAAGTTAATGAATGGTTGAATTGGTTTCCAAAACTTGCCAACTTAGAATTAGTAGCATATTTCATAATGAGTTGTTGATAAAAAATAGGATCTACTCCACTTTTTACAACTCCTTGATCTGCTAAATATTCGTGTAGTTCTGTCAAGTCCCTTCGAAACCAATATATGAAAGGGTTAAACCACTGAAAAACGTATAAAACTTCTGTTAAAACTCTATCAATACTATGCCATTGTCGAACATGAACCTCTTCATGTTGAGCAATAAGTAGGTAATCATCGGACTGCCATATATCTTTACTAATAAAGATATAGCCCATAAAAGCAGCAGCTACCCTTGGGCGTTCTACCAATACGTATTTGTAACCATTTTTTAACCTAATTTCAGCACTAAATAGTGTCCGTAACACGGATAAAATTTGAATACAAAAACGCCCTCCCACCATCATTAGCCCTAAGCAATAACCCCAGGATAAAAAAAGCCAAAAATCAGCCCAAGTTAATGATTGATGTACAACAGGTAGTTTCTCGGTAGACCAAGCTGTAGAACTTAAGTCCTCCCATTTGGTCAATTCTATTGCATGAATGCTAAGATTAGGCAACCAATCTCCCCAGTCATGCATCTGTATAAAAGGCAACACAAATACAGCTAACAAAATAAGCATTAAAGCTAGGCGTTGAGCCTTGAACGAACAATGTTTTTGCAGCAAAAAGCGATAGCACAACATAAAAACCCCCAAGGCAATAGCCGAAAAGCAAATTGACCTAAAAAACTCAGCCATTATCGTCCTGCTTTCTATCTGCTATTTGTTGTTCAATAATCTGCTTCATTTCCTCCAATTCACGAACAGATAGGTCTTTATCTTTTGTAAAAAAAGAAGCAAAGCTAGAAGTAGAATTATTAAAAAAACGAGCAAGAAATCCTTTAAAAAAGCCAGAAAAGTAAATATCTCGACTGACTAAAGGGTAATATTCATGTGTTTTTCCATACGTATTGTAGGCAATGAATTTCTTTTTGACCAAAACCCGAATCACCGTTGATACGGTCGTATAAGCGGGTCTTGGTTCATCGTATGCTTCTATAATATCCTTTAGAAATGCCTTTTCGAGCTTCCATAAATGATGCATTACTTGTTCTTCAGCTTGTGTTAATCCTTTCATAGTACAATTATATGACTATTTTTATAGTAATACAACTATTTTTATAGTAATTAAATGTTAATTTTTTTTAGCGTCTATCAGAATTGCTCTCCAATTCCTAATTACGCCAAGGTCCAGTAATCAAAATTATTCAAGAAAATTTTTGCAATGTTTTTGGCATCATCAATTCCTCTATGGTGTGTTCCTTCCATTTGGATTTGCTCTCTATTTAAAGCCCCCTTCATACCTAGTGGTCGAGACAAGTTATAGATATCTGCATACTGATGTTTTAAGCTGATGTGTTGTCTTAACCAAGTGGTATCCAAGCCGTGTAATTCGCAATCTTTTTTAAATTGGGAACGATCATAAAAACCCCAAGAGCAAAGCCAATATTCTCCTCCAAATGATTCAATCCACTCCAAAAAATCATCCAAAACAACAGGAAAAGTTTCTGCGGCATCTACCTCCTCTTGCTTGATGGTCGTCAATTCTTTGCAAAAGTCTGACAATTCAGGGTATAACTTAGGTTTTACAAAACTATTATACTCCCCAATTAATGCTTGCCGTTGATTGATGCAAACAGCTCCTATTTCTATAATTTCATTGGTAAAAGATCCTTTTTTGCTCCAACAGGTAGCTTCTAAGTCTAATATAATATAATTCATTCTTTATTTTTTTAAGGTTTTATACATCAACTGTCTTATCACTCTAACAAATCGCTCTATTATACCAAATTAATGGTAACAAACCATCTAATCTTTCGAAATTTTATTACATTGAATGTATCCCCCATTTTTATACTAAAAATTTTGACACATCATGATGATAAGACGTAATTTTTTAAAATTATTAGGACTTACAGGAGGAACTAGTTTATTAGGTATCTCTTGCAACAACGCACCGACTACCACTCCGTCTATAGACAAAGAAACGACAACGCCACCTACTCCTATCCAACCAATTGTGGTATCTACTTGGAAACATGGAATGGAGGCTAATGCAGCAGCTTGGCAAATTTTAGAAAAAGGAGGAACCGCATTAGATGCCGTAGAAAAAGGGGTGATGGTTTCAGAATCTGATCCTGAAAATACATCTGTAGGAATTGGAGGAACTCCCGATAGAGATGGACATGTTACCTTAGATGCTTGCATTATGGATCATGAAGGAGCCTGTGGTTCAGTTGCTTTTTTACAAGAAATTGAAAACCCAATTGCTGTTGCTCGTCTAGTGATGGAAAAAACCCCACATGTTATGTTAGTTGGGAAAGGTGCTCAAGATTTTGCGCTTCAAGAAGGATTTCAACGTAAAAATTTATTAACTGAAAAGTCAAAAGAAGCTTGGCTGGAATGGAAAAAGACCTCTAATTATACCACTCCTGTTAATATCGAAAATCACGACACCATTAGTATGCTGGCAATTGATAAAGCTGGAAACATTTCTGGTGCTTGTACCACAAGTGGTTTAGGGTACAAGATGCACGGACGTGTTGGAGATTCGCCTATTATCGGGGCTTCTTTATTTGTTGATAACGAAGTGGGTGGTGCCTGCGCTACTGGTGTTGGAGAAATGGTGATTCGAGTCGTTGGCAGTCACTTGGTCGTTGAACTTATGCGCCAAGGTCACTCTCCGCAAAAAGCTTGTGAAATGGCCGTTCAGAGGGTTATATCCAAACATAAATCCGTAGAAGGGCAGCAGGTTGGTTTTTTAGCTCTCAACAAAAATGGTGAGGCAGGAGGCTTTGCAATTTACAATGGCTTTAATTATGCTTATAGAACGCAAGACAAAAATGAATTGATTGACACCCCATTTACTAGAGAATGGTAATTAATTCAGTGCATCCGCTCCAATAGAAAAGAGCCCAATTAAGCACTTGACAGATAAGTGTTTAATTGGGCTCCTTCAATTCCGTTTGTTAGACCATATTAATATCCAAAAACTTGTTCTAAACTTAGCTCCTCTAATTTTCCTAAAGACTTCAAATAATCCATATCTAGTTTGTCCTTATCCCCTAGAACCAAAAAAGTAAATTTTCGACCTTTGATTTTGTCAGCATGAAAGCCTTTAAGGGCTTCTATTACTGCGGTTTCACTCTTAGCCAAAGCTTTGAATTGTTGATATTCATCGGCTCGAATATCTTTATCTAATCCCAATTGAGCATTTCCTCGGCGATCCCAAAAGATTTCAGCTCCAGTGATACGCTCCGATTCTATTTTTTTGAGAATAGCATCTACAGCATTCATAACTTGATCGTTCGACATGGGCATCTCTTGAATAATTCCAGTCATAGCAGGAATTGCTTCTTTCAATTTATCTGCTTGTGTCCCAATAAATGCTCTTAAATAATGTGCTTTATCCTTTTTGCTAGGAGAAGAATTAAACACATAAGCAGAATAAGCCAAAGCTCTAGATTCTCTTATTTCTTGAAAAACAATAGAGGACAAGCCTGCACCAAAGTATTCGTTATACAAACGAGACAAGGTATTTTCTTCTAAATCAAAGCTAGTTATTCCCTTAGAAATCATCAAAATTTCGACCTGTGGCATCCCTTTATAATCTACAAAAACCACTTTGTTTTCATCCGTTGGCAATTGTACAAATCGACGAGCAGGTTCAACAGGCTTAGGAGTTGCAGGAACGTTGTGATGCTGATCTAGAATAGCAGTAACATCCTCCTTAGTTTTTGAGCCATAATAAAAGATTTTGTGCTCATAACTGGTTAATCTCTTGATGCGTTTAATTAAATCATTGGTCGTTAAGACATCTAATGCAGAAGTATTTAAACGGGCTTTAAACGGAGAATTATAACCATAATACGCATAACTCAACATTGCTTGTTGCAAAATTTTGCGTTTATCTTTTTTCGCATCCATACGGTTTTTCTTCAAGTCTCCCACCATCTTCTTTAGCGCATCCTCATTGGCAGCAGCATAGGCTAAAATATGCTCAAACAACTCCACTCCTTTTTCAAAAGAGCGATCCAACCCAACTAAGGTAACATAGGAAACATCAGACCTTACACTTACATTAAAAGACAAGCCTAATTTGAAGAATTCTTGTTGCAATTCCTGAGCGGTGTATTTATCCGTCCCCAAAAACTTAAGATAACGCAAAGCAATTGGCAATACATTATCGCTGTTGCTTCCCATTTCTATAATATAAGCCAACTCAAATGTCTCATTGTCGTGATTTTTAATGTAATCCATCTCAACACCTGTTTTTAGTTTTTGGTTTGTTATAGACCCATTATAATCCAAAAAGACAGGTTGCTGTCTAGGAGATTGTATTTTGTCAAATCCTGCTCTAAAAATAGATTCCACCTCTCTATTGAGACTAACGGGAGTGATCTGAGGCTTGTCCACTTTTTGCACATTGTTGTCAGTCCCTTCCCTTTTGTAAACGACTACACAATTATCCTTTTTGAATTTTGCCGTTACAAAATCAACGATATCTTGTTTACTAAACGCACGCATTCGTTTATATTTTTGGCAAGCATCTGCCCAAGAATGGTTAAAGATAAAGGCATCTAACATACTAAAAGCACGTCCAGAGTTTGATTCTAACTTACGAATTTCTTGAATTTCAAGATTATTAATAACCGCTTCTAACATCCAATCTTCAAACTCTCCCAATTTGATTCGCTCCAATTCCTTGTACATATAATCCTTAACAGCATCCAAGTTTTGCCCCTTTCTAGGTTCTCCATAAAGATAAAAGAAAGAATAATCATTGGCCGCCCAAGCACCAGCAGCACTACGTTGTCCGATGACTTGCTTTTGCAACAAGTTCATATCAATCAAACCCGCTTTTCTATTGTATAAAATTCCTGCTGCCAATTGTGCTTTTAAGGCATCGTCTGATCCTGCTCCATCGAGTAGCCAACCTACCTGCATATTTGATTTTTCTTTGCCAAAAATATCAATAGACTTGGTTTGTGTCAAGGTTGTTGCAGCAGGCTTTTTCCATTGAGGAACCCTTTTACTTTTAAAATTTCCCCAATATTTTTCAATCATTTTTACCATTTCATTGGGGTCAAAATCTCCCGAAAGAATAATGGACATATTGTTGGGTACATAGTAGGTATTAAAATAATCGTGAATTTTTTTCATAGAGGGCGTTTTCAAATGCTCCCCTGTTCCAATCGTTGTTTGCGTTCCGTAAGGATGATTGGGCAATAGCCCCTTCATAAAAGCAGCAAACACCTTTCGTCCATCTTTTCCTTGTGCAATATTATACTCCTCATAAACCGCCTCCAATTCGGTATGAAACAAACGCAAAACCAACTCATTGAATCGTTCAGATTCTAACTTTAGCCATTTTTCAATTTCATTAGAAGGAATATCGTTGATGTAAACCGTTCGATCCAAAGAAGTAAAAGCATTTGTTCCCTCTGCTCCTAGCGAAGAAACCATTTTGTCATATTCATTGGCTGCCACATACTGAGCGGCCAAGCCCGATAAAGAATCAATTTGATGATAGATAGCCGCTCGTTCATCAGGAGTAGCACTCCTATGTTTCTCGTACAAATTAGAAATTTGCTTGAGCAATACTTTTTCTTTTTCCCAATCTAAAGAAGCAATTTTGCTAGTCCCCTTAAACAACATATGCTCCAAATAATGAGCTAAGCCAGTGGCATCCGCAGGATCATTTTTAGAGCCTGCTCTTGTTGCAATCATCGTCTGTATTCTAGGGGCATCCTTATAAACACTCATATATACTTTAAGACCATTTGCCAAAGTATATATTTTTACCCCCATTGGATCTCCATCAACCTCTTCGAAGGCATAAGTGCCATCTTCATTTTGTTTTGTTTGCATATTTCTGTTACAAGACATTCCCACCCAAGAAAGAAGCAGTGCTAATAATCCTATTTGTTTAATATTCATAATTCAGTTTTTTATCATAAGTAAGTCGGTCGGCAAAATTAGTAAAATATCTTGTGCTTTGAATCAAAACCTCTGGTGGCTTTTCACGAAGTTGTAAAAAAATAAAAACACAGATGTTCCTAAATTTTATCAAAACCTAGGAACATCTGTGTAAAAAGATATTTTTAACTCTTTGCTGTTCTAACAGCGTCTTTTAAATCATCAAAGCCAATTCTGCTAAACGAGCCGAATAGCCAGCCTCATTATCATACCAAGCGGTTACTTTTAACATGCCATTGTGTACTGTTGTCAAAGGAGCATCAAAAATGCTGGAATAGGGACTAGAAACGATGTCAGTAGAAACCAATGGTTTTTCAGAATATTCCAAAATACCTTTAAGTTCTGCTTCTGAAGCTGCCTTAAACTTACTATTTACGGTAGCAACATCTACTTTTTTGTCCAACACACACATTAATTCAACCAAAGAGCCTGTTGGAACAGGTACACGAATACTAGAAGCACTAATTTTACCTTTTAGTTCAGGTAAGACTAATGCCAAAGCATTGGCAGCTCCTGTAGTAGTAGGAATCATATTAACTGCTGCTGCTCTTGCTCGTCTCAAATCTTTGTGTGGTGCATCTTGCAATTTTTGGTTGGCAGTATAAGCATGAACTGTACTCATAAAACCATATTGGAGCCCCCAGTTGTCGTCTATAATTTTCACTAAAGGAGCCAAGCAGTTGGTGGTACAGGATGCGTTAGAGACAATTAAATCTTCCCCTGTTAATAGGTGATCATTTACTCCTTTTACAATTGTTGGTACCCCTTCACTCTTGGCAGGTGCAGACAATAAAACTTTTTTGGCTCCTGCTGTTATGTGTAACATAGCTTGTTCTTTCTTTCTAAAAAAGCCCGTACACTCCAAAACAACATCCACCTCCAAATCTGCCCAAGGAAGCTCCGCTGGATTTCTCATAGAAAAAGTCGGAATTGTTTTACCATTAATGACTAAATTGTCATCAGCCACATTAACTGTCCCCTCAAAACGACGATGGGAAGAATCATATTCAAATAAATGAGCCAAAGTAGCAGTATCTGTCAAATCATTAATTCCTACTATTTCGACATCCTTTCTATTAATTAAGTTCCTTAAAGTTAGTCGTCCAATACGACCAAATCCATTTATCGCAATTTTTTTTGCCATCTTGATTTATTTTTATTTTCTTAATACGTAAAATAAAAAACATTGATTTTGAACCATTTTTGCATTACCAACGTTAACTATTCAACATTAATCTTCAAAATTGAATTAGAAAGATAGCAAAAAGTTTTTATTTTTTTTTGGTGATATGAAAAAACCGCTTTATATTTGCACAGCAATAATCGGCGGGTTATTATTTTGGTCCATTCGTCTATCGGCTAGGACGCCAGGTTTTCATCCTGGTAAGAGGGGTTCGATTCCCCTATGGACTACCAATACATATTCTATTAATGAATAAAAGATTCATTTTGGTCCATTCGTCTATCGGCTAGGACGCCAGGTTTTCATCCTGGTAAGAGGGGTTCGATTCCCCTATGGACTACCAAATACATATTATAATTAATGAATTTAAGATTCATTTTTGGTCCATTCGTCTATCGGCTAGGACGCCAGGTTTTCATCCTGGTAAGAGGGGTTCGATTCCCCTATGGACTACCAATACATATTCTATCAATGAATAAAAGATTCATTTTGGTCCATTCGTCTATCGGCTAGGACGCCAGGTTTTCATCCTGGTAAGAGGGGTTCGATTCCCCTATGGACTACTCAAGAGCATTCTGTAACAGGATGCTCTTTTTTGTTTTAAGGATCTATCTAAGCACTCTCCTTTTCTAAATTTTCACAGCACTATTTCTTTTGTCTGAACACTTCTTTTATTTTTACCCCTAACTTTTTGGGATAATCTCTAACATCAATTCCTAGCTTACTCGTATTATTTTACACTAGCTCAATATTTTATGGATTATAAAAATAATATCGGACTCATTTTCGCTCATATAACATTTTGGTTATTATTGGCTGCTTCTCCGTTTTACTTTAATACACAATTATTTGGAATTTCTGTAGCTATTGTTCGAACCGTTATCCCCATTAGTTGTATTCTTATGGTTGCTTATGGCAATAATCTTTTTATCATCAAACAGCTCTTTAGACGAAAGAATTTTGTCTGGTACTATCCCTTTTTGGCTTATAGCCTTATCATTCCTATTACCTTATTTGCTTTCGAATTTCTTTTTGAGTTCGTTAATACCCTCACCAATATCGAAGTTTCGTTAGTCATAGAAGCACGGCAGCATGGAGAAATCATTGACATAGAGAGAAGCGACTCTAGTTTTCCTCGCTCTATTATTGGCTTGATCGTTATTTTTACACTTTTTGTGAGTTCTCTTTATGGTTTGGCGATTGAATTTATGCAGCGAGACCGCCAAGAAATAAAATTAAAAGCAGCCAACCTAAAAAATGAGCTAAAGCTATTGCGTAGCCAAATGAACCCACACTTTTTGTTCAATGCCATGAATAATTTATATGCTATTGTACAACTAAAACCAGAGAAGGCAGGCGAGTTTGTCCTAAAATTGTCTGATATGCTCCGTTATGTAACCTATGACTGTCAAAATGAAAAGGTTTCTATCCACAAAGAAATTGATTACCTCAACAATTACATTTATTTTCAGAAGTGGCGAGATCAAAATTTTCAAGATATTGATTTAACAATAGAAGATAACCATAGTAACTTGCAGATAGAACCAATGCTTTTGATTCCCTTTGTAGAAAATGCTTTTAAACACAGCTATGACCATAATGGCTCTATTAGAAGATGGGTCAAAATCCACCTCAAAAATACCCCCAATAAATTAATATTTGAAATTCAAAATAATCTTTCTACCTCCAACACCCAAGAAGACGTTCCTGATGAATATATGGGAATTGGAATAGAAAATGTGAGAAAACGATTGGAGCTATTGTATAAAAACAAACATCAGCTGCACATCAAAAAAACACTTCATGATTTTCAAATACAGCTAATTATCCAGCATTGATTAATTTAAGAATAGGTCTGTAATACAGGCCATAAAACTGATTTAATATGACTATAAAATGCCTTGTTGTAGACGATGAACAGCTAGCTAGAGAGATGTTAGAGGCGTATATAAGCAAAATCCCTGAGCTGGAATTGGTGCAGCTTTGTAAATCTTCCTTTGAAGCACAAACAATACTTCAAACCAATCCAATTGATTTGATGTTCTTGGATATTCAAATGCCTCAACAATCGGGAATTGATTTTTTAAATCAATTGGGCAACAACAAGCCTAATGTTATTTTTACAACCGCCTACCCTAATTATGCCATACAGGGTTTTGAGTTAGAGGTCATTGATTACCTACTAAAACCTATTTCTTTTGATCGATTTAGGCAGTCTGTACAAAAAGCATTAAAAAATTTCAAGATAGCCTATAAAGCAGAAGAATTTGATCGCCAACAGGAGCAAAAAGAGCAATTTATCATGGTGCATTCTGAACATAAGCATCATAAAATTTTACTCCAAGATATTATTTATATTGAATCGTTAAAAGAATACGTTCGTTATCATACCTCTAAGGGCAAAATTATAGAACTCAACTCCATGAAACGATTAGAATCAGAATTGCCCAGCAACCAATTTATTCGCATCCATCGCTCTTATATTGTCTCTCTTCATCAAATTCAAAGCTACCAAAATGGTCATTTAGTCTTAAAAGTCCCCTTAGAATTGCCCATTGGGAAAACGTACAAAAAAGTAATTCTAGAAAAGCTGTTTAAATAAAAAATAATCCCAATCCGAGGCGTTTAAGGTAGGGCAAAAAAAATTGAATAGGATTTGTCCTATTTAATAAAGCTCGATCGATATAAGGTTGTAATAGATTCAATAATTAATACTCAAAATGAAATAGAAATGAAAGAGTTTATGATGATTTTTAGAAATGATTACAATCCTAACATCAAGCCATCTCCTGAGCAGCTCCAAGCTAATGTAAAAAAATGGCAGGATTGGATTGGAGGCATTGCAGCACAAGGAAAATTTGTAGGAACCAACCGATTGGGCTTTGAGGGCAAAACATTAAACCCCAATAACGTTATTACAGATGGTCCTTATACAGAAATTAAAGAAATTATAGGGGGGTATATTATCGTCAAATCCAATACGATTGATGAAGCATTAGAATTAGCGAAAAATTGTCCTGTATTAGACATTGGGGGCAATGTAGAAGTCAGAGATATTATGTCCATTACGCTATAATTAGCTGTCCTATCCTATTTTTTAATAAAGCCTGTATTGCAGGCTTTATGCTCTTTGATAATGAACAAACAACACTTAATTCCACATCTATTTAGAAATGAATTCAGCAAGATCGTAACGGTTCTTTGCAAAAAGTTTGGTTTAGCCAATATACAACTGGCTGAGGATATTGTCGCAGAAACGTTTTTGATTGCTACAGAAACTTGGGGACTAAAAGGAATTCCCCCCAATCCTACAGCTTGGTTATATGCGGTTGCTCAAAATAAAACCAAAGATATACTCAAAAGAAATCAGGTTTTTAAACACAAAATAACCCCAGACTTAAAAGATCAACCGATAACGTCGGCTACTTTTCAGCTCGATCTATCAGAACAAAATATATTGGATGGTCAAATTCAAATGCTATTTGCGCTCTGTAATCCAGCCATCTCTACCACATCCCAAATTGCTTTAGCATTAAAAATTTTGTGTGGATTTGGCGTTCATGAAATTGCCAACGCTTTTTTGACCAACAAAGCAACCATTAATAAAAGACTGCACAGAGGCAAACAAAAATTAAGACAACAAAATATTGATTTATCGTTCCCACTCCCCCACGAAATAGAAAATAGGCTGCCCAATATTCTATCCATCCTTTACTTACTGTTTAATGAAGGATACTACTCCAAAACAGCACAAAAAACACTACAAAAAGATATTTGCTTAGAAGCTATGCAGCTCCTCTATAACTTACTAAAGTATCCCCCCACTAATCAACCCCAAACCAATGCACTCATGGCCTTATTTTGTTTTCAAGCCTCTAGGTTTGACGCAAGAACCAATCATCTAAATGAGCCTATTTTGTATGCTCACCAAGATCAAAACATTTGGGATAAAGAATTAATTGCTAAAGGCAATTATTATTTGAACTTATCCGCACAAAAAAACATGGTTACCAAATATCATTTAGAAGCAGCCATAGCCTATTGGCATACCAATGTGACGACTCCTGCAAAAGAAAAATGGGAAGCAATCTTACAATTGTACAATCAGCTGCTACAGATAGCGTACTCCCCAATTGCTGCCCTAAATCGCACCTATGCCCTATCCCAAACCAACAGTTGCTCAGAAGCAATTCAAGAGGCGCTAAAAATTGACCTAAAAGACAACCATTTATATTACGCTTTATTGGCTGAACTTTATAAGGATTTAGATCCCCAAAAACAGTTAGAGTATTTACAATTGACCTTGGCATTTGCCAAAACTGAAAATGATCGCAAGGTGTTACTCAAAAAGATAAAAGCTGTTCGGGTAGACTAAAAAAGGTCTGCTCTCCAGCAGACCTTCTATAAAAACTTACCCAAAAAAAACTACTTAATTCTTTAATGTATCATTAATTTACATTCTTAATGAGATCATTTTTTTTCAGCTTCCTTTCGTTCAGCTTTTTGGCGTTCTACTTCTTTTGCCAAAAGCCCAACCTTCACCTCCAATGATTTAATTCGCTTTTCCATTTTAGAAAAGGCATCACTTTGAGGCAAATTCATTTTGTCAAAAGCTGAATCTACTATTTTTTTAAATCTATTTTCGAATTGAGGGCGTTGTGTTTCTGCGTTTTTAACAACATCATCGACTACTTTCTTACCTTCTTCTTCAGAAATTTTTCCCTTTTCTACCAATTCATCAATAGAATTCTGTAGGCGTTCTGTAGTTGCAGCAACAATCCCAACTCCTGTATACAGGACCTTCTTAATTAGATTTTCCATTTTTATTGCTTGTCTATATTCCTAAATACCAGCATCTTCTTTGCGAAGTGCTTCTAGACTTTCTTCTACTAGTTTGCTTAATTTTGCTTCTAGTGCAGCAATACGCTCTTCCAATTCTGCTTGTTCTTCTGATTTAGAAGTTGTAAAACCAGAAAATGCAGTACCAATAACTTCTTTAGCTTTAGACTCAAAGTTGTCAAAATACTTAAACAACGATTTAGTATCTACTCCTTCGTTATAATCATAATCGTAGTTATTTGAACCTTCAAATCCAATTACTTCTTCTTTTACGACTTTAGCAATATTTTTACTTAAAGCAAAAACATCTTTTACGGTGTCCGTGATCATGTTTGTGATTGCCATTTTTAATTGATAGTTTAAATTTGTTAAAAGAAGGGATGATAAAAAAATAACTTCTCTTTTATCATCCCAAGTGATTGATTGTTGATGATTATCTTGGTTTGAATCTTAAATTCACAACAAATGTACTACATTTTTTTTGGAGTTTACAACCCGATTTTGCAATTTTAGATAATAAATATTATATCGCTTCTTTTCTGATTTTTAAATAAAAAAAATTAGATCAACTAAACTAAATTACATTTTCTTCACTTTTATTAAATAATCTACAAAATCAAGTTCTGAAAATTATTTTATTTTAAACTATAACTTTAATAATAGTTCAATTTATATGACATTTTGGAACTGACAGCTTGTCGAAAGGCAATTTTGGCATTTCATCTGAACTATTGCAACTAGAATAGTTTAAACAAACTAAAGTAAAAATAAAAAAGGCAAGATAAAATAGAATTTATACTTAGCAGTCTCAACAAATTACTATAAAAGAAAATCATTTGTGCTAAGCATAAAAAGAAAAGAGGCCCCCCCTTGCAATGAGAAGCCTCTGAAAAAACAGTACAAAAATTGCTAAATTACAAACCTATTATCTTATGAAAAACTTGCAATAAGCAAGGTGAAAAGGTAGTCAATCTTTCCACCTATATGCTTAAACGTTTAAACTAAAAATCAAGTTTCTTTTATATTCTACATTTTTCTTAAAGTTATGTTAAAGTTTTGTTTTTTCAAACTATTTGCAAAGAAAAGAAATCCAATTTTAAAATCTATAGCCCAAAATAAGATATCCCCCCAGATGAATAATATTAGTTTGATTTTCTTGCCCTCTAAGGCTGGTATTTCCTCTAAAAATATTTGATGCACCAATATCAGATCTTAAGCCATAGCCAATAACAAACTTATCCACCAAGATCTCTTGCCCTATTGCAACTTTGAAGCCAAAATCAAATTGATGAAAATCCGCCAGTTTGTCAAACATCAAAACTCCATCATAAAATAATTTGGCCTCCCTCAGTACTCCCACATAAATCCCTGCTTGAGCAACTAGCTTAGTATTAAATAATTGATCGCTATTCGTACTCCACAAATCATGCTGATAAGCCAAAGAAATACGATTGTATTTCATAACCCATTCCTTGATATAAAAAATGCCTTTTTCATAACTCCCATAAGCCTGCTTATTATCTGCATTGATAGAAAACTCTGCCACTAAAGCACCTTTAGGGATTATCTTATAAGATGCCCAAAGACCATAATTGGCTGCCAAGCCAAAATAATTCGTTGTCAAACTATTCTTATCAAACCCCTCTCTGGTTTCGTTATTGAGTAACATTGTAGAGTTAACCACAATAAAGGCGCCCGCTGCAAGTTTGCCTTCTACCAAATTCTTCTTTGGCGCTCTCTTTATTTCAACTGCTTCTAATAATTGAATGGGCTCTGTCTTATGATCAGAAGCCAATGCTCCTATTTTTAAAGCATCCAAAACAGCCCAGTTGATTTTAGATGCTGCAACCTGCTTATCATCCGTTGCCACAGCAACTATATCCAAATCTAAATTTTTAGTCCTAGGACTTTCGCCGCTAAAATCATTTTTAGGTTCTGTCTCCCCAGTCAAAAGAAAATCTTTGGGCTGAATCCCCTTTGCAACATCCAATAAGTCGTTCTCTTGACGATTTAATGGTTGATTAGCAGGATTTGTAACCGCTTCTATATTTCTTTTTGTTTTAGTAGGTTCCTCAGAGTGCTTTCCTTCAATTTTTACTGCTCCAGCGTCTTCAATAGTGTGCCCTGTACTCTCCTCCCCCTTAACCTGTTCACGATCATTGACGAGCGCATTCTTTTTCTTTAACTCATTCTTTTTCTCCGTCCAAGTAGCTGTTGTTACACCAGTTCGTTCTTCTTGATTGGTTTCAATAGGTTGATTAACAACAAAAGTAGTATTTTGAATTGGATGAGGTTTATAGTTACACATCCTTAGCAATAATAATAATAAAGCTGTGGTCATTAAAAATCGCAACATTCGCTTTCTCCAATCACTAACAATCGGTTTAGCATCCAAAATTTTACTAATATTGTCCCAAGTTTTATCAATATTTAACTGCCTATTGATGGCAAACCAAACTTTATTGGGCGTTTGAGTTGTTTCTTCTTGTAAGAAACTCTCTTTTAACTTAGTATCTAGGTCGGTATCTGTAACGGCTCCATTTTCAAGTTCGTCAGAGATAGAAGACCACAAAAAGGTAGGAGCTGCTTTTGTTAATTGAGCATTTAATCCATCCTTTACTTTTTCATCGATCGCTGCATCTAAATGACTTGTATCGTCCAGTTCTTTTTCTATCTTTCCCCAAACAAAAGTTGGGGCACTGCTCTTTTGTTCATTTAGATAAGTATTTTGAATCTTTTGATCCAATGTTTCATTGATACGCTGCTCCAAATCCATTTGTGAGGCAATGTTTTCCCACAAATGCGCTGGCGCATTCTCTTGAATAGTATCAAAAGAACACTTTATTTTAGCATCAATATGTTTATCTAAATTATTTTTCATCGTTCTTACTCAGCAATTGTTTTAACAATGCCCTAGCCCTATGCAACTGAGATTTAGATGTTCCTTCGCTTATATCTAATTTTTCGGCAATTTCTTTATGGTTGTAGCCTTCTACTGCATATAATTTTAGTACAATAGCAGCTCTTGAAGGTAATTCATTGACCAAGGCAATCAAATCTTGCGCATCAATTTGATCCAAAACATTTCCAATATGAGGACTGATGGCGACCTGAGTATAAGACTCTAATTTTTCTTCATGCCGCTTTTGTCTACGATAATGATCCAAAGCAGTATTGATAATAATTCTCCTTATCCAACTTTTCAAAGAGCTTTCAAAATTAAACTGTTCTAATTTTCGAAATACCTTAATAAATCCTTCTTGCAAAATATCACAGGCTTCATCTTCATCATTATTATAAGAAAGACAAACACTATACATTTGATCCGCATATTTTCGATAAAGCATCTCTTGATATTGACGCTCATTCGCAATACACTTTTGAACCAAGTCCTTTTCTGAAATATTTTTAATATCTAATTTATCTTTCACCCTTTCATTAGCTTTGCTTTACAAAAACAGCCTTCTGCTCCTCCCGTTCCAATTTAGCAACCACTTCTTCATATAACTGCTGATTAATTGTCTTAGTAATTAAAATTGTGCTTTGACCCCCTACTGGTGATTTTTCAGCCTGTTCTAGACTTGCTCCCTGAATAGAAGAAAACCATTGAGCTGGATCTAACAATATTGTTGCTTTTGTCTTGGTAATTTTTGCTAAGTCCACTTCTTTGTCATTTCCCATCAAATCTTCTCCTGTTATGTGAAGAACTTCTGTCTTAGCCAATTCAAAACGGACGGGGTACAACAAGCCCATTTTATTTTTAAAGGTACCATTAATGACTAAATTAGGGGTATGGCTGCTTTTAGAAACCAATTCTACATCAATGGATTGGTAGATGCCCTGAGGCACATCAAACGACAACTCATCCAAACGCTCTATCCCTAATGGTGCAGTAAATTCATCGGTATAATGCTTGGTAAAATATACATCTGCTCCTTCGGTTCTTTTTCCATCAAATTTGAAAGACTCCACCATCAAATAGCCCTCATCAAATGTCAATTTTCCATCTAAAATAGTTGCATCCAACAAATCAATACTAAAACAGATTTTTGTAGGCTGTTTCCATTGATTTACTTTAGAACAAGCAAAGATACTAAGAATAAAAAAGCAAAAAATTTTTAGTCTCATTTTTAATTTTGTTTCCCTTATGACGCTTTTAAATATTAATAGGTTGCAAAGGATTTTATTTTTTTTACTTTTTTTTCAACGATCGAATAATAGGGAAATTGCTCACAAATTGCAGCGTTTAAAATGGTATTTTACCTCTTATAAAAACAATGCTTTGAATATAAATAATTAATATTATTAATGCAACATTGTTGCATTTACTTGCCTCAAAAATAATTAGTTATACATTTTAAAATAAATAATTATTTATATACATTTGGCTTGACGTCACAAAATTAACCCCGATTTATATTCACAACATTCCCCAACTACACAATTACAATTATTCCAAACATGAAGACAACAAATTTTTTATTCCTCTTAATCCCATGTTTCTTATTTTCAGGGCTCTTACTACAAGCCCAAACCCCTGAAAACTACCAACAACAAATACACCAACACACAGAAGGAGAACCCAACCACGAATGTGGTGCACACCCAACTACTGGTCAGGTCAATTACATGAATTTGACGGCAAGAGAGCGCCAAAATTATGTAAGCCAAAGCCGAGCGGGTACTATTTACATTCCTGTACGTCATATTATTGTTAGAAAATCAGATGGTACAGGTGGTATTTCTAGTACAGATTTACAAAATGCAATGGATGAATTAAATACTACTTATGCTGCTGCTAATATTCAGTTCTATGAGTGCAGCAAAGCTTATGTTAATAGCGATACTTATTATGACTTTGAAACCTCTGAAGAAGCTGCTTTAGCTGCGGCTTATGAAGTTGCCAATGTGGTTAATATTTTCCACTGTAATACGGTTTCGAATGGAGCAGGAAGTTTCTACTGTGGTTATGCTTATTTCCCAGGTGGTGCTGATCGAATTGTAATGAAGAACAGCTGTACCACCAATGGAAGTACTTTTATTCATGAGTTTGGTCATTATTTCTCTGCTTATCACACCCACCAAGGCGGTAATGAACTTGTTAATGGTTCTAACTGTTCTACTGCGGGTGACCAAATTTGTGATACACCTGCTGATCCTAATTTGTCGGGTGTTGTTAATAGCTCTTGTGTTTATACAGGTACTGCTACCGATGCCAATGGCGATAGCTATACTCCACAAACAACAAATTACATGTCTTATTCCAGAAAATCATGTAGAACGGTCTTTACCAATGGACAAATTGCTCGTATTCGTTATAGCGCTGTTAATGATAGAAATTACTTAACTTGCTCTTGCTTTTCATACGACTATGTTGGATACTTTAACTTTGGTTCGGATGTTAGCAGTCACAATTACACAACCACTGGCACTACTTCTTTAGTTAGCGTGTACAACTGTGACTCAGACCCTCTACAACAAAGAGTTGGTGGTTGTTCTAGCGCTCCTAATTCAGTTAGTGTAGATTTTGATGTACCAGCAGGTACCGACAAATTGCGTTTATTGTTAAAAGGAGGCTGGCAAAATAGCCACAGTGAAATTCATATTGATGGTCAATATCAAAAAGATTTCACCTTAAATACAAGTAGTTGTAGCACTGGCTATACCTATGTATACATTTACAATATTTCTAACCATACGCAAGACGGCAAGGTTACAATTGAGTTGGTAGATCCTACAACAGGATGTGCTGGTGATTTTATCATCGACTACATGTATGTTTATGCAGCCAATTGCAACGAAAGTAGTTATGCCAAAATTCCATACTTTACCAACTTCAACTCTGGTATTTTAGACAACTATTGGTTGACCCAAAGTTCAAATGAATTTGGACGTGCTGAATTAACCAATTTGAATGGTCCATATTCTGGTGCTTATCACTTGGTAATGGATGTAAATACCAATGGCAACTACGCTACCAACCAAGCTGATCTACGAGTTGATTTAGACAATTGTACTAGTCCTACTCTCTATTTTAGATGGAAAGAATTTAATGATGAAACGCATACACAAGATGGTGTTTACTTATCCGATGATGGAGGAGAAAATTTTGTTAAAGTACATGATTTAACAGGAGGTACTTATAATACTTGGACTGCTGTTAGTCTCAACTTAGCAACCTTGGCTACTACTCATGGTTTAACACTAAGCAGTGAGTTTGTGATTCGATTCCAACAGTATGATAATTACAAAGCTACGACAGATGGTATTGCCATTGACTATGTTTATGTCTATGGTTGTAACAATACACCTACTCCTATGGTTATCATGACGGATGAAGACAGAAGAAGAGGTTCGGTTGTTACCGAATTCCCAGGTTGGGAAAATGCAACCAATGATCCTCTATCTACTGATATTGATGCGATAGATGAAACAGCAAGCAAAACAGAGGTAGATGTATTCCCAAATCCAGCAGATCAACAATTGAGTCTTAACTTCAGACAATTTAAAACGGCTGATAAAGTAACCATCAAATTGGTCAATATGCTTGGTGCGGTTCAATATACAACAACACACAATATCAATAATGGGCAATCAGATGTTATTGGCTTGTCTATTGAACAGTTACCTGCGGGTGTCTATTCTGTGGTTATCGAAAGTAATAACAAAATGCTACACAACAAACGTTTTGTAATAGAGCACTAGATCACTCCAATGATCGTTTCAAATTTGAGCCATCTCATTAATGAGATGGCTCATTTCTATCCATAATACTATAATCCAATCTAATTACTGCTTAATAAAATTAGAGGTATATGTTTTTTCTGAAACCCCTACAACACTAATGATATAAGCACCTGCTGGTAGTTCATTAAAGTCAATCGCTTCTCTTGTATTCTGACCACTAAGCGAAATATTTTTAATCAAAGTGCCGATACTTGAACGTATTTGAATGCCTTGAATAGCTTCGTCTTGTAAGGTTGCTACTAATACCCCATTGGTAGGATTGGGATAAATACTTAGTGCTTCTTCTCTCTCGGATAGTGTTGCTGCTGAGGAATGTCCTTGCTCAATTAATTCTACAATTTTTGCTATTTGCTCAGGAGTTAACTGAAATCCATTATTCGATTCGGCAAAGTTATAAGTGAGTTGATAAGCAAAATCGCTCGCATAACAACCGCATTCTCGTTGATAAATCCCAATAACGTAAAGAGTGTTAGGGGCAAAAACATAATCGGGGAATGTAGTCGTTAAGTCCCAAGGGCTACCACTAGTGCCTGGAGGTACAACTGTATTTCCTGCTTGATTGCCACTGGCTAATGTTCCTATATCAATCCCCAAAGGAGATACATTATTTACTTCTGCAACAAACCAAGCGTATTCACAATCTCCTGCAATACTATCATCAGCAACACTAATATTGTTTACAGATGCTGTAATTTGCTGATTGCTACCTTGGTGTTGTACGGTGATATTAAGACCAGGGCTTGCTAATTTAAGGACAGCAATATCATCAATTGCTAAATCATTTCCATCCCCATTACCATTTTCATCTAAAATAATACGGATTAATTCTGTAGTGCTAGTTGCCGTAAAATTCATTTCCACCGATTGCCAATCGCAGGGGTCTGTAGGAGTAGTTGAGATTGTTGCTGTAGTCGTACTCCCTCCTGCCTGTAGGGTAATCTTAGGTAATACATCAAACGTGCATTGCGGCATATTTTTAAAGTTGACACAGAATTTATAACGTTCTCCTTCTTCTAACCCTGTAATAGGTTGTCCCCAGATGGTGTTACTCCCCGCTTGTTGCGTTCTTCCATTTACTAACATAAAGTTACTGTTATTTGGAAAATTGCCTGAACAAAAAGAATGGTCTGCTACAGTAGCACCAAAAGCTGCTGCGGTTGTTGTTACTTCATATTCACCAGGAAAAGTTCCAACCGTATAAGTACTCAAAAAACCAGTATTTCCAGCTTCAAAGTTACCATTTTGTACTAGGTTATTTCCATCACAGCAGTAATCACCATCAGGACCATTGTCTTGAACAACCATGCAAAAATTATCGACAGCAACATATTTGCCTCCTTGTATAATAGCATCAGATGATGCAATAGCAATATGCGTTATATTTCCTGTTAAGGCAAGGCCATTGGTACTAAAAGAAAAAGTCATACTATTATAGGTATCATCACACTGATTGGGAACAGGTACGGTACCTAACAACACTATTTCTTGCGGCAAGCCACTTGCCGAGAATAAATTAACATTAAGAGGCGTATGGGATGCTGTTGGGCTATTAGCATATACATAACCTCCTGGATAATTAGGATCATAAATACCATAAACACTAATCTCTGCATCACCAGAACCATGTAAGCAAGCAATGTCAAAGGAAAAGGCATAGTTACCTGTATTTAAGGGAACAGGAGTAGCCAACTCATTGAGCATACCTTCTCGCCAAGTACTATTGGATAGATTTCGGCTATCAATCCATAAACTACCATAATCTCCTGATGCGGGAGAAGGCGGCGCACCAATAGCAGCATTAAATTGATCATAGTAATCTGCTTCACTGTTTCCTGCCCAAATCTTGTCCCAACCGCTCGCAAGGGTTATATTATTACTTACATTCGTTGGTACGCCAATTTCAAAATCTCCATTGGTAAAAAAATTACCAGGACAAAAAGTAGAATTTTGCGCCATTACAGCTTGAACACTGCAACCCAATATCAGCAGCAATGCCATTATAAATTTTGATTTTTTACACATCATAATGTATTGTATTTGAATTAAAAATAGAGGTATCAGAGATGTCATTAATAGGCTCTTTTTCGTTCACCTATTTAAGTATTTTTTTCTCTCTTATTTATTATTATAATCTATTTATAGGACTAATGTTGGTAGAAATAGTTATTCGTATGGATTGGTTTATCCTTTGCACCTCTCAACTTATCCAACTCATTATCAACAACTTTTATTTTTTATTTTATATTTTTCTAACTAATATTTTTTTGCTTATAACAATATTAATCCCGTTATTTGCTAATAACAGCCCCTTTTAACCTCCACAAACTATCAATCTAAATATTACGACTCAATAGCTTCACCTACTGCAACAAGTAGGCTGTCCAAACAAGGATTAAAACATGCAAAAATCGCTTCTGTCCTATAAGCAACCCACATTTTACCTGCAAATAATGCCCTTTCTATCTATTCCCCGTCTGCCACTATGGTGGGGTCTATGCATGCTCTTGGGCGTATCGAATATTCAAGGACAATCCCCCTATCTAAAGCATTTTTCTTTTTCTGAAGGCCTCCCCTCCAACACGGTGTATGCTGTTTATCAAGACAAACAAGGTTACATTTGGTTTGGAACAAACCTTGGTGTTTGTCGATATAACGGCTATGAAATAGAAAACTTTATTAATAAAGAAGGGATACCTGATTTAGATATTTTTGGCTTTTATGAAGACAGCCAAGACCGCTTGTGGTTTCGCACTTTTAATGGCAAATTAGGCTATTATAAAAATGGGCAGTTCTATAACGAAAATTTCGATTGCGCTTTGCGTGTAAAGAATCCAAGTAGTTTGATTGCAAGCATTCAGGAGTATAAAGGCTCCATTTATTTCACTTATTTTAGAAAAAGGATATTGCAATTAGATTCCACTACTAAGCAACTGCACGATATTAAACTAGATAAAAATGCTGATTTAGTACAGCTTTATAATAATAAAATACTAACAGCCTTACGAGATTGTGATTCCTTTAAGGTTCATTCTTTGGGAGCATTAAAAACACTAAAAAAGATCCCCTGTCCTTCTTTTCTAGAGTTATCGAGAAGTGCTTCCTACAAAGAGGGTTGGTTATTCTCTAACTACAAAACATTAAGGTATTTAGACCTTAAAAAAGGTACCAATACACTCTTAACTAGTTTTAAACGAGACATTATAGCGATTCATACCATTGATTCCTTGGTTTGGGTAGGGACATTTGATGGCGCTTATCTCCTCCGAATAAAAAACGATAGTTCTATTACTATTTTGTCTAGTGTTCTCCGTGGTAAAAAGGTAACGGCTATTTGCAAAGACTTTGAAGGAGGATTATGGTTTAGCACCTTAAACAATGGGGTATATTATGATTATAATACGAACTTAAATATTCACTATTCTACCAAAAATAAAACCGAAGCACTAGGGACAATCTCTTCGCTGTCCGTTGATCAAGACCAAAGAACTTGGTTAGGTTTTTCCAAAAACAAATACGGCTATGGATACCCGCCAAACATAACTTTTAAAGAATTCAGTAGGTATAAGCACCATGAAGTTCGCCGCATTGCATTCTTGGGAAATAAAGTTTGGGGCTTGGGAGGTAGTATTTTGGGTCTAATAAAAAATAAGAACAAAAATCTTAGCAAAATACCTCAATTAATTTTTGCTGCAAAAGCAATTCTTTTGGATGAAGAAGGCAATTACCTAATTGGTGGCAATCCTGGTTTGTTAAAAATTCCTCAAGAATTGCCTCCTAGCCACACAGAGAAGTACAGTACCTTGTTAAATCGCATTCCGCTTAAATTTCGCTTAATAAAAGATAGGGTAAATTACCTGCATAAAGATCTACAAAAACAAGTATGGCTAGGCTTATACAAAGGGCTATTTAAATTGGAGGGCAACCAAATCCTAGAAATTAAATTTAAAGGAAAATCACTTGAAGATATTAGAGGAATTTGTAACTATGATTGGCAAACATTCTTGGTAACAACCAGCCAACAAGGTGTTTTTGTGGTAAAAAATAACCAAGTTGTACAAAACATTGGGGTTGCTGATGGGCTCAATGCTATGAATTGCTTTAAATGTATTGTCGATCAGAAAAAAAGAGCTTGGATAAATACTTCTAAAGGCATCAATTTATTGTCTGGGATAAACGATTCTATCAAAATCCAAGACATATCTTTTGAGTTAGGTTTGCAAAATGAAAAAATTGTCGATATTGCCTTGTCAAATGATACCTTATTGTTTGCTACACCAGACGAAGTTTTGTCTTATTTTCCTCAATCCGCTCCCCTTTCGTCGCCTCCCATTTTAATCATAGATGAAGTTCGTGTCAATAATATTCCTCAAGTCAATATTAACAATTTAGAACTAAAGCCACACCAAAATAATTTAAGAATTGCATTTACTGCCTTGTCTTACAAAAATAACAAAGCGATTAAGTATTTGTATAAATTGATTGGGGTGGCTCATAAATGGACGACCACCACCCATCGAGCCATTTCTTTTGATGCCTTACCAGCAGGTCGTTATACCTTTCAACTCAAAGCGATTAATTTGAGAGGAATTGAAAGTCAGTTATTGGAGGTCAACTTTACAATTGCACAACCCTTTCACAGGAGTATTTATTTTTTTCTACTAATCTTATTGGGCTTAGGCTTTCTATTTTACCTATTGCTCAAAATTAGAATTACAAAGTTAAAACAAAAGCATGAAGTTGAGCAACGAACCATACTGAACCAAAAGAAAAAAGCAGAGCTAGAGGGAGAACTCAGAGTCTTAGAGCAACAAGCGCTTCGATTGCAGATGAATCCCCATTTTATCTTTAATGCACTAAATACCATCAAAGGCTATTATTCTAGCAAAGATATTCAAAAGGCTAATACTTATATCAGCAAATTTTCTCACCTTCTGCGTATTATATTAGAACACAAAAAACGAACCATCAGCTTAGCCAAAGAAAGAGAGTTGTTAAACCTATATCTCAAATTGGTGATGTTGCAATACAATACAAACTTTGAGTTTTCATTCACTATTGATCCTTCCATTAACCCCTATGAGGTCGTCATTCCCTCTATGTTGCTACAGCCTTTTGTCGAAAATGCAATCATACATGGCATTTCAACCATGCTAAAAAATGGAAAAATAACAATCAATATACAAAGAAAAGATTCCCAACTATATTGCTCTATTCGAGACAATGGAATCGGAAGAAAAGCGGCCAAGCAACATAGATTTAGCAAGACCAATCGGGTCAATGCTATTGATATTACCAAAAGACGTTTAGAGTTGATACAGGAAGAGAGTGAAGGAGAGGCTTCTATTTTTATTAATGATTTATACAATGAGCAGCACCAAGCCTTAGGAACAGAGATCATGCTCATTTTACCTTATAAAGAAGAATGGTGAAATATAAATGTGTTATAATTGACGATGAAATGCAAGCAATTAATGCCTTGCAACACGAATTAAAAGAAAATTGCCCTGAAATAGCAATCATAGGTCAAGCGAATAGCGTGGCTACCGCTGTTGTTGAAATCAATGAAAAAAAACCCGAATTAATTTTTTTAGATATTCGGCTCACAGATGGTCTTGGGTTTAATGTATTGGAACAAATAAATGACGATAACATCAAGGTTATTTTTACAACTGCCTACAGCGAGCACGCCATCCAAGCGTTTCGTTTTAATGCAATTGATTACTTATTAAAGCCCATTGAGGGCATCGAATTAGTACGGGCTGTGCAAAAAATATTAAAGGCTGAAAACAGTCAATTAAAACAACGAATCAAGTCCTTATTAGCACCTGCAAAAGGAGACAAAAAAATAGCCATTGCTACCTCAGAGGGAATCCATCTATTTCCACTACAAACAATTGTAAAGCTCAATTCTGAACGCAATTATACAAGAGTGTATTTCTCTGATGGCAAAACGCTCTTATCTGCCAAAACACTCAAAGAATTTGAAGGGCTTTTAGCTCCCTACCAATTTATGCGAGTCCACCAATCGTATATCATCCACCTAATACATATTAAGAGTTATATGAGCAAGGATGGTGGATATATTTTAATGGAAGATGAATCTACTGTTCCTTTGGCCTCTCGAAAAAAGAGTCAATTATTAGAGGAGTTGAAGAAGTTATAATTTTTTAGTATAAGATATAGGAGTGAGCCAGCAAGCTAGGTTTGGGGTGTCAAATTAAATGGCAGTGTACAAAGTTCTTTATAATCGTGAACTTTTTTCTATCAATAGTAGTTTACCCTACAAGTAATCTTCATTCATCCATCTAAAATATAGCGATCGCATGCGTTGGAAAGTACAAAAAGAACCTTCCAAACTTTGGATTTTGGTACAAGGTAATTGGGCTTCATTCATCTTCTGAAAATAGATGTTTAAAATTCTACTAATTTTAAATAGAAAATTCTATTTTCGCAACACTAACTTTAAATTATTTAATCGATTAGTTGGCATGTACTCGCTCAACCTATTCCTACTTTATTAGGAGCACCAACCGCCAACTATTATTAATCCAATTATAGAATAATGCAACATCAATATATTCAAGATTTTGCTCAATACGAAGATGGAACAGAAATCACCATCAAAGGCTGGATCGATAAGGCTCGTAACAGTAAAACCAACCACTTTTTTGATTTTCGTGATGGAACTGGTTTTACACAGTGCATCGTTTCTTTAGATACAGTAGGTGAAGAGGCCTTTGAGCAAGCAAAGCGATTGACCATTGAGAGTTCTGTTTCTTTTACAGGAAAAATTCTTCGCAACGAAAGAAGTCTTGGGGGCTATGAACTTCAGGTAACTACTTTTGAAATTTACCATATTGCTACTGATTTTCCGATTACAAAAACGGACAAAGAACATGGTCCTAACTTCTTAGAAGAACGTCGCCACCTTTGGTTGCGTAGAAGACGACAATGGGCAATCAACCGAGTACGTAACCAACTCATTATGGGAATTCATGAGTTTTTCCAACAAGATGGTTTTGTACAAATGGACGCACCGCTCATGACGGGTTCTGCCTGTGAGGGTACAACAGATTTGTTTGAAACAGACTTTTTTGGTCAGCCTGCTTATTTGTCTCAATCTGGGCAACTTTACGCAGAAGCGATGGCCATGGCCATGAATAAAGTATATACCTTTGGTCCTACTTTCCGTTCTGAAAAATCAAATACGCCTCGTCATTTAGCGGAATTCTGGATGATTGAACCTGAAGTTGCCTTTGCTACCAACGAAGACAACATGGTATTGATTGAGCGTTTTATCAAACATGTTATTGCTCGTGTCTTGGACAAATGCCAAACTGAATTTGAACTTTTGGGAAGGGACACTTCTAAACTACAAGCAGTCGTAGACGGAGATTTTCCACAAGTTTCTTATTCTGATGCTGTTAAAATCTTAAATGGCTCAATGGATGTTGATGGCAAAAATGCCATTGCCTTGCAAGAAGAAGACTTAGCCGCAGCCAAAGCATTGATTGAGGCACATCAGCAAGAGATTGCAGATCGTGAAAAAGCCATCAAAGCGGGAATGAAAAAAGGCGCTCGCAAACACAGTGAGCAGGTTATCGCTAAATTGCAAGCAGAAATAAAAGTAGCAGAAGAACAACTGAGAAATATTCCAAAATGGATTGAATCTGCCAAAAACTTTGAACACGGAGAAGACTTAGGAAGCTCTGATGAAACGGTTCTAACTCGTGTTTTCTCTACCCCTGTTATGGTTTATAACTGGCCTACTAAAATCAAGGCTTTTTATATGAAAGAAGTAGAGGGGCAACCTGAATTTGTCAAGGGGGTAGATTTATTGGCACCAGATGGATTTGGAGAAATCATTGGAGGTTCTGAAAGAGAAACCGATATTAATATCTTACTTAAGAAAATTGAAGAGCACGAATTAGATCAAGCTGATTTTGAATGGTACTTAGACTTGCGTCGCTTTGGTTCTGTTCCTCATGCTGGTTTTGGTTTGGGCTTAGAACGTTTGGTTCGTTGGTCTTGTGATCTACACCATGTTAGGGAAACCATTCCTTTCCCTCGTCGTTATGGGCACATCAAACCTTAATTTTTTAAGTAGACAACTTATACTGCATCTCTTAAGAAGGGGATGCAGTTTTTTATAATAACAGCTAGGTCATCATCAACAAGATGATTAAATAGAAGTTGTTTTAATGAAACTGTTTTTCAGCTTTTTTTATATTTTTTTTTCTTAACTTAAAGTTCATTATTCTCCCCCATTGAAGTTAATTAAGCGTATTTTTAAATACTCCACGGATTAGCTAGGTTGCTATTGCATCATTTTTAGTGGAATAATAACTTCTTTATAAAAAAAAAGTAATGAACAAAGCTGACCTCAAATTAGAATTAGAAAAAACGGAACAGACCACATTACAGTTCTTTGATCTGCCTCTTGACGATTTGCAAAAACGTTATGCTCCTACCAAATGGAATATCCAGCAAGTTTTACATCATTTGGCAGATGCTGAAACAATCCTCTACGAACGAATTAGGCGGGTAATTAGTGGTCCCCAGCAGGTCTTGTGGACTTTTGACCAAGATCGTTTTTGTCAAGGGCTAGATTACGATAAGTTTCCGTTGAACATCAACAAAGATATTTACAAAGCAACCCGAAGAGCAATCATCTATATTTTGGAGCAGCATTATGATTCAAAAAAAGAGCTTGTTTTTATCCATAGTAAGATGGGAAAACGTACCTTGGGTGAAGAATTTAGAAAAGTGGCTTGGCACAATGAACACCACTTAAATCAAATTCGACAAGCCTTAAAATTTGGATGAACCTACTAAGCAAAACGATCTAAAATACATCGCTTCAGGTAGATTCTTGATTTTTAGGATTCTCGACTAGTTTAACTCGCTTTGCTCGTGAGTCAACAAGCTGGGTTAGCTACTGGTTCACTTTATTGCTACTACGTGGTGTTACTAGTGTGCCTCGTGAGTCAGCAAGCTGTTCTTGTTCGATACTAAAAAATATACCAAAATTTAATCTAAAAATCGGTTGATACTTGCTATTTTAGTAGCAAAATAAATTGATTTTATAAACAAACAATGAATTTAGAAAAACGATTAGCGGTCTTAATTGATGGCGATAATATACCTTCTGCCTACGTTAAAGAAATGATGGAAGAAATCGCCAAATATGGCAATCCTACCATTAAAAGAATTTATGGCGACTGGACCAAACCCAACCTCAATAAATGGAAGTCAATGTTATTGACTAATGCCATTACTCCTGTCCAACAATATGCTTATACCACAGGCAAAAATGCAACCGATTCTGCCATGATAATTGATGCAATGGACATTCTTTATTCTGGCAAAGTAGATGGTTTTTGTTTGGTCTCTAGCGATAGTGATTTTACTCGATTGGCAACACGGCTACGAGAAGCAGGAATGAATGTCATTGGGATTGGCGAACGCAAAACACCTGAGCCTTTTATTGTTGCCTGTGACCGTTTTATTTATATAGAAATCCTAAAACCAAAACCAGAAAAAACGAACACAACAAAAGGGAAAACTGTAGATAAAGCCAAAAAGGATGAGAAAGATGAGTACGAAAAAATTACGCCGAAGGTTATTCGCTTGATTACTTCTACTATTTCGGACATTGCGGGTGAAGATGGCTGGGCATTTTTGGGGGATGTTGGTTCTTTGTTGCAGAAAAAACAGCCTAACTTTGATGCTAGAAATTATGGCTTCCAAAAACTAACTCCACTTATTCGTTCGATCAAAAAAATTGAAATTGACGAACGAGAATCAGGACGTAGTCGCTCCAAACTAATTTATGTAAGAGTCAATTTTTAATCCTTTACCCTCCTAACTAATTTATACTATTTTTTATGGAAAACTGTACCATTTACAGTCATTATTTAGATTTCGAAAGTATTGAGACGATCATCCGCCAACAGCTTCCTAAGGCTATTATCAAACGACAAGACAACTACAATCATAAGAGTTTATTGATACAATCTAAAAAAGGCTTTTTGGGTCGAAAATACACCTTAACGGTCAATTGTAGAGAGCGTATTACTCCTTCTCATCAATTGGAATCCATCTCCTGCCCTTTGACACAGAACATAATGGGTATGCGAAATTACATTGGTCAACTCCCTGCCCAAGACAAATCTATTCAAGCTCTATTAATGCAAAAAATAGCCACGATTAATAGTGAAATTAGTTTTGCAGCAGAACCTTACCTTTCTGAAGATTTTGAAAAGATTCTAAAAAGTAGTCTAGAACAATTGGATGGCATTCTTTTTACTTCTCCTACTTCTTTATTCAAAAAATCAAAACATCAACATTTCTTAGATAAAGATTTTAATCTCATTTTAGATCTCGTTGGCAACTCTGAGGTTAATGATTTGGAGATTGTCGTTGAAGCTAAATACCACGATCAAACTAAAGCGCAAGATACAGCAGCGCAAATGGATAGAAAAAGTAGAAGTGAGCAAATTCTACAACAACAACAAATCAAAATTAATACAAACTTACCTTGTAGTCCCGCTGATGAGCAGGTCTCTATACGCAGTCAAGCAGAAATTCTTAATCGAATTTATGCCTTAACTGCTGTCACTGCAAAAGCTGAAGGGGCTCCCTCCGATCAAATTCAACAATTAATTACAAATAAAAATATTACGCATTTTTCTCCCTATGAGCAACATGCTCTAGCCCAAGAACTTTCAGAGAAAGAGACATCCATTCTTACTTGGCGTTACGAAAGTCTTTTTCTCCTTTTCTGGATGGTTAATAAAGTAGATGAACTCCCCCATCCTTCTGAAATGTGCAAAGTCGAAACATTCTTAAATCCTATTTTTCAATTGTCTAGAGCTGCATTTGAAGCCGATATTAAATTAAGAACGAAAAAAGAAGTCTTGGATTTATTGGATCTAACTTATAGGATGAACTGGGCCTGTACAGATGCCAATCTAAAAAAGGAAACTCCTCCTGGCAATTTGCATCCAGGTATTGTTTATGAACGTCATTATACACTCAACTGGCTCACGCATTACAAAAATCAAAGCTGGGATGACATTCGGACGGATACCTAGTTCATTTTGTCTTCAAAAAATAACAATTGAGATAATTTTTAAGCAAGCTGCAATTGTATATCTATCGATATGCAATTGCATTTTTTATAGCTCTAAAGAGATAAAATTTCATTGAGTTAGAAAAGAGCATCAACCAATATACCATAACTAAAAAGCATTTATTTTTAGACAATTAAACTGCATCAAACAGGTTGAATCCACCAATTTTAACAAAAAACTGGTTTGCATAGTTGTTTTGGACTAATTACATTTGTTGGATCATTGTAGGGTTATATAAAATGATCAAACAAAATAACAATCGCAAAAAATTTCAACTATTAAACTCATATACAATACATTAACGTTTAGCAACAATATATTTTCAGTTTTTTATTATATGCTTAAATTAAATTTCATATATTTGCAGCGGATTCTCTTCACACCTTGGGCTAAGTTGTGATGCTTTCTGTTTAATTCCACTATACTAGGTTCTTATCCAATTATTCATCTCATTTAATAGTCTTTCTACACACCCCAACTAGCACTTTTTAGTGTACCAATTTACTGTGTGACAACCTTTCTATTTAAGATGGATATTCCTTTAAATCAATTAAAAATAGGTTGACTATTACTGTTGTTTAAGGCAGTAAATAGAAGGGTCAGCCTACAACTAATTTTTTCACACAAACCAATTTTTATTATTATGGTATTAACAAAAAGGAATCTCTTAGCCACTCTATTAACCCTTGTCATTGGGATGCAATTTAGCTGTAAAAAAGATGCCCCAGCGCCCATTAATCCGCCACCCTCTATTCTCGAACAATTTTACAGTATTGGCGCAAAACAAGTAGCCTCAGACCTTATTCGCACGAGCGATGGAGGTTATCTTATGGTAGGCACTTCCTACCCCAATACAACCGACCCTGAAGGAGATATTGTCGTCATCAAAACAGATTCTATAGGCGTCCAACAGTGGCATTCATTATTAGGCAAAACAGCAGGTGCTGGAACGGGGAATTTAGCAGGTATGCATATTGAATACCACGAAGAAGGAGTAAAAATAGCCGAACTTCCTAATCAAACAGGTTATACGGTTGCCGCTAATAGAACTTATGTTGCTTATCCGACAGCCAGTAGTACTACAGGTACCAAAAAACAAACCAAAATTGTTATGTACAGCCTTGATAACTCAGGGGCTGCTCAGACCGCAGATGGTCATGAATTAAGAGCTAATACCGATTTCACAGAAAATGTATCTGATTTTAAAATTGATAATAGCAATGGTAATCTGCACTATATCTTGACTGGTTATACGACTAATGTCAACCCTAACAAACCTAATGATCCAAACAATGGAATCTATGATTTGACCGATATTGTGACCATTTTGATGGATGCAAGTTTTTCAGAAGTATGGGCTACAGGAGCTACTGCTTATGGCTTTTTAGGAAAAGACCATGGAACCAGTGTTCAAATTCTACCCGATGGTTATTTAGTTGTAGGAACCATTGAGGAGCAACATACAGCTAATGGTCCATTTATGGGGCGCCTTGCTGCTATAAAAATGAGAAAAGACAATGGAGTGCCAACCAATCCTATGTATTTTGGCGACCAAGATTATAATTTTGAGGGTGCTTATTCTACCTATGACGCAACGGCAGGACATATTACCATTGCAGCTACTGTTGCTGGTGGGAATTCTGCTTATACAGGTCAAATTGCTGTGCTACAACTGGATGAGAATTTAAATGCTCAAACGCCCAACCCCATAGCATTCGGTCTAACATTTCTGGATCCTACTCCTCCTACTGCTACCTCTATCAACAATAGCTTTAAGGTACAATCCATTGCTGCTCTTCCTAATAACGATGGCTTTTTGATTGCATCAACAATGACCGACAATTTAGGTAAGGACATTTGTATCTCAAAACTAAACGATGACTTCTCGCTTCCTGCTACAGATTGGCCGTATTATCATGGTTATACAACGGGTAATTCTATGAGCACTACTCAAGAATTAGCGGGCACAGTACTTCCTGTTATTGACAATAATACGCTAATTGGTCATGCCTTTACAGGAACGTTTAATGCCAATAGCAGTAACAGTCAAATTGGTTGGGTTCGGTTCTAAAATTAAGCCTTAAATCAAATCACTAAAAAAGTTGTATTTTGTAAAAAGTACAACTTTTTTTTATAACTTACTTTGCTGTATTTTGCTTACCCAATTAAAACAACAATCATGAAAAGGAAATACATTGAAGGTTTCGATCAATCTGATATTCCCCCAAGAGATAGCGAAATGAATAGCCCCCTAATCCGAAATATGGCTATGGCTGCTCCTGCTTTTACCAACACCCAAATTCAAGAAATGCTAGCAGCACATGCCGAATTTATTAACGACGGTGGCAGCGCTGGACGTTTTGAACGACTTCAAGTTGCAGGCTTGCCCATGAACATCTATATAGGAGGTGCGCAATCTGGAAAACAATTTGAAGTTCGAATGAAAAATTTTGCTCCAGATACAAATTTGGAACAAGCTCAATTGACTCATTCAGATTTTGCAGGGGCACTTGCCGAGGAAGTCAATTTTCAAGGTGCAAAATTAGATCATTCATTAATGACAGATTCCTTTTTGGCAGGGGCTAACTTTGACGAGGCATCCGCAATTGGAGTAGACTTTACAGGGGCAGATCTTACAGGGGCTTCTTTTGTAAATACAGATCTTAGGAATGCCGATTTTGAAATTTGTAATTGTACTGGAGTAGATTTTTCGGGAGCTAATATAGAAGGGGCTTCCTTCAAAGGGTGTAACTTGGATGGTATTCGCAGATAGACAATGACTCTTATTTTATACCCTAAATCATCACTCCGTAAAAAAAATAAGATTCTTTTACAACTCTATCACAAAATAAATGCTATGTGCTACAGTTTAATACTTCATTGGTTATCGGACTTTTAACACGCTAACTACAAAAACATATAATGCTAATAATCAACTGCGCAGCACTCATGCAATAATGTGATGCGATTAGCTTCGCTGCTTCTGCGTGGTTACTACGTGAGCCTTGTTACTCACTGTGTTTGTGAGGTCGCAAGCTCTGTTCGGATTGCCCACGAAGTAATGAGAGTTGTCAAAGAGCGAAAAATAAAACGTAAAATTTATAGAGGAAATCACCATTAGTTTCAAACTAATTCCACCTCTAATACTTATCAATAAATAAAATACAAATATTAATGACAGAAGAGGATAAAAAGTTTATGCAACGGGCAATTGATTTGGCAAAGGAAGGAATGAATGCCAATGCTGGCGGTCCCTTTGGAGCAGTTGTTGTAAAAAATGGCGTTATTGTAGGAGAAGGTTACAACAAAGTAACTTCTACCAATGACCCTACAGCGCATGCTGAAGTAACGGCAATTCGAAATGCCTGCAAGGCATTGGGCACTTTTCAATTGGACGACTGCATTATTTATACATCTTGCGAACCCTGCCCGATGTGCTTGGGAGCCATTTATTGGGCTCGTCCCAAAATGGTTTATTTTGGTTGTAACCGTGAAGATGCTGCCGATATTGGTTTTGACGATCAATTTATTTACGATGAATTAGAGCGTGAATTGGACGACCGTAAAATCAAAATTGTCCGTTTGATGCGCAAAGAAGCGCTCTCTGCATTTGAAACTTGGGCAGAAAAAGGTGATCGAACAGAATATTAAGAGCCTTGCTGTATTTTTATAGATTAATCGTTGGCGCCTTATTGGTAATAGACCAATAAGGCGCTGCAATTAAACGGTTTCTACTTTAGCTAGACTTTCTCAAAATGCTAAAGTCTAGCTTAGTTAATCCTTAATTGTGTGTTTGGCTTAATTTTTTCCAATTTTTATCCGCAGACAAGACTAATTCATCGTGTCTTTTTTCTTTCAACCACAATTGCTGAGCATCTAATTCTAGATTATAAAGAAATAGATAGTACTTTCCATCCTTCACAATAAATTTATTGGGGTTAACCCTAAATTTGGCACCAGCATAGGTTCCAAAAGCACAAAACCCTCCATATTGTGGTAAGTATTTTGTTGGGTTCTGATCAAAATTCGATTTTTGTTCGGCAGAAGTAAAATAATAAATTATTTTTTTATGTTCTGATTTAAATTCCTTGACGCCTTTTTGTGCCAAGCCCAAATCAAGGTAAGAAACAGGGCTATAACCTGCCAGTGCAATATTGCTATTATCAATGTTATTAGCCATCTTATCCTGAGCCACTAGACCAACGGTTAAGCAAACAAAAAAGATCGTGAATAAGTTATACAAGTTCATAATTTTTAGTTTTTAAAATTGCGGTTATACATTGCGATTATAAGAAGGGGATTTGATTAAATATTAGTTCTGCTCAGTTACTTAATCTGCTTTGAAATATTCTTCTTTGACTACTTTTCCATCCTGCCCCCATTCTCTTTGAATAATTTCATGCCAGTGAATTTGGCTTCCGTCCTTCATATCAAAATCAAAGGTAAACTCAGATGCGGACACATTTCCGTCCAACAAAGTCTGATGATGCGTTATCTCATTAATCTTAACAATTCCTGCCGTAAAGCTTTTCATTTTTTCTACCATTTGAGCTTTGGTAGTAGTGGCCGTTCCGCCGTAGTCTGAAGTTTTTGCAAAATCACAAAAATTAACATCAACAGCTTCTACAATAGCCCCTTTAGCGACTAATTCGTCCATTTTTTGAACCAATTCTCTTAATTCCATTTGTTTTTATTTTTACTAATTAAAAAATTAATGACCTTACAAAGGTGGAAAGAAAAGCTGTTCAAATAGGTACAAAAAAAACGCTAAGAATTGTACTTTTGGTTTTTATATTGGGTAGGAGTATACTTGGTATGTAATTTAAAAAAGGAAGAGAAATGGTTGGCTTCTTCAAACCCTAATTGGTGAGCAATTGCCTTAATAGCCTGCCCTTCTTCCAACAATACTTTTGCTGTATTGATAATTTTCTGGCGAATCAATTGCCCTAAACTTATATTTAATTCTGTCCGAACTCTTTTAGACAAAGCCTTGACTGACAAGTGCATTTTATCAGCATAAAACGCCAAAGAATGTTCCTCTTGGTGATGCCGCTGGAGCAATTCATAAATGTTCTGAACAAATAAATCGCTCTGATCAAAATCCTGCCTTTTTCTAAACTGATTAGGATTAAATCCAGTATTTTTTTTGAATATTCTTGTAAAATATGCAGGGTCTTTATAGCCCATATCATAGGCGATTTCCTTTACGCTTTTATCCGTAAATACAAGCGCTTTTTTAGATTCGATTAGACGCTTATTTTTCAAAAGCCCTTTCATTGAGATCCCTACTTTCTGCCGAAATAGAGCCTGGGCTTCTTGCCCCTCACTAGTAATCAACGCTGCAAGTTGTTCATTATTCAAATGATTATTATACTGTTGATCCACGACATCTTTTACATCAAAAATAATGTGGTATTCTTCTTTACTAGCACAAAATGGGTTTTGCCAATACCACTGCTTGGATGAAACGTCTATAATGTCGCTTAGTTGAGCTGAAAATGCCGTATTGGTTAAATATTTTTGACAAGCTATACATTCATTAAAATTGATATACCCTAACGAAATTAGGTGTTTAAACAAAACCCTAATCTCTTTTTGATTAAAATACGCTTCATTGGGAAATTCTATCTTACGCACCACAAAATCATCGGACAAAAATCGAATGTATTGCCCCTTATCCAAAAATATAATTTTATCCTTCCAATCGTGATAAGCTTTGAAATCAACCTGAATTCCCCCTGTGCCTTTTAAGATATGGAACAAGGTACAATGATGGATCAGGTATACTTTATTAAGCTCAGGTGTTGTTTTTACAACCATCTATTCATTATTTGTCACTTGTATTCCTTACAAAATACCCAACATTTAGAATAAAACATTCAAATTCATGCTATTTTTGGAATAAGTGAGGTACTAATCCCTCAAAAAACCAGCAATATACTGCTCAATCATTTCGTAATCACTCCCTGCGGGAACATGTTTAGCATTTTCCATCAATATGGTCTTTTGTAGATTCTTAAATAACCGCTGAGCCTTTTTTATAGTTTGATTTCCAGGAAAAAAGACATCATCCTCAGCCGCTAAAATATAAACAGGGGCATCCAATTTCTGAGCCTCTTTTTTAGTCAAAAGCGGAGGTCTCCGAGTATCCATATAAATCCCTTCTAATACGGCCTCTTGGTAAGCAACTAAATAGGCATCTTTTTCGGCACAAAAAGCGTCCATAAAAGTATGCAAATCTTGTTTTTTTCTAGATTTTAAATAACGCCTCATCGGAATTAACACCTTAAAAATGGCCTTTAGAGCAGAACCATTCGTAAATCCTGCTGGCACAATAAAAATAGCTCGCTCTATACGCTCAGGAGCACAAGCAATCAAACGCTGTAAAATAAAACCTCCATAAGAAACCCCAATTAGAGCCACTCGTTCTAATGCTAAGGCATCTAATACTTCAACCAACCACTTTCCATAGCTATTGTCTCTCAAAGGCAGTCTTGTTTCTTCACTCCTATTGGGCTGCCCAAGAATATCAATCGCATAAATACAAAAGTGCTGCGCCAATCCTTGAATCGCCTCTAAGGCAATCGGCGCACCAACATTAACCCCATGCAACAAAACTACTGGCGGCAATTGTTCCGATCCCACTACAATAACATTGGTTTTTCCTGCCTTTGTTTCAATTTGGGTTTCTTTATAATGCAGTTTTAAAGCATCTAGCTTTTGCTGATATAGTGCCAAAATCTTTTTTTTGGCTTGAGCACTTTTATAAATTGTTGTTGGCATAATGTTCTATTTTAAGGATGCTAGATTACATCGTTTGGGATTTAGATCAATGGCTATTAATGAGCTATGTCATTAAAAAAAACAGACTTAATACTTAATAAAATGTCCTAACTTTAGTTTTTCTTTAGCCTCCTTCCAAGAAGGAAACCTGTCTGATTCATAAGTATAACTTCCTGTTTCAATAGCTAATTTTGCACTTTCTTTCATTGCCTCACCATGTGCTCCCAATAGCATAGCTTTTTGCATATCTTCTTTGGATTCCCACGAAGTTATTGTATAATGCAGATAACCAAATCCTGTATTTTTCATTTTAATGAACCCTGGTGCTTTTCTTACTTGTAGGGTAATCTTAAGCCCATGCCATGATAACTTAAAGTAATACCATAGGCTGCGTAAACGGACAGAAGTTACTGTAATAATCATCTTGATTGGTTTAGGTGCTATCAATTAGCAGGTTATTGATAATATAGGTATGTACCACAAGATAATTCTTTTTACTAAGAATTAGGCACAAGTGCCTAATTTTATTGATTAAAAACTATGAAACGAAAGGATAAAATCCTAATTCAAGCTCAATTACAATTTAATGAACAAGGAATTTCCGCTGTTTCTCTCAAAGCGATTGCCAAGGCAATGAAGATTAGTTATGGCAATGTTACCTATCATTTTGCCAACAAAGCACAGTTGGTCGGGCAATTATATGCCAATATGCTAACAGAGCATCAACAAATTTCTATGGCTTTTGGTGCGCAAAAAAACTTGCTTGAAGCCATTATTTTAGCTCCTAATGATACCTTTGAAATATCGTTTAGGTATCGCTTTCTCTTTATTGATTTTGCAACCATCATACGTCAATACCCTGACATACACCAGCAACAACAGCAACTAACTGCTACAAGAATGGAAGCATTAGCCCCCATTTTTGATTTGTTGAAACAACAAGGGTATTTTAGAACGGAAATCCCTCCATCACAGATTCAACACCTCATGCAAATCAGTGGTGCCATTAGAACCTTTTTCTTTATGCACCATTATACAGAAATTGAACAAACCAAAAACCTAGAGGACATCAAACGATCTTATCTACTGTATGTCAACCAATTGTTATACCCTTACTTAACACCAAGTGGCATTCAAGTTTACAAAGAAGTACTAAATTTGGAGTAAACCTCTCAATTATTTTTGTAATTTTGCCCTTCATTTAACCACAACTAGAAGCACTTTATGCTCAATCCACAAGAAATTAAAAACTTATCCAGTTTATTAATCAGTTCAAATGACAATAGTGTTGAGATAGCTTTTCAATTATTAACCAATTATAATGAGGTGATTGAACAAGTGACAAAAGAACTTGTTTTGATTGCTCAATTATCTTGGAACGATACACTTCGCAAGCAAGCCTACCAATTCTTACAAAAACAGTACGACACAAAGCAGTTGGAACAATGGAACGAGGATTTTCGCCTTTTTCATATCTATAACAACCTTTTTGATATTGAAGATTTTGACAAGAACTGGGAGTGGTTTGAACGCCATGAATTGGTACGCCTCGATTATATGCCGCTAATTATTCAAAATAGTGAGTATGCAGGAGAATATTTTGCCATTGCCGAAACCCTTGCAGAGTATTACAAAAAGCGTTTGGATTGGGCAGAGCGTTATTATCATATTCCATTAGCGCATAATCCCCAAAATCTCAATGTATTGATTACCTTGGCAAATCTTTACAAAAATGGTTTTCATCACTATGACAAAGCATTGCTTTATTACAATAAAATGCTCTATTTTGAAGAAACCCATTACGATGCACTAGAAGCCAAAGGCACCTTGCTCTTGGAATATATGAAAAAGGTAGATGAGGCAATCAAGACCTTTGAGCTAGCACTCAACTTTCACCCCCAAGATGAAGTGTTGCGCATTTGGTTAGCCGATGCTTATATGGAAAAAAATACGACCACATCATTTCCCTTAGGCAAGAAAATATTAGAAACACTCCTAGAGCAATCGCCCTCTAATTCTTTTGCATGGACCATCTATGGCAATCGACTTTGGCTGACTGAAAACAAGCCCAAAGAAGCAGAATTGGCTTACAAAAATGGCCTAAAACACAACCCTAGAAATTATAATATCTTAGGCAATCTAGCAGAGTTGTACGACTGCGTTTATAAGGATTATGAACAAGCAAAAGAATATTACCTCCACGCTTTTGCCATCTATATGGACGATGCTTTCCATTTGAGCAATTATATTCGAATGTTGGTCTTTGCAAAACAAGATATAAAGGAGGCAAAAGATTATTATATACACTTACAAACCTTGTGTTTTGGAGCCGCCAAACGAGAACCTGAGTTTAATGATTTACAATGGAAACAATTTCAGCAAGCAGAAGCTATTTTGTGGGAACAGTTTCCTGAACTCAAAAAAAACATCTTAAATACAGTGTAACAAAAGTTATGGATGGTTTTTACAAAACGTTTTAGATGAGATTCGATGAAAATTACAGCGCTATCAAGGCGAAAAGTTGAAAAAGAAGAACGCTAAAAGACTCGATTAAAAAATAGTTAGAAATTTTTGTTAGAGTGTATTAAATCCTCCAAAACAAAGTTAATCATAAATACGCTTTAACGCTCTTAATAACAAAAGGCCAATATCCAAGCTCTTTTCAAACTCTGTATATATTTTATCATTGACCAACTGGTAAGGAAGTTTGTAACTAAGTTCTGTATTTGTAATTACAATTTCACCAAAATACATCTTAGGAATCGATAGCATTTTATCCCTAGTTTGCTTATTTAATAAGTTTCTACTCGTAGACAAATTATTGGATTGGATCAAAAAGCGCTGGTCAAACTCCTGTACCCCCAATTCTACTTCGTTAACGGTTCCTAAACGCTTTCCTATTTTGCGCAAAAAATGCTCATTCACTAATTTCAATTCATAACCTTCTAGATTCAACCCGTGCTTCAATTTAAAAGCCGTCCAATGCACCGAGTGTTTGCCTGCTCCTGTTACATAAGTATAGCCAACAAATTCTTTTTCTTCAAGGATTCCCAATAAAATAGGTCCCCTCTTTGCTCCGTATTTTCCCTGTTTATCTTTCTCTAGCCTTAAGCTACTATACTGATTGGCTATTTTCTGAAAATTGCCCAGTTTCTTCCCCTCTATCACTTTAAAAAGTTTGTAAACCACTGCTCCTACCAAAACACAAGCTAGGATAATGACTATTATTCCAATTAATTCATCTGACATACTGTTCTTTTTATATTTTTTATTCCTTTTAATACTCCGTTAATTAGCTAGTGCGCTAGCGCTTATGAGCTCCCTGAGGTCGGTTCGTTACACTCGTGAGATAGTTTTTTGATTACCAAACAACTAAGATTCAGAGTGGTAAAATTACATCATTTTAATAATCAACTGCGTAGCACTCATGAGCCAGCAAGCTGGGTTCTGCGTGGTTACTACGTGAGCCTTGTTACTCACTCTGTTTAGCTGCGCTGCTACTACGTGGTGTTACTAGTTCACTTTGTTCATGAAGTCGCTACGCTTAGTTCGTCCCTCGTGAGCCAGCAAGCTCTGTTCGGGTTTTCAACGGAGTAATGCCTTTACAAAATAGCTTTTAATTTTATAAATACCTCTTTTTGTGCCACCGTTAAATCATCTGCTGTAAAAATACACATTCCTTTTGCGCCATTTTCTTTGGTAATCAGGATCGCTTGTTCCAATTCTTTAGGAGATCGCAGGGCAGGAGAATACAAACCTGCATGAATTGGAAAATCAACATCACGAACTCCTTGTTGCGTAGCAAAACCAATCCAATTGATGCTTTCTCTATAAAAATTATGATACAACATTGGGTAAGCAGCGTTCAAGTTCCAATCGTTCCATGCTTGGCGAACCATTTGGCGAGACATTTCAGGAAAAGGGAAAACGGCTGCTGTTAACTCAATATTATGTTCTTTTGTAATAACAGCAATAGCATTGACCAATTCCGTGACCGCATTCAAACGATATTGTCGCCACTCTGTGCTCAATTCGGGGTGTTCCATCTCTATTGGGTCTTTTCCAAACAAAGCCTTAAATCCTGCTCTAGCAATTGGATGGTAACCATAATCATATTCTGGTAACTCTGTTTCTTGTTTAATTTTGTATTTGGGCTGCAAATCTGCCCCCAAAATAACATCCACATAACGCACATAATCTAAATGCACAGAAGCCAATCCCTCTACTTCACAATAAGATCGAACCTTATCTTTGATGTATTCACAAGCATCGGGATGAAATGGGCTCAACCACTGATAGTAATCAACATAAGCCCGATATTCTAAAGAATGTTGACCATTTCGATTGACCGCATACCACTCAGGATGTTGCTGCGTTTCTTTGTTTCCAGGTTGATTCAAGGTCCACATCCAAGCATGAACCTTCATGTTCATAGCAGTTGCCAAAGGAAGCAGCTTGGTCAAAAAATCAGGATTTCCCTGCACTAGCAACTCACTTATTCCTAAAGAATCATAGGTTTTAAGTCGCTGTTCCCAATCCACTTGGTCAAACTCCTTTTTGCCGTGCACCCAAGTCGAAAGTATAAAAGTACTGTCAACCACTTGCCTTTCATCTTCTACAACCTTCAATGGCTCAACGTCCCCTACCCTTTCTTTACAGGCAAAAACAATCATCAATATAAGACTGATAACAATTATAAAACCTTTCATAGCTTCCTATTATAATTCCTGATAAATTCTCATTGGAGGGATTTAAATCGCCCCATTTCATTAATAACAAATTCTTTTTCTAGTGTTTGATTATAAATATAAATTTCAAACCCTGAGTATGTTTTGACAAATTTTGCTTCAAAAATTTCATCTTTTAGATGAATGGATTGAATCTTTTGAGTTTGCCCGACCTTATTGTCCAACATTTTTTGGTGCGCTCCTAAGCGTATCTGTTCTAACAAAGCATAAGCAACCTGTTTGGTTAGCAAATTTTCAATCTCAATAGGGCTTTTTTTATGGGTCAGTTCATTATCCGTAAATTCAATATAGCCCCATCGTTCGGGACAATGCATATTGATGGCTCCTTGGTTGGACCAAACCCAATTGTATTCAGGCAATAGTTTCCCATCTACTTTTTTTCGACTATAGCCACCACTATCAATACTATGTTCCCACTGTACTCTCGAAAAATTTACCCGCCAATAGTCCCCTGCCTGTGGGCCTTTTACTTTTTTTCGTTTTTTTTGCAAAATCACTTCTAAAGGAATAGCCATTTCAACAGCCCAATACTGATCCATATCGCTCGGATCATTGATGGTTCCTGCTATTTCAACAGCTGTTTTTAAGCCCTCTATTTCATAATAATCATTGGCTTTACCTCCAAAACGATACGGCTTATCAAGTCTTAAATCCCAAGTAGTATTTAAGGCATTTACTTCTATTTCTGTATAATTATAGGTGTCATCAGTGGGGTCTATAAACACCTCAAAATCATTGTTGTAAAAAATAATAGCGTCATGATTGGTTATATCGCCCCAAATGTGAGGTTCTTCCATTTCTGCATATAGATATAAATACTGATCGTCCCAAAGCATTTTTACTTGAGTTTTATATTGGGGTACTTTTATTCCTTCTATATCTATAAATGGCTCTGTAAACGATGCATTTTGCCAATCCTCCTCCTCAGGTTTTCCATCAAGATTAATGGTATGCTTTGTTTTGTACACAATATAATGCTTAGGAAAAACTACCTTTTTGTGAACATCAATGAAAACGGGTTCTTCTATGGAAAAAATACAGCTTGTCAAGAGAAAGAACCCAATAATAGTTAGTCTCATTTTTTTTAAAAGTAGGTATACGTAAAACTAATGATTGTAAATTTACATTTTTTTTGCAACTGACGACCTCTTCCCATGCTTCTCTAGTTACTACAAACCTTGGTAAATTTAACAAACAATCAATACTACTTTAGTATTTTTTGTGCTCTAAAAGCAATTAGTGGGTTTTGAAAATAAAAAATAGCCCTAGATCAACTCTAGAACTATTCATTTATAAGTGAACGATTTTTTATAGTATCGATATTACTATGGAGGTTTACAAGGGGGCTATTCTTTTTTGTCTTTTGATATTATGCTTAGATTTGGAATGGTTGTCAATTCCATTTTTCAACCAACCATACTGCCTTTTTATGGGCAAATAGAAGTTCATTATAGATTCTAACTTTTTGAAGGAGGAGGAAGATTACCTCCTCCTTCAATCTCTAATTAAGAGCATTCCAGTTCTTAATTCCTCCTGTAAGATTTTTCAAATTAGTATAGCCCAATTGTTCTTGCAATTGCTGAATAGCAATTTTACTACGAATTCCCTTTGCACAAATCACCACTACAGGCTTATTTTTAGGAATTTGATCCGCAGATAACAATAAACGAGGTAAAGGAATATTAATACCTGCTAATTCGGTATAACGAGGTTGTTCCCACAATTCTCGAACATCCACAATCGTATAATTTGCTAGATCTTTTGCCAAGTCAGCGGCAGAGATTTCTATAATTTCAGTAGCTTGCTCCATTCCACAAAACAGTTGATAATTAGTTGTTTTAAATTCTTTTTCTAGTTCTTTTGTTTTTGTTATAACAGCGTGATTGGTATTGATATTCAGCACCAAACTTTGAGTATTCAACGCATTATAAACCAATAGTTTTCCTGTTAGCACCTCCCCTAGTCCTAAGATGATTTTTAGTGCTTCATTTGCTTGCATTGCTCCAATAATTCCAGGCAAAACGCCCAATACTCCAACTTCTGAGCAATTGGGTACTTCGTTAGGTGCTGGAGGTTCTGGAAACAAACAACGATAACTAGGTCCCTCTTTATAATTAAATACCGCAACCTGCCCTTCAAAGCGAAAAATAGAACCATAAACCAAGGGCTTATTCGTAATCACACAAGCATCATTCACCATATAACGAGTCGCAAAATTATCAGTGCCATCTACTATAAGATCATATGCTCTAAATAGATCCAATGCATTCTCTGTTGTCAAAGCGTAGGGATATGCCTCAATACTGATGAAAGGATTTAGGTTTAATAAACGTTTCCTAGCTGCTAAAGCCTTATTGGTACCAACATCTTGTACGGTATAAAGAATTTGACGTTGCAAGTTGCTTTCTTCCAAAACATCCATGTCGATAACCCCCAATTTCCCAACTCCTGCTGCTGCCAAGTATTGCAACACAGGGCAACCCAAGCCTCCAGCCCCAATCACAAGCACCTTAGCTGCTTTCAGCTTTTTTTGACCACTTTCGCCAATATCCGATAACAATAAATGACGACTATATCTTGCTAATTCTTCTTTGGTTAAATTCATCATCTCTATTTTAATAATAGTTATAGTTGTTGGGACCTAATACTCCGTTAATTAGTTCGCTGTACTCTTGTATTCGATTAGCTTCGCTGCTAGGTTAGCTAGTGCGCTAGCGCTTATGAGCTCCCTGAGGTCGGTTCGTTATCACTCCTGAGCCAGCAAGCTGGGTTCTACATGGTTACTACGTGAGTCTTGTTACTCATTCTGTTTATGAGATCGCAAGCTCTGTTCTGATTTTAAACGGAGTAAAGTCAGTACAGGACAAACCTAGTAATAGCTGACTATTCTGATTCTTTGATAACTTATAAATTAAAAGGCCAAGAATATCTATTTTCTCTGCAAAGATATAATCTTTAAGTAGAATATTTCGTTAGAATTAAATATCTACTCATTTTTTCATTCCTCGATCATCGAAACAACCACGCAACCATGAAATTCATCCATCTTCTCAGTTTAATCTTAGTCTTCCCCACTCTACTTTTTGCTGCGGTTCCCCCAAAAGTAAAAACGCTTAGTTTGAACCATGCCATTCAACAAAAAATCATTAGTCTTAATAAGGTTAAATACATTGGTAAACAATCCCTCCAATTAACCATTAAAAATATTCACAAAAGAAAAGACATTAAGATTCATTTCCCAACAGGTCTACAATTTGCTTCTAAGGATAGTTCGGAACAGGATCAAATTATCTTACAAGAACGTATATTATTGGTTCGTGCGGGGAAAAGCATTAGCCCTAGCTTTGTTAGTTATTGTACACAATCAGACCATTTGAGTCCTGGATTAAACAGCGAATTTAAATTAAAAGAAAATGCCAATGGGCAACTCTTAGAACTTGCTCAATTTTTAGCAACCATCAAAGATAGTCAATACACCTCCCAACATGCTGTATGGGCAGTGACCAACGATCACGATTTAAAAGGCCTGCACCATAATGATTTCAAAACCGCCTTAAAAATCCAAAAATTTGTTGCGGATCTAACAGGGAAACCTTTACCGCAATATACCGTTCGCTATCGTGATGGCAGCGAGCGTCAAGTGGCGTTTACTGGCGAAACAATCCTCATTTATGGAAACCACCAGTACACACTTAGCCAAGATGCCTTGGTCACCTGCCAAATCTTTAACGAAGCAGGAGAAATGGTACAGGAAGTTTTTAAGGATATGAAACAAAAAAAAGGAAAAGTGCGCTTCAATTTTCACCTAAAAACAATGGACTTGCCCAAGGGAAAATACGTCTCAAAAGTGATTATTAATAACCAAACTTTTAAAGAACAATGGGTGGAGGCTTAATTTTAGCCCCAAGGCAAAAAATGTTATGATAATGATAAAAAATGTGGCAAAAGCAGTTCTTCCTTATAAATACTGGATTTAGTTTGTAAATTTGCATTTTAATATAATACTCCGTTAAATTAGTTTGCTGTGCTCATGAGATCGCAAGCTCTGTTCTGATTTTAAACGGAGTAATGTTAATACAAAACCAGACTACAAATTGAAAAAACGATCTATGCTAGAACTCAACCGTTTATCTGTTGAGTCGTTTAAAGAAACCCAAAAAACCCCTATCATAGTTATCTTAGATAATATTCGTTCTGCGCTTAATGTAGGTTCTGCCTTTAGAACCAGCGATGCTTTCCTAGTACAAGAAATTGCACTCTGTGGTATTACTGCGCAACCTCCCCACCGTGAAATTCTAAAAACAGCCATTGGTGCCACCAATTCTGTAGATTGGCAGTATTTTGAAAACACGCAAGCAGCAATACAGCAATATAGAGAACAAGGTTATCACATTGCGGCTGTCGAACAAGCTGCTGATAGTATCCCCCTTCAACATGTAAGCCCAAAAGCACAAGCAAAAATGGCAATTATCTTTGGCAATGAAGTTAAGGGGGTTGATCAAGCCGTTATGGATGAGGTAGATTCTTGCATAGAAATTCCTCAATTTGGCACCAAACATTCCTTTAATATCTCTGTTTCTATGGGGATTGTATTGTGGAGTCTAACCCAAAAAATTCGTCCTGACCTTATTGTTTAATCAACCATTTGTAAATCAACAATTATCATAAAACAATAGCCAATCAATCACACTAGATCAGGCATTAATCGTCCATAGGCTTAGATTGACAAAATCAGTATGTTTTTTCTAAATTTTACTTGGCGGTATTGGTACTGCTTATTTATGAATTGGCAACTGGTACATCAATTGCCCAAAGTAATCCTGTCTAGATGACTTAGCTATCAATACACTTTAATAATGAAAGTAGATCTTAATTTTGTCAAAGATATGGTGGAAGAACAAATTCCAATCCATAAATTTTTAGGCGTAAAACTTGTTGAAATTCGTAGAAATTATGCCAAAGTTCACGTACCTTTCCAAGAGGCTGTTCTTGGAGATATTATTCGCAGAAGATGGCATGGGGGCATTTTGGCAACGATAATGGACTCTGTTGGAGGCTTGGCTGGTATGACGCATCTTACTTCTTTTGAAGATAAAATGGCAACCATAGATTTGAGGGTAGATTACCTGAAAGGTGCCGAAGCCAAAGATATTTTTGTAGAGGGCGAGATCGTTCGCTTGGGAAATCGAATTTTGGTTACCAGTATGAAGGTTTGGGATGAAACAGAGACCGAATTACTAGCAGAAGGAAAAGGCGTTTACAACTTTATACGAATGAAAGATAAGGTATTGGTTGAATAGTCTTTGTTCTATTCCCCCCAATTAAAATTCCATTTTTGTTATGAAAATCACCTTTAAAATAGAAAACAACCCCGTTATTCTTACCCAACTCAACAAGACGGTTCAAAATTATCATGCTACCCAATACCCCAACCTATTTTTACCACACAATTATGATCGCTTTCTCCCTTGGTTTGAACAAAAATTAGCTCAAAAAAATATAACCGCCATTGTAGTTTACGATGCGGATCAGCCCATTGGTTATGCTCTATTGATCCTTAACGTTGTAGGAGATGACAACCCCTTTCAACCCGATGGTTTTACAACAATGCTTATCGACCAAATGAGCATTGAGCCCAATTATCAAAATCAAAAAATTGGCACGTTACTAATGGAGTATATTTTCAATTATTGCCAAGAACAACAAGTCTCTCGCATTCGACTAAGTGTCTGGTCAGATAATTTGCAAGCCAAACATTTTTATAAAAAAATGGGCTTCTCCAACTACCTAGAACACCTAGAAATTCAACGATAAAGTTTGCTCCCTGTTCTACTGCGAAAAAATAATACTCAACATTGCAGACTCTGTTTGATGTGTTTTATCAATTTGAGCATGAATTGCCGTCCCTTTTAACAATATTTTTTCATTGTATTTAAAGGATTTCGCTGCTGCTTGAATCGCTGCTGCCCACTGTTGAAAAAGCCCTAATTTCTCAGGAGCTTCTCCCGCTAAGATTAAAAAGATGTTGGAAATATGCAAGGCGCAAACTTCTGCGGGCGTATTCAAAGGATAAGCTTCTTCTAGCAAAATTCTATATTCCTGTTGCAAAAAATCACAGCCCGATTGATAAAGTTCTATCGTCATATTCATTTTAGGAATAAAAACACGCTCTACAGCATCCTGTCCTGTTACTTCAAAACTATGATTTGAAAAACGATCAATCCCTTCAAAAATTGCAACGGGAGGTTTGTACTTGCACGGTTTTGAATCAGAATTTGTATTGGTACAGCTTATAATTGTAAACAGACTCAAAATACCAATTAAAAATCTCTTCCTTGTTTTTATTGATTTAAACATAGAATGCTATAGGTTTATTCCCTTAATTGTTTAGGTTCTTTGGCAACTCTATTACGACCACGGAGTAGCAGCGCAGCTAAGTAAATCCTGTGGAATAATAAACCACCCTGCCTGCTTATTACTACCTTTAACTTTCTTCTAAAAAAAGTAGTTGAAAGCTTGCCCTTTTTTAGAGTTTATCACACGATTAACTACGTTGCTACTCTGTGGTTACTGCGTGCGTCTACGGGTTGACAAAAAACTATTATTTACGACTAACAACACCAAAAATATCTAAAGTTAAGAGCTTTTTAACTTATTTTATGATTTTTCTTTTGATTCAGCCTCACTAGTCAAGTAATGGGAACGATCGTAGGCTCCTCCATTAATAAAAAAATAAAACAGACAAGCTCCTAGCGCATAGGACACATAATCCCAAACATCTCTAGTAAACCCACTAAAAAATACAGGAAATATTTCTTCGTATAAAATTGCCAAGGCAGCAACACTTACAATGGTGTCCAACAAAGGGAAATTATACACCTTTATTCTACGCCACAAAAACCTTCGCTCCATCAATATCAACCCCAATAAAATTGGCATACACAGCAAAGTGTCTAAGTAATTATCTGCTAATGGGATGCTCCAAAGAAGGACTTTTTGGGTCAATTGATGACCAATAAAAAGCAATAAACAAACTTGCCATACCTTATTTTGTAAAACGCCCATGATGTTATTTTTTGATTCCTATTAATAGACAACATTAATTGAGATAGCGCTTTGTTGTTGGACTTCTAAAGGACTAAAGAGATCGCCAAAATAAAGCCCAAAAGTGCAAAAGGCGACAAGGCGATCATAATTACAATACCAACCAATCGGATGGCTATTTTTAAGGCAATCCATATCCATGGATCTTCTGCTTTTATCGTAGCAACATTATTCCACCATTTAAGGGTTTCTGTTATTTTTTCTAGGATAACTTGATCAATAGAATTGACTTCTCGCTTTGCCATTTGTTTGTGGTTATTTTAAACGTTTAGTAGTAGGTGCTTTGTGTGCTTCAAAAATACAACTCTTTTGATTACCATGCTGAGCATTCAAAGTATTTAGAATAGTTCTAAAAAAATTAAAAACAGATGATTTACTTGCCTTTAAATACCCAAACAAGCTATTTTTGTGTTTTCATTTTTTATATAAAAAAATAAACTATTATTGCTCATGTCATTCAACCTAAAATGTTTTATCTCTATTGTTATTATAAGCTTCTTATTTGGAAGTTGTCAACAACAAAATACCACCACTCCCCCTCCGTGCAGCTACTCTGCCTACACCACAGGTTCAGAATTTCTTTATAGTGTTACCAGCTCAACTGCTGTAGATACGATCCGAGAATATGTTGTGGGAGATTCTATTGTTGATGGTTATTCTTGTCAAGTCATTCAACGAACAACAACTGCCGATTCATCCATCACCACTTATTTAGCTTATTGTGGCAATGGCAACTACATGCATAAAAATTTACTAATCCCAGGCTATGGTGTTACAGTAGATAGTTTAGTCTATCTAAAAGACAACCTCAGTGCAGGAGACAGTTGGACCAATACATTTAGTGGCACCTTTGGTGGATTTTCTGTGGTGGTTGATTATGAAAACCATTATATTGCAACAGAAGCTACTCGTGTTGTTAATGGAGAAACATTTAATAATGTGATTCAAATTAGAGTCGATTTATACTCCACCGTTTTTAATGTTCGTCAATCTACTGGAAGCTTTAACTACTATTTTGCAGAAGGCGTAGGACTAATCGAAAATGATGTTAATCAAACTAAGCTAATTGATTATACCATTGTGCCTTAACCATCTTTAATCTACAACGACTTAGTAAACAATCTATTTAATGAGCCAATTTGGAAAATTTCAAATTGGCTCATTCTATAAATAATCATTCTTTTTTGTGCATTCCTTGAATAAAAAACTTTAAATTGGAAAACAATTAATCATTTGGTTAAAAATCAAATCATGCGCCCAATCAAAAGCACCATCAATAGCAATAGTTCCTCTTATCGGGACAATTATCAGCAAATGTCTGACTTGGTAAAAGAGCTAAATGGCTATCTGCAAAAAAGTTTGTTCCAAGGCAAAGAAAAACATCTTGCCAAAGCTAGAAAAGCCAATAAACTATTGGCACGAGAACGGATTGAACTCCTACTGGATCAAGATTCTTTTTTTTTAGAATTATTGCCCCTCATTGGTTTGCAAGGAAAAGGTTTTGGTCCTGGCGGAACAGCGGTTTGTGGCATTGGTTTAGTAACAGGGCGCTTGTGCATGATTAATGCCAATGTTGGTAGTAATAGAGGAGGTTCTATTGACAAAGCAACACTCGAAAAAAGCATTCGCATGAGTGAGATTGCTTCAGAAAATGGTTTGCCTGTTATTAACTTAGTAGAATCATCAGGTGCCAATCTCCCAGAACAAGAACAAATCTTTAATTATGGAGGAACCATTTTTAGGGAGATTACCCGCCGTTCTCGCAAAGGCTTTCCTACTATTTCTGTTGTTTTTGGCAATAGTACCGCTGGCGGGGCTTACATTCCAGGAATGTCAGATTATACGATTATGGTCAAAAAACAAGCGAAGGTATTTTTGGCAGGTCCTCCCTTGGTCAAAATGGCCACTAATGAAATTACAGACGACGAATCACTGGGCGGAGCAGAGATGCACAGTAGCATCTCAGGGGTTTCTGATTATTTAGCAGAAAATGAGACCGATGCCATTCGTTTGGCAAGAGAGGTAATGCATCAATTGGCAGCGCCATTGAGTGTCCCTCCAACGAATACGACCATTGAAGCACCACTTTACAGCGCCGAAGAATTATTGGGAATTGTTCCTGCGGACATCAAAAAACCTATTGATGCTAGAGAATTAATTGCACGAATTGTAGATGGTTCTCGTTTCTCCGAATTCAAACCCAATTATGGTCCTACTTTAATAACAGGATATGCCCTAATTCATGGTTATAAAATAGGTATTATTGCCAATAATGGAGTTATCCTTTCAGAAGCGGCCAACAAAGCTACCCATTTTATTCAACTGTGCAATCGAAATAATATTCCTCTGCTCTATCTACAAAACACTACTGGTTTTATGGTTGGACGTGCTTACGAGGAAGGAGGCATTATCAAAGATGGAGCAAAAATGCTCAATGCAGTATCCAATAGTGATGTTCCTACCATTACCATTATGATTGGTGCTTCTTATGGTGCAGGAAATTATGCCATGAATGGGCGTGCTTACCAACCTCGTTTTTTATTTTCTTATCCCAATTCAAAAATTGCGGTCATGGGACCACAACAACTTAGTGGGGTAATGGAAATTATACAACGAGCAGCAGCTCATAAGTCAGGGATAGAATATGATGAAAAGCAAGCAGCCCAATTGCGACAATATATGATTCAACAAGTAGAACAATCTTCTACGGCTTGGTATGCTACTTCCCAAGGCTGGGACGATGGCGTTATTGACCCAAGAGAAACTAGAAACTACCTAGCGGTTTGCCTAGCTACGATTCACAATCAACCGATTGAAGGCTCCAAAGATTATGGTGTTTTTAGAATGTAAGCCTTTTCTTTTCAAAACTACACTAAAAAAGTTGTTTAAGAATATAATACAATGATACAATCTATTCTCATAGCCAACCGAGGCGAAATTGCTAGCCGAATCATCAAAACGTGCCGACGACTCGGCATCCACAGTATTGCTGTTTATGCTGATCCTGACCAATATCTGCCCTTTGTAGAAGAAGCGGACGAAGCAATCGCTTTGGGAGGGAATACCGCTAGTGAATCCTACTTGGTGCAGGATAAAATTATTGCTGCGGCCAAACGTACGCAAGCTTCTGCCATTCACCCTGGTTTTGGCTTTTTATCTGAGAATGCTGCCTTTGCGCAACGCTGTCAACAGGAGGGCATTGTCTTTATTGGTCCCAAGCCATCCGCCATTGATTCCATGGGATTAAAATCTACGGCAAAAACCATCATGGATCAAAATGGAATTCCCACTATTCCTGGGTATCAAGGAGAAGATCAATCTTTAACCACCTTAATTCAAGAAGCTAATGCCATTGGATACCCTATTCTGATCAAAGCAGTAGCAGGGGGCGGAGGCAAAGGAATGCGGATTGTTCAGCATGAACATGAAATAAAAATAGCCTTGGAAGCGGTACAACGAGAAGCTTTTAATAGTTTTGGAAATAAAGCTGTTTTATTAGAACGTTATTTTGTTGGTGCTCGACATATTGAATTCCAAATTTTTGGCGATCAACACGGCAATGTAATTCATTTATTGGAACGAGAATGTAGTATACAACGCCGTTATCAAAAAATAATCGAAGAAAGCCCCTCTCCCAGCCTCTCAGACGAACTGCGGCATCAAATGGGACAAGCAGCAATTGCTGCGGCAAAAGCCATTCATTATGATAATGCAGGAACCGTAGAATTTATAGTAACACCACAAGGAGAATTTTTCTTTTTGGAAGTCAATACACGCTTGCAAGTAGAACACCCTGTTACGGAAATGATCACAGGTTTAGATTTGGTTGAATGGCAAATTCTAGTCGCTGAAGGGCAACCCTTGCCACTAAAACAGGCTGAAATTCAGTCGAATGGTTATGCGATGGAATGTCGTTTGTATGCAGAGGATGCTTCCAATAATTTTTTCCCTTCTACTGGAACCGTTCTTCATTGGGAAACAACTCCGATAGAGGGATTGCGTTATGAATCAGGAGTTCGAACAGGCTCTGAAATCGGCATTTATTATGACCCTATGCTAGCCAAAATCATTGCTCATGCTCCCAATCGTTTGGCTGCTATCCGAAAAATGAATTATGCGCTAAGGCAACTTAAATGTATTGGTCCAATCACCAATCAGCCTTTCTTGGTTGCCTTGTTACAACATGAAGCAATACAAACAGGGGATTATCACACTAATTTTATTGCACAGGCGTTTGATTTTAAAAACTTTGCATTAGAACAAAAAAAAGGAGCTGTTATTGCCGCTATTGCTAGTTTATTGTATCGTTGGCAACAGCGCCAAGATGAACGACAATTAATTCCTGCTCTACCATCAGCTTGGCGAAACAATTATTATCAAGCTTCCCAAGAGTCTTATCTAGTAAATGGCGAAACAATCCAGCTTAACTATCGCTATAAAAATAAGGTGTTCTCCATTCAAACAAAAGAACAAAACTACCAAGTTGAGTTGCTTTATAAACAGCAACAGGCGCTTGGCATCAAAATCAACGATCAGCATCATAACCTTTCTTGTTATAACAATGGTGATCAATATTATATCCATCACCAAGCTTATGGGCAAATTCAATTAAATCTTTGTCCAAGATTTCCCGACCTAGAAACAGCCAAAACCAAAAATGGTTACAAGGCTCCTATGCCTAGTGAGGTGCTAAAAATTAATGTTCAAATCGGACAGCAAGTTAAGGAAGGACAAGCACTCATTACGTTATTATCTATGAAAATGGAAAATACAATTAGCGCTCAAGAAGATGGTTGGGTTGAAGATATCTTTGTAACAGAGGGCAATGCCATTCCCAAAGGGATTGTTCTATTAAAAATTAAGGTTCTTTGATAAATTGTGTGCTAATCGTAAAACGTAGGGTAAAATGCTTCTATTTTGGGATATTAGAGCCTAGATCACGTTGTTTTTAGATCGCTTCGCTTTTAGACTATATAGGCATGAATTACAGCTATATAGTCTAAAAGCGAAGCGATCTCGTACCTTTGGTAAAAGTTCTAAAACCTAATACCCAAACGGCATAATTAAAACCATTAATTAAAATTTCCACACGATTAGCTTCGCTGCTACTGCGTGAGCCTACGATTTGTCAAAGAGCGAAAATTAATACGGAAGCTCCTATTATTAACCTATAAGTTTAACAAAAAAAATTAATGTTTTAGATAACATATTAACAATTTTTTTACTCAAAAAAACATCATTTTCTTTGAACAAATTGATAATGTAATCTACATTTGCAAACATAATACAGCATTGAATTATTTTTTTTCTTTGCAAAAAGAAAAAATTCAACTTCTGCTGTCTTTCTTTTAGATTCAAGTTTTTTGAAATAGCTGTCATCTTTAATATTTACGAATACAACCCCTTTGCGTTAAGTGCATCAAATACGCATAGAAAGGTCTATTCAGTTGATATTAAAGGCTAAATACTGACTGTAGTGCATCCGTTCAAAAAACATATATCACAATCCCAAAATTTTATATTATGTTTACAAAACAACTAAACTACAAAGCTGATTATCAAAGCCTAGGTATTGTACTCGCCTATCTGATATTTGCCTACGTAGGTTTCTTCTTTTTTAATCAATTATCATGGACTGTTTTATCCATTTTATTTGTACTTGCTTGCTTTTTCAGTTTTTTCTGTGCTTGCATCATTCACAACACTATACATAGCCCTATTTTCAAAAAGAAAAGCTGGAATATTATTTTTCAGTACATTCTCACCTTTGTTCATGGCTATCCAGTAAGCGCTTTTGTTCCAGGTCATAATTTTAGTCATCATAAAGAAAATCAAACGCAAAAAGATTGGACTCGTGCTAGTCGAGTGCGATTCAAATGGAATATATTGAATCAGACCTTGTTCTTTTTCGTTACTGCAAAATCGCTAATGGAAGCAGAATGGGCATTTGCTAAAAAGATGAAAACAGATAATCCCCGATGGTACAAACAATATAGACGTGAAGTATTTTTTGTCAATGCTACTAAAATCATCTTGTTGTTAATCAATTGGAAAGCTATGATTTTATTTGTTTTTATCCCTCAAGTATATGGTAGTTGGGGACTGTTTGGCACCAATGTATTTCAGCATGATGGCTGTGACCACGAACACAAATACAACCATTCCCGTAATTTTAAAAGTCCTATTCTTAACTTTTTTATGTGCAATAACGGCTACCATGGTGCGCATCATATGCGTCCTAACCTGCACTGGAGTCTGTATCCTGCTTTTCACGAAAAAGAAATTGCTCCTTATATCCATCCCAACTTAGATCGCCATTCTTTATTTGCCTATCTATGGGAAGCCAATGTTTATCCAGGTAAACGAGTTGATTATTTGGGCAACCCTATACAATTTATTCCAGTTGAAAAAGATAAAAATGAAAACTGGTTGATTAATGTTGACGCTAAAAGAGATCATGAAGACTTAGGGGCTGTTTCCTAGTCTTAGTCTTTATTATTATATGAAAATTTGAAAATCTGGTTCTTGCCACTTTTCAAATTTTCATTTTTTATGTTAAGTAACTAAGCAGAATTGACTATGCATTAAATTTACCAAGATTTTTAGCTCACTTCGTTCGTGAGGCGCAATGCTTTATTGATAGCTAATCAGGCGTAAAAAAGTATAGGCAAAAAAGAATTATTTTTTCCTGTAAATTAAGTAACATCTATTTCTAGCAGCAACTCAACTTATGATGATCCAACAGTTTGACATAATAATATGTGGAGCAGGTCCTGCGGGAAGTACCTGTGCTTTGGCACTAGAAAATTCGGGCTTAAAAATAGCTCTAATTGACAAAAGTAGTTTTCCTAGAGATAAAATTTGTGGAGATGCTATTGCGCCTTATGTTCCAAGCGTTTTGCGAACTATTCATCCTAAATATGAAGCTGCATTTCATCAATTTAAAGCAAAAAAAATTGTTACGACACTTAGAGTAGTTGCTCCCAATCAAAAAGCTGTGGATCTGAATTTCACTCAAAAAGGAGCCATTTCTATGCGGGTTCATTTAGATCATTTTTTATTTGAACAAGCCAGCCAATTAGCCAATGTGAGCTCCTTTACAGGCTTTATAAAAACCGTTCAAACTCATTCTGACCACACTATTGTTACCCTCAAAAATGGTCAGCAACTCCGTTCTAAATTAATCATTGGTTGCGATGGCGCTCAAGGAATTGTAGCCAAAGAGTTAACCCAAAACAAAATAGATTTAGCACATCATTCGGCAGCTGTTCGTGCTTATTATAAAGGGGTAAAAGGAATTTCTGAACAAACATTTGAATTACACTATTTAAAAGATTTAATGCCAGGCTATTTCTGGATATTTCCATTGCCAGATGGCTATGCTAATGTAGGTTTAGGCATGTTATCTCAAAAGATCAGTCAGCAAAAAATTAACCTCCGCAAGTCCCTACTTCAAACCATTACCAATACGCCTTATCTAAAAGAGCGTTTCGAAGGGGCGGAACTGATTCATCCACCCAAAGGATTTGGCCTCCCTTTAGGCTCTCGCAAAGTAACCATTTCAGGGCATCGTTTTATGCTTTGTGGCGATGCTGCTGCCTTAGTGGATCCGCTATCTGGAGAAGGAATAGGGCAAGCCATCATTTCGGGACGTTATGCGGGTTGGCAAGCAAAAAAATGCTTTGAAGCAGACGATTTTTCTGCTCCATTTCTATTAAACTACAATAAAATGGTTTACCATAAATTATGGCGAGAACATCGTATTCACTACTTCACACAACGGGCTATCGCTCGTTGCCCTTGGCTGCTTGATAGTTTTGCTAACATCAGCCAAAAAAGCTCTATACTACTTCGTCTCTTCCAAAAAGCATTTTGGTAAAACGGGAACCAAAACTAAAAAATAAAGGTTAGGTATTTCGATAAACCAGCCTAACAACTATCCTTAGTTACTTTTTTGTAGCTTTAGAATCAAAAATTTCTGTTTTTTAATTAACACCATTGATAATGAAAATAATTGTTATTTTATTTCTACTATCTTGCTTAGCTATTGCCGCTTGTACTCCCCCAACTACTGACCCTTCCAAAAAAGAAAAAAAAACAATTCCTAATAAAACTTCCGCTCAGTTTCCAGAAGGTTGGATTGGAAAATACCAAGGAAATTTAGCCTTGATTAATGCTCAAAAAGGCAAAACAATGGAGTTACCTATGACACTTATTATTAGCAGAACAGACACGGCAAACCGTTGGCGCTGGTATTCCAAAGCATTGTACAATGGCAAAGAAATAATCAAAGACTATGCACTGGTTCGCCATGACTCCATGCCTGAAAATCACTTCATCATGGACGAAAACAATGGCATTCTATTGGATCGTGTTTTATTAGACAATGCATTCTATGATTATTTTGAAGTAGGCAATTTGGGGCTTTATGGCATTACCCGCAAAGTAGGAGATGACATTCATTTTGAGATCGCTTCTTTTCCCCTATCTTCTTCTTCTCATTCTACCTATCAAAAAGATGAAACAACAGTAGATACCGTGACAAGTTTTAAAGTAATTAATACCCAAAAAGTGCTCTTAAAACGTGTACAATAATCAGCTTTAGCAACCAATTCCAAACAGTTCTTAACAGCTTTGTTGTCCACTAAATAAAATTTGATGATCCCAAGCAATGGTCTTTAAGTCTTCATTAAAAACAAACTTCTCTTGCTCTGCGCTAGCTTTGTGAATTGATTCTCTAGACAAAGCTAGTGTATATTCCTTTTTAGCCTCATCTTTTCTCCAAATTAAAAACTCTTTGCGAAAGCCATCTTTTTCTATCTTATCCGCTCCTACCAAAAAATCAATCAGCCAAGTGCAATTCACCCATCCTGTGTTTTCAATGGTATCATCTGTAATGTTTTCCGTTGGAAAACGAGCTACAAATTGTTCTTTTTTAACCTCAACAGGAGTCTCTTCTTGGATAAATCGACCTAGATATTGAAATTTATATTCTCCCAATTTTTTTCCGACTAAATCTTTAAAACTTTGTGGAGTTGCAGGAGTTTGCACCTCCTTCCATTCTAGTATAATTGAAGATTCGGGGAGCTCCACTTCTAAATTGACCAATTCTAAACTGGCAATTTTTTGTAACGCTTCAAAGAGGTTCAATTTGCCGTTTTGTAATACTTTACAAGTTTCTAAGCGTTGAGAGGATAATAATAATTGATTCATTACTTGGGAGATTATACATTTTAAATAAATAAAAATACAGAAAAAAACGACTTGCATTAAATGCAGTAGGAATTTGGTCCAGCCTAGGCTTTAGATTAAACCATACCTTATAAGTTTTTGTTCTATTCTAAAAGAATAAACAATGGTATTAATTTATCTAAGTTACAAAAAACAATGAAAGGATACAAGTTATTTATAATAGTAGTTTATTACTTTTTATCGATCAGTTGATATTCCATAAATTACCTTCTGCCTGTCTTATTCGCTACTTTGCCCTAATAAACGAACAGGATGCAAGCTACACTTCATTCACCAACAAGTTGCAGCCTCTCAAATCACTGGCATCAAAACGTCCCAAAACAGAAAAGCTACCATCTTCAAAGGAGCGTCCTAGATCATCGGTCGCAATAAAACTACAGGTATCTATATTTGCCAAATCAATAATATTAATCCCTCCTGTTTTTTGACTGGGTAAAATATTCAATGGATCCGTTGTTTCACGAATCAAAACCCGCATCAGACGACTGGGTTGAAAAATGCCATTTCCTTTAGAATAAGCCTGTGATAACAATTCTGTCATTCCATATTCAGAATGAATTGTTTCTAATTGAAAAGCCGTTTTGAGTTCCTGATGCACGGCAGCTTTGGTCATTTCTGCTCGTTTTCCTTTCATCCCTCCCGTTTCCATCAAAATAACCTGACGAAGCGCTTGGGGGTATTTTTTAGCTAAATCCAGTAACGCATAAGTCACCCCCAACAACAACACGGGTTGATTTTCTTTTTGGCAATGCCCCAACACCTTTATCAATTCATCCGTATTATATAAAAAGAAACCGCTTAATGGATGTTGAGAACGTTGAATGAACTGTTCTGCCATAAATACTAAGGAAGAACCTGTTCGTTCTAAGTAAGAGGGCAATAAAGCTACTACTGCATAGTTTTGTAGACTACCATAAGCAGCTTCAAAAGTTTGGAAAGCGCAATGCTTGTACCAATCCAAGGAACGAACATGGTGTTTAGAAGGATGTTTGAGAGTCGTTCCACTACTCGTAAAAATCACTTCTGAGGACCAATCTTGGCTTTTTATCGTATGATATTTAAAAAATTGTATGGGTAGGAAAGGTATTTGCTGCAGATTTTTGACATCTTGAATTGAAATGCCTAACAAATTTATGAATTGTTGATAAAGTCGATTATTTTGGACTTGATACCGAAAAACTGCTAAAGCTACTTGTTCAAAGGTGGACTCATTTACGTTATTGATGTGTAATTTTAGTGTTTGGTATATTCTATTCATAATCTATTTTAAGTTCAACTTTTCTTGATAAAAAACATTCATTAATGTAATTTTTGTTTTTAATATAAAAAAGTTGTTTAAAAATAAGCTAATATTCTAAATGACATCTCTTTTTTAAACAACTTCAAAGCAAAAATAACACAAATCATCTATTAATATATATGCGTCTAAAAATAACATCTTTTCTATTCTTGGTCACTACGATTTGCTTTTTTTCCTGCAAAGACCAAAACTCAACTACACCCTATATCGAATTTGTCAGCATATCAGACAGCTATATGACCCAAGGGGGGCTTGATTCGCTCTATCTAAAATTTAAATTTACAGATGGCGATGGCAATATCGGAAGCGATACCAATGATAATATTTTTGTCTCAGATTCTAGAACGGGTGCGATTATTGCGTCTTACAAAATACCTAATTACCTAGGTGTAAATCCGAACAATTCTAGTCGAACAGGAGAAGTCACCTTAGTCGTTTATTCACAATGTTGTATTTATCCCAATGGTTCTTCTTGTCAAAGTAGTACGACCTACCCAACTAGAACCATGAATTATAAGGTACAAATACAAGATCAGGCTGGCAACTATAGTAATGTCATTGAAACCGATGAGGTTACATTGGATTGTTTATAGGGTCTGACATCAATACATTTTAAGCAATAACAATCAATAATTTAGTATGAACAAAATACTCATCATTGCCGCTTTAGTTTTTATGAGCTATATTTGGATTGCTTGCGAAAAGCCACCAATTTATGACGACACGCCACATATTACTTGGAATAGTTTTTCGGCAGATACGGTACAACAATTAACAGGTTCCGTTTCTTTTAAATTTGATTTTACAGATGGCGATGGGGATTTAGGAAAAACAGGAGATACCGCCAATCATATCATTATAGTAGATACCCGCCGTACTCCTAATGATACTGCTTTTTACAAAATTCCAACAATAGAACAACAAGGAATTGTCAGTGGCATTTCGGGGCAACTAGAAGTGACCATGTCTCAAATCTGTGGAATTGATCCTAATAACCCATTGATTCTTTGTCAAGAGCAACCCAATTATTTTGACCCTATTGTTTATAAAATTCGCATCAAAGACAATGCTGGTCGTTGGAGCAATGAAATTGATACGGATACCCTTTTTGTACGGTGCTTTATTCAACCGTAAATGGCTACCTGCTCGTGTTGTGTACAGCAACAAGGTTAGATATCCCATGCTATACTAAAACCTAAACCAATGAAACCTTCCCTATTTTTAAGTATTCTACTGTATATTGGACTCTGTTCTTGTTCACAAAAAGAAAAACTAGATCATTTCAATCTGGTTACTAAAACGTTTGAAGTAGATGGCAAAAACTATTCTATCGATGATTTTGAAGATGGGATTTGTGTCATTTCTAACAAGGGATTATTTGGTTTTGTAGATAGCACAGGAACCCTTTTATGCCCTTTTAATTATGATACTATTTTTCCCTTTCATCATAACCGAGCCATTGTTGTTTTGAATGAAAAAATGGGTCTTGTCGATAAAAAAGGAACAGAAATATTAGCTCCAAGTTTACAACTGATACATCCCTTTACAACTCCCTCTATTAGTTCGTTTCAAGACACCAATGGTGTTTTTGGGATACTTAATTCTTCTGGTGAAGTCCTCTTTAAAAATAAAGATTTTCATTGGATTAGCCCTTTTCACAAAGGAAAAGCAACCTATTCTTCCTCCAGCCAAATAGGTGCTATTGATAGTTTAGGGCAGTTGCTTCCTATTTATATACCTGAATACCAATTCCTCCATAAAATACACTTAGTTGAACTTAATAAACTATCATCTCTTTCGTTTAATAATGATTTGGCTCCAATTATCATCCGAACAAGTAGTTCAGATTTTATCCACAATAGAACAACTCCTGATTGGCCTATTACAACGACATCTTATTATATAAATAATCAATTGACTATTGACTCTAATTTTCAAGATAAAACGAGTTGGCAATATGGTTTTATCAACAAAAAGGGAAAAATTGTTGTTTCTCCTCAATATCATAAGGTTAGCGATTTTGCTAATGGCTATGCTCATGTACAAAACGAAAAAGGATGGAATGTTATTGATACAACTGGGCAGCCCCTTTTTAAAAACTATTATGCACAATTACAGATCATCAATGAGCATTGGCTAATCGCTAAGAAACATAAATTATTCAGTGGAAGCCCTATAGAAGATAACTTATTTGGCCTCATCAATTTCAAAGAAGAAACTATTATTCCTTTTGAGTACTTTTTTTTGAAATATCTTTTTGAAGACTTGTTTTGTGCACAAGGTAACCTTGTAGTAAATCCAATAATTTTACAACCTCCCTTTTCCCCTTTACATCCTTATACCCCTCATAACATGGGCGTTATTAACACTTCTTTGGACACAATAATGCCCTTTATTTATGCTGACATTTATGCTGCGCCCAATAATGAAAAATATATTGGCTATGCTAAAAAGATAACAGAAACAATGCTTATACCCGTCCATACTAGTACTTCTGACTATGAGATTTGTAATAATAAAGGATACTATGACCGATTTAATGCACAAGGAAAGGTTTTTAATAAAAAAATTCCTTTCGCTGAAAGCATTTCGAGTGGTTCTAGTCTTTTTAATCAAGCATTTTTCGTCGAATCTCTACCTCCGCCTCCTCAATCCTGCCCTTTCTTTTGTAGTCCATTACCCCCCAACAATAGAAAGCTAGCAAAAACCCCATACTATTTACAATAAGAAACCTTTACATAAAATCTAGAATCTAAGCCCCCCAAAGCTTTTGCAACAGTAGGAGTCAGCATCACAATAGATTCTTGTGTGAATGAATTTTCGGGCTTAGGGGCAACTACTTTAGCGTATAAATGTCGATTGGTCATTGGGTTCTCGATTTTGACAACGCCCCCTTTGGGAACATAAGAGCACATGACATAAAGTTTATTTTTCGCAGACAAACTCATGGCCTTATCCCAACAAGCTGTCCCTTGTAATACCTGCTCGTTTTTACCATTAAAATTAACCTCGTAACGATATTTATTTTTTTGGCTTTCTTCTCCTAATATCCCAGACAAACCTGTAAAATTTTTGAGCGAATCAGGAATTCCCTTTTTGTCAATCCAGCCAATGTGCAAGATTTGATGTTCACTTAGATGGTCTGTAACCAACTGGTTTCTTGATTTTAATATCTCAGAAGGCAAGCGAAAATAAATTTTAGAAATTCGATATAAGGTTTCGGAAGTTCTCACTTTGTAATAAACTGGGATATAAGAAGTGTCAACAAAGCTCTCCCCCACAAAACGCTTAATCGCTTTGTTTACTAATGGAATTCTAATTTTCTGCCCTATCTTTAATCCATTGGTTTCTAAATTGGGATTGCTATAATAAATATCCGACAAATCGATCCCATAAAATTTCTTAATCGCATATAAGGTTTGCCCAGGATGAATCGTGTGCAAAAGATATTTTTGTCCATTTTCAACCTGAACATATAAGGAATCCGCCGTCTTTACTTGTTCTTTTGGTTGGTAGGCTTGAATTCCCAATTGATCCATACTAAACTCTGCAAAGCCGTCTGTCTGGGCATCCATAGTAGCCTGAAATAAGAATAAAAAAAATAAACTATAATATACCTTCATATACTTATATTATTGGTTTTAGGAAATAACAGTATTTGATTTTTAGTTGAAAGAAAACGTTAAACACTATCTAATAAGCCTCATTCTATTTTAATGCCAATTTGGTTGCTCATTAAAATATGTTGGATACAGGTTTTATAAATGCTTCCAAAACTAACCGTTCCAAAAGCCATTTATAATTTAATGTTTTTTCGCCAATATTCCTAAGTAGAATCGCACAGAATACTTGGATAAAAGTAAAAATCTGTTGGCTAACATTGGAATAATTCGCAAAAAATGACGAAATTTGCGACACTTTTATTCAATTGTAACAAAACATATGAAGTGTAATTTCTTAAAAAGAACATTACCTTCGCCATTAAAAAGACAACTTTCAATAGTTTTAACCATGGACGTAAAATCGTTAGAGACACAATTTGAATCACACCTAAGCACTTGGCGTGAAGATGAAAAAGCAGCTTTAGAATTATTAAAAATAGTAGGTGATCTACGGTTTGATCGTTCTATCGAAATCATTCTTTTCCGCCGTGACATTTATGACTCTAGACCTACAGAAGTCATGAACGATCACCTTTTTGCAAAGAATTATTCTAAGCAGCCGATTACGGTTCAGATGAGTGTAAAAATTGCAAAAGCAATCGCAAAACTTGACCTTGCTCCTTCTCGTATTGATTTGGGAAAATTGGCTACTCAATGGCTTAGCTCAGAAGAGAGCTGGGATAACATCGATCATTTTGTTGCGGATGAATTAACTGATTTCATTGGTAAAGATGCCAAAGATGCTAAAGTGATCACTCCTAGAGATGTTGTGCTATATGGTTTTGGTCGTATTGGTCGTTTGGCTGCTCGTTGTTTAATAGAAATGATGGGTCGTGGCGAACAATTAAGACTAAAAGCTATTGTATTGCGTCAAAAAAACAAAAAGAATCCATACGAAGAATTGCTTAAACGTGCTTCTTTGTTGCGCAAAGATTCTATTCATGGCAAATTCCGTGGAACAATTAGTGTTGATGAAGAAAACCAACAATTGATTGTTAACAGTTGCCGTGTTCAAATCATTTTTGCCAATAGTCCAGAGGATATTGATTATACAGAATATAGCATCAAAGATGCTATTCTTATTGACAATACAGGTGCTTGGAGAGACAAAGAAGGTTTGAGTCGCCATTTGCGTCCTGGTGTGAAGCAGGTATTGTTTACTGCTCCAGGTAAAGGCATCAAAAATATTGTACATGGAATCAATCAAAAAGAATTGAATTTCCAAGAAGATACTGTTTTCTGTGCAGCATCTTGTACAACCAATGCAATTGCTCCAGTATTAAAAGTATTGCACGATAATCTAGGCATTAACAATGGACATTTAGAAACCATTCATGCTTATACCAATGCTCAAAACTTGTTGGACAATTACAATTCTAAAGAAAGACGAGGTTCTGCTGCTGCCTTAAATATGGTTATTACATCTACTGGTGCTGCTAGTGCTGTTAGTAAAGTAATTCCTGAATTGGATGGAAAACTAACAGGTTCGGCTATTCGTGTTCCTACTCCTGATGGTTCTTTGGCTGTTATGACCTTGAATGTTCAAAAAGAAACTACTGTTCAAGAAATCAACGAGATGATGCGCCAAGCTTCTTTGCACGGCAACTTAGTAGAGCAAATCAAATATTCTATTTCTAAAGAATTTGTTTCTTCTGACGTTATTGGTGCGCCTGCTGCTTCTGTGTTTGATGCTCCATCTACGAAAGTTGGAAACAATGGTAAAACGGTTACCGTTTACGTTTGGTACGACAATGAGTATGGTTATACTCGTCAAGTATTGCGTTTAGCTAAATATGCTGCGCAAGTAAGACGTTACCGTTATTATTAGACGCTTTTGTACTAGCTACTAGTACTTAAAAATAATGTTATAGATAGTATTTATCTATAATGGTTGTGTTGTTAAAAGCTCTCGGATTTTATCTGAGAGTTTTTTTTTATGGGTTGTTTTTTATTAGCCCAAAACACCTAGTTCTCAACGTACAATAATAGGACAGCATTTTAAATAATAACTTTTGTTTTACTATTTGTTCTTTTCTTGATAAAAGAACCAAAATCAAGGGCTAAGACTACGGCTGGATAGCTTTAGCTGTTCGAATACTGTATTTAGCGAATGCTTCGCCCGCTAAATACGGACGTATTCTTCACAGAAGCTATACACCAGCCTCCATCATGCCCACCTCAATACAAATCTATTAAATTCAAAGATAATGGGTATTTATAATAGAAAGAAGGGGTGGGCATTTGAAAAATTGGAGAACAAAACAGGACGAGTAGTGCCGTTATTTTTCAAAGAAAAATAAATCGTTCAATTGTTTGAGCGCAGCGAGTTTTGAACGATTAGGCAATAGGAGGACTTGTTTAGTCCAATTTTTCAGCAAGCCCTAGCGTTTTTTGTTTCTTTTTTTGGCAATGCAAAAAAGAAAAGACTACTATTGGACAATTCGTAGCTAAGTTTTTTTTAAGAAACAGCCTTACTTTATTTAATCCTAATTGTTTTATCCTGTATTTATATTTCGAGGACTTTTACGAAATTTAGACCTGTGAAAGATTAGTTAATAATTACTTCCTTTAAAAACGCCTGCTTTTTCCTAAATGTATCTAAGGCAACCTCTAAGGCATTGACATAAACACTTATATCAGGACTATATCCTAATGGCTTAGTCAAAACCTCCCCTTGCCAAGTCATCAAAACCAAATAAGGCTGACTAGCCATACGAAACATTCTTTCTTGTAAGTAAGCATTTTTATTCCCTACATTTCGAAACTGCCTAAAGCCATTCTCTGTTTTTACCATTTCCTGCTCTGCCAATGGCAATTTTTTTCTATCGTCAACATACAAGATAATCGGGATAAAATCATGGTATAAATAACTCAAAATAGCAGGATCTTGAAGCGCAATATCAGGAAAAAAATGCACTCTCGTTCCATAGCCCGTAAAAAGCAAAAAAATTGGTTTGTTCTGCCGCTGCGCACAAGCTACACCAGCATCAAAGTCGTTAAAAGCCCTTAAAGTCTTAGGATAGAAATCAAATCTATTCTTAGAAAAAGTATATTCTTCTTGCGATGCAGGGGCAAGCTCACATAGAGGATTTTGAGGCGCTGGATCGCAAGAAAATAAGCATAATATCGCAGCTACAGCAAGCATAAAAGATTTCATATTAACAGTCTAGTTTTAATCAATGAGCTAGAGTTCTTCTTCATTTTATAAAAATGATAAAAAACTCCCTATTTTTGGACTTAAAGACTTAAATAAGCATACCATCCCTTAAACAAAAGACAAAAAAGTCTAAAAAACAATACAATGACAATCAAAAAAATAATTCCTTCTACCCTATTTCTTTTCCTTCTGCAATCTTATGCTCCTAATCTAAACGCACAATTAAATCATTACTCTGGTAGCAATGCTCTTAGAGGCAATACCACTGGGGTATACAATACCGCAACAGGAAATGATTGTTTGCGCAATAATTCATCAGGAAGTTACAATACGGCCTATGGAACAGGAGCCATGTACAACAATAGAGAAGGAAAAAGCAATACCTCTATTGGTTATCAATCTCTTTATAGAAACACCTTGGGAAAGGAAAATGTGGCAGTAGGTTCCAATTCCTTGAATAGTAATAGTAGTGGCAATTATAATACGGCAATTGGTACTTTTTCTTTGGGCTTTAATAAAGATGGAATGAACAATACCGCAGCAGGCTATCATGCCCTAATGAGCAATACTTCTGCTTCTGCCAACACTGCTTTTGGAGCTTATGCCTTGCAAAGTAATACCACTGGCGAAAATAATGTTGCGTTGGGTTATTATTCCCTTTATAGCAATATGATTGGCAATAGTAATGTGGCCTTAGGAACCAACACCTTGGGCAATAATACATCTGGAAATTTTAACGTGGCAAGTGGTCATCATTCTATGACCAAAAACACTTCTGGGAGTTTTAATATTGCCATGGGAGGCAAATCATTGCACAGCAACATGACAGGATCTAAAAACATTGCAATTGGCCATTTTAGCATGTATAAAAATATCTCTGGCCTCAACAACACTTCTGTGGGTGCTAATAGCATGGAAAATAATTCTTCTGGCGATCAAAATACCGCACTAGGTTATCAAAGTCTCAAAGACAACAAAACAGGCAATGAGAATGTGGCAATTGGTTATGATGCACTCAACAGAAATACAGCAGGCAACAAAAATACAGCACTTGGGTTTAATGCCTATGCTAGAGGGTTTGCTTATGGAAACTCAACGGCAATTGGTGCCAATGCTCATGTTTCTGCTAGCAACCAAATGCGCTTTGGAGATGACCGAATAACGAGTATTGGAGGCAAAGTTTCTTGGTCTAAGGTTTCTGACAAGCGATTCAAAATTGATGTCAAAGCCAATGTTCCAGGCTTGGCATTTATCAATCGCCTAGAGCCTGTTACGTATTATATTGATGCCGAAAAATTACGAGATTATCAAGGCGTTGAAGAGTGCCGCATGGAAACTACTGATTTGGTGCGTGAGGCTGGCTTTATGGCGCAAGATGTAGAACAACTTGCTCAAGAGTTGGGCTTTGAATTTAGTGGCGTGGACAAACCTGCCTCTGTAGAAGATTATTATGGTTTGCGTTATGCTGATTTCACCGTTCCTTTAGTAAAAGCGGTACAAGAATTATCAAGAGAAAATGAGCAATTAAAAAACAAAATAAAAGCATTGGAACGCCAACAAAAACGGCTCTCTTCCTTAGAAAAAGAAATAGCTGATATTAAGGCACTTTTGGGAACCAATGCACAAATTTTAGATTAATCTTTTCATACAATTAATGCCAAAACAAATGACCAAAGAAATACATCAAGGAGTAGGCTTGCTCATTGGCAATCAAGATCAAAGTCGTTTTTTTGTACAAATCAAAGATGAGCAATACCCTTTTGAAGCTTGGCGAGGTGCTTGTGCGTTTTGGGGTGGAGCAATAGAAAAAGAAGACGCCAATGCATTGGTTGCCGTAGAACGGGAAGTAATGGAAGAAATTCCAGCTGCGGTTCCTATTCTGCGAAATATTAGCAAAACAAAAATTAAGCAATACCTAATTAATAATCAGCATGTTCAACAAGTTTTTGGGTTAACCATTTTTGAAGCTATTGTTTCGGATGAACAGCTTGAAAAAATTGCCCAATCTGAAGTTTTGGAAGGCAAGGGTGTATTGATGAACAGAGCAACGTTATTGCAAGCCCAATGGATTTGGGGCATAGATTTTATTTTTGAAGAATACCTCAAACTCAAAGATAATCTTTAATTTTGTGGGTTCTAAATACTCATTACTCCGTTAAAAACCTGAACCCAGCTTGCTGGCTCATAAGCGATAGCGCACTAGCTAACCTAGCAGCGCAGCTAAACAGAGCTTGCGACCTCATGAACATAGTGCACGAGCAGCTTGGTACTGTATACCAACTGGAATGCCTAGCACCGTAGGTAAAAGCGAAGGCACTGTTTTTTTATGTTTTTTACTAAAAAACCAAAAAATCAACGGAGTATTAAATACTAAAACTGGTCTAATTTTAGTTTAAGAATCATGTATACTGATTACTTTAACGCTAATAACTGTATCTATAACAAAAAAATTTACACTAAAAAAATTCATAACAGCCTCCTAAATGTAACCTTACTATTATGAAAAAATATTTGTTATTGCTCCTTAGCTTACCACTTAGTTTTTGCAGCTACGCAATAGATAGTGATGTAGATACCACCTTAATTATAGAATCCGAAGCTACTATGCGTGGTTTATTGGTTGATATATTGACCAATAAAGAACTAAGCATTCGTCAAGAATCTTCTCAAAAACTGGAAAAAATCATGGAAAAAACCCTCAGCCAAAAAGGGGCTTTTGAGTATGATTTTTCTAATTTGGAAGGCGTTTCATTGGTGCAACCAGAAGACAAAAGTTTTAAGATTTTTACTTGGCAACTATACCTTGACAAAGATCATTATCAATACCGAGGCTTTATTCAAACCAAAGAGAATAAGGTGTACAAATTACAGGACAAATCAGACGATATGCGTACGGTAGAGTTTAGTATTTTAAAACCTGAAAATTGGTATGGTGCTTTGTATTACAACCTAAAAGAGTTCAAATCGGATGGACAAAAGATGTATTTGCTTTTTGGGTTTGATGCCTATGATTTTTACAATAGACGCAAACTGCTAGATGTACTTTATTTTGATAGCTCTGGTCGACCAAGATTTGGAAAAACAGTGCTTGAAATGAAAGATGGCTTTGGCAGAAAACGCAAGGTAAAACGTTTTGTCATGGAATATTCTTCTAGTGTTAATGTAACGCTCAACTATTCTGAAGAACAAGAGATGGTTGTTTATGACCATCTTATTTATGGCTCTCCCATCAAAAGTGCAGGACCAAGCAATGTTCCAGATGGCAGTTATTCGGGCTTAAAATTGTCTAAGGATGGTACTTGGGAATTTGTTGATAAAGTTCACAAGGATGACCCTGCCAATGTTCTTGTAGATGCAACGAGTTATGAAAGAATTCTACAAAATGAAAAAGCAAAATCAAAAACTAAAAAGAAAGACTTATTTGGTCGACGCAAATAAATAAAAAACCGCTTATTTTCCTTTAAAATAGGACTAATCAACTTACAGATTAGTCCTATTTTTTTGCTACTTTAGCTGTTTGAAATCTAGTGTAATAAATTCTATATCCTTTTTAGATCTAAATATATGTATACATTGTGGTTGATGCCTGACGAAGCTGCTTACCAAAAACTAAGTAGGTTGATTGTGGATTTGAGCACCACACATGACACCCCTACCTTTGAACCGCACGTCACCTTGTTGAGTGGTATTATCGACAAAGAAACAATTGCCATTCAAAAAGCAGAAGAATTAGCCAATAGTTTAATCCCTGTCTCTGCCACCTTAACGAGAATTGAATTTCTAGAGGTCTATTATCGTTGTTTGTTTTTTTGTACCAATCAAAGTGAAGATTTGATGGAAGCAAGAACCTTAGCAGAAGAAATTTTTGAACATACCCAAATCAATCCATTTATTCCACACGTTAGTTTTCTTTATGGCTCTTTACCTATTTTTCAGAAGGAAGCCATTATAGGAGCACTTGGAGATAGCTTTTTTATGGATTTTAGAATGCCCAAATTGCGATTAGTAGAAACCCGACGCACTCCAGAACATTGGCGATTAATGGCAGAATTTGATTTGTAAGCCACTCTAATCGTACACAATTGAGCGTTCTATAATCTGTTGTACGCTCCCTTTTTTATAGTGTGTTTGACAGGTCCAATTTCCATGCTCGTCAAAGGTATACGTATAAGAAGTTAACGGCTCTTTCTCAGCAGGAGCTTGATAAGTAATCAAATTTCCACGCTCATCATATCTAGAATAAGAAGTAAAGGTAAAATTGTCTAAATGGTTTTTGATGGTGTGCTCTTTTACATAATCGTTCTTATCATAACTGTAATAATTAGTTTGGTGCAATTGATCTTTATTGTTGTAAGTATATTCCTCTACTACCAACCCTTTTTTATTGTAGACAAATTCGTACTTTGAAGCAGTATAACGACTAGAAGGCGCATGTACATCGGTTTCTTTCAAAAGCCCTTTGGGCGAATACGTATGTATATAACGAACTAATAAGGTATTGTCAGCACCATAAATAGACTCTGCTGCAAGCTCTCCAAAACCATTGTAAACATAGGCAACCTGCTCTATCCTATAGTTTCTATGATCGTACATATTTTTCTTAACCAGCAACCTTTTCTTTTTGTACTTATATTCATAATAGAAAATCAACTCATTAGCAGCATCATAACACTTTTTCTCTTGAATATATCCTTTTTTATTAAATTCAATATCCCAGTTTTCGAGCGGGTCGAGCATTAGATGACGTTTTTTGATGATGCCATTTTTCTTTCCTGCATCATAAACACGTTGGGAGATAGATTTTATGGCTCCTTTTAATCTCATTTTTTCAAGATCCGAAGCCACAGCATTCCCGATTGTTTTCCCTTTAAAAGCACCCAAAAAAAGCACCACAACAAGACTTCCCCACAAAACAATCCCCCTTTTCCAGACGTTAAAGAGTAGCCTTTGAGTACCAATCTTATTATGGGTACTGCTAGTAACGTTTTGCTGCCTTGTAGTTGCTGCCTCCATGATTAATTATTCAAGTATTTCCCAAGTATGATCCGCCAATAAAGCTATTGTTGCCAAAAAGCTATTAAAAGGACAGCCCTTCCTCCCCCATTCGTTAGGACCAACAACAGACAACACAGCCGTTTCATCCGCACGTTGATAAAGATGATACGTTTTGCCTATAAGTGGTTTAAATCCCATTTCTGCTCCATAAATAATTTCAGAAATTTCAACTCTTTTTTTAATTTTTTGTGCCTGCTCTGCCAACAATTGCATTTGCTTTCGAATTTGTTCCAATTGCAAATCTGTTTGTTTATGCATAGCTTTTACGGCCAGCCCTTTTGTTTTCCCTTGGTCTATTGGTTTGATAACAGCTCCTCCTACCGTATGAGCATAAGGTAAGCTATGAGGAGTCTCTGTGATCTTGTCCTCATCAATAGGGTTAATAAACGTTTCTTTATTATTTATATCGTTTTTCATTCTATTTCTATTTTAACTACTCGCTTAACAAGTCTTATATTCCTCCTTTCAATCTATTTAAAACAAATCTTTATGGCACTTTGTTTCAAGTTATCCTTATATCATTACTCCATTGAAAAATCGTATTAAACGGATCAATAGCCCTAAACAAAGCATAAGCTATAATCTTTTCTAATTTTTCAAATCTTTAGAACAGTCAAAAATACAACTTTTTCTCTTATTTGGATTGATTTATATTCTTCCATGTTTCTAATTTATTTCGCTCCAAATCAACTTAAAAAAAAACAGTTTCATACACACTTAATTATCAACAATTAATAAATCACACAATATACACTACGATAACCCTTCAAAAAATCTTCTCTTTTTTTTAGCAACAAATAAGTTTTTCTATCAAGTATTATTCCTTCTGTTATAAAGAGAAGCTGTTTTGGTAGCTTGTTTGAAAATATATATATTGGGGAACCATTGATTATCTACTACTTCTGTGGAAACTCCGAAGGTTTACCTATAAAATTACACCAAATTGATTATCAACTTAATACGATCTTTAGAGCAATAATGAGATTATCAAAACCTTAATTTTTATAAAAAATACCTACCAATGATTAGTAAGAAAAGCATTCACACTAATTGGAGTCTGTTATTTGTAGCTTGTTTAATCTTTACATGCTATAGTTGTGGTACAGATTCCAAAAAAAATGACACGGGACAAGAAGGAACCTCTAACAGCCAAAATATCCCTGATGATTTTACCGTTCGGATTCAAATAGGGGGCAATACAGACGGTTTAAACGTTGCCTTATCCAATAGTGCTATTTCATCTGAAATACTAAATTCTAATGTCCATGCTGCACTTTTGGAGATGAATCCTAAAGATTTTAGTTTGCGCCCTTATCTAGCTACAGGAAGACCAATAATTAAAGAGTTAGACGACAACAAAATGTCAATAAGTTTTGAAATCAGAGAAGAGGCAGTTTGGGACAATGGAACCCCTATTACGGCAGAAGATTATGCCTTTACCATCAAAGCAATAAAAAATCCAAAGACTAATGCTACCGCTCAACGTAGTTATTTAGAATTTGTTGAAGAGGTTAAGATTGATCCTAACAACCCTAAGAAATTTACCGTTATTTCTAACACACGTTACCTATTAACGGAAGAAGTTTCAAGCTCTGTAGCAGTACTTCCTGCTTATTTTTATGATGCACAAGGGCTAATGAGTGATTTCACAATCTCAGAGTTGAATGATCCAGCTAATCTAGATCGTTTGAATAAAGATCCTAGAATTCTTGATTTTGCCAATGATTTTAACACCAACTACAGCCATACCCCCAAGAACATTGTGGGAGCTGGTCCTTATCAGGTTACCGAAATTGCAACCCACCAACACGTAAAACTAGAACGCAAAAAGGAATGGTGGGGAGATAAGGTTGATGTTGATTATATTGCTGCTTATCCTCAGAAATTATACTTCAAGATCCTTGACGATGACAATACTGCGATCTTGGCTCTAAAAGAGCAGGAAATAGATGTCATGACTTATATTCCTGAAGAAAAGTTCTTGGATTTACAAAAAAATGAGCGTGCAACCAAAAACTTTAATTTATACACTCCTGACAATTTTGCTTATCGATATATTGGTTTTAATATGAACCAAGCTAAGTTAAGCGATGTTAGGGTGCGTAAAGCAATTGCTCATTTGATCGACAAAAAACATATTGTCGAAGATTTGTGCAGCAACTTAGCAACTCCTATTAATGGCCCTGTTAGTCCACTCAAAAAACACAACAATAAAAACTTGCCAGAGATAGCATTCAACATTGAAAAAGCGAAGCAGCTTTTGGCTGAGGCAGGATGGAAAGACATGGATGGCGATAATATTTTGGACAAAAATATTCAAGGTCAACAAGAAAGTTTAAAAATCAAGTTTTTATACCCACAAGGAAAGCAGTTCTACAAAGATATTGCTCAGGTACTCAAAGATGAAGCGGCTCGTGTTGGTATCGAGATTGACATGATTGCTAGCGAGTGGTCTGTAATGCAAGAGGATTTGAAAAAACGCAATTTTGACCTAACCTGCTTGGGATGGGGACAAGGACCTACCTTAGATGATTTTAAACAAATTTGGCACACCGAATCAGACACTTACGATGGTAATAATTATGTTGGGTTTGGCAACCAAGAAAGCGATAAACTAATTGAAACAATTAGAGTCACTATGGATGAAGCAAAACGCCAAGAAATGTACTTTCGCTTCCAAGAAATTGTTGCAGATCAACAACCTTATGTATTCTTAGTTGCGCCCAAATTATGTATAGCAATTAACAAACGATTCAAAAATGCAGAGGCTAGCTCATTGCGTCCTGGTTATTCTGCTCGTTTATTCCAATTAAATTCTCCTAAATAAGTAGATGAACAAAAATAATTAACATTAAATGGGGCATCTTTTGTTCGCTAAGCTTCCTTGAAAAGCTTCGCTGCGTGAAGTCGCAGGCTTAGTTAGCCCGCTAAAGTTACGTTTTGCAAGTCGTTAGCGAAAAAAATAGACTACTAATTTTATCCATCTACTTAATTAGGGCATCACATCCGTTTGAGAACGACATTATTAAATGCTCAAACGGATGTTTTTTATTTAAGAATGTCCTAAAAATGCTGCTAGTATCCCCTAACCTCTTCACAATTAACTTCCTCTAATTTTTTTGTTATTACTCGCCTCCTCTTCCTTATAAAATGCCCAAATACAGCTCATCATTAACACATAATCCATTCGGTTTAGTTAGTTGTCGTTCTTTTTTCTCTCTTTATAAAAGTTCCTATTTATAGCTTTTTTCCACAATAAGGAATTATCCCTCCATCTCTTCCAAAACTGTTATAAACTAATCTTTAATTTCATCAAAAAGTTAAAATATTGATTTTTAAGGCAAAGTAGTATTTTATAATAAAATGCTCTAATATATAATTATAAAGGGACTCGCTCTTGGTAGCTTGTTTGAAAATATATATATTGAGAGACAATCAATTATCAAAAACCTTAATTTTTTATAAAAATATTTAACCAATGATTAGTAACAAAAGCATTTACTCTAATCTGAGTTTGTTTCTTGTAGCATGTTTAATCCTCGCATGTTACAGTTGCAGCTCTGATTCAAATGGAAAACAGGGAGAATCAACAAGCAAAAATATTCCTGACGACTTTACGGTCCGAATCTTATTAAGAGGAAATACTGATGGGCTCAATGTTGCATTGGCACAAAGTGCTATTTCGTCGGAAATCCTAATTAACAATGTACATTGCTCTTTATTAGAAACCAACCCTAAAGGTTTCGATTTACGTCCTTATTTAGCCATTAAAAAACCAGAAATTGAAATTCTATATGATGACCATATAGCACTTAGTTACGAAATTAGAGAAGAAGCCGTTTGGGACAACGGCACTCCAATTACAGCCGAAGATTATGCTTTTACGGTAAAAGCCATAAAAAACCCTAAGACAAATGCAGCAGCTCAGCGTAGCTATTTAGAATTTATTGAAGAGGTTGAAATTGATCCTCATAACCCAAAAAAATTTAAAGTAATATCCAACAAACAATATCTTTTGGCAGAAGAAGTTTCTGGAAGCATTTCTATCTTACCCGCTTATTTTTACGATGCACAAGGGCTAATGAGTGACTTCGCCATTTCAGAGCTAAATGACCCTACCAATTCGGAACGCTTAAATGCTGATCCTAGAATTATCGATTTTGCAGCTGATTTTAATAGCAACTATAATCACATTCCCAAAAATATTGTTGGAGCAGGTCCTTATCAAGTTACCGAAATTGCAACCAACCAACATGTTAAACTCGAACGTAAAAAAGAGTGGTGGGGAGACAAAGTTGATATGGACTACATTGCTGCTTATCCAGAAAAATTACACTTCAAAATTATTGAAGATGATAACACAGCTATTCTTTCTTTAAAAGAGCAAGAATTAGACCTTATGACTTCTATTCCCGCCGAAAAATTCTTGGAATTGCAGAAAAATGAGCGTGCGCTGAAAAATTTCAATTTATACACGCCCAATAGCTTTTCTTACCGTTATATTGGTATGAATATGAACAACCCTAAACTAAACAATGTTAAAGTACGTAAAGCAATCTCGCACCTAGTTGATAAAAAATATGTCGTAGAGCAATTATGCAGCAACCTAGCTACTCCCGTCAACGGTCCTGTTAGCCCGCTCAAAAAATATTACAACAAAGCAATCGCTACAACAGAATTTAATATTGACAAGGCCAAACAACTTTTAGCAGAAGCTGGCTGGAAGGACTCAGATGGTGATAACATTTTGGACAAGCGGATCAAAGGTCAAAAATTAAGTCTAAAACTGAACTTTTTGTACCCACAAGGCAAGCAATTTTATAAAGGTATGGCTCAAGTCCTCAAAGATGAAGCGGCTCGTGTTGGTATCGAAATTAATCTAGCAGCTAGTGAATGGTCTGTTATGCAAGATGACCTAAAAGAACGTCACTTTGATTTAACTTGCTTAGGTTGGGGACAAAGTCCTGCCTTAGATGACTTCAAGCAAATTTGGCATACAGAATCCAATACGTATGATGGGAGTAATTATACAGGATTCGGAAATTTAGATACCGATCAAATGATTGAAAAGATTAGACGTACCATGAACGAGGAAGAGCGAAATGAAATGTACCTCAAATTCCAAGAGGTTATTGCTGAGGAACAGCCTTATATTTTCTTAGTGGCTCCCAAACTATGTACGGCGATTAGCAAACGTTTCAAAAATGCAGAGGCTAGTGCATTACGCCCAGGTTATTTAGTGCGTTTATTTCAATTAGCAGATCAAGAACAACCTGTTAATTAATCTCAAAAGTTCGAAATTTTGAAAATTTGAAAATGAATACATCTTTTCATCTTCAAATTTTCAAACTTTCAAATCATGCTAAAAACGTTCAGGTCGGCAACCAATAAAAATGAAACCGAATATAATATACCTCCTAGTATTTAGCATTGGTCTTAAACCACAACTACACCACTACCTCTGAATTCATTAACTCTTCTATCTCCTCTACTTCTATTGGAATATTTGACATTAAATTGAGGGGTTGACCATTCGTAACAACCAAATCATCTTCAATTCGGATGCCTATATTTTCTTCGGGAATATAAATTCCTGGTTCACAAGTAAACACCATCCCTTCTTCAAAATCCACATAACGATGACAAAGATCGTGTACGTCCAAACCTAAATGATGAGAAGTTCCGTGCATAAAGTACTTTTTGTACAAAGGAGCATTTGCATTTTGTTGAAGTACATCCTTTTTATCTAACAAGCCCAGCCCAATTAACTCTCCTTCCATTATTCGACCCACCTCCTTATGATAATCCAGCAAATTATTACCTGCTACTAGTATTTTTTCGGCTTCTTTTTTTACATTTAATACCGCATTGTAAACCGCTTTTTGGCGAGCTGTAAATTTTCCATTAACAGGAATTGTACGGGTCATATCTGAAGCATAATTGGCATATTCTGCTCCAAAATCCATTAGTAATAAATCGCCATCATTCAACTTCATATCGTTGGCAATATAATGCAATACACAAGCATTTTTCCCTCCTGCAATAATAGGAGTATAAGCATGTCCTGAAGAACCTTGACGGGTAAATTCATAGATAACATTAGCTTCTACCTCATATTCCATCATACCAGGCTGAGTCGTTGCCAATACTCGACGAAAAGCACTATTGGTAATATCGCAAGCTTTTTGCATTAGGTCAATCTCATACGATGATTTAATCATGCGTAAGCTTTTGAAAATAGGTTGTGCTCGTTCAAAATTATGCCCTACATACTCTTGTTTTAATTGTAAGGCATGACGAACATCACGAGAAGGGGAATCCATCACAGCTCGATCGTTCTCATTTGTATTCACATAAATATTGTCTGCCAATAAAATTAGTTCATTAAACAAAGGTTGCATTTCGTCTAACCAATACACGGTATTTATTCCTGAAGTTTGAGCAGCATCTTCTTTGGTGTATTTATACCCTTCCCACACTGCAATGTGTTCATTGGTTTGTTTAGTAAAAATAATTTCCTTAAACTTATCCCCTCTAGGACAATCGGGATACAAGACCAAAATCACCTCCTCTTGGTCTAGCCCTGTCAAATAAAATAAATCAGAACTTTGACGATAAGCAAAATGGCAATCTCCATTCCTAGACATCATATCATTGGCATGAATAATAGCAATAGAATTCGGTTTCATTTTTGCAGCAAATCGCTTTCTGTTTTCTATAAAAAGAGCTGGGTTTATTGAATTGTATTTCATCCGTTTAAATTCTTAAGTGTTCTAAATTATTAATAATCCATCAATTAGCTACGCTACTACGTTGCGATTTTTGCTTTTTTGCTTTATATTTTTTTGGATAATCAAAAAATAAATAGTTCCCTGATTTATTCCCCAAATATTTCCAACCATTAGACTCAAATTCAATGACAACAAGACCACAAGTTGGAATCTCTGTAAAAATAGTATCCTTCTGGAAGTGATTAGCGGCTTGTATAATAGAAGGATTATGCCCTATAATTGCGACCGCTTTATCCTGCGGGTCTAAATCTTGAATCGTACGAATCAAGGCTTGGGTTTTGCAACGATAAAGTGCCATATCCTGTCGAATACTATCTCTTTCAAACCTTAATGCCTTAGCGAGCCGTTTAGCAGTAGATTTTGTTCGTTTAGAGGGACTGATAATTAATTTATCCCAAACAATCCCTCGTTTTACTAACTCTGCACCAATTAGCTTGGTATCACTTTTCCCTCTATCGTTCAAGGGACGATCAAAATCTGCTAAACTAACATCTTTATGGCTTGATTTGGCATGTCGAATCAAATACAACCTTCGTTTTTCCATGCCCCTAGCCTCCTCCATTTGAGTATTAAAATTACAACTTCCTATTAACACTATGACAACTAATATGAATATTTTTTTCATAATTTAGAATTAAGCAACTAAGCAGAGTTAAATTATACGTTAAAGCCAGCGAGTGTCTCCCCTTATATTTATTAGGCATGCTCATAATCTCAATAATACGACGAGTCTCGTACAATTTAACGATGCGATTAAGCCGTCTAGTTCGTGTGATTACCCCAACAAAAAACAATTGTGTTTGACCATATACACAACAATAAACAAAACACTGACTATCAATATACTAAAACATCAAAAAAGCATTGAATGATATAATAATAATAAAAAAATGGTTTGCGTTAACTTTCTTCCTCAATTATATTTGCGGCAATATTTTATTCTTTAACTCAACACCTTACTATAAATGAAAAAACCAACAAATTATATCTACTTAATTATTTACATATTAATTATTACCATAAACAATCATACCAATGCACAAACTTGGGTTCAAAAAGGAATAGATATCAATGGAGGAGCTATGGCAAAAAAAGCAGGGCATTCTGTAAGTCTCAGTGCAGATGGTCATACAATTGCTATTGGTGCCCCCGACTATTCTAATGTCCTATATGGTGGATCAGGATCAGAATCAGGTCGTGTACGAATATATCAGTGGGTTGGGGGGAATTGGACTCAAAAAGGAGGCAGTATTTATGGCTCGTCATCTAACAATTCAGCGGGCTCATCCGTTAGTCTTAGTGCCAATGGAAATATTCTTGCGATTGGATCACCAAGGAATAGTACAAATGGACTTTACGCTGGGCATGTTCGAATTTACGAATGGAATGGAACAACTTGGATCAAAAAAGGAACTAATATTAATGGAGAAGCTGCTGGTGATCTATCTGGAGGTGCAATTAGCCTTAGCGCTGATGGCAATTCTGTTATTATAGGAGCCCGGCTTAATGATGGCATTGGTATAGCTGCTGGGCATGCAAGAGTCTATGAATGGAATGGGACAGATTGGACTCAAAAAGGAGTAGATATTGATGGTGAAGCTACTTTTGATGAAGCAGGGCAGTCTGTTAGTATTAATGCCGACGGTAGCATCATTGCGATAGGAGCAGAAGAAAATAGTGGTGGAATTGCTGGGTTCGCCTCTGGGCATGTTCGGATTTATCAATGGAGTGGTACCTCTTGGTTGCAAAAAGGAGCAGATATTGACGGTGAAGGAAGTGGCGATCGTTCAGGTAGAGCAATTCATCTTAGTGCTGATGGAAATTCTATTGCCATTGGCTCTGCTAACAATAGTAATTCTAGTCAAGGTTTTGTAAGAATTTATAATTGGAATGGAACAGCTTGGATTCGAAAAGGACAATCTCTTAATGAACGACCAACATCATCTGTAAGTCTTAATTATGATGGAAATAGGCTCGCTATTGGTTCGGTTAGATCTATTAACTTATCTCTTACTGGTTATGTTAGGATTTATAGCTGGAATGGAACAACTTGGGTTCAAGAAGGCACTGATATTGTAGGTAGAGCCAGTAATGTTCAATCAGGTTATTCTGTTAGCCTTGATTCACTAGGACACACTCTTGCTATTGGCGCCATTGATGACTATAATAATGGCAGTGGCCATGTACAAATTTATACTACTTGCCATTACCTTGATACAACAGTAGGGCTATCAGGAGCAACACTAACCTCCAATGCTATAGGAATGACTTACCAATGGATCGATTGTAGCAATGGCAACAGCCCAATAACAGGCGCAACCCAACAAAGCTTCACGCCAACAACGAATGGACTCTATGCGGTAGAAATTAGTAATGGTGTTTGTACTAAAACCTCCGCTTGTACTAATGTAACTGCTGTTAAAGTATCCGTAATAGAATCCCAAAACAAGTACCGTATATTCCCTAATCCATCCACAGATATCCTCCACATAGAAAGAACCAATTCTACGAATTTAAACATCAGGGTCGTAGACAATCTTGGACAAATTGTACTTTCTAGCCGATCTAACAAAACTAGAGCTACCTTAAATCTTCAACGCTTAAAACAGGGGGTTTATTACCTTGTATTAGACGATGGAAAAGAAATAACTTATCACAAATTTATAACCACAAAATAAAACTTAAGCTTTTGAATTTATGTGAATTTTATGTTTGAAATAACTCTTAAATAACAATTATGGTTCTTTGATAACCCATAGGCTCACACAGTAACCACAGAGTAACAACGCAGTTAATCGTGAGGTAAACACTAAAAAAGGGTAAGCCTTTAACTACTTTTTAGCTTCGCTGCTACTCCGTGGTCGTGATAGAGTTGACAAAGAACCACAATTATTAAGAATAAAACCAAGTCTATCCCTAATTTAGAAGTATAAGCCTTAAAAGGAGCAGGTCGATACTAAGTAGCATAAAGTATCCCCATAAAAAAACATGAGGTACTGTTGTCAGTACCTCATGTTAGATTTGATATTAGCTGTATAATATTAGTAGATCAATTCTACGTTTACGCCACTAGCCATTCTTGACAATTCGATTGCCTTAGGTCCTTCAGCACCAATAGACCCTTCAAACGCAGCCAAGGTATCGGCCGCATTTTCAGCATAGGCAATGGACAAATAACGCACAAAATTGGCACTTGGTTCAGGAACAACCAATCCAGCTTTTAGGATCCCTGCACTTCCCAACCAAAAAGAAAGCTCCAAATATTCAGGGTCTTCCTCTAAGATCATTTCTAGCAGAGGCGTAGGCAATGGCGACATCTCTAAATGGCTCATCAGATCCATATACAATTGAATGTCTTCTTCCCCAGTATTGCCAAATAGTTCTGTGTGCAATATGGTAAATCTATTCCCCCCAACAGAGCGCCCCACTCGTACACAAGCATCTGCTTCAAAACTAGCATACCATTCTTCTAGCTTGTTTCGCTTGTCGTTTTTAGGGGTAACGGCAAAAGCATGTGCCAAGGGAAAAACACCATTAAGCGCCCAACCTGTTTCTTGTGTGCCTTGACTCAATTGCAGCCAAGTAGACAAATTTCCTTCAGGGATTAATTTAAAAATCTTTTGAAGTACCTTAACTTCCGATTCATTCAATTTGCTAGCCCCCATAAACTCGGCAAATTGTTGTAGCAATATATTTCGATCATTGTTCACCCAACAAGTCACTTTTTCTGCATCTACACTAGTTGACAAGTGTACCTCTGGCTCGTCCAAAGTTGGATTTAAAGGAAACAGCATTTGATTGAGCCATTCCGTTAACAATTCTTCGTTTTCTGGTTTTATAAACGGCAAAGTAATAACAGCACTTTGCGTTCTCATGATAGTTTCTACCATTTTATATTAATTTTGTTTTTTACCGATTAAATGTATTAGAAAATCAACTTAATGTCCTTCACTCCCATCTCTGTCAATTCGCTCCACTCCGCATAGATACTGTTTAAGTCATTCTCCAAATCCTTTGTATTGGCTAAATCATTTCCATCAAATTCAACGGTATATTGAACTTGTTTAGGATGGTGGCCATCGTGGTTTCTATCCTCAATATAACGTTTTACAAAATCCTTATTGCTAAAAATACGATTATAATCTGAGTTATTCTGTGCATAATCTGTTCTAAAATCCATTATAGATACAAATTTTTTGCACTTGGTTTCACGACGATACAGTTTTATTTGATCTTCTGTAATGTCCAATACCTTTGCAGCCTCATTAAAGAACTTAAGATTATTAGCCGCATCAGCTCCATCGCCAATTCGATCAATTTTTTCCCAAATGTCTAAAATTTGATGGGACTCAAATGCATTATCTTTTAAGTCGTCTAATTCAACCTCTATATTATCACCGTAACCATTTTCAATAATTTTGATAATATCCTGCTGCTTTTCTTCAACAGCACCATCAAAAGCCTTTGTCATGGTTTTCTTTAACAATGCTTTGGTTTCACTATCTAATGGCTCTCCATTAAACGCTGTAAAATTGTTAATAGCGGTATCAACTAACCCTGTAAGACGTTGTTTAATTCCCTTTGTACCATCCATTGTTCCCCAAACAGCAGCATTTCCAAGTGCTACAAGTACTTTAGGGTCTTGCAAATTTTTAGCGGCACTGGTAAACACCTCTAACAAACCTTTAGCTGGATCTTCTCCACCATTCCAACCTGCACCACCAAATTTAGGACTAGCATCAAACATTCCCCAACCATTGAACCAACTGGTAAATGTATCTCCGTCATTTTTGAAGAAATTAAGTTTGGCATCACTCGCCATAAACTCACGATCTCCCTCTCTTGTATATCGATTAGCACCTGCCGCATTAGGATTATGGAATTTCAAGAAGCCCCAATCCAATTCTTTGGCTAATGCTCCAACTCCTGTAGCCGCAGTTGTCATCAACAAGCTTTTAAGATATTTTCTAGGAAGGCTACTAATTTGGTTTTTACCCCATGTTTGGAAATCCCCAATTGGATCGCTCAAAACAGATTTTTTCTCATCGGTCAGATTCTTAACAAACTTAGAACCAATATCATTAAAGGTCGTCGTTAAAATGCCTTTAGCCGTTTTGAGGAATGGCGTACGCAAAATATTTTCCCAAGAACTCAACAATGGTTTGCCATCAGGTCCCGTTCCTTGAGAGAAAGTGCCCAATGCTTTTACGTCCAAAGCAAAAGCTAAGTTAGCTCCAATTAATCCAGTAATAGCTCCTGCTTGATCTGCCAATGCAGTAAAGAAGAAATCTTCAGCTCGCTCTCGCACGCCACCAACTCTGTCTCCACCAGTAATCATGCCCATCGTTTGATTGATGGTCGTTTGCATAGCCGTTGATGCCAAAGCCCAAACTAGTTGAACCACCCCTACAGCAGCTCCTACTCCAGAAGCCATAGATAAGGTAAACACAATAGCACTGGTTAATGCAGCAACCGCACCTGTTAGTTTAGCATCGTATTCTTTTTTGCGCTCCTCAAACTTTTCTTGCGCCTCTTGTAGTTTTCCTTCTGCCTCCTTCAAACTAGTAAGCAAGGCTTCTTTCTCTTGTTCCAATTCCTCTTTGGTCAAGACTCCTTCTAGCGCAGGAATACGCTCGTTTCTATCCCAACCTTTGGTCAAGAAATCCGCTGCTGCAACATCACGTTGCAACATTCTTGAACTTTGACTTGACCATTGTAAGCCTGTTTCGCTTTGTTTTTGAATTTCGAGGTCAGAGATTGCCTTGATGTCCATACCAATCAACTTAATATCCGCCTCTGTAAATCCACCTAGTCTCTTAAAGAGCTTTTTCGCCTCATTGTCTCCGTCCGCCATCAACTCTTTTCCTACTTTAAAACGGATTTGTTTTTTGGCTTTTATTGCCTTTTGAGGAGGTAATACACGATCAATAGTTTCTAGAAAAGCAGGAGAAATATCAAAACGCTTAATCTTGACATTGAGTTCTTCTACTTGTGCTTCTTTGGTAGCACGAATTTCTTCATTTTGCTCATTTTCGAGGGCATCTAACAGTTCTTTTTTCCTTTCCACCCACTCTTCCATGGATTCAAAGTCAAAAGCCTCTTTGAGTAAATCATCGGCACTCATCAAATCTACCAGCTCTGTTACTTCGCTAGCATCCACTTGACGTTTAAGCAGCACGGATTCTCTAGAATCAATCAAAACATCCATTGCCTTAATTGGCTTATTGCCCTGAGCATTTGCTCTAATAATTCGACAGGCGTGTTTATCCTTATCTTGGATATAACTATGGGCATCCTCATCTAGTTCTTTCAATTTCTTCAAAACCTCCTCAATAGAAGGGCCTGCTTTTTGAGCCTCAAACATCGTTTGCAACAAGGTATGCTCATCTCTAGAGAAATAGCCTTTCTCATATTCGTAAGCCAAACGTGCCGCCCAGAAGGCAGGATCTGTTTTTTGCTCTTTAAGCTCTTTCTTTTGATCTTCAATCTCAACAGGAGTTAAGAGCTTCGCACGATTTTTTCGATGTTTTCGTTTAAAGTTATCACTAGAAGCCTTTTCTCGATCATCACTACTGATCTCCGTATTAGAGAGCGGCGGTTTGAGTCCTAATTCAGCAGAGATCAATTCCCACTGCATCATATTGCTCTTAATCCCAAGCTGACCTAAGGTTCTAGCCTGCAACACTTTGATAAGATCTTTATCGGCTGCAATAGCTGCAAACTCAGGGCTATCAGGCTCTAGTTCATTCAAATATTTAAGCACATCGGTACCAAAATTTACGGTAAAACCAGATTTGGCAAGTTTTACTATTTTTTGGTAGATTCTCCCCTTTACACCATTGGATTTAAGCGTTTCGCTAATCTCTTTCTGAATATCGTGGTGCACACTTGCCTTGTCCATCAAAGCTTGTACGCCCAAATAACCTCGATCAAAGATTTTACCTCGCTCTTTTTCCAAGGCATTTTCTGCTTTTCTAAGTTCTTTTAATCGATCTATGTTATTAGCTCCATTCTCTTCATCATCTATTTTTTGCGCTACCTCCTTTAGTTCACCTTCTATCGCCGTCCAACGTTCTAGATCGCTATCGTTACAAAACTTAGCAACCACTGCCTTCTGAGGATCTTTAACCGCCCCATCAAACAAAATATTCTTGAACTGCTCTCCCATATCTTTATCTTGCGCCCAACGAGAAATAAAGTTTTTGGTCGCTTGTTTAGCGGTCAAAGCTTCCAATTGATCAAAGATCGCATTGGTTTCTTTGCCCTCTGGCAATTCCTTAGGTGCACCAATTTTTTCTTTGATATAAGCCAAATCTCCATCGTCAATTCCCGAATAACTAAACGTTCCTGACAAGTCCCGTAATTTTTTCATAAAACCACTCTCCTCATCAAGAATTGCCTCACGCTCTTCATCACTAGCATCTTTCAACCAAGTTGTAATACCAGCCATTAACTTATCTTTGTCTAAGCGTTTTCCGAAGCTTCCCTCTTTGCGCAAGCGATGAATCATACTGCACAAATATTCGTCATTGGCATCGTTTAACTCCTCAGGAGTACCATCTTTTTTGGCGTTTTTTAAATTCATATGCGCCCTAATTTGTTTGCGCATATTGGGGTGTTTATTTTCTAAATACACCTTGATAGCCCCTTCATAAGTTGATTCGTCCTTGGTTGTTCTCAAGATTTCATCAATTTGCTTAGAATCATAACCAGAGATAATTAAACTCATGGCATCCTCCCGCTCAACGGTAGATTCAATGTGCGTATCAACACCACCAACAACTGCCAAGCTATCTCGCCAAGTTTTTCCCATTAAACCAAGCGCAAAAGCCAACTTAGCATAAGGCGACTCATAGCCTTTTAACTTGTCCAACAAATAACGAGATCTCAAAGAACCTGCTTTAAAAACAGAAAGTATATCTCCAATAAGGTTGGATGTTTTCTTAAAAAGATGTTGGGTTGCAGCAATGTATTTATCTTCCAACTCATTAAAGACATTATCTGCCAGCCATTTCATAACAGCTCCAAAAGTCTTATCGTCATTATCCGCTTTTCCTCTATGTAGCAATTCGGCTAATCTTATCGCTCGATCATCTACGGTAGCGTCCCTAACGTCCTTTGCACGCTCACTCGATTTTTTATTACCAGCCGTTTCATCAAAAAGCGTCTTTGTTCCCGTCATATTTTGAGAATCCTTATGAATGCTTTTTTTCTCTGTAGCCAATTTAGCCTCTTCAGGAGCCGTTAGGAAGCGTTCATAAGCTTTGTACAAAGCCTCAAATCCTGCCAATTGTTTTTTGGTTTTGGAAGTAGAAACTTTGTCCTTTTTATGGTGTTCAATCCACTTTTTAATCATGCCCATCATTCCTGTAAACAAGTCACGTTTGCGGTTGATGTCCATTTCTTTATTGAAGATCTCTATAGCTTTGCAAATTTTGCTATAGTTTGTCCCCTTCATTTTATCAATTTTGCCTGGTTTTTCAAGCCCAAAAGCTCCAATATCAGCAATAGCAAGCGTAGTTTTTCCCCCGTCATCATCTGCCAAAACAATTCCAGCCAAACCTGCACCTGTGTTTTTATCATCTTCATTCTGATTGTCTAACCAATCTAAGATAAAATCGTAATTCGCATTTTTTGCCGCAGCAGCCTGTTGTTGTTGAGGAGTGAGCAAAGCATATTTTCCTTGCCAATTATCAATAAAGGTTTTGATTTTAACACGTACTGCCTTCTCTTTCTTTGCATCTTCTTTATAATCTCCCCTTTTGAGTGCAATAAATAAGGCTTGTACCTTATCGGTAGGATCTAAGTCATGAACTTGGTTTTGTTCATCGTAAACGGCTCCATCGTTCGCTCCAACATTTTCTATGTCTTTGTCTTCAATCTCATCATCTCCACCAAAACTAATTTCAAAGCCACCAGGCATTAACCATTTATCCAATTGCTTTTTAATGATCTTTCGCTTGGCTTTTCCCTTCTCAATCGTCAGCTCAACCAAGTTAGCACCATCCTTTACTTCCTCAAATTTAAGCGTACCTAAGGCATCAATGTTCTTATGTTCTTTGATTCGCTTTTTAAGGTAATTCTTCCAATTTCCAGAAGGCGTTCCCACCACCAAAATGGGCATATTCTCTTTATCTATATAATTGTGTTCAACACATAGATAAAAATTGATTTCAGCAGTAGGATCTTCCCCTATATGCTTTTGTGCCTTTTGCAAATCCTTTTGCAATTGCTTTTTAAATTCTTTGTATTTAAACAAACACTTATTGGGATCTAATTTTGCATCTTCTGCACTTTTTTTGTCAATTCTATCCGGGAAAAATCGAATCTTCATACGTATGGCAATTTTATTTTATGATAAATAGCATGATTTATTTACTTAACAATGACAACCAACTAATTAACTAAATTAAAGTTTTAATTATTAATTAAGGTTTAATTCTATGTTTTTATTTCGTTAATCAAAATAATTAACCCTATGGTTGAATCATATTTAATATACCTCCCTAAAGTAGCTTTAAAAAAAATAAAAACCAAGCGTTTTATTCTTTTTAATCCACTATAACCTCCATTATAAATATTTTAGTGTCGCTTATATTTAAGCCTTCCAAAGGCTAAAACAACTTATAATGTTATCTTCTCTATTACTTGTAGTCCGCTGCTTGTATTTATAAAAAAGACACTAAACAGCAATTATTTTACCGATCGCTAAATATACAACAATAAAAATAAAAAAACAAGCCCAAAAAACAACCTAAAACATAGGCATCAACTTAAGAAACCTTATTTATTCACAATGTTGCTGATTGTTTTATTTTACCTTTCGTTAAATATAAGTATAACAACACAAAAGATAAGCCTCCAAAAGATATTTACCTTGTCGCATACGATTAACAAGACACCTTATTTATCAAAAAATCCCTTTAACGAATTTTTCGTTAAAGGGATTTTTTATTCCAAATACTTTGCGTTTTTTATTGTTATTCTTTTTTAAGTGCCAATTTACGGGCTAAAATTTCATCGAGTTGAGCAGGGTCAATCCGCTTGTATATAATTTTCTTGTCCTCGTCTAACAAAACAATATATGGATTTGCCTTTAAATCATATCTTTTTTTTGCGACCGCCAAAGGATAAGCATTATCAGAGGTATTGATAAAATCCATCCCTTTCTCTTTTATCTTTTTCTTGCACTCGTCCAACTCCTTCCAACTTTTACTACAAACTCCAAAGACTTCAAAGCCCCTGTCCTTGTATTTATGATAAACAGGAATCAGTTGATCACTAGTTTTGCTGCAACTTCCACAATTAGGATTCCAAAAATAAATTGCGGTATATTTTGCCTTTACATCGTACAAACTAATTGGCGTTCCATCCATTTTTTTCAGATAAACATTGGGCGCATATAGCCCACATTGCAAAGGTTTTGCGGTATTCACATTTTCACAGATCTTAATCAATTGAGCCGAATCTACCCAATCTGCCTCGCCTGAACAATAGTACTTTTCGCCTAAGAATACATAAACCGCATCCATGCAAATTATCTTGCTTTTTGCATACTTATTGAGCAGTTCAGCCGCCGCATACCTATACATTTTTTTGTTCTTAGATTTTAAGGTTTGTTGAACAATCCAATCTACTGCAACAATCACAGAATCGGGATGTTGAATGGTTAATTTCTCGGTATAAATTTCCATTTTGTATTTGAACAAAGGGGTTCTAATCAATCGCTCATCTGAAAAATCAAACTGATCCCAAAAATGTTTTTTAGTCCAATAAAACCAAGCCATTTTGTCCTTTTTTACGGTCTCAGGCACCGCTTTAGCCATCCCCTCTGCAATCAATTTAGAAGCCAAATAATCTGGATTTTGGTCAATAATATCCAATTGATATTTTTTTAATTTTTGATCCAACGCTACAATATTAGCCTCCCATTTATGCTTTCTTTTCTCTTGTTTCTCCTCTTTTAGTTTTTGTTGCAACTTGGATTTTTCCTTTTGAATTTTTGCATTATATTTCAAATAGTCTAGATAGACTTGATTTTCTTTAGAACCTTCAATTTCCAGATGCTTACTCAAATCTCTGCTTTCGTCTAATTTGGTTGACAAAACCAATTCTTTTTGATCTTCTTCATTAGGGATCAAAAATTCAAAATAATTGTTATTGTCTTTTATTAGAACTAAATAAAGCCCTCCTTCTAGCGACTCCTCCCCTTCAAAAACAAATTCATTGTCTGCATTTTTTGAGGTTACCGTTTCATTGATGTATTTTTTGTCTCCCATGTGATATGCTAAAATGCAGGTGTCGTTTTCATAACCATCAATTTTTACACGGATATTATAACCGTCTTTTGCCAACAACATCTTAGTAGTTAACATCAATATCCATACGATCGCCCATTGATTTAATAAATATCTCATTTTGTTTTGTTTTATTAATACCCCTCGAATCAACAGAGCATAAGCAGCCAATTCAGTGGGTAATATTTTATGAATGAATTAAATACAAAGAAGGTATCCAAGAAGAAGAATCTATGTCATCTTGGAATAAAAAGAGCCCCGATAAAATAAGGCAATAGAATAGCCAAGGAGCCTTAGGTTGGTTGAACCAGTTCGTTTTTGCTTCTTATACAACAACTTCTTTTGTTACTGTATACCTGAAGAACGTTAACGTTTCTCGAATCTTATGGAAGGGTTCTAGCTTTAACACCTAAATATATCGTTTTAAAACTAAAAAAATAGTTAAGCAAATGTTATTATAATGACTACTTATTTATTGCATAGCATGATACTCTAAAGACAGCTTGGGAGGATAAGAACTACCCTAAATTAAAAACGCCCTGATAGGTTTTCTATCAGAGCGTTTATGATACTAACTAAGCTAAGTATTAAAGGTACCAATGATTATTTCTCATTGACTTTTAATTTTGCTTCATTTGCTTTTTCTTTTTTCTTAAACTCTTCTTCTACTGCTTTATCAACATTGGGATCTTCTTTGGTTTCAAACCCACGTTTTAGAATATCTTCCAATTGTTTAGGATCAAGTCGTTTAAACATAATTTTTTTGTCTTCATCCAATAAAACCAAATAAGGGTTCACCTTGATGTCATAAATCTTTTTGGCAACGGCCAAGGGATAAGCCTCATCAGAAGTATTGATAAAGTCCATTCCTTTATCTTTTATTTTTGCCTTACACTTGTCAATTTCCTTCCAATTTTTGCTACACACTCCAAAAATTTCAAAGCCCATATCCTTGTACTTATTATAAACGGGCACTAACTTATCTGTTGTTTTACTACAATTTCCACAGTCAGGATCCCAAAAATAAAGCGCCACAAATTTTGCTTGTACTTCATGTAAATTGACAGGAGTGCCATCCATTTTTTTCAAGCGAATATTAGGCGCATACAAACCACATTGCAATGGTTTTAGGGTTCTTACATTTTCACAAATTTTCTCTAATTGCGCTGAGTCTACCCAATCGGCATGTCCCGCACAATAATATTTTTCACCCAAAAATACATAAACAGCATCCATACAGATGACCTTAGTTTGAGCATATTTATTCAACAATTCAGCAGCAGCATATTGGAACATTTCTTTATTGCCTCCTTCAAGTAATTTTTGCAAGATAAAATCTACCGCAGTAATAACAGAATCTGGCGTTTTAACGGCTAATTTTTCTGTCCAAAATTCGATTTTGTCTTTAAAAATAGGCGTGCGAATCAAACGAGCATCTGTCCAATCAAAATTATCCCAATAATGCGCTCTAAAATAATAAAAGCCCTCTGCCTTTGTGTAGGTCTTAGGTACTTCTGGTTGCATAGAAGCAGCAATCAATTTGGCGGATAAATAATCTGGATTCTTCTCGATTAAAGCCAATTGATATGTTTTTACAGAAGCACCAATTTTAACACGCTCTTCTTGTAATTTTTTCTTTTTTTCTGGATTTTTTTCTGCCTCAATTTCTTTGGCAACTTTGCCGTCTTTTGCTCTTGTATCTGCCAAAAATTTTAGGTAGTCAAGAAACACCTTATTATCGGCAGAACCTTCAATTTTTAGATGCTTGCTCAAGTCCCTGTTTCCGTCCAACTTAGTAGACAAGAACATCTTTTTTTGATCTTCTTTGTTAGAAACTAAAAACTCAAAATATAAATTTTCGGGCTTGGTCAAAATCAAATAAATTCCCCCTTTCAAAGACTCATCGCCCTTAAAAAGCCATTCTCCTTTATTGTTCCTTGAAGTTAGGGTATCCTTAACATATGTTTTTTTGCCCAAACGGTATCCTAAAATACAAGTATCATTTTTGTACCCGTCAATTTTTACACGAATATTATAACCGTCTTGTGCGGTGGCAAAAGATGCCCAAGCAATTAAAACAAATAATATCGATCGTCTAAGTAATTGATTCATTCTATCTCTTTTTGTAATAAAAATGGTTTAAATTTATTTAATTTGCCGTTAATTAAGATTGAAGTTGTTTAAAAATGATCTTAACACCTACGATCCAACCATAGCAGCCATCGGATCGGCAGCTATTTTTAGCCCCGTAGCTGCTTCGCAGTTCACAACACTCAAAGTCTATCAGACTTTGTGTTAGTTCATAGCTACGAAACAAAAAACGAGCTTTGCCCGATAACTACTAGCTTTGATCTCGAAAATCAACAACATTTTTAAACAACTTCATTAAGTAATTAAACAGAATTGATTGTGCATTAAATTTACCAAGATTTTTGCACTACTCTTCATCAAAAAGTTTTGTCTTTGATTAACACTAAAAATAATTATTTTTGTCCATCTACTTACTTAGGTCTCAAATGTAACTTTTTAAAACTAAAAACCTAGTTAAAAAAATGTTATCACCTATGAATCCTCTAAGTTTCAAACAGGACTACTTATGATTTTGTTGTGCAAACAAAGAAGTACAACAGGCTATTTCTCTCGCTTTTTTAGGGCTTCAATCTCTTTCATTCGCTGGATTTCTAGATGATTAAAACGAGCCACAAAATAAATTTTGTCTGATCTTACATTGCTTAAAAAGCGTCTTAGCGCACGAATTTCTCGATTTAAGTCAATGTCCTGTGTTGCATCATCTAAATTAAATGCCTGCAAAATATAACTCGCTGTACTTTTATTCAACACCATATAACTGTACCGAACAAAACGTGTGGTATCAGAAATAGGAACATCAGTATCCAGATAATCTCTAACTTCTTCTTCCTCTGTTTCTGCCATCTCATTAAAAATCTCAAATGGATAATAGAACTCCGAGTTAGTGAACAATTTGTACCCCTCTTCCCTATTTAATTTTCGAATAAGCGTCACTACCCTTCTAGAGAAATATCGTTCTTGCGACATAAACCAATATTCAGGATAAAAAGCCTCCGTGGTAAAAGCGAGGTATTGTTCCAAAAATAATCTATGATCGTAATATAAGGCCTCCCTTGTTCTTAATCGATCTTCATAGTTTTTTAGCGCAGCTAGTGTTGCTTCTTTTGCGACAATTGCTTGCTCATCAAAATTAGTATAATTCCCTGCATACCACAATTCAAAAGCTCTATTTTGAGCTTTAGGTGAAAAACCTTTTAGACTCGATCTCATTTTTCGAATAGCCGTATAAACGGCTCCATACTCCTCCCTACCAATTGCGCTTTTTAGTTTTAGAAAATCACCAAAGGTCGCTTTTTCGATGGTAAAAAAACAAATTTCACTAAAAGTAGAAGGGATATCTGTTTTATTTTGTCCAAAAACAAGTGGCTGAATTCCCAAACTAATAAAAAATAAAATGTAGTGTATTGGTCTCAAACTATAAAATATTATTTAGATGTTGCGCAAATAAATACAAGCTGGGAAAAGAGTAATCAATTTTGTCTTGAATGGCTGCTAGTTTGACCTTATCAATATCAGGTTTGGTTTCAATTAAAATCGTCTTCATATTCATTCTAATGCCAAATTCTATATCTGTAATAGAATCACCTACCATTATAGCACGATCAAAATCTATGTCAGGAAAATCTAATTTCGCTTGAATAGCCATTCCTGTATTGGGTTTTCGGCAAGGAGGATTTTCTCGCTCATGTTCTGCACAAAAGTATACTTGATCTATCCTTCCTCCATGCTGGTTGATTACATCTAACATTTCAGCATGTACCTTATTCAAATCATTTACAGACATTAAGCCCTTGGCGATTCCCTGCTGATTGGTAACAATAACAATTCGATTAAATTTTCGTGCCAAAATAGGCAAGCACTCCAAAACCCCATCTAGAAAAACAAATTCAGACCATTTTTGAACATAGCCTCCAATAATTCTATCATTAATAACTCCATCTCGATCTAAAAAAAGTGTCCATTCCTTCATTTTATTTAATTGTAGTCTTTTTTATGTTGTTTTTCTATATAATGTAACCCAATAGAGTAGATTATGTTGTCTTGAATCAAAATTCGTTTAGATCCTTTTCTAGGATAATCATGTGTTTGCAAAGAATGCCATTTTCAACAATAGGATTTGGATAATTATGCGTAAAAAAATCTTTTACTATCTGGGTAATTTCAAAACCTTCTTTTTGATACAATGCCAATTGTCCAATACTAGAATTTCCTGTTCCTATCCTTATTTTTTGATAGTTGGATTCTTGAGCTATTTTAGTGGCCCATTTTAATAGTTTTTTTCCATAACCTTTCCCTTGTTGAATTTCTTTTATCGCAATATTTTTTATTTCAACAGTTTGAGCACTCAATTCTTTTAGAACAAGCACCCCTATGCATTGAGCTTCTAAGAGCGCTAAATAGCATTGGCTTTCATACAAATATTGTTCAATTTGAGCTCTTGAAGGATCTGCTAATTCGAGTAAGTTGAAAGGAATTTTTTGATGCTCTGTTAAGCGTTTTACTATTAACGACTCGTTAAACAGTTTATTTTTATTTTTTTTAGAATACATAATAGAATGTCCTACAGACCAACGGTTGTACTTCTGTCCCCAAACCGCTACCTACAAATAATAAATCAAAGCTTTGGAAATGCAAAAATAGTTTTTACCTTTGCATCTGCAAATTTAAACAAATCACCATTCAAAATAGTATATAAATTTTACTATTGGTTGTTGTTTAAAAATTCGTAACCAAAATTTCAGCAATGAAATATACCCAAAAATCTGTAGCAAGAATTGTTAGTGCATACTTTTTTTTCCTAATTACAACAAACGTATTCTTACAAGCTACATTTCTCCCTCTTTCTAGTCATCAACAGGTTGATGCAGAAAAAACTGAAATTCCCACCGATTTAGCGCTTCTTACCACTCGTTCTGCTGTTCTTGATCTTGAAGTAGAAGAAATCATAGAAGAAGAAGTTCCTCCCATTATCATTGATCACCACGACATTACAGGTCTAAAGCGCATCGTTCGCAACAAACGCAAACGCAATGCCCGTAGAAATGCCCCAAGTAGAAGAAATTTTATTCCTGCTGTTTCCGTCCCTTCCCTTCCTGTTGCTTATAATGCCATATTTGATAGCCTAAACGCCTCTAGTCTTCGCCTAAATATTATAGAAGAAGCAAAAAAATACTTAGGGCTTCGATACATTTGGGGGGGAACAACCCCTAAAGGTTTTGATTGCTCAGGTTTTACTTCTTATGTTTTGGCACAAGAGGGAGTTGGAATAGCCCGTAGCTCTCGCTACCAAGCTCGTCAAGGAAAAGACATTGACATGACTAATGCCAAGACTGGCGATCTAATTTTCTTTAGTAAATATGGCAAAGGTGGTCGAGTAACTCATGTTGCCATGGTCGTTGACAATAAAAAAGATGGTGTTTATATCATTCACTCTACTCGCCGTGGTATTGTGGTGGATAATCTTTCGGAGTCTTCTTATTGGAAACCGAAGGTGCTTTATGCCAAAGACGTTATTAGCAAGGGATAATTTTAGCTCCTTATTTTTAGAATAAAAGCTTTCCTTTTTCCTCTAGAAACTGGAATTTTGTGTCCATGGGTCAAAACCACATAGCCCTCATTCAAATACTTGTTGATATGGCTAAGGTTAATTAAGTGAGACTTATGTACTAAATAAAATTCTTGATTTTCTAGTAGCTTTCCAAAGTGTCCTATACTCAACGAACTGAACAATATCTTTTTTTCAAGGGTATAAATTTTAGTATATCCACCACTTCCTTCGCAATGAATAATATCACTAATTTTGACAAATTCTAGCCCTTCTTGCGTGGGTAAAGTGATTTTTTTGTTTTGGAAAAGTGTAATTTGCTGATTTTCTAATAGCAGCCTATTTTTTTGTGCAGCCGTTTTTTCTACTATATTTTTGATAGCATTTCCTACCGCAAGGATTAAATCATCCTTGTCTATTGGCTTAACCAAATAACCAATGGCACAGTGTTTAATTGCATCAATGGCGTATTGGTCAAATGCTGTTACAAAAATCACCTCAAAAACAGGTTGCTCAATTCTTGCTAACAATTCAAAACCACTCAAACGAGGCATTGCTATATCTAAAAATACCAATTGAGGATTGAGGCTGTTAATTAGTTCGATCCCTTCTTCTGGGTCTTGTGTCTCCGCAATAAGACTAATATTAGGGCAGAATTTTTTAATTCTGTTCTTCAAAATCTCTACTGCTTTTCGTTCATCGTCAATTATTATTGCCCTAATTTCCATTCTAATTCTTTTGATTAAAGTTTAAGGTAACTCTTGTTCCTGTTTGCTCAGAAATAGTCGATAGATCAACCATAGCATATTGAATTTCCCATTCGTTATTTTGCCTCAATAAGTCCAATCGTTCTTCTAAGACAAACGTTGAATTTACTTTGTTGCCTAGCTTATTGTTTCGATATTTCTCCTTAAAAAACGCAACGCCTACCCCATTATCTTCTATCAATACATCAAAAGCAGCAGCATCAACAAACTTAAAGACAATCTGCACTTTTCCCTTTCCTTTTTTATGAAATAGACCATGGTTGATTGCATTTTCAACAATCGGCTGCAAAATCATAGATGGGATCATTTGTTCCTCTAGATCTATTTTTTCATCGATATCAATAAAAAACACTAGCTGTTCTTCAAATCGTAATTGTTCGATTTCTAGGTAATTGGTCAATAGCTCAATTTCATTTTTTAACGAAACGTTTTGTTCCCTCGAATACTTAAAAAAGGCTCTTATCAGTTTAGAAAATTTGATCAAATATTTTTCAGATAGCTCTACTTCATTTTTCTGAATGTAATATAAGATAGAATTTAAGGAATTGTGAATAAAATGAGGGTTCATCTGCGCTCGCAATGCTTGCAATTCTACAGTAATGATTCTCCGTTCTATTGCTAATCTTTTCTCTTCGTTTTTTCTGATAATCTCCTTAAAAATTTTCAAAAATACTCCTATCAATAACAAACTTAAGCCCCCAATCGCTAGTTTAAATTCTGTTTGTTCCCACCACGATGGTTTGACCAAAATGTATTGTTTTCTTCGATCTTCTTTTTGATGTTGATTGGTTGCTCTAATCTCTAATTCATAACATCCAGCAGCTAAATTAGAAAAGCTTAATTGTTTGGATTCCGTTGGAACCCACTCTTTTTGAATTGGCAATATTCTATACGCATAGTTGTAGTGCCGTTGATTGATGTAATCCAATACATTAAAATTAATCGTTACCAAACGTTCTGCTTGAGGATTGACGATTAAGGTATCTGCTAAAGTGGTAAAATATAGGTAAAAAGGTATGCTTTCGCTTTGTTTTAACCAATTAATTTTTGCCAAACCAAGATCACTGGCTGCATATAAAAAACTGTCTTTTAAATAGATGTCATTAACATTATCACTCCATAAACCATCCTCTCTATAAAAAGCATCCACAATAGCTGACTCGCTAAGTTTGTCGTTCTTCAGCTTGACCACTTTAACCCCTTCTTGTGTAGCCAACCAGATTGTATCATTTTTTACAAGTATCTTCTGAATCGTTAATTCATCTGTTCTTTTAAGATGAATAACCTTTTCTCCATCCAGTAAATAAACCCCTCGACCATCTGTGCCGACCAATAAATAAGATTGATAGGTTGCCATGCTACTAATTGAAATATGGAGCAATGGATCTGTTTGTTGGTGCCGCTCCAAGGAAAACCCCTTTAACATCCACAGCCCATCAACCCCTCCAATATACAGTTGATTTTTATGTTGCTGAAAAAGTAACAATCCCAATTTTTCTTCCAAACAATTCCACTCTAATTGCCCTAAAGTCCTGTAATAAACCCCTCCATGTGAAATGATGTACTCGCTCCCCTTAAATTCAACAATATCCCTCCAATTAAATCTGGACTCCAACTCCTGTTCTATCATTTTGCCCTTCTGATGCTTAATCTTAAACAGTTTTTTGTTCATGACTAAATAGCCACATTTGCTGAGAGCGTCCTCCTTTATTTGATAATAAGAGCCCGAAAACCCATCTATTTTATGACGTAGAGCACAAGTATCTTGATCGATTTCATAGAACCCATACCCTAACACCCCTGCTGTAATTACCTCCTTAACCGAGCCTATTTTGGCAACTGATTTTCCTTCAAAATACGTCTTGTTCCCTCCTTGATGAGGCAATAAGAGCACCCCATTACTTAAACTAGCTAACCATAAATTGCCATTGGTATCCTTATAGCCTCTATAATTTTCCGTTTTGGGGTATTCTATTCGCTTTTTTAGCTCCAATTGATTATTCAAAATAATCAAATAGTTGCTCAAGCAAATTTGGATTTCTCCTTCTTTATATTGAAAAGAGATACGATCTCCTGCCGCTTGTTGTATCAATTCTTGATAGGAATAGAATTTCAATTTATTCCATTTAGAATTTAGCAGTAGTATTCCTTCTTTTAGGCAATAAAAATAGATGGAGTCCGAATACAAGCCTCTATATGCAGAATGCCCCATACCTTTCTGCCAAGAAAGTTTACAAGAGTGTTCAACGTCCATTACCTTTTGGCACTGACCATCAATGATTAGGATTCTATCTTTGAGAGCAATCAACAACTCATTTGCTGTTGTTTTTTGTGAGAACTGCACTTCATTTCTATTAAATGCAAACTTCTTAGTTGCCTTTGTCCAAAAACCAGGCGTTTCTTTCCAATCTTGGGGAATCAGCAGGCTATCCTCCAACTTATAATTGCTGTACCAAACTGTATCCTCACAGTTTCTAACAAAGCCAGGGCTTAAGACAATGCTATCCTCCGTTGGAAATCGATAGACCTGATCTTTGTAAATGTATCCTTGATAATTACTCTTAGAAACATACCACACTCGCCCTTTGGTGTCCGTTTCTAACAGCCAAACATCATTATTGGGTAAACCATCTTTGAGGGTAAACGTCCTAAAGGACGTACCATTGTATTTCACAATACCTCTATTGGTAGCAAACCACATAAAACCATCCTTATCTTGTCTTACGCAGTACACATGATTACTAGGCAAACCATTATTGGTCGTAAAACGAATGGGCGATTGGGCATAACTATCCCCCAACAAAAAGAAAAGCCCAATACCTATACAAAATGCTATCATTAGTCCTGCTTCGTTACTTAAGTTCAGATAATAAGCAGGTTTAGATATCGTATTGCTCACATCTAAATTTGAAAAAAGAAAAGTACAAGTATAAACTTTCTAATGCAGGAATACCTACAATTTAATAATCTTTCTTTGTAACCATTGTTCACCAACTCTTACTTTTAGCCAGTAAGTACCAGAAGGAATACGATCTAAAAATAATTCAACTATATTTTCTTGAGATATTCTTTTGCTGTAAAATTTTTGCCCTAACACATTAAATATTTCTATATAATCTATGGTCGTATTGTTGCTGCTTGCCAGTTGAATTGTTATGTTGGTAGCAAAAGGGTTGGGTAGAACTAGTAGCTCATTTTTGAGAGCTGAAAAATGCAAATGTTTGATTGCGGTATAAGAATAAGTCCCATCCTGATGAAACAATTTCAACCTATAGTAGTTATCACCAACCAATGGACTAAAATCTATATAACTATTTTTGTTAGGATTGATGGCATTCGCTATGGTTTCAAAAAGCTGCCCGTTGGAACTTCTTTGTATTTCAATGGCTGTATACGTTGAGGGAGTATGTAATTTCCAACTTAGTTGAGATTTTGTTGCTTGATATTTTTCTACTTCATAATATTCCCAATCCACATCTAAGAGATTGCAACCAACAGTATTCACAACGATTGTATCTCTTAATACATCATTGCAGAAACTAGTCCCCCTTACATGAAACGTATTTCCTGTTTTTGCAACAAATACAGAGTCTGTACTCCCATCCTGCCAAAGATAACTACTAAATAAACCGCCTTTGCTTGCATCTAAGATTAGAGAATCTATTGCACAAACCGTTGTATCATTGCCAAGGTTGAGGCTTGGAGGTGTTGTAGCACAAATAGGGCTCGTGCAACTAACTGTGATAAGCAAGGTGTCGGTAAGCGTGTCACAGGCATTCGTTTGTACAACAATGAGGGTATCGACTCCTTCATCGCCAAAAGATAGGGTAACCGCAGAATCTTGGGTTGAGTGAATTATTGCATTACCTAAAACAGACCATGTATTATCATAAGATAAGCACCTTTTGACATTCGTATGATAACTATGGGCACTACTAGGGCAAACTGTTTTTGGGCCACTGATATAAAGTTCTTCTTCCAAATTAGCAGGAAAAAAATTAGGTAGCCCAAGCCTTCCTCGCCTCCCTAATAAATTCACAGCATTATCTATATAATTACATCCTGCCCCTAAAGCATTAGGATTGCTAATTACCCCCAGAAATGCACGTCCTGAATAAGCAACATATATTTTTTTATCTGGTCCCATTTGCAAGGCACTTTTTTGGGCACAGCAGGGAGCTATATTGGTAGCAGAGGCTCTTATCAATGAGGAAGGTAAGGATAAGTCGTATTGAAATATAGAACGATCATTAAACTCGCAAACATATAGTACTTGGTTGTCAGACGAAAATTCAGAAGAATAAGCATGAGGGTAAGCATTGGCATCTGCCAAAATTAAAGGATTAGAAACAATACCTGTGCTTGCATCAAAATCAAAAAGGGTCACCGTTGCTAATGTCGTGCTGCCTCCTAAGGTAGAGCAAAGTTTTTTGCCATCGTGCGAAAATCTCAACCCTCCATATCTGTTACTCCCTGTATTAACTGGCCCTATATTAGAAATTCTAGGGGTAGTGTTAATACCTGTCGGGCTAACTTGAAAAGCTACAAAATTACTATTATCTCGTTCATGAGACACAATCCAAATATCCTGACAATTTGTATGATAAGCCGCTGAGACTTGTTCTACGATATTAGTATGAATTACAACATTCTTGGTTGCTGTCACAGCGCCTAGCCCACTATTCAAACTCATATCAACCACAGAATAAGCCAAAACTCTAGCAGCAGTAGCATCCGTCCAGTTGGGAACCGTAAATATATAATAGAGAGTATTGCTATTGGGTGCAGGTACAATAATAGAAGATTGTGCAGAAATATTGGAGCCTCTTAATCCCGTTCCATTTGACATGACAGCGTGATTGGCATTCCAAACCGTTAGCCCATTGGTATAAAATAATAAATTTCCATTTTTATCGGAGATCGTAGAAATCCCTTCACTAGCACTCATTGCCCCATTTGTTGTTCCTGTTGCAATTCCTCCAGTAGAGAAATTGATCCCCGCATTATTTCCAAAATACCAATGGTTACTGGAACTATCCGTACAAAAACAAGGGCAATCGGGATCGTAACAATCAATTAAAGAATCTCCATCGTCATCTATATTATTATTGCATAATTCTTGCGCACCAACACAGTAATGAGATAAAATGTATCCAATAAGCAGTAAAAATTTCTTCATCTTTTCTTGTTATCGTAATCTTGGGAAGACTTACGTCTATGAGGAATAAAAGCAGGGCATTCAAAGACTTACTTACTAACAATGATTTTAGCAACTATTCTTTATCTTTAAGATTCAAATATGCCTCATAAAACACAGAAATAAAACAGCGAATAAAGGATTGGAGGGTTTCGATCGATCAATGGTAATTTTCGATTGATTAATGGTCTATGAATTGATCCTACGCTATAAAGAAACGATTGAATGGGTTAAACTTTTAAGAAGTTCTTGTTGGAAACAACAAAACCTTCCAATTTTTTGTATTATTGGAAGTTCGTAACGATAGTGATTCCATAATCCAGTATTTTCTAGCAAAAATGGCAAAAAATAAAAAACGCAGAAGACCCATCCATGTTTTGATGATAGATGATGATGAAGGACTTTCTGCATCAATTAAAAATAGAGCCCGCCGATATAATGTAATTATAACCAGTACTACCAATTTTCGAGATGGGTTCAAAGAGCTAGAAAACAGCCCCAAATATCAAGCTGTTATTTTGGATGGAAAGGCTCCTATGACGGCAGAACAGCCTAAAGGAACAGAGGCCGAAAATTTTGTACACGAAGCAATCTTAAAACTGAGAGAATTGGAGATCCTTCATGAACGAACGCTCCCTTTTTGTGTGCATACGGCTTGGTATGTGCAACTAGAACCTAGTTTGCGCAATAGAGCTCAAATTTTTGACAAGAAAAAGACGGCTGTTGATGATAATATGATGGAAGCGATGTTTGAGTACCTTCATCAGGCAATAGGAACCTTAGAAATCACCAAAATTAAGCAACAGCATCCTGAAGTTTTTGAATTTGCAGAAACATATCTAGATGCTGAAGACAATACCTTTTTAATTAGTTTGTTGTCTCCCAAACTTTCTTCTAAACGAGAAGACTTAATGAACCGCTTAGGTTTTATCCGCCGCTTAGAAGAGTCGATCCTAAATGTTTATTGCAAAGAATACCTTAAAATGGACCCTATGCTCTTTGGGCAAGGCAAAGAAACCCCTGGTAGAGGCAAGGATTTGATCGACCACATCAAAGTCAAAAAATTAGCCCCTTTGCACATTTCTTTTATGACTTATGTCATTTATAGTACACAAAGCATTGCCATCAATCACAAAGCTCCTGAATCTAGTGAGTATTACAATTATCCAATTACTATTTATACGGTTCAGACTTTTATTAATGCCTTATTGGATATTATTATTTGGGTACAAACGAGTATTGAAGAAGCCCATCAAAATGGATAGCCTATCGCAATAATAAACTTGTGGCGCTCTGGATGGAATGGCTTGGCATTCCAGTAAGGTCTAGGATCTGTTTCATTTTCACCATAACCTTGAGGTTCTCGAACTTGAAATGCAAAATCAAATCGAAAAACAAAAAAACTTAAATCAAATCGCAACCCAAGTCCTGCCCCAATTGCCAACTGTTCGTAAAAGCGCTCAGTAAAAACGCCTGTTTTTACATTGGGGTATGGAATTCCACGACTAGAAGAAGTAGATTCTAACAGCCATATATTGCCCACATCAACAAATAAGGCAGCCCCAATCCAAGAATTAAACATAAATCGATACTCGCTATTAAATTCTACTCTAAAGTCTCCCATTTGAAACTCAGCTCCATTAATTGAGCGTTGTGATCCAGGTCCCAAGTATCTCAAATTCCAAGCCCTCATACTACTAGGTCCCCCCAAAGTAAAACGCTTTACAAAAGGAACTTCTGTACCTTCGGAGTTGCCATAAGGAATAATAATTCCCACCATTAACCTAGAGATAATAGAATGGCGCTTGCTTAATTTGTAGGAGTAACGAATATCTAAATCTGTTCGAAAATATTGCGAGTAATCTATGCCCCAAAATTGCATGGTTTCCTTGGGCTTAATGATTTTATCTGCCAAATAGAAAAGGTTTCCTGCCACCTCAAAAGAAGACTTAAAATACCAACCTCCTCCTTTTGTTTTGTTATCCAAGGAGCTAAAAGTATAACTAAAATCCATGCTAGGAATTAAATAACTCGCCGACAAAGATTCATACAACGGACGATTGTTTTCTTTTAACAAGGCCTCAAAGTTAGCATCTAAGACAGGTTTTAAGGTTAAATTAATCAATATAGGATTCCATCTAAAGGCATGTTGTGTTCCCTTAGACCATTCATAGCCCATTTTGGTATAAAAAGAGCTAATCTGAAAATCTGCAGCCTGTTGCAAAAAACGATACCCTATTGCTACTTTGGTGCTAGGTCTTTCCATTTTAAAAGCCTTTTCAATCCCTTTTATCCCCAAGAAACGAGGAAAATACAAACTTGTTTCTAGGTTAATGTCTAACAAGTTGACCGCCTGCTCAAAAAAGTTATTGTCAAAACTATCCTGTCCATTGAGTTTAAAATCAATCCCACCAAGAGCCGATACTTCAAAGGTTTCTGCTCCTTTAAATATATTTTTATTTTGATAAGAAAGAAACGTAGCAATTCCAAGACTAGACACGGTAGCGTAATTGTTATTAACCTCAAAGTCCGCTCCTACTGCCTGCTTTTTACCAGGTTGCATCTTAACCAAACAATCTAGATGGTTCTTTTTGCCATTGGCAGAAGGCACATATTCGATGCGGGGAAATCGAAAAACATCCAATTTATCAATGCGTTTTTCAGATTCTTGCGAGGTTTTATTATTGTACAAATCACCCGCCTTAACCAAAACAGCATCTGAAATGATTTTATCTCGGATGAAGTATTTTTGTCGTTTTTCCTGTTCACTTGCTGGTTTTCCATCCTTGTTTTTGACAATTTTTCGCAGGATAATATGGATAATTTTGTCCTCTGCTAACAAATCTGCACGAGAATTTAAGGTCATTTTTTTGAATCGAGGGACACTACGTTGCACGAGCCTTATTTTTTTGCCATTCAACAGAACGCTTTCTTTTATTAAGGAATCGTTGGGCAACATAATATCATTGCTCTTTAGCAAGATTTTCTTTTGTCGTTCTTTTAGCGTTCGTTCTACAATAAAAAAAGAATCTTTTTTTATTGTACGTCTTTGGTGAGCCTTTAAAATATACTCATTGGGGGTAATATAAACATTAGAAATCGTATAACGAGGATGCATAATTGACGTATCAGAGTAGGGTAAAACTTCTAGATAAACATTGGCTCTAGGCTCTCCTTGTTCTAACGGACCACCAAACAAACCACCTCCTTTGGGCTTCACCTTTCTGGCATTAATCGTATCGGCCTCCACAACAATATAATTCCAATTAAAATCATAATAGCCTCTATCTCTAATGGCCAATGTGATTCGCTTTTTTTCTTTCTCTAAGTTTTGGTCAAAATTATCGGCTGATAAAGGCACTCCCTTTTTGAGAATTGTCGAAACCTTAATTTCTTCTAAAATTTTGTGTATGGCAGAATCTTTAGAAAATACAGATACGGTATCAATCAATAAAGGCATTCCTGTTTTGATATGATAACTAACAATTGCCTTATGTCGCTTATATTTTATACTATAATCTACTGATGCATTAAAATAAGCCCTCTGATTCAGAAAAATACGCATTGACTCTGCTGTTTTTCTAGTCAGTGCAGTATCTAAAATAACAGGTTTTATTCCTACTTTATTGTGTAACCACTTTTGTAAACCATTCGATTTTCGACGGATAGTTTTGGGTAAAATAGCATTGCTATCTCTATTGAATCGGTAAGAAGTTGATAAGGTATCGTTAAGATGATAAACCCACTGTCTAAAACCTTTGACGACAGAACGATCGGGAACCTGTTTTATTATTGTAGATATTTCGTACCACAAATTCTCATAGTCTTCTTGTATTTTGTACTTTTGCTTTACAAAATTAAGTTCGTTTTTGACAACCCTGTGCTCGTCATAAACTCTATTCCGAGGTTTCTCTGTTGATTTTGAATGGCTTTTTAAATATTTATGATTGCCACAGCTACTCATAAGTAGGCACAAAAACAAAACAATACCATAGAAGTGCTCAAATTTGTATTTCATAGATAAAAAATAGAATTAGGTCAAGATGTTATCCAAAGCAAAGATTAAGTATTTACAAGCTCTTCATCAAAAAAAATATAGACTCAAAGAAGAGGCTTTTTTGGTAGAGGGCGAAAAAATTATAGCAGAAGTACTTAAGCAAGACATATTCAATGTTCATTCCATCTATGCTACAGAAGCTTGGGTTAACAAAAATAAAAGCTTTTTATCCCAATATAATTCGATATTAAGTGTTGTTAGCTCCCACGAGCTCAAAAAAATCTCTGCCTTAAAAACTCCCAACTCGGTAGTTGCTGTTGTCAGAATTCCTAATTATACGCCTTTAGTTCAAAAAATACAAACATCCCTAAATCTAGTTCTCGAAAATATTCAAGACCCTGGCAATATGGGAACCATCATACGAATCGCCGACTGGTTTGGCATTCCTCATATTTTTTGCTCAAAAGGCTGTGTGGATTGTTACAATCCCAAGGTTGTACAAGCTAGCATGGGCGGTTTTTTGAGGGTTCAAATTCACTATACCAATTTAGAGACCTTATTGGACAAGCATCCACAATTGCCTGTTTATGGTGCCGTATTGGGAGGAAATAATGTCTTTGAAGAATCGCTAAAACAACCTGCCTTTTTACTGATTGGCAACGAAGGAAAGGGCTTAAGCGATCCGATCAAAAATCATCTAAGTCATCGCATTACAATTCCTCGGTTAGGGGGAGCCGAATCTCTAAATGCAGGAGTAGCCACAGGCATCTTATGCGCATTGTTTAATGCTAAATAGCAAAGCAGAATCAAGTTTATTTTGCGTTGAAATTATCTAATAACAAACATTAGAGCAAACGTCTAACATTAATATTTTGATCAAAAAAGCCTTCCTTAGGCATAACATACCCCATAAATTCTCAAAACAGTTGGATCATGAATCAAACCAATTCCAGAATTTATGGGGCAGGACTACCATCCAAGCATAAACTACTCTGCTGTTATTTTCTAAAACTTAGAACAGCATGATATTCTTTTTCAAAATCTTCCACTTCCTTGGATTTTCGTTCTTCTGACCAAGCTAATATCTTTGCCATTTCGTTCGCCACGTATGGGTACCAACGTTTTAAGGTTGGTCGTTCAAAATAAAGCCTTCCTGTACGACGAATAAAGAAATCGCACAAATTATTGGTCATTTCATAATGAATTGCATACCACACTTCGGCACTCATTAAACGATCATGGGGATCTCTAATTGAGTTATACAATTCATAAGCTCGATTGATAATAAGTTCTGTATTGGTTCCATACTTATAGACCAAAGCCTGAACATCGGCTGTTTTTAAATCAATTTGCTTGGCTTCTCCTGTTATTTTATAAATATAATCTTGAATTGCCTCAGACGAGTCAAAATCACCTCCAGACAAAGTTAAATCCTGCGTTTTTGAATGATTTTTTGTTCGCATTGTTTTGGCAACAAAGTTGAGCACTCGTTCAGCCATCTTGCGATACCCTGTCAACTTTCCTCCTGCGATAGAAATTAAGCCCGTTTCTGAATAAAAGATCTCATCTCTACGAGATAATTCGGAAGGAGATTTTCCATCTTGATGAATCAAAGGGCGCAAGCCAGCCCAAGAAGACTCTACATCTGCAAGGTCTAATTGAGCAGTAGGAAACATATAATTCGTCGCCTCTAAGATATATTCTACATCTTCTTTGGTCGTGTTGGGTTGGTTAATATCAGTATCATAAAAGGTATCTGTTGTTCCTATATAAGTAATATTTCCCCTTGGAATTGCAAAACACATTCGATTGTCCTTTTTGACATCAAAATAAACCGATTGTTGGAGTGGCAATTTTTGGTAGGGCACCACCACATGCACCCCCTTTGTAAGATGAAGACGCTTGCCAACCACTCCTTCTTTATCATTTTTTCGTACGGTATCCACCCAAGGGCCAGCAGCATTTACGACTCGTCTAGCCTTTACCTTTATCGTTTGATTAGACAAATGATCGTTTAATACTGCTCCCCCAACGTATCCATTTTCTTTATAAATAAATTCTGTTGCCTCTAGATAATTCAAACAAACAGCCCCATTAGCCACAGCCGTTTTCATATTTTCAATGGTCAATCGAGCATCATCCGTTCTATATTCATAATACAAACCGCCCCCCAACAAAAGATCAGGGCGCAACAATGGTTCTAAATCTGCCACAACTTCCTTTTCTAGCATTTTTCTACGCTCATCCTTTTCTACACTTGCTAGGCGGTCGTACACCCACAGACCAATAGAGCTTAATGTTTTACCCAAAGAACCTTCTTCTATAATTGGCAAAAGCATTTTTTCGGGAATCACAATGTGGGGAGCATTGGCATGAACAATCGCTCGTTCAACCCCAACTTCATGAACCAAAGCAAACTCTAGCTGTTTTAAATAGCGCAAACCACCATGAATTAATTTGGTAGATCGGCTACTCGTTCCCCAAGCAAAATCCTTTTTTTCTACTAGTGCTACTTTGAGCCCTCTAGTAGCGGCATCCAAAGCAATTCCTGCTCCTGTAATTCCACCTCCGATAATCAATAAGTCAAAAGTATCTGTCTCTAATTTAGACAACCAGCTAGCACGTTCAGCAGCTGAAAAAGTACCTGTATTCATTAATATTATTTATAATTGATGATTTTTTAGTATGACAAATATAGTGGAATTAGTTTTGTTTAAAGACTTATTGATAAGACGATTTATACAAAAAAAACTCTACAACTAGTTGTAGAGTTTTTTCATTTAATGTAGGTATTTAGACTAAACTAATCTTCGTTTAATTTTTGTTGGAACAGATGGGTTCTACCTCTACTCTTCGGTTAGCACCACCCCCATTTCTGTACTTGGGTAGCGGCTGTGAGCCACCAAAAAAGAAGACCGATATTTTGTTAGGATTGACTCCCATATTTACCAATTCTCGCTTTACAGCTAAAGCTCTCTCTCTTGACAAATCAAGATTTTTGCGTGGGTTACCATGGATATCAGTATGCCCATACAAATTAATTCTAGCCTCGGCATAAGTATTAACATACTCCACTACATATCTGATGTTCTGAATTGCTTTTACTCGCCCAGAGAATTTGGTCTCGTTCTCTTTAAAAACTACATTGGGCAAATATACTCGGGTATTACATTCTAGGTCCCCTACCGCAGACAAAGCTCCAGGCATATAGTCAATTGGTTCTGGATTTTGTATGATATTAACCACCTCTCTTGGAGTGCTAGTAGTACTTGGTCGTGTAGATGTTGTTCTAGGTCGTGTTGTAGATGCTGTTGTGCTCGGTCTAATGGATGAACTAGTTGGAGCACTCGATGTTGTCGGTCGTGTTGATGAGTTTGTACTTGCCAAGGTAGCCTCCTCTGATACCTTTGGTTTGATGTAATTAAACGATTTTTCAAATCGATTTACTACAGCCAACATATTTTCAGACTTTCCTAATAGAGGGTTTTCTTTGGTTTTGATCATAATATCAAAACAGTTGAATTTGTCTTGATCCAAATGCCCATCCTTTCCTTCTATTAGGTCTAACATACGAATATACCTAGGAATACGAACAAAATGAACTTGACAAGTTACAACATCCCCTCTTTTTAGATCATAGCTGATTTCGGGCACATTGGTTAATGAGCTTCGTTTTACTTCATTATTGATGGCAATATTAGCAACTTCTAGCTGCTTAAACTGAATTTCCAGTCCTCTCATACGAGGAGGAGTACGCAAATACCAAGAATTAGGATGATTTCCATTGTAAAAAGTAGCTGATCCAGATTCCTGAACAACATAACGAAAATGAATAATCGTTCTCTTTTCTTGATATTCTATTTTATCAATTTGATAATGGGATTTAAACTTTCTGTACTTTGGGAGATAATCAAAAAAACTACTAATAGCACTAACTGTTTCTATTCCACTGAACAAAAACAACAGTAGGAACATTGTAATTTTGGGGAGATGATTTGTAAAAAACAAAATTCTCATCGTTAGTAAAGTTTATATTCTAGTTTAAATGTGGTTATAGTGGCCTTAGCTACCTTTTATATGCGATTTTTTTAAGTTTTGTTACAAAAAAGAGATAAAAAGTTATTGTCAGCATAAAAATAGCAAAAAAACAAATGTATCCTAAAAATATCTCAATTTTACATACGAACTTATCCTATATTTATTATCATTCTCGATTCAACAGCATCATATTTCCATCCAAAGATAAAGCAACTGCGCCTTTAAATACTTGTTTGAATCTCGTTTCAAAAAAATGTTCTGTCTTAACTTTTAATAGATCATTATAGGTCAACTGGTTATACATTAGCAAAGCATTGGGTCTTAATACTTCTTTGATATCTTCTAAAAATTCTATCGACTCAAAAGCAGAGGGAATTTGGTCGTCGATAAAAATATCAATTGCTACTAAATCAAATGTTTTAGAACATGATTTAACATAACTTAAGGCATCTTCACAAACAACTGAGTAGGAAGATGATAGTCGTTCTAAGGTATACTTCTTAGCTAAATTTACAATTTTTTGATCAATTTCTACTAACGTATAATTATATTTTTTTTTAAATTTTTTTTCTAGTAAAAAAGGAATAGACCCTAAGCCCAGTCCTAGCACCAAGACATCGTTTATTTTATATCGTTCTAGATCAACTTGTTGAAAACTTTTTCGAAAATTAACATATAAGTCGTCATAAGAATAAACAGCATTTTTAGTACAGAGGGCGTATCTACCTTTTCGGCAAATCACTTCTAGCTTTCCACTATAATCACTATCCGTCTCTTCCAACTGAATATCAAACCAATAACTCCCCAACTTAGTCCAAAAAGAAGGCTCCATATTTATTAATAAGTTCGATGATGATCCGTTTCTGCAAAAATATGCTTTAATATATCTTCTTCTATTTCATCCAATACTTTTCCTCTACGAGCCATAACCCGTTTAGCCGTTTCGAGCACCTTGTCCATTTTGTACGTAACAAAGCCTTTGCTACTCCCCCAAGAAAAGGAAGGAATAAATTTTCGAGGAAAATCGCCACCAAAGATATTGCTTGAAACTCCGACTACTGTTCCAGTATTAAACATCGTATTGATACCCGCCTTAGAATGATCGCCCATAATTAGACCGCAAAACTGCAACCCTGTTCGATAAAACGAAGCAGATTGATAATCCCAAACCCGTACTTCACCATAGTTGTTTTTCAGATTAGAATTATTAGTATCGGCTCCTAAATTACACCACTCTCCGATTATAGAATTCCCCAAAAAACCATCGTGTCCTTTATTGGAATACCCGATAAGAATAGAATTATTGATCTCACCGCCAACTTTAGAATAAGGTCCAATGGTGGTTGCTCCATAGATTTTAGCAGCCATTTTGGTCGTTGCCCCTTCACACAAAGCAAAACCTCCACGTATAATAGTCCCTTCCATAACGGTTGCATTTTTACCAATATAAATCGGTCCATTCTCTACATTCAGTATCGCACATTCCACCCATGCTCCTTCTTCCAAAAAAACCTTAGCAGGATCACCAATAACGGTATTGGTTGCACTTAGAGGTTGAGACATTCGCCCATTGGTTAAGGCATAAAAATCTGCTTCCAAGGCGGCGGCATTCTGCTGGAACAAATCCCAAGGATAATCAATGTGAATAAGTTCTAAGTTGGTTTCTATAACGGTAGGAATTTCTTGCTCTCCGCTCAAAAAATCTTTAGCAGTAGCCTGAGTTGTTTTAAGAACAATGGCCTTTCCATCTTTTGTCAATAAGGTATTGGCAGGCAATTCGTGCAAGATATACTCACAGAGTTCTTTAGTTGGTAAAATTGCTCCATTAACAAGAATATTGAGCGCCTCAAACTCTACGGGGTACTTGGCAGAAAGGTATCGAGTGGTAAAATAAGAGGCCTTCATCCCCAACATATTTTCCCACTTCTCTCGAATTTTGAGAATCCCTACTCGAAGCTCCCCTACAGGGCGAGTGAAAGTCAATGGTTTTAATTGTTCTCGATTGTTATCAAATAAAATAAGACTTATACCAGCCATGCCAAAAGGTGTGTTTAAATTGATAGAAACATTGATAGAAGCCCTAATGTACAAAATTTATCATAAACTAAAAACCTCTATACTTACAGAACTAAAATACATAATTTATCATCACAAGGTAATGTATAAAACAACCTCCCATTACAAACAAATGCCATATAAGATGAGCATAAGGAACCCTCCCTTCTGATTTATAAAAAAAGATGCCAAACATATATACTAAGCCTCCAACAATTAACCAATTAAATCCTGTTGCAGGCAATGTATTATAAATATAATCTCCTTGAATTACACCAATCCAAGCCATTACAACAAATAAAAGAATAAAGAACCAATCGTATTGCCCTGTAAATTTAATCTTTAGCAAGACTCCTACCATGGCAACAGACCATTGCAAAAGCAACAAAGACCACCCTGTCGTTCCTCCAACAGTCAATAGCAATAAAGGCGTATAATTTCCTGCAATAAACAAAAAGATCGCACAATGGTCCATTATTCTTAATCTCTTTTTGAGCAATGGCGCTGAAGAGCCATGATATAAAGCTGAGGCAGTAAATAAAATTACCAAACTAAGCCCATATACAATAGCTGAGGTTAGTGCATATTCCTCGTTGCTATTGGTACCAAGATAAATTAAATAAATAAAGCCTATCACAGAAACCATCGCAAACAAACCATGCGACCAAGTATTTAATAGTTCTTCTCTGTAAGTTCGAATGGGTAAATCTGAAAAAAAACCACCCAACTCCGTTTCTAGTCTATTGCTTATATCATTAGATTCCCAATCATTTAGTTCCTTCAGTTTATCCATAATCGATTCGTTTTAAATTTGGCTGCCTAAAACACCTATACGCAACAATAAAAAAGTAAAAATTCTCTTCTATTGGTCTTAAACTCCGTTTACTTATGCGATTACTGCGTAGTTGGTACAAAAACCTATTGTAATACTTCGTACCTTTTAATACAAATACTACACCTATTTATTTTTTATAGTATTTATAAAATAAAAAAAGTCTTTCTGAAAAGATCCAGAAAGACTTTAGAGCGAAAAACGAGATTCGAACTCGCGACCCCAACCTTGGCAAGGTTGTGCTCTACCAGCTGAGCTATTTTCGCTTATTTATTTAACAAACAACTTGTATGCTTGTTCCTTGTGGGTACAAAGATAGAACAGTTTTTTAAAAATGCAAAAAAAACAATTGGCTTTTTTAAACTTTTTTTCTTGATTTTATCATCAATTGGCGTTATTTTTTTCTGAATCAACAACTTAGTACAACAAAAAAAAATCAAAAAAAAATTCATTTTATTTTTACAACGATGCTTTCTGTGATTGCCAATTAAGAAATGTGTTGTATTCATAATTTGAAACGGTGTAGAAATCTTTATCCCTCCTTCCAATTATCAATACAACACAAGCCTGCAATTGCTATTATTTCTTTTTGCCAACTTGCAACACATCGCCACAATTGCTGCATTTGTGCAAAGCCTCATTGCCATTAAACTTAGCAAATGTTTCTGGCAACTGCTTTTCAATATTAGTTAATTTAAAATAATCTTCGTGTAGTTGATGATTGCAACTTTCGCAATACCATTGAAAACCATCTGTATGTTGCTCTACATCACGAACATGTTCAATAACCAACCCAATTGTTCCTTCTGGTCGCTGAGGTGAATGGGGTACTTTTGCAGGCAATACAAAAATTTCTCCTTCTTTGATGGGAATATCCTTTGGCTCTCCATTATCAATAATCTTAAGCACCATATCGCCCTTCAATTGCATAAAAAATTCTGGTGTTTCATTATAATGATAATCTTTTCGCAAATTAGGCCCACCAATGACCATTACAATATACTCAGAACCAGGAAATACTTCTTTATTACAAACAGGAGGCTTTAAATTATCTTTGTTTTCTTCTACCCAATTCATTAGGTTAACTACATTAAATGCTTTCATTTTGATTTGAAGTTTTAATAATGTTCGTTCTTTGACAAATTGCGTGGAAATGTTAATTAATGGTCTTAATTATGCCGTTTGGGTATTAGATTTTAGAAATTAGATCGCTTCGCTTTTAGACTATATAGGCATGAATTGCAGCTATATAGTCTAAAAGCGAAGCGATCTAACAACGTGGTCTAAGCTGTAATATCCCCAAATAGAATAATATCACAATTAGTAGCACACAATTTGTCAAAGAACCATAATGTTTTTGATCAATTAAGTAAACCATTAAGTACCCAGTATTAGCCCTAGCTACTTAATTCACACCTAGTCTATGGTAGCAATAACTTTTAGTTCTATACCAATAGGTGTAGGTAGGCAGTTGATTTCACAAGTCGTTCTGCAAGGTTGATTATCCTTAAAATACTCTGCATAGAGTTTGTTGTAGATTTTAAAGTCATCTTTCATATTGGTCAAAAAGACCGTCACATCAACGATATTTTCCCAACTAGAACCACAATCCTCTACAATATAACGAATATTATCAAATACAGCACGACACTGTACTTCAATATCATAGGAAACAATATTTCCTTGGTCATCTAATTCCACTCCAGGAATATCCTTAGAACCTAGTTTTCTTGGTCCTACACCAGACAAAAACAAAAGGTTTCCGACCTTTCGAGCATGAGGGTAAGCGCCAACTGCCTTGGGCGCTCTATCAGAATACAATAATTCTTCTTTTGGAATCATAGTTTAGTAATTAAGCACATTCCATGATAAGCAATCCTCTTATCAAGGAACAATTAAGTAATTGTTCACAATAATTTACAGGAAAAAATATAGGTTATTTTTTCCACAAAACAATCCAAACCTTTTTAGTATTGGATACAAACATTCTTAGGTTCAGTAAAAAAGTCCAAAGCATGGAACCCTCCTTCACGCCCAACCCCAGAAGCTTTAACTCCGCCAAAAGGCGTTCTTAAGTCACGCAATAGCCAACAATTCACCCAAACAATCCCAGCATGTATTTGCTGTGCCATTTTAGTTGCTCGACTAACATTGCTAGTCCACAACGTAGCAGCCAAACCATATTGGACACTATTAGCATAGCCCAACACTTCTTCTTCTGTATCAAATGGCATAATCGTCACTACAGGTCCAAAAATTTCTTCTTGGTTCGTTCTACAATTATAATCCAAGCCCTCAATAATGGTTGGAGCTATAAAATAGCCCTCTTGACAACGCCCCTCCAATTGCAAAGCATTGCCCCCTGCCAGCACAGAGCCACCTTCTTCTTTTGCTAGCTTAATATAAGACAAAACTTTCTCTTGATGAGCTTTAGAAACCACCGCCCCCATTTTGCTATCCTCCTGATTAGGATCCCCCACCACAAGGTTTTTAGTTCTAGCGACAAAATCTTTTTTGAATCGTTCATAAATTGGACGCTCTACAAAAATACGAGAACCACAAAGGCAAATTTGCCCTTGATTGGCAAAAGAAGAACGCATGGTAGTTGCCAACATCTTATCATAATCACAATCTGCGAAAATGATATTAGGATTTTTCCCGCCCAACTCCAAGGATAGTTTTTTGAATTTAGGGGCTGCAATTTTTGCAATGTGCGCCCCTGTTTGAGTTCCTCCAGTAAATGAAATTGCTTTTACATGGTCGTGCTCAACAATCGCATTCCCCGCAGAATGCCCTAAACCATGCACAATATTCAGAACACCTGCTGGCAAACCTGCTTCTATACAAAGTTCAGACAACAAATAAGCCGTCATAGGAGTAACTTCTGACGGTTTAGCCACCACACAATTCCCTGCCGCCAAAGCAGGAGCTATTTTCCAACTAAACAAATACAAGGGTAAATTCCAAGGTGAAATACAGCCCACTACACCAATCGCATCTCGCAAGGTATAATTAATGGCCTGATTGGTCATGGCATGCGCTCCAGCAGCATAATGATGAATTGCCGTAGCATAAAAATGAAAATTGCTTGCTGCCCGTGGAATATCAACCATCCTTGCCAACCAAAGCGGTTTTCCATTGTCCATAGATTCAGCCAAGGCTAAGCGTTCTAAGTTTTCTTCGATTAGCGTTGAAATGCGAAGTAAAATTTTAGAACGCTTGGCAATTGGAGTCGTAGACCAAGCTGGGAACGCCGCTTGAGCAGCTTGAACAGCGAGTGCAACATCCTCTGCTCCCGAATTGGGAATCAAAGAATACACCTGCCCTGTTGCAGGTTCAAAATTATCAATATATTCCTCTGAACAAGGAGGCATCAATTTACCATTAATATAGTTTTGTAGCTTTTGCATGATATAGCATGATTAGAGGTTTGTTAGTCGATATTAGGGCTGCTAAAAATATAAATATTCTATCAAAACTTAACTTATCTACCCACATATCTCTCTTTTGCCAAGACCATGACCTCAAATTTTCACAACTCACCCCATTTACAAGCACTTTAAAACAGGTGTATAAAAGACCAGCCACTCATTTTAATCGTTTGTTGATTTTTTGTCAAAAATGCAAAAACCATTAGCTATATCCAACTGACTATCAGCATGTTAACCAATTGGCAACTATAACAAACAAATTACTGATAATCAATCAAATATAATTCCCCAACGAACTAATGTCATTTAGAGATAAGATTTAATCAATTTGTTTTGACGAAAGTGCAGCTCCAACAGCGCCTCTAAATACGTTTGATCGACCTTATCAAAGGAAGCCAGTTCTGTACTATCAATATCAAAAACTGCAATTAATTGCCCTTCATTATCCCAAACGGGCAAGACAATTTCTGAATTTGTTCGACTATCACAAGCAATGTGCGCAGGGTCGTCATGTACATTAGCCACCACCTGAGTTTTTTCCGTTTGAGCAGCACGTCCACAAATGCCCTTGGAAAAAGGAATATGCAGACAGCCCAATGTTCCCTGATAGGGTCCTACCATCAACTGTCCTTCATTAACACAATAAAAACCTACCCAATAATAATAGGGTAAATACTGCTTTAGGACGCAGTTTATGGTCGCCATTTTTAAAATCATATTGGTCTCCTCTTCCAAAATTGCATTGATTTCACGAACAGCTTGTTGATAAGCTTGATGTTTATCTATTGTCATTTTTTATTTTACTTTTTTGAACCATTTCATTAAAAAAATCTACTAATCGATGGGTTCCATAAATTGGAGCAACATTATCTGCTGCCATAGCCGTTAAAAAGAACTCAATTGGTCCATAAGTTTTAGAAGACGTGAACCATCTCATTCCTACAATAATTGCTTTTCGAATCCAATCTGGCAAATGTACAATTTTAGATTTACTTGACCAGGCCTTCAAAGCCAATTCAGCCAATTCATTTTGTGTCATTACATCAGGCCCTCCAATGATTAGTTCTTGCTTCTTTTGTCCAATTGCTTGTACACAAGCCTCTGCCAAATCAGCCCCATGGATAGGATTTAATTGGTAGTTCCCATCACCAAATAAATAAACCGTCCCTCTTTCTGCCATTTTCAAAAAATCTTTCATGTCCGAAAAAAAGCCATTGGGTCGAACAATCACATATTCCAATCCCGATTCTTTTAAGGCATCAACAAAGCGCTCTTTGGCTTCAAAAATTTTCAAGTGACGATATTGATCTCCATTAATCGCAGAGATGTAAATAAATTTCTGTACGCCTTCTTTTATTGCTTCCTCCAATAAATTCATATTAGCTTGGTAATCGACATCCATATAAGTAAGCCCATCTTTTTGCCGAGTAATCCCTACCGTGCTAATCACGACATCTATATTTTTACAAATACCTTTCAAGGTATTCTTTTGGGTAACCTGTGCTTCTTGTATCTCAACAATGGATGCATCAAATTTCGCCTGACGTTGATTCCGAACAATTAATTTAGTGGTATATTTTTGCGCTACTAATTCCGCTGCTATATAACGCCCTAAATACCCTGTTGCTCCCGCCAATAAAACTCGCTCTGTTTTCATAAAAATCCTATTTGCTTATTCGTGTTATTTAATAATCACAAACCTATAGGATTCCTTCTTTACTTCACTTGATCATCGTCAAGTATTCATTTTTGGGCAATTCTTTTTTTTATTCGACTCAACGTCTCTGGAGTCACTCCTAAATAGGAAGCTATATATTGCTGCTGTACTCGTAGAAATAAAGCTCCATTCTCTGCCAATAACTCTAGATATCTTTCCTCAGGAGATTTGGTAATAAAAGAAGCCAATATCTTCTGGTAGGCTATTAGCTCCTGCTCTGTTACAATCAAAGCAAGATCACCAAAGACAGGAAATTGATGCACCAATTCTTCATTCATCTTCTTGTCAAAATGAACCAAAACCGTATCTTCTATTGCTTGATAATTCTCCCTAGCAGGGGTTCCTAAATTATAGCTTTCGCCAGCGCAAATAAATTTCCCCTCCGTATAAAAAAAAGCAGTTTTATAATTGCCTTTCACATTATAAAACAAGCGTACACAACCATCCAACACAAAGTAAATCGTTCGTGCTACCTCCCCTTCCGAGAAAATAATTTCATCTTTTTTATATCGTTTTATAACCAACCGATTTCTCAAATACGCAACCTCTTCTTCTTGCACACTAATATACTCCTTGATTCTCAATATAAATTGCTCTATCATGCTTGTTCTTTTGTTTTCTTGCAATGATAATAACAATTCTATTAATTTTAATGTTCAAAAATAAAAACAATGGAAATTTGCAAAAATGCAAAAACTCAGTATCTTTGCAGACCATCTAACAAAACAATCTTTTTGTTTTACCATTGCCCAGGTGGTGGAATTGGTAGACACGCCAGCTTGAGGGGCTGGTGCTCGTATAGGGTGTGCAAGTTCGAATCTTGTCCTGGGCACTATTTACACCTACATAGGTTGACATAAAGAGATAACAAACCTAGCATTCATCGCTGTTTTAGCTATTTTGTTATCTCTTTTCTTTTTGTTACCCGTTTGTTACCCAACCGCCTTTAAACGCTCTCTACATAGGTTGACATCTTTTTGTGTTACCCGTTTGTTACCCTTTTTTAGAATGCTTTTTGCTAAGCTTATCTAAAAAAGAGATCCACATGATACAATTTACCATCATTTTTAATTTCAAGAAGAAACTCCGCAAAGACGGTACTGCTTTAGTTCAAATTAGAGCTTACTATAAAAGGAAAAGAAAATATTTTTCTACTGGAGTTTATGTCACGCCTGCTCAATGGAGCAAACGACTATCAAAAGTCATTGACCACCCCAACGCCAACCAGTACAATGCTGAAATCAGTCGGCAATTAAACGATCTGGAGAACTATGTCTTTGATTGGGTGCGCAAGCATCATTCTATTACATTGGAGCAGTTAGAAGGGTACTTTAAATATGGCGATTCTGGCTCCTTTACCGAATTCTGGAAGTATGAGTTAAAGAACGACACAAAATTGCAGAAGGAAACCAAAAAGAAGCACCAAACGGCCTTAAATTACTGGATCAAGTTTCAAAAGGACGTAAAGTTTTCTGAATTGTCTTATCGGCTGATTCATGATTTTGATACTTTCTTATATGGGCATCAACTCCACATCAATACGGTTTATACCCATCACAAGCAAATTAAGAAGTACATCAATTTGGCCATTAAAAATGATTTGTTTGATAGCAATAAGAATCCTTATCGAAAATTCATTCCTAAAACGGCTCCAACAGAGCGGCTGATTTTATCGGTTGAGGAGGTCAAAAAACTGGAAGCCTTGACCTTTTCTAAAGAGGAAGTATATTGGGAGTTGATTTTGGATATGTTTTTATTTTCTTGCTACACGGGCTTGCGCTTTGCCGATACCTGTAATTTAAAGTATGAGAATATCGACCAATCAGAGCAGGGCTTGGTTTTAAATATTGTCGCACAAAAGACCAACAAACAGTTGATTTTGCCTTTGTATAAATTGCACGAGCGAAAACCTGAGGCCATCATCCAAAAATATCAACGTGAAATTATGCATCATCGTGGCTTAGTCTTTCACACTTACAGTAACCAGTACTTTAATCGGGAGCTTAAAAAAATTGCGCTAAAGGCTGGTATTGATAAACCAATCACTAGCCATGTTGCTCGCCATACCTTTGCTACTCATCTTGCTTCTAAGGTGCCCATTCATATTTTAAAGGCAATCTTGCAGCATTCTAAAATTGAAACGACTATGGTGTATTTGCATCTTTCTAATAAGTTGGTCAATGATGCGCTGGATGGGGTGGATTGGTAGGATGATTGAATTCCGTGAAGTTTTATACTTCACGGATTTTTTATTTACAACCAACATTAATTAATGTTTTGAAAAGCTAGATTCTATTCTTTCAAAATACTCCAATACTATTAGTCCGCTAGATTTCATCTTCTTCAGAATAGTTTTCAACAACATCCCAAAAAACATTTCGAACCGCTATCGTATTTTCTAAATTTTCCTTCCAACATTCAGAAAAAAGAACAAGCTGATCAGCTTCTCCAAGCGACATTTTATAAACCTTCGTTAGAGCAGCTACAGTATCTCTTTGGGAGGCTCCTTCCTCTTTGAGTTTAATAATACAATCTTGGGGAGTAGTTCCTTTTTCTAATTGATCTTTTGCAAATTGAAGAATTTGTTCTGTAATCATTTGGATATACTTTGTTTTAGGTAACAAAAAAATTGACTCCTTTACCCTTTTATAAATAGATTTTGGGCATCCCCTGAAATTATTTATGTCTTTTTGGACATTATGATTAACATGAACACCTTTGATAATATCTTTAACTTTTATAAGTCTCGCCTTCTTTTCTCTATTTTTTTGCTTATACTTAAATAACTATTGTATATTCTTTCAATAATGACCAAAGGGATTATTACTCATATTTAAAGCTTTTTTATCACAAAAAGACACGCAAATAAAGTTTCTATCCTTACTTATGTCCTACTATGTCAAATTCCATATTTTCATTTATAAAACCTACATAAAAATTGATAAATTCATTAGGGTTAGATGATTTAAATTTACTAACTTTTTCATAAATTAAATATGTACTTTTTAAACAATTTCCAACTAATATAACCATAATTTCATCAAATAACCTTTCTCCCAAAAGCTCCATAACCTTATCGTACAATTCGTCAATCATAATTGACAAATCTCTCATATTATTAATCAGCTTTATTTCAACCCCTCTTAAATGCGTTGGTAATTTCATCATTATTTCAGGGAATTTTTTTATATCATGGTAAACTATAGTTTTATAATCAAAGGAGGCAATAATCCATTGAAAAACAACTGAGTCTACCTCTTCATAAGTATAAGTATAAGTATTAATTATATTCTCTCCCAATACAATAGGAATAGTATTTTCTAAAGAAACCACATTTAATTCTTCTTCATGAATAGAAGATTTTAATCGATTATTCGCTATTTTCAAGAATTGGCTCAAACTATACATCCAAAAATCTGAGCCAGAGTGATCCCTAATCTCTTTTATAAGTTCTTCTCTAGGTTTTAATATATCATTTTTTTCTTTTTGATAGCACCAATCATTTCCTTTTGTAATATCATTAATTATAAAAATAACTGGCTTATTTCTATTTTTTGAAAGTTCTAATATTTGCTTCCATATAATTAAATCACCAAAAACTTGTGTTCCTTTTTTTGCCTTAAGATCACCATACCCTGGAGGTATTTCAAACTCAAAACGATGTTTGCCCTCACGTGTAATATTAAGAATTTCTTGAAAAGAAAATTCTCGCCCAACTTGAAAATTTTGTTCCAACATAAGAAGAACATCATCAGGCTCTTTATTTAATATCTTATCTTTTGCATTATTTATTTGCGACTGAATACTATTTTCATGTTTCTTGACTTGTTCTATATATTTCTCCGTAACTTCTTTTAATAAATGAAGAGTTGATTGTTCAATATATGGATGATTGCTTTCATCTTTTGTCTTATTAGATATATCCTGAACTTTGTTTAATATTCCTTCCGCAGATTTTGTTAAAGCAGATACAGTATCACCTACAGCTTTATATTTTGATTTAGCAACACGATTTATAACTGATTTTTTATTTTTTAAAAATTCATATTGTACATGGAATGGCAGCCAAAGACGATCTAATAATTTTTGGAAAATTCTAGAATATATTTTTTCTCTTGTCTGTTCAGGAATAGCATAAAAATCCAATAATGAAGAAGTATCAAAAATAAAATCCGCTTCCTCCCATAACTTAGATTCTCTTTCCTCTGACAATTCATAATAATTTATTTCCTCCCTATTAAACTTCTTCATAATCTATTTTTTTAAATATAAAATTACCATTCCTCATGAAAATAATTATAAAATTCCATTGGGGTAAATATACTAATCTTATGCATTTTCAGATCTTGCTTTAATTTTACTTTTGCCTCTTTTATAAGATTTTCTTCAATTACATTAGTGACTAAAAAATGAGGTACATTAATATACTTTTCATCTATATCAGATAGTTTTTGCCTTGTTTTCTTAATTTGAAAAATAGTCTTTTTTATATTAGATAACTTCACACTATCATCTTTATCATTTCGAAACATTTTTACCTCAATTAATGCTTTTACATTATTTGTGGAACCTAGAACAAAATCAATTTCATTAGCATTTTCTAAATTTTTACTTTTAGTATAACTAATATTTTTCTTGTAAAAAATATATTCCATTGCAAACGACAGCAAACCATCTGTATCAGTGATATGGCTATATACTACATCATGGATGTAATAAGGTGCTAGGTAATTTGCTTTTTTTCCACATTGAGGGCATTTAACCTTTAATTGACTAGGCTTTACATTAAAAGTAATATAACCATTAAAAGTATCTGGAGGACATTTAATACATTCTATATAAGATTTGAACTTACCTCCAATCAAAATATTAATTTCATACAACCTATCGAATACATCCAACCTGCTTTTAAAATTATCCTTATCTATCAATATAGATACATTTTGCTTATAACCATTAATCAATGTATCTTTTATAACAGAGTTATAGATGTGGCTAATATTATCTACAGATAAAAATATATCCGATATATCTTGCCGCCTTAAAAAATTACCTGATTCCTTTATGAATTCTGTTTCAAGATACCACATCAAAGCGCCTTCTGTATTATCCACAGAATCAGGAATAACTCTATATTCTTTAAACAGCTCTATTAGCCCCTCTATTCCTTCATTAAAAAGAGGCATAATTTTAGTAAAAATTAAGCTGATCCCCTTCTCCTCAAAATCTTTCGAAATCAGACTAAATGCTTGACCAAATCTACCTTTGAGGTATGTCTCACATTTTTTCTCATCAAAGTATTTATCCTTTGACTTTGTAAGCTTTTCTACGAGTTTTGCGTACTTATTTTCTTGTCTAAAAATTAATTGTTCTTCCGTTTTTTCTTTTGACGTAACAGTATTAGAAAGAACAATTCTTTGTAAATAATAGTCTGCTACTGATAAATCTAGAGAATTCTTTTCTAAGAGAAGCTCTTTGTGCAAGAGGAAAATATTTTGGCAAATGGGTGTTTCCCAAAAAAAACGATAAAAATTATCCACCTCAACAGGAATATCCATAGTATGTATTTAGTTTTTAGTAAAAAAAGCCTCTGTCTTTTTTTATAGATTTTATATTATTATCCTTATTTATTAAATATAAAAAAGCAAAAAAAGCGTAAAAACGCTTTCTTATTTTAAATTCTTCTTAAGCATAGATTAGTAAGTATTTTATTTGTTTTATAAAAAAACTAACATTAAGCATCTTTATACTGTTTATAAATTTATCCTTATTTTTCAAATACATAAGGGCCATAAAAAAGCGCCCGAAAACGCTTCTTTATTTTTAATTCTTTTTTAGCAAAGCAATAATCTCATCTTTATCTTTTACTGCTTGCTTTAGGTACTTCACTTCTTTTCTTAAGAATTTCACCTCTTCTGTACTACTAGTCGTATTGTTACTATTGTTATTGACATGAGTAACAATCCCATTCTTATTTATGATGTTTTGTAAATTGGAATTTTTAGCTACAAAGCTTCCCGACTCCAGCGAGAGCCAGCTAATATTAATATTAAAATTCCCTTCTAATGTTGTTGAAGATTCTGGGTTTTGTCTCGAAGCTTCTTGGATCGACTTAATTATAATGGGTTCTGCCAATTTAAAACCTTGTCTTTATGTTTTATTAGTCAGACTAAAGAGGGCTCATCTGCCTAATTTAAATAATTTAGATAAGAGGGCCTTAGACAAAATAAATTATAATAGGTTAAGTTTGCATAGAATAATAGGTTTTATACTCAAAAAAAATATACACTAGGGCAAAAAAAGGATGACTCCTTTTCCCTTATTTTTGATTTTTTAATAATCGAATAATTTCGTCTTTATCTTCTAGAGCTTTTTTCAAATGCTCATTCTCTCTCTTTAGGTATTCTACCTCTTTGCTACTCTCAGCCGTTGTATTGTGGCTGTTATTTGCTATATGGCTAATCTTGCCATCTTTATTACTAATAGTTTGTGTATTCTCATTGCCTCCTATAAACATTGTCCCCTGACCTGTCAAAATCCAATCTATATTAACCCTAGAATCATGGTCTTTCAAAGCCTTTATCATCTTCATAGATAGACCACTAGTTCCATTAAGGAAATTAGTATAACTCTGAGGTGTTGAATTACCTAAAATTTTAGTAAAAGTTTTTTTATTAAAATTAAAAAACTTCCTTATTTCTTCAACTCGTTCTATTTCAGACATTTAAAATAAATATTTACTAAAATTAAATTAAAAGTTTACAAAATTCAATTAGTAATTTTGTTTTTGTAAAAATTTTAATTTAATTTTGTTTTAACAAAGGGAGGCAAACTGTCAAAATAAGGCTCAATTTGTTAAATGAATAAGGTTAAAAGGCTAAGGGTATGCTACGACACTTACAACTAAACAATAATTTCAAAATTGAAACTATTATACTAAGCCATGTAGACGTATGTAGACCAATGTAGACGAATTTAGCCAAAATGTTAAGAAAACGCAAAATTAAATAAACAAAAATTCATAATGGGGTGAACGGTTTTGGACGTACCAAAGAGGTATTGTTGTCCCTGTGGGGATAGGGATAATAACTAGAAGGCAGCTTCTAGCGTCCAACTGCTAAGTATGCATACCAAAAGGGTGTGCTTTATAGGTCAAGTTGAGTGTTTCTAGTTTTCTAGTGTCTTAAATGGAAGGCGGTTTCATAAGTTGAAGCCAAAGGGTTCGACTCCCTTTACTAGAGCCAATTTTTTACCAAATCAGTAGAGTTAAACTGCACTAAGGGGCGTATTAAAAATATAATCGCATAGCCTTGGTATGGCGAAGCTTTGCCCAAACAAAACCAAATGCAAATAAACACAGACACGGACAAACAAACATTTTACCAATATGTTGGAGAGCGGATGTCATTTACTGACTTTAACACTTTATACCAACGATTGGGCTTTACCAAGCGAAAAACAACTTCCCTACTCTATAATCCTTGCAAAATAGATTTGGCGCTCATGGAACAGTTGAGCAAGATTTTGAACGAGGATTTGAGAAAAGTGATTGATCGCTTTGAAATCGGATACGATGTTTTTACCGCTAGAAAATACCGAGAATTAACACAATTAAACGAATCTAAACAAGTAAACTAAATAAAGGGAAATGGATGGAGCACAAAAACCAACGTTAACCGAATTAGAGCAATGTAAGGCGATAATAGCTCAGCAGAGCGCAACAATTGAGCTATTAAAAGAACAAATCGAAAAGGGAAAAGTGTTTGACAACAATTATATCAATACGGAGGAAGCAGCGATCCTCTTATGTGTCACACCTAGAACTATAAGGAAATACAACTACGAAGGTAAAATCACAGGCAGAAAACGCAAGAAGGAAAGCAGGCTTATTTTTCCTCTAAAAGAAGTTATGCAATACAGAAAGGAGAACTTCAAGCATTGGGCCTCTTTTGAATAACAATAATCAACCAATATTATGAACAGAATAACAAAATGGCTTCTCTTTGGAGGAACGCTCTTACTAATCGTCACTTTTATACTGAGCTATAAAGTGAGCGCTTCGTTTACCAATAGCATCAAGGAAGAAGTGCGAGCAGTCAGGGTAGAAATTCAAGCGGTCAAGGCTCAAAACAAAGCCATCAAAGCAGAACTCAAAGCGATTGACCAGAGAATATTTAACCGCAGAATTTCAAATCGTATAGCGCAGCGTTTTCCACCTCAATAATCACCGTTTTAATTGCCCAGCGTACACCGCTATAAACAACAAACAATGAATTCAAACAGCATTAAATCGAAAAAAAAGCTGACCCCATTCTATTGGTTCTTTACTGCTTTTACCTTTCTGCTTATCTGGAATGCCTATGATATTGCAACCATCATCATTCAACAAAACAAGACAAAGGAAGAGATTAAGGATCTAAAAGAAGAGAATGAAATACTTAATGAAGAAATCTTTCAGCTCCAAAAAGAGGTTAAGCGAAACCGCCGAATCATAGCCGACAAGGTGCTAAAACTAAATATTTAAATCACCTTTTAAAACAATCATAAAACAAAAATGGAACAATACGAATTTTATATCCTTGTGGTCATCAATACGCCCAAAGAAACAAATGCTTTGTGTTTTGCAACAGAAGCCGAAATTAATGGGGTATTGCCTGCGGATACGGATCTAAACAAAGCTTATGTCACCAAGGATTATTACGACAACGACAAAGAGCTAATCTACCTTAAAAAATCAGCAGTAGACGCTTTAGCGATTGGTGTGGAAGGAGGCAGAAAGATTGTGCTCAACAACAAGGAAAACCGCAAGGAATTGGGCTTGAAGTACAAAAAAGGCTTCCTAAAAAAGAGAAAAGTAAAAGAGCCTAAAGAAGCCACCCCCCAAAAGCCACGCTTTGCAGAATGGATGGAGGTGTTAAAGATGGGGTTGAATTTATTGTTGACCATGAAGGAAGAAAGCAAGGCAAAAAAGCCAAGCCCCTCTCCTGCTCCCTCTAGGAATCTAAGCGTTTTAGCACAAAAAATTCATGCCCTAAATCAAGCCAAGGGATTTTGGGACAAACACCGTTCTGTAGGGGAACTGTTAATGGGGGTTACCGCAGAGCTGAGCGGAGCGATGGAGGCTTACCAAGAAAGTACGCCTGCCAATTGGGATTTGTACGATGCAGGTATTTATAGCCCCAAAGAAGCTTTTGAACACTACATTGAGCATACGTTCGAGGATAAAATTGCTGGTGCCATTATTCGGCTCTTAGATTTAGCGGCAGGAATGAACATAGATATTGAGCGCCATGTTCGGGTTAAGTTGGCTTACCATTATCTGAAAGAAAATAAAGATTAGGGGTTTATAATTGTGAAGAGCTGTGTTTTGCGTTGGCAGAATGCAGCTCCATTTTAAAACGAACTGGATTTATAGAAACAAATTTTAAATAAAATATTAAAATAAGATGATTGCAACATTTAGAAAAATAAAGGATGGCTTACACGAATTTAAAGCTCAAGAAAATGGAACGATGTATCAAGGCACACTACGCTCCCAACCATCTGGGCGAGGCTCTACCTTGACTAGTGTTGATTCTTACCCTGATTTAGGAAGCAAGGAAGGTATCCTTATAAGTAAGTTTGTTGGTTACCTAAAAAACAGATAAGCTCTTTTTTAGGTTACTAACTGCTCTCGTCATCTAATAGAAAAACAGCACTAATGCGTAAAAAAGTAAACTGAAAAGGATAAGGATATTGGGATAAACAAACCGCAAACGGTATTCAGTAGGGTTCGATTCTCTGCTCAGTTGCGAGGAAGCAAACAGTTGTTTGCAAGTTACGGCGACTATATGCCGATTTAAAAAAGAGGGGTTTGGGAGCCCCCCCCTCTTTAACATACTATCTAATCTATAAAAACACACAAGGTTTACAATAAAATGCAAACTCAAACTAACATACACCCTGAGGTTAAAAATAGTTCCCTGAGTCCTAGCTTTTATGAAATGATTGATAAAAAGGCGACTCAGAAGGCAGGAAAAGATATGATGGCGGCTTATCAAGCCAAGCTCAAAAAGGCAGGAAAACGGGGCGGTGTAACGCCGTATACCTTTGATCTGTTTCATGCGATCATTCGCAGCGTTGCCCCTACTATGGAGAATTTAAAGAAGCATCAAGATGGTTTGTATGAGGAATGTCGCATGCATGGAGAGTATTGCTGTTTTACGACCATTCCTAGCCTTATAACGCTCTTAAACGACACGGCGAAGCATCGAGTACTATCGCCCAATAAAAAGACCGTATACAACCAAATTAAGAAGCTCATGGACATTGGTATCATTACCGAAAAGATCAACCATGTACATACTGGTTTAAGAAATCCTTATCCAGACGAACAAAGCCCCAAGGGACGAGGAAAAATCCAATTGTGGATAAGCCCTCAGGTCTTGTGTATAAAGCCTTGCTATGAGGGTTCTGGAGCCTCTGATACCCCCTCTTTTTTTGACGTTAAAGGGGAAACTTTACCGCAGTACGAACAAAGTTCTTTACTATATAAAAATAAAGAACTAGAATCAATCATTAATAGTCCTTTGGTTGTGGATAAAGCGGCTTTGGCTGTCGCCAAGCTTAAACCATCCAATATTCAAGATGGAGGACAAGGAAGCAAGTTAATGCCAGTTGATTCTCCAAAGATTGCGGCGCTTAATGCTCAGAAATCGGGTGAAGGACAAGGAAGCAAGTCTATTTCCTCCGATTCTCCAAAGATTACGCCCCGAAAAGCATCTAAAAAGGAGCATGTTTGTGCAAAATTATGGGATTTGATGCGCTACAACCTCTATCAAAACCAAGTGTACAACGAGCAAACCAACACGGATTGCAAATTGATGCTTGGCGAACTGTTGGATCTAGCAGCGGAGCATGTAACGGCTTATCGACAAGCTAAGATCCAGTCGTTCCGTGAAAATCCTGCTTATTTGGCCAGCAGGCAACAAACTAAGTTGCTTAAGAACTTTGCAGCAGGACTCCCCCACGAGGAGCGCTCTGCCATTGAGATCGTTTCTCATGCCATCATCAAACAACAAAAACACGCCGACAAATACGGCTATCCACTGTATTATCCAGTCGATTATCTCAGTTCAACGGCTGCGGTCAAGGCTCTGAATTATTCCATGGACGATTGGGATCGAATACAAGCCAATTATTTTGATAAAAACAAAACGGCTAAAGCCTATTTCCAGCAAGTGCAATGGATCAACAAGCGCTACAGCAATGCCATTGAGCAAATGGAGCAGGAAGGCGCAAAGGTGGTCTATAAAGACATTGCTCAGCATTACAACCACTGGTATCAAAGCTTGAAAGATAATCCTTATTTGAACGAAGATAAAATGAAAGCCTTAGGCGATTTATTCATACAAAAATTTAAACCACTGCTCAACGATGAACACCTCCAACGCCAAAGAAATGGCAAGCACTAAAAAGAGAAAATACAAAGCGCCCTCGGTTGCTTATTTGCAGATAAAATTTAAAAACAACAGCAAGCCCAATGGTTTTAAAATAAGCAACTTTGGCAAAGATTTAACGAAGATTGAACGGTATTTGGCAAGCGTAGAAGGAAAATGGTCTTGGGCGGTACTTAAGCAAGTTAAAACAGGGAATATTTATCATTATTACCACCCCAAAACAGGACTACAGCGATTGGATCTAAAGGACTACAAAAAACAGCTTACTTCCTACTCCTTGTACATCATTCCTACCCAACAATACAAAAACCGCCATGGCAGCCAAAAGGGCATCAGTAAACGGGTTTATGATCTTAATGAGGTGACAAAATACTGGAATAAGGACGTGCTGAGAATTGATATTTACCAGGAGAAAAAATTGATTAACCGCTACCAAGGAAGATTTTTGATGTAATGGATTATTATCGACAACATTCCATCCTAATTCAAGATAAGATCCCCTTACAATTACAGCGCTCCCATTGGCATAAATTCTATTACTGGTTAGGTCAATATCTAATTGAAACCAAAGCGCAAAGTACTCTTGATAAATTAATACAAGCTACGCTCTTACAAGCGTTCATCAAAATTTCAAAGCTGATTCAACGCCTAGAACGAAGTGGCAAACCGATGAAAAGCAAAATAAGCTTACAACTTAGCCCCTCTGAAAAATACGGTTTAGAGCACAGCATCCAAGCGGTAGCTGAAGAAGTATACAAGGATTTTGAACCCTTTTATTTAGCCTATTTACAACCCATTTTAGACCAATTTCACCAACACGACATCAATCAACCCAATCAAGGATTGAGCTTATTATAACCGCATTTAAAAGATAAAAATAATGGCAGTAGAAACACAAAATATCAACAAAGCCAATGTAGCCAAAGACATTCACCATTTATTAAATGGAGCGGAGCTTTGGGCTTTATTAAGAACGGACAAAAACGGCTTTGTTCACGTGCATACCGATAGTGAAACCGATTTTATGGCACTTGTCCTCTGTGTATTTAAAGATCGTCCAGACCTCAAAGATGATTTGGACATGATGTTAAAATTTGAAAAAAATATAACCCCTTAGAAAATGACCAACAAACAATTTATAAAGATGGGCCATTCTGCGTTCCTCATCTGGATCATAACGCTCTTAGGCATCTATTTAATTTACCAGTATGGAATAATTGTAATTTTTTGCTTAGGGCTGCTTTTTTGCTGCCTTTGGGGGCTGCTCTATTCCTTTGTAACAGTGACTTATTTTATCAATTTCCTACATTTTAAAAACTGGGTAGAATCAACGCCCTTAGACATTTATTTACTACTTGACAATAAAGAATCTGACTCCAAACACGATTAAAATGTACTACAAAAAACAAATTAACACCTTAAAAGAAGCAGAACAACTCGCACTCTTTTTAAAAATGTCTATTCGACAATTGCTAAGAAAAAAAAGGATGTACGATGGTTTATTAGCTAAAAGGATCAGAAGGAAAATTGGCTGGGTAGTTTGGCCAGTTGGTTTAAACCGAATTAAGCTATTAAACGATCCTCGATGTAAATCCATTCTGCTGAACCTATTTTGTTTAAAGGAAGCCATTCGAATCAAACGCTTTATCCAAAAATTAAACAAGATTAGAAGCGCATTTACCAATTAAAAAAAGGAGCTGCTTAGGGATAATAAGCCGCTCCTATTCAAAAGAATTAAAAGACAAAGATATGACAACTTTCACAAAAAATCCCTATGCAGAAATGCGAAAAAAGATCAACCGCATTGTATTTCGGGATAGACTAGACAAAACCTTAGACGGAAAATTTAAACACAAGCGTTTTTCTGAGCGGTTTGCCTTGGCAAATACCGCCTTTATCGGCATGAGCGGCATTGCTCAGCTTGCAAGTATGGGAACCGCTTTTGTGATGCTCTCCTACTTATTTGAAAGCTCGCCAATGCTAATTCGGGTAATCTTTTCCGCTGCCTTGGTTAGCATGATTGAAGTGGTTAAACGAGAAGCTACCAACGATGTAATGAAGAGTTTAAACCAATACAAAGAGGTTGAAAAATTCCCTACCTTTTTAGCCTTGTTGATGGTGGGCACCAGCATTTACATTTCCATTGAAGGTGCTAAGATCTTACCCAGTCTTTTTATTGCTGATGCCATGGAGCTGCTCCCTGAAGAAAAAGAAGCAGAAGCAGTCAAGGCAACCTACGATACTAAAATTGAAACCTTGACCAAAGAACGAGAAAATTATATTCAAACTCGCTTGTATCATGGTAGAATTCGTACCGAAGATTCCAAAGAGGTGATGCGTATTAATGAAAGGATTGCGCTTACGGAACATAAAAAAGATTCTGCGCTCCAAGTATTAGACAAAAAAAATGAAGCCGCTCAAGCAGCTACCCTATTGCAAAATAAAGCGGCAAAAGTGGCGGTTGAAAAAGAGCGAATGAAGTTAGGAGAACAGCTCGTTATTGCAGCCATTGGTTTTGAGATTTTGTTTCTCTTTTCGCTCTGCTTTTCTTGGTGGTATTATACCGAATGTGAAAAGGAAAGACAAAAGGCGAAGGAGAACAGCTCCCCTTCTAGTGATCCTGAAAATATGCCGAAAGTGGACAAGGAAATCCCTGCTGAAGAAGCGAAGGTTTTGGAGGTGGAAACGATTGGTGTTAGAGCAACCAAGAAAGTTAGTTTTAAGGATTACGAACAGGAAGATCACGTGACCGAAACCGAAAAGGTTAAGAAGGATTATACTCGAATTTGTGCGCATTGTGATAGCCCTTTTATCCACAAAACACACAATCATAAGTACTGTAGTCGGGCTTGTATGGTAGCGGCAAGAGAGCAGCGAAAAGCCAATCAATAAAAGCAGTACTTCCAAAGTACTGCCAAAGTAAAATAGGCAGATTTTCGCAGTACTTTGGAAATTCTTAAAAACGCCCGAAACGCCGATATATAAAGGAAGTACTTCCAAAGTACTTTGGTAGTACTTTGGAAGTAAAAATGAATAACAACAGTAAAAAATGATACTAACCCGATTAGGCAACAAACGCCAATTAGCCCAGACCATTTACCGCCATTTTCCAAATCATCGAATGCGAATTGATTTATTTTTTGGAGCAGGAGGTTTGTTCTTTTACAGCCCCAAAGCAGCATTCAATATTTTGAATGATTTGGATGATGATGTTACCAATTTATTTTTGATCCTTAAAGAACGAAAAGAAGATTTATATCAAGCCTTAGAATTATTGCCCATTAGCAGTTCCTTGGTTCAGCATTGGAAAAAACAACAAGAGACAGATCCCCTGCAAAAAGCAATTCGATTTTTGTTCTTGAGCAATTTCACTTATTTGGGAAAAGGGGACACCCTGCGTTTAGGTTTAGACAATACCAAAGCTAGATTATTAACAAGGATAGAACCAACCTTTGAAGCCCTAAAAAATACCAAAATTACGAACTATGATTTTAGGGAAGTCTTGGGCAAAATATCCTTTTCTAGAACGGTGTTGGACAAAGAAAAAGCCTTTGTCTATTTAGATCCTGTCTACCTTGAAACAGAACATTGCTATAAGGTGCCCAACTGGACACAAAAAGAAAGTCTGGATTGCTTTGATATTATGAGCCATTCAGGAATCAAATGTGCCATGAGTGAATTTGACCATCCCTTTATTCTTGCAGAAGCCAAAAGGAGGGGTTTTAATATCATACCCATTCGGGAACGGCAAAACATCAAGAACAGAAAAATGGAACTGCTCATTACCAATTATCAACCCATTCAAAGAACTTTATTTTAAAAACATTAGCAACATGACAAAAGAAGAAAAAAAGGCAACCTTAGAAGCCAAAATAGAAGAATTACAAGCCGAATTAAAAAAGATGCAAAAGCTTAAACGAGCACAAAAGATTCCTTTAGTAAAATTGAGTATAGACCTGAGTATGTCGGTTTGTCAAGGTCAATTAAAAGGCTATCAACATTGGTTAGAACAACTTGAAAATCCATTAGAAAAACAAGCAAAATAAAAAAAGTCAAAAAAATACGCCATTAGTTTCTAGTGGCGTTTTTTATTTGCTTGCATATAGCCTTACAATGCTTTATTTTAGGGCTTTTACATTTATTTACAAAATTCTAATTCACATGAAAAAGCTAAAAAAAACGAGAGCTAAACTAAGACCAGGAGAAGAAGTTGTGGGCATGGCTGTCCCTGATTTTTTATTAAACGAAGAGCATCAAAAAAAGCTCCGTAAGCCTAAATCAAATTCTAAAACAAAATCAAACCGCAAGCGCTCATGAAAATCATAGATACCTTACGTCCTGAGGGCGGTTCAAAGGCGGAGCAATGGTGGCAAGACCAAGGCTTTAAAAAAGTTTACCAAGAATTCAGAAAAGGCGATGCCAGTAATGATTTGAAAAAGATCAAAGATGTACGAGATGTATCGGAATTTTTTAAACTCAAAGGGTATCAATTTGGCAACTGGGTCACCCATGAGGATCGCTTTAATTATTTAGCAGCTTTAGCCGTTTGTCTATTTGATCTCAATCGAGTACTGCGCTTTAAAGGCAATAATTTAGGCTTAGACAAACATTTAGGCGTTGCCTTTGGGGCAAGGGGCAAAAAAGGAGCTAAAGCGCATTATGAGCCATGGTCGCACATCATCAACATGACTCGTTACAAGGAAGCACATCGTTTTGATGAGCCATACACCAAACCAACTCGTTTTGTTATTTCGGGTGGAGTGGGGTCTTTTGCCCATGAGTATGGGCATTTCTTGGATTACTTCTTTGGTTCCAGAGTGGAAACAACCGCTAAAGTTTATGCTTTATCGGATGGGCATTCTACTGACCCTACACGGATTCAATACGATAAAAACAAGTACCCCATGCGCTATTTGATGGAGTCCATTTTAGAAAAGGCGTATTGGGATAGCAGCAAACGCTCTGAGTCTGCTTATGTGAAGCGAATTAAAGAGCTGCTTCCTGATCGTTATTGGGATTATTTTCTAAGTAGAAATGAGATTTTTGCTCGTTTATTTGAACAGTACATTTCTTATAAACTAAAGGAATTGAAGATTAAAAATGTCTTCCTAACTAAAACTAAGTACCACACCGCTCAATATATGCTCCTTTCGGAAATTAAAACGGTGGTGCCGCTTTTTGACAAGTTATTGATCCAAATGAGAAAGCATTTTTAAACCTGCTCTCCATCTAAATGTTAAAAGAAGCTGTTCATTTTTGAGCAGCTTTTTTTATGTCATCAAAGAAAGTCAAAAAAATACGCCATTAAATTCGACCCCTGTAATCTGAATTCTTTTCAATGCTAAAGACATGCTCTAACTTTATCTAAAACCAATTGATTACATAAAAAATAAAAAACCATGATTTTAATATTGAGCTTAATTCTAATTGGAGGGCTACTTTATTTTTTAGGCCCTAGTCCAGCTCCTTTAACAGCAATTCAAAAAGAAGAAATTGTCTATTTAGACGAAAATGAGTTTTGGGCATTGGATGGAATGGAGCAGGAAAAAACAGTGCCCTTATCCATAGAAAAACAGCCCGTAAAAAGCATTCAAAAAACAACCCGATTAAGAGATACAACCAACCAACAGCAACAACGCAAAAAAGCCGTAAAAAAGCGTAGAAAACGCAGAAAAATAGCCAAAAAGAGTCAACAAATTAATCGTTAATTTATCTAAATTAATTCAACCATGTATAGCAAATTAATCAAACTCAAAAAAGGAGCTGTCATCACTTTGGACGGAAGCCCTTTACAACTGTCTAAAGCCGTTAATTTACGAGTCGTAGCCACCAATAAGAGCGATTCCAAGCCAGCACCCACCAAAGTCGAACAGGGCGAACATCAACAAGATTTACCGCATCCCGTGGACAAAAAAGAAGTATTGGCTTTGGTCCAGGAGCATTTAAACAAATTGGGGCAAGACGAATATGCTTTAATGATGGACGGCATCTTTCAGGATGACGACCTAGAGGCATTAAATGGTTCCTTTAATGATCTTCATAAAACGTCTATTTATGCCGCTACGGTTACGCATATTTCAGAATTAAAATCATTGTATCAAGCTTTAAAAAACTTGTAAACTATGTCCCAAAAAGAGGAAGACAAAAACCCCATTTTAGATGCGTTTATCAACCCCTCAGAAAATGCCTCAGAAAATGAGTTAGAAAACGCTTTAGAAAATGATTCAGAAAATGGATTAGAAAATGCTAAAAAATGCGTTTTTGAACGTAAAAACGCAGAAAAAACGGAATCTGAATTTATAGAAAATGAACGGGGGCAGCACGTAGAAAATGCGGAAAAAATGAACGTAGAACCCACCGCAGAAAATGGCGAAGGAATCAGCGATGATTATGCCCCCGAAGAGAAGGAAGAAATCGAAGAAGATTTGGCGTTTGAAACGGAGGAAGATCAAGAAACCGAAGATTGGGAGTTCCCAAATGAGGACGAAGAGGAGGAGGAGGAAGAGGAGGAAGATGTTTTAGATCAGTCCATTCCTGAAGGAGGAGAAGATAAGCCCATTGATGAGCTGATTAGTGAGGTGACAGGTGACAGCGTGAAAAACTTGGAAACCCTACGAACTTTGGGTGATCTAGTTATGGAAAAATTAGACGATTCCAAAGCCATGATCTGTAGTGCTATTAGTGGACAGCCTGCCGCTAATTATACTAGTGATAAGCGTTTGAACAAAGCTTTGCTGAATGCCTTTATCAACTATTTCAACAGCACAGAGGTCAAGGCTCCCACGCCAATGGGAACGCTTTTAATCGCTTTGGCACTTTGGGGAATGCCCACACTTGGAGCGGCTTATTTTCATAGATTACAAGCCAAACGCCTGCAAAAAAGAAAGGCGGCTGGAGAAGAGATAGAAGAGGAAGTGGTCGAAGCAGAAACACAGAGCGATTCAGAAGATTACAGCCAGCTCAAGGAATATAAAGAAAACCGTAGAACGTTTAGTGTACACAAAGAAACGGGCTGTTATAATCGAACGCCCAAAGGGCAATTTTGCCGTACGAGTGTTGCCGATGAAAAACCAAGTCCTGCGATCCAAAAAATGTTAGATCAGGGCTATGATAATACAAAGATTCGAGAACTTTTATACGGGGAATAAGCATGAGCAACCATCCATTTTTTTTAGCCTATTTTGGTAAACCACATTCAGGAAAAACCTACGATCTACAACAGTTTGTGAAGCGTTGTGGACGAGAGACTATTTTTGTGTACAATTCGGGACATGAAAAAGACTGGAGAGGCTTTATTGAAATTGAACTGCATTCGGATTCCAAAAGCAAGAAGCTCTATTTTAGTTACAAAGGAAGGGACTATTTGTTTGAGAAACATTTTATGAAAAAGTTCAAAGGCAAAAAAGTCAAAGCTATGATGGCCGATGAAAAGCTAACCGAGCAATTATTGTACAAGGCGCTTTCAAAAAAGGGCTACAAAGGTTTGTTTTTTATCATAGACGATGCCACCAATGTTTTCTCTGCTCAATTGACCCAAGCACAAAAAGCTTGTTTTTATCGTGCTAAGCACGTAGGAATTTGGTTTGCCTTGGTGTTTCACGATCCGAACATGTTCCCCAATGGTGCATGGGGAGCCTTGACTTTAGCAAGATTCTTTAAAAACAATGTGGCACCACCCAGCAAGAAACAAAGAATCATTCCACACTTTCCAGAAGTCATGCAAGCTTTTAAAATCTTGCGCACGGCTCCTGTTTACAGCCATTGTACCTTAATTATGGATTCAGGACAACTGGTGGTGAAACGAGCCAAACCACGATTAAATCCTAAAAAGGTAAAACCTATTATCATTCATAAAAAATAAAATCAATGCTATTAGAATTATTATTAGAACAGCAAAAACCACAATTAAAGAAAGATTTAGAAAAGGTCATTGAACAGCTCTTGACTTCTATTGCGGACAGTAAGCAATTAAATCCCTTTGAATTGGTCTTAAAATTATCCGCTAAAAAGGGACAAGCGATTGGGCAGATTTTCACCCCTCAAAAGAAATTGTTGTACGATTTTGACGCAGGCGAAGAAATCAGCGGTTTGTTTGAACATCAATTGGGGCGCTTGCCTGAAATCGCTAAAAAAGCAGTCTTAGCCAAAGTGGGGCATCAAACCATTAGTGCTCAGGTCGCTCAAAGTTTAGAACACGGAGGAGCTATTTTGGTACGTTATGATAAAAATTATCAATTAGAATACTTTCAACAACTTGAAAAAAAGCTAAAACGTATTGATATAGATCATTTTTTTGCTAATATTAAAATATAAATGAATTGGTTTAGCATTCTTTCGTTTTAGATAAAGATTAGGGCTTGCTTAAGCTTCTTGGGTGTTTGGATATTAGATATTAGATGTTAGATCATAGATATTAGACTCCCAATAAACTACAGTCTAATATCTATGATCTAACAGCAAAGCGATCTAAAAACGAAGTGATCTAAAAACAGCAAAGCGATCTAAAAACAAAGTGATCTAATGAAAACAATTTAAAGCATAAAAAAAGTTTATTATGAACCGTCAAGAAGCTATTTTGACCGTTCAACCTCCATTCCCTAAAAAGCAATTGGGGCGATACCGCTCCGTAAAAGGCATTTATCTCATTCGTTTTAACGATCAAGTAATTTACATTGGTGCGTCTAAAAATATCTACAAGGGTATTTCTAGGCTCTACCAAAAAGGCGGCGTATTGTCCCACTTATCCTTTGAACGTTGCACCTTTGAAGTCATTCTGTCCAATCTCAAAAAAGGCAGTATTGAGCAGGCTTTAAAAGGTAAATTTAAGCCAAAAAACAACCATCAAGCGAAGACCTTGATCAAGTATCAATTTTACCGAAAACATCAACATCAACGCATTTTGGTGGCCTATCAAACGCAAAGTAGGTTTAGCCAAGGCGAACACAAAAGCGATTCTGAAAACCAACCTAAAACCAATTCAAAATGATGGTTATTTTAGACAATGGGCACGGGGGAATGATTGGAGGCAATTATCAAACCTTGGGCAAGCAATACCAATTTAAGGACGGCACCACTATTTATGAGGGTGAATTTAACCGTGCCATCAAAGCAAGGGTCGCTGAGCTGTTGACCGCTAAAGGAATTCCTTATTACGATTTGGTGCCTGAAAACAAGGACATTTCCCTCAAGGAACGTATTCGGCGAGCCAATGCCATCCACCAACAATACAAGGGCAAAACCTTTTTGATTTCTATCCATGCGGATGCAGGAGGAGGAAGCGGAGCTGGGGTCTTTATTGCCAAACAGTCTAGTCAAAAGAGCCTATACTATGCCACTTGGGCTAGGGATCTATTCTCACAGCATTTTCCAGAAAGCAAGCATCGAGGCATCAAACGCAGGAATTTTTATGTCTTGCGTTACTCCTTCATGCCTGCCATTCTCCTGGAGAATTTCTTTATGGACAACGAGCAGGAATGCAAAACCTATTTGTTGACACAAAAAGGCAGGGATAGGATAGCTGGGTATATCGTTGATTTGATTCAAAATATTTTAGAACACGGAGATTTAGTCGCTTAGCCTATGAAATTTAATAAAGATAATGTTCAATTTATAGCCCTTTTATTACTGATTGGTTATAGCCTTTTTTTGCAGGAATGCCGACAAGGAACCAAGAATGAGCAGCCCATTTATAGGGTTGATACTTTGGTTAAAATGGATACCATTTTGCCACCACCTGTTATTGTGCAACTGCCTAGGCAAAGCATTCCTAAGCCAATGATTATTTATATAGATAGTACTAAAAATATTGTTCATAAAGCGCTAATTGATACCAGTAAACATCGTCCAGCTCATGTTTATCAGGACAGCTTAGAAGATGAAAATCTAACGCTTTATTATAGTTCTATTGTAAATGGAGAGTTGCTTAAAAATAGTTTGGATTATCGGCTTAAGATTCCCAAACAGATCACTAAAACCGTAGAAATTACAAAACCTGTTCCCCTTCCTGTTAGCTCTTTGCTGCTAACGGGTAGCGTGGGCACTAGTATTAATTCCTTTAATAGTGTTCGTTTGGGACTGCAATTTGTTAGCGCAAAAGGCTGGGCACTGGGCTATGATTACGATCTATTGCAGAACATTCATTCGGTTAATTTGGGAGTTAAATTCGTCCAATTCCCCCCAAAAGGAGCTAAAAAGAAGAAAAGGCGTAATTTTGTGCGTAATTTTTTTTAGCCCACCTGCTAGGCTTCAATAAACACCTGATTTAGCACCCTTTTCTAGCATTCAAAAAACAATTCAAAAATACTAAAAAGTACGCCACTAAATGCCCTCAAAGCGGCTTTAAAATTGGGATTTCCAGCCTTTTTTGCTGCATCTTTGTGTAGACGAAAATAACAAAAAACAAGAAAGAAAGCTAAACCTTAAAACACTTTTAGAATGTACCACTAAACCAAAAACCATTGACATTAATGGACAAAATCAATTTATTACCTGATGAATCTGAGCACGATGTAAGAATCCGATTTTTTGTAGATCCTTTGAGTTTGGGTATGACCCTAACAGGAGTGCTACTCTTAATGGTTATTTATCATCGTGTGCTAAAAACAAACGGATGAAAGAAATAAGCAAAGCCCTTTTTACTTGGTTGGTTGGATTGTTTAACGTTGGAATCTATAATTTGAGCGATGGCATGGATAGTTTGCTCTTAGCCTTGCACAAAAACGGTATCGAACGACAAGCCAACGAACTGTTAAGGCTTTACCAACTGGTCGAACATCAACAAGAAATCTTAGTGATTTTAGATGTTTTTAAATGCCTCTTTATGTTGATTAGCATTGTCTTTTTATTCATTGTCAATCAGCCTAGAATTTGCCGTTTTTTTACCGCTGTTTATCGTAAGATACAGCAATTTTACCGCTTTCTTAAACGAAAGTTCCAAGCTTCCTAAGTAGAGGTTTATCCTATACTTACATTTTATTAACAACCTTATCATTCAAACCAACAAAATTCCTTCTCTTATGAAAGTTAGAGTATTTTTTCCTGTAGGCAACCAGTATTATTTACCTTCTCCATGGGTAGAAATCAATGGAGAGCGTTCTTTTGAGCCTGTAGAAAACCAACCTCAATACAAATTAGCTGCTGTCGTAGAACAAGCCGTGCAAAAAGGAACCGCTATCATTGACAAGAGCATGTCCATGGGCGATTGCTACAAGGTAAAAGCCATTACGCCTAGAGCAAGCAACAAAGAAAACAGCGACAAGGTGGAGTACAGCCAAATTGAAGTCATTATCGAAACGGCTACCGATGCTGAAGCCAAAGTTTGTTTGGGCATGTCGGATCTTGGTTTGGAAATCTTTGATGGAGCACAGGTGGTCAAAGGTAGCCCTGTCATTGGCGGTACCTTTAAAGACAACACCTTAAATGTAATTGGTCGCCTAGCCAATCATGGTTTGTTGCAAATTACAGGCGCTCGTTTCCTTGCCAGTAATGATAATGTTTATTCATATAGCCCAAGGTTTAAAACCTATTCTCATGTTGGAGAGGTCATCAACGATAAGCGTTTGCATTATCCAAAATCTTCTTCTAACGATGAAAACACAGAGATCCGCACCATGGACAGCAATTATCTGACAGAAAAAGGACTTAGCCTAGTCTTGGACGGCATGAACTTTATTGAGTTTACTGTTCCTGTGGGTGAAGAGCTGACCATCACCTTATATACTGCCTTTACGCCGATTCGCTAGAAGAACACCGCTAAAGCACAATAACAAGCAGAGCGCCAATACGATTCCGTATTGGCGTTTTTCCCAACCCTAAACCAATAAAAGATGGCAGCAGCAGCAGAAGGCTTTAGTTTTGAGGATATAGAAATAGGCGACATCCTATCCGATATTAATATTGGAAACCATGGAATGAGCAGCAAAGAGGTCGCCGCAATGATGATTGGGGTGATGCAAGCGCAAGAGAGCAAGAAACGAGAACAGGAAAAAGATGTGATGCAAGACCGTGAACGCCGATTGATTATTGGCGTGGGAGCTTCTATTGGCTTAGGCTTGTTTCTCTTAATCATATATTTAATCGCATTAAAACTAAATAGATCGTGAAAAATAGTCAATTCGAAATTCAAACCGCTCCTAATCTAAGTACAGACAATGCCAACGCTATGGCTCCTACGGATACCAACCCGAATACGCCTGTACCTGATGCGAGCACCACCACCACAACGACCACCACAGCAACGCCAAGTGATACCGCTCCAACCGATGCAAGTACCACGGCAACCACAACTGATAAACCCACTACCACCCAAGAAGACAATGCACCAACAACGCCTAGCACGCCAACCGATGCGATTAGTTGTAAAATCTGTACCTATTACGATGTAGCAAGATTGGGGCTGATGGGTTCTTTATTTATCTTGTTTTTGGCAATGGCTTATCATTCTATTAAAACCGCCAAATTGCCCAAGGGTTAATACACGGCGTATTTAACCACCAAAGAAAACATTGATTCATTCGCCACTAAATCTAAAACAATGAGCTTAACAGATAGCCAATGGAAGGTTCAAACATTAGGGGATTCTAGTCCTCCTGACGATTCCACTTCTAGCAATGGAGCTGGAAATTCCAGCCCTCCCGATGATTCCAACAATAACAACAATACAGAAGCTGACAAGGATAATAAAGTAACCGTAGATAAGATTTTTGCTAGTTTGGGGTTATTATTTAATGGCGGTGCTAACGTGATTGATTCCGTTGGCAATGTTGCCAATGGCGGCGGTGCTTCCAGTTCTACTCCTTCTACAAATACAGGAAACAACAACAATACAAACCCTAAAAATCCCGCTAGTCCTTTGTTAATTGGTGGTGGTGTCGTAGTCGTTTTGTTGTTAATTGGTTTAATCATTTATACCACAAAAAATGGAAACAACAGCAGTAGCCCCAAAGCTTAAGAAAGGCCCTTCGAGCCGCTTAATTGTTCTTTTGTTTGTCCTGCTTATTGGGGGCGGAATCGGCATCTATTTTTGGGTACGTCCAAAGAAGGATGCAGACGATGAAAAGAAAGAATCGACTCCCTCTGAGAAAATACCAGGGCGAACCGATTCCTCGACTCATAAGCCAAGCTTAACCCCCGATCAGATTGCTGCAATCTTTGGAAATAGTGGGGGGACTACACCGCCACCCGACCAAGATCCTTTGTATTACAATTCTCCTCAAGCTCAGGATTTAATTCGAGCAGAAGCTCAGCGATTACAAGCGAGAGAAGAATACATGGACATTTTTAGAGCCAAATACAATATTGGGCATGCCTTGATTCGATTTAACAACGATGCTCAGCATGCAATTGATCAGATGATGGCGAAATTAAACGGTGTGGACATTGTTAGCCGTCCTACTACTCGTCATTTGACTTTTCCCATTTATGGCACTTATGAGCCGATTGGAAAGTCTTTGCGCTCTGAACTTCAAAACTTATTAAACCGAGGCTATAAGGGCTTAAATTTAACCCATTTGAGGGATAAAGAAGCGCCTTGGTGGATTGAGTCGATTGAGTTAAATCTATTGGTTGGAACAACCAATGCCTTTGTTCCTACACCGTTTGAGATTTGGTCAGAGTTTGGCTTTAGACCTGAGCTCGATCATTATAAGGGCATGAATGGGCATTGGGTCAGAGATCAGTATTTAACTAAGATTGTCGATCATGGGGGCACCATAGAAATACATGCTTGGGACGTTGGTGCCAAGGCTGCTTATCCAGCAGGAACCCTTTATACCTTTGTTCAACGATGGGTTGAAGCCATCGACCATTTGGATAAAATCACCGAATGGGAAGCCTTGCGCTATTTGCAAGAAAAGAAAGGTTGGGTCTTTACCTTTATTGATCCTGAAACGGGCGTGGATCACAGTGCTACTGTGGATCCAAGTAGAGATCCTGACATTGATTTTTTTGAGGACAATGGCGATTCTAGTGGTGGAAAAAAAGATAAACTAAATCAATAAATTCTAAATAACATGGCAAAAATAAAACAAACCCAAATTGATGAAAAATATCTTTGGATTGGGGGTGGAATTGTCGTCATTCTATTGGTCATTTTTGTACTGGGTAGAGTCTCTGGTAAAAAAAGCACAGATGAACCAAGCGATGCCAATCCCAATATCAAACCCATTACTGTTAGCACCGATTCAGGGAATATAGACTGGAATCCTTCTGCTATGGTCAAAAAGGTACATACCGCTTATGTCGTTAATTGGTCAACGGGACGTTGTGAGGTCTTAACTCAATTGTTAGCCTTGCAAGATGTTCAAATACGAGCCGTTGCCGATGGCTATTTGCAAGTGTATGGCAAGACCTTAAGAAAAGTCTTAAATGAGGCTTGGGTCGCCTGTTGGAACTTACCGTGGCAGGATGATCCGCACCAACAATTTATCAAGCGTTTGGATGCCTTACAAATCACTTAGACGCTTTTTTTTTCTTTGGGAGCTGCTAGTTTTAGATGCTAGAGCATTTCATTTTTAGACCTTAGATTTTAGACTAAAATCAAATGATCTAGCATCTAAAATCTAAGGTCTAATATCTCAAAAACAGGAGCCTCCAAAGAACACACTTTTATTATTCAACAAATTATACTCAAAAAATCATGGCTGAAGAAATAACCGTTGCAGCAACCGCAAAAACAACTAAAAAAGGCATTCCTCACAAAAAGCGTTGGGCTGCTCTTATCCTTGTTGTCCTCTTATTTGGTGGACTTAGTTTCTATTACCACCGCAAAATTAAAGCACTAGAAAAAGAATTAGATAAAAAAAAACAAGCTCCTAAACAGGACGACATCAAAGACAGAACGCTCGTAACCGATAGCACTGATTCTGCCAAAGAATTGTCGGTGAATGGAGATGTTGACGTTAAAACTCAATAAGCATGAAAAGCAGCATCAAAGAATATAAAAAGCCCTTAATTGGGCTAGGACTAATTGCTCTTGTGATCTTGATTTACGCCACTAAGGAGCAATGGATGAACTTCTTTTTGCCCAAGGGACTGAGCAAAGACAGCAATACGCCAACAAAACAGCCTGTGAGCACCAATACACCATCTGAAACGATTGATCGAAATCAACTGCTAAAAAAGGGCGATCGGGGCTTGTCCGTTCAGGAGTTGCAACGCCTTTTGAATGCAGAGCACGACTATCAAAGTCAACACGGCACCGTTCCTATTGAAGCAAAGCTCGTGGTTGATCAGATTTTTGGTGCTAAAACAGAAGCGCTCTTGTTTAAGTTCACCAACAAAAAGACCATGAGCATTCATCAATTGCAACTGATTCTAGCCAATCAAAAAAACTAACGTATGCCCATTCCTTTATTAATTCCAATTGTAGCCGCTGGCGCTGGAGCAACGGGCTATTGGTGGATTACTAGCAAAGCAGAGAACAAGGAGCCGAGCTTCTCCTCTGAGTTGCTGGCTGTCCTCCAACCGCTCTTAATTATCATCGTTATCCTCTTTGGGCTGCGATGGCTCTACCAACAAGGCAACAGCACTACTAAAAAAAACATAAAATAGATTAATTGATTATGAATACTCCAGAAAATAAAACAACTGTAGAAGGCCCTAATATTTTAGGATTTATCCTAATTGGAGCATCGGCTTTATTGTCCTTAGTAATCCTTGTCTTATGGATTCGTTGGTTGTATAATTCAGGTGCTCCTAAATGCAAATAAACCATGAATACTAAAACAAAACTTTTTATTGTGCTTTTGGTGATCGGCATTGGCGGCGGTCTTGTTTACACCCAGTGGCAAAAACAGAATAAACCCACTATTGAGGCAACAGCACTAAATAAAAACGACAATACAATTGATATAACTTTTAACATGTCCTATAGAGGAATCCAGTACAAGGAAACTATTCCCTTTGGTACTATATGGATCAAACATCAAAAAGGCTATTCTTTTGAGGTTATCCCTGTCCAAAAGGAAGTTTACTTTTTTATCGTAGATAAAGATAAAACAGTGCTTGCCCGAAAAAAAGTAGACGTATCTAAAATCAACTAATAATCGCTAAATACCAAACCATGAGTTATAGATTAAAAAAGATTCCGTTTTCCGCTGTTCCTGCCATTCGAAAAGGGCAAATTTTGGTTTTTAAGACAAAAGGAAAAATGAATTATCCTGATGAAACCCTTGTGCTTAAAGTTCTTGAAAAATGGAACCCTAGAAAGGGGCTATTGGTCGTTACCGCTATTTCTGTAAAAGGATCCGAAGCCGATTTGTATCAATCGGATTTTGAGAATGGCGTTGTTTATCGAAGAGTAAAAAAGAGCAGGTAGCATGAAAAAAGCCAAGTTCACATTCAACCAAAAGTTAGGCTGGGGAGGGCTTGGCTTTTTTCTTTTACTTCTTGTTATTTGGTTTAAAAGTCAATCCATCAAAATTATTGATAAAAGCAATCATTTAATGCGTTCTAGTACGAAACAATACGCAACTAGAACCCTTGATGTGATTACACAAATTATTGTCCATCATTCTGCTTCTATTGGTCAAATAGCCGAGGACTATGCTCGCTATCATGTCTTATCTAAAGGTTGGGCAGCAATCGCCTATCACTTCATCATAGAAAAGGATGGAACCATCATACAAGGCAACCCCTTAACCAATATTAGTAACCATACCGCAGGGCAAAATACTAAAAGTATAGGCATTTGTTTGAGTGGTAATTTTAACCTAGAACAGCCAAGCCCCAAACAGCTCAAGAGTCTAAAAAAACTCATTCACCATTTAAGAAATCAGCTTCCTCAAGCTTTAGCCGTTTATGGGCATAAAGACCACGGCTCAACTTCTTGCCCTGGTACTAATTTATATCAACAGCTCAACCAATACCAACTCGCATGAAACCACAACACAAACTATATCTTGGAGGAGCAGTGGGGCTGATTGCTGCGATTCTTCTCATTCGAGCTTTTTTGCTAAAGCTCCAGAGAGAACGAATTATACAAGCTTGCGAGCAAGCCTTTGGAAACTTAGATACTACTCAAAAGGATTCGATTCGTATTATTGTACAAACCTTTGAGCAATACGGCGACAAGGATTTTAATAAGCTCATTTATATTCTAGCCACCACCCGACACGAAAGTAACTTTAGACCCATTGAGGAGCGCAGAGCTTCACCTTCTCAAACCGATGTTTACAATCGTCAGAATGCCTATTGGTATACGGGTTATTATGGGCGTGGTTTTGTCCAACTCACCCACCAGCGCAACTATGCTAAGATGTCTCAGCTCTTAGGGGTGGATTTTGTTGCCAATCCTGCTTTGGTTTTAAAACCTTCTTATGCCGCTCGTATTTTAGTGCAAGGCATGTTACTAGGGGCTTTCACTCGTAAGCCTTTAAAGAATTACATCAACAGCTCTAAGGTAGATTTTTATACTGCTCGTAGGGTGGTCAATGGCTTGGATCGGGCACAAAGAATAGAGGGCTATGCTAATTTGATTGTTCAATCTATTGTTTAGAATTGTACACTTATTTTTGATTTATTCTTTTGTTTTTATTTTGAAGTGCTGATCTTATCGAACTTTGCTAATCTCCGCAGCTGTTTACCAGGAGAACTTTAAAATAGTTTTTGAATTGTACATCGTAAAAAGATATTATATATATAAGGTAAAATTGATGCAGCTTATTGCCTCACCTAACTTTGATCACTAATTGTTTTTACAATTTTTTAAATTTTCAACTTATTATACCTTTTAATATATCTCTCATAATTATACCCTAATCTTATAATTTTACTTTTATTATTTGCCATGATTTTATGATGAAATTTAATTTTATGCCTATAAGCTCTATCTTTTGTTTTATTTAGTAATTCAGAGTAGTTGAATACTAAAGTTCCTATTACTGATAGATAGTTTTTTTCTGCATTCGGCAAATTCTTAAAAATATCTCTAGCTTGTTCTAAAAAATTAGTAGATCTTTGAATCTCTTCTGGAATACTTACTTTTATATAAGTTCCAAAAATCCATAACACAGCACCGTGAGATTTTGTATTTCTCATATATAGATAAGAAAACTCAATAGATTGAATAGCATCTTCAAAATATCTAACTGTTTCTTTTTTCTTCCTTTCTTTTTCTTTGCCAAACCACAGGGGTAATAATAATGAAAAAACTCGTGCTTTTGTGAATTTTATATATGGGTGATTTGTCATTTTTTCATTTTCATTAAATATTTGAATAATTTTCTTTGCTTCATCTTTGTTGTTATTTTTAACAATAATTTTGGCTTTATCAAATAACCCAAAGACTTCTGCTATAGCTACTTTATCAATATAGTTTCTAGGGGTCCAATCATCCATAATATCTGCTAGCTTTTTATTTTTCTTTCGTTTTAGGGATAGATTTTCTAGCTGTTCTTTTATTCTTTTTTTATGTTCCCTTATTCTTGATTTCTCTTTACCTAGTTCAATTTTGTCTGGAAGTAATTTTATTAAAATAAAACTATTAGCAAATTCATTAATAGTATATTGTTCATTTCTTTTATCTAAAACTAATTTTGAGATTAATTTCCGACAAATGTATTCAGCATCAGTAATACTCATTTTTGCAAGTTTACTAGCAGAATATAAATCAACAGGTTCATCATATAAAGAAATAACTTTAACTAAGTTTCTAGGAGAGTACCCTTCCTTTTCCAACTCCTCTAAAGCCTTCTCGAAAGTATTTTTATACATAAAATCGGCAATAATTTCAATATTTTTCGATTCGATAAATTGGAGTTCACTTATTATCTTATCTATACTGCTTTTTCCTGATTTGATAATTAACAAGGATAGAACTAAAATAAGAGTGTTTCCTTTGGAAACTGCTAAAAGTCCGTTAATTTCATCATCAGACAATATTACATCTAAGTCATTTTGATCTATATATTGCTCAATAAATTTTTTCCCATCATTTAATTTTCTGAACTCTTTTAAATTGAGGTCATCATCAGATGGTTCTTCATTTCTAGATGTAATTAAGTATTGGGTATTAAGTGGAGTTCTTTTTATTAACTGAAAAATACTTTCTTTATCCTGCTCAGATAAATTTTCTAGATTATCAATAACAATTAGTCCTCTATTATATTTTCCACCAACTTCTTCAATATTAGAAATAGCCAGTTTTTTATATAATTTTTGTTGAAAGTCAGAAAAAGAATCAATTTGCTTATTGATTTCAGCTAACTGAAATTCACCCGAAACTTTAGATACTTTTAATAGTTCATCTTTACTAGAGAAGAATAAAATGAAGTCAAAAAGTAATTTTCCTTCTGAGTCATCAATTTTTTTCAATAGCCGATAAATGAATTCTAAAACTAGAGCTGTTTTTCCAACACCTCCATATCCATAAATAGCAAAAGAGCCAGCTGTTCTATAAAATTCACCTTTACCTAGTATAGCTGTATTTAGTTTATTCAATTCATTTTCTCTACAAACAATTTTAGGGTGAGAATACCCTACCTCATTTAAATTGTGTATTTTAACATTCGTGTTGTTTATTTGATTTAGGAATTCTTCAATTTTACTTTGAATGGTTGAAGATTGAACATACCAAAAATACATACCACTTAGGCTACGAATTAACTTTGTTACAAATATAGTTGTAAACTTAGCGTCTTGAATTGTTACTCTATTTGAAGCAGGATGAGATAAAACATTTCTTATACTATGGTATATTTTTGAGTGATAGAGAAATTCTTCAGTAGAAGAGAAATGATTTAAAATCCCAGTGTTATGAAAGGATATATTAAAAAATATGGTAATATAATCGAGTAACTCACTTACATACGGAACATTATTATCATAACTATGTGTTTTAAGGGAATTTTCGCAAAGATTTATAGTGTTATAATGATCACGAGCTTTTTTAATATGACTTTTTAGCTTGTTTTTCATTTTATGGGTATGCAAAATGGATGTTTTTTCAAATTTTGAGTTTGCCTCCATTAATGCATCATAAAATTCTCCAAAAGTAGGGAAGTTTATTTTTAACTTATTAACAATAAAGGATCTATAACCAACTTCAAAACTTTTAATTATCTCATCTAGTTTAAAGGTTTGTTTAGTGGATAAATACATAGATAAATTCTTCTTAGTTTAAGAAATAGGAGTTACATTTAAATGTATAAAATACATTACTTATTTTATAATAATTCTATATTTTATTTAAAGATCTATTGAGCAAGTTTAATAAATAATTTATTGGTTAATGCAGAAGATAATTGCATTTAGACTCTCATCTTCACCAAAATCTCACTAATAACCAAATACTTGTACGGCAAAATTGGATTTCATTTTTTAGAAATTAACTTTAAATTTTGTACAGCAATAAAATATATATTATCCTATTTACTCATCAAGAGAGAGGGACTTCTTGATGGAAATGGCTTAGTAGACGCTATATGATATATATGTATCATGTAACTTGATAAAAGTTAATATATCAAAGAGCTATTCTAGATTGATAAAGTTATCAAAAACTTGATATAACTCTATTTACAACAGAACAAATCAAGCTGCTCTAAATATTAAATCCAACAAGCTATCCCATTAATGAAAAACAGAATACAAATATTTTCAAAAAAATATTAATTAAATATTACACCTATAAAAAGCGTTACCAAGTTGTTACTCAATTCAGCGCAAACTCCATAAGCAACTAACTAACAAAAAGATATAAAAAACTTTTTTCCTCTTGTCCTGGGCACTATCAACACGTTGCATTCGATTGCAAAAAGAACCAGAAGACTAGTAAAAATCGCCGTTTCGACTAGTTTTTTGGTTTTCTTTTTTATTCCATGTTACGTTTCGTTTACATACTTCTACATTGTTTTTCGGTACCCATTCGGTACCCGTTTTGTTCCCATATTAATACTTGATTAAAGGAGTTTTTTCATTTTCTTTAATTTTTAGTATTAAAACCATGATTAATTTTTCGATTGTTTACAACCGTAAACACAAGCTCCGCAAAAATGGAACTGCTCTTATTCAAATTAAAGCTTATTTGAATAACAAAGCCAAATACTTTTCTACGAACATTTATGTTACTCCTAGACAATGGAGCCCTCGACGCAAACAAGTGGTAGACCATCCCAATTCTATGGCATTTAACAATGAGATTCGACGACAAATTGATCGAATGGAAACCTACGCCCTAGAGTTGATGAAAAAACAAGGTTCTGTCACCTTGCAACAACTTGATAATACCACACGCTATGAAGATCTAAATTCTTTTACAGAATTCTTTGAATACGAAATGACCAACAGCTCTACCCTAGCCAATGAAACGAAGAAAAAACAAAAGACAGCGCTCAACTATCTCAAGAAGTTCCGAAAGAAAATTCTTTTTGCAGACTTGACTTATGATTTAATCCTGGAGTATGACCGTTTTTTGAGCAGCCATGGCTTGCACATTAATACAATTTACACCCATCACAAACAAGTTAGACGCTATATTAATGTAGCGATCAAACGAGATATTTTTGATGCCAATAAGAATCCTTATAAAAAGTTTAGCCCAAAGCAGGTTAAAACAGAACGTACTGTACTCACGCAACAAGAAGTCGCCCAGCTGGAGCAGCTCGTCTTTCCTAAAGATGAATTTTACCTAGAGCTAATTCGGGATATGTTTTTGTTTTCTTGTTATACGGGCTTGCGCTTTGCAGACGTGCGATCGGTCAAACGGGAAAATATCGAAGAAGACGAGCAGGGCTATCTTTTAAAAATCATTGCCAAAAAGACCAATAAGCAACTGATCCTCCCTCTGTATAAACTCTATGGAGAAAAAACAACAAAGGTTATTAATAAGTACGTGTTTAAAAGTATGACTCCTAACACGCCCATTTTTCACGAATACGCCAATCAGTATTACAATCGAATTTTAAAGGTCTTGGGAAAACGGGCCAATATCCATAAGCAGCTCACTAGCCATGTGGCTCGGCATACCTTCGCCACACATTTGGCATCTAAGGTGCCTATTCATATTCTTAAGTCATTGCTCCAACATTCAAAATTAGATACTACTATGGTTTATTTGCATCTTTCTAATAAGATTATTAATGATGCTTTGGATAAGATTGATTGGTAGAAATTTCTTAAAAATGATTAGCTAGAAAAACTAGCTAATCATTTTTAAATACCACAATCAGGAAATTCATTTTTCGATTCTTTAGTTAGACTAAGCCAAGATTCCAATGGCTCTCGAATTCCATTTTCACTAAGCCATATTAAAAATGGTTCAGCATCTAATAAAGGAGCACTTTCTTTCCAAGCATCAACTCTTATCCAATCTCCGCCGTATACAAGTTCAATTCTTTTTCTTATCCCCCAAGAATTTACAATAACAAATGTCCACAAAGATAACGTCATAAGAGCTCCTGAAACCTCTTCATTTATTTTGAAGAAATTTACAACTTTAGCTATCTCTGCTTTTGATTGAATTGTTAGTATTGTTTTTTCTCCCACAATACCGCTAGATTGTCCCTTTGGCAATTTTTCACGTTCTTTTATAATTATCTTTTTGCAATTTCGAAACAGTTTATCTAAGTTTTTTTGACTAGGAGTTTTAAGAAAAAACAATTGAATTCGGAATATTAGCTCTTCAAGGTAATTCATATAATTTCTACTTTTCACTATCTTTTTACTTATGATAATGTTACTCTAACCTAAGGATACATTTTTCCTAAATAAAAAAATAAAACTTATTATGGGAATATTAGTCCAAAAATCATAAATACAATAAGCATATTTTTAAATAAAAAAGCAGCAAAGAGTTTAGTCCTTGCTGCTTTTTTGTTTTTTGTAGCTGTTTTTTTAGTTTAGAATTTTTTTAACATTTTGACTTTTAACTGCTTCCTTAGCAGTCTTAACTAGTTTGTCTAGCCTCGATAACCTTTGCAATAACCGCTCCTTTCGCTTAACTTTCATTTTAGAAGTGCATGAATATGAATTGTTTAGTTTAACCAAATAATCGGGGAGGGGATTAAAAGTAACACAACTAAAACAAAAATAATTCATTTTGAAAGTTAAAATATTCCTAAAAAAGAATTAGAACCTAGTCCTCATCGGGCATTGCTTCCACTTCTTTTCGAATTGCTTCTAGTTCTTCTGCCAAAAAATCAATACGATCCCTTAACAAATGATTTTCCCTTTCTAAACTATCAGCTAGCCGATCTAAGTAATCTTTATCTACAGGATTTTCATGTACAAACATCTCCCCTTTTCCTATTAATAGCCAAGTTAAATTGACTCTAGGATATTTATCTACCAAAGGGATTAGTATTTTTGAACTAGGTAGCGTACTCCCATTCAAAACTCTAGATATTGCTGTTTGAGAAACACTAAGTTCCTTTGACAATTTAGTACCATTAGTTTTTAACTTATTCAATAATTCCTCAAAACGTTGATGTACAGCCATTTATTTATATATATAAATAATTAAACAAAAACTATTAGCATTTTAAATGCTAATTAATTTTGTTTTAAGTTAAAAAAGACTCATATTTGTAATGTAAGGCAAACACAATAGTCATAGTAGCCAAAAACATTTTAACAAAAAAAGAATATAAACAAACTAAAAAGCTTATTTACTCCTACATAGTGTAGACTAATGTAGACAAATGTAGACTAAAAACCGAGAATCGAACCTAAAAAATAACAATTCATACTAGGATGAATGGATTTGGGCGTACCAAAGAGGTATTGTTGAAATTTTATGAGGATGGAAAATCAACAACTAAAAGGCAGCTTTTAGCGTCCAACAAAACAAATAAATATTCATGCGCTAACTTTTTACTTTGTGACCTTTGCAAATGTTAAAAAAAGATAGCCCTACTCTATTTTAAATTAACAGTGGCTTTTAACTGCTCAAAAGGCGGTAAGGCGAAGCCATGCCCAAACAAAAAATTTTATGACCGACAACGAAACACTCACCTTTTGTCAGTTTTTACGGCAAACACTTTCGATTGACCAATTTGAAGCACTTAGCAAAACGCTAGGCATTAGCCAAAACAAGCTCACCAGATTACTCAAAACGCCTGCAGATACACCTTATGAAGTTGTATTAAAATTGGGAGAACTATTAGATATAAAAGCCATTGAGTTGGTCAATCAATTTGATTTGGGCATTGATAAAATAACCATTCGACAACATTCTTTAATTCAATAATTATCATATAAAAATCATGGAAATCCATCCAAAAAATCAAACTTAATATGATGGATCAAACATTTGTAGAAGTATTAAAATTACAGCTCAAAGCAGAACTCAGAGAAGAACTTAGAGAAGAACTAAAAGAAGAAGTTAAGGAAGAAATCAAAGAGGAGGTCAAGGTAGAAGTTAAAGAAGAGTTCAAAGAAGAGCTAAAACTATTACTCATTAAAGACAAGAGCTATATAAATACAGTCGAAACGGCACATGTATTAGGTTTACAACCTAGAACTGTACGAAAGCTCAATGAGGAAGGTAAACTAGATGGACGCAAGTATAAAAAAACGGGCTATCTATTTTTTGTCAAGGAAGAAGTTGAAGCTTATCAGCGCAACAACCTCCATCATGCTGCATCTTTTGCATAGCAGCACATTTTTAACATAGGTTGGATGTAGCATTGCTGCATCCAATCTAAAAAATGACCAGATAGGAAAGATTGCAAATCCGCAGCAATTAAAGGAGTTCGAGTCTCCTTCTGATCACAGGGTAGCAAGTTTATACTTGTCACAGTCACGGCGACTTATATGCCGAGGTACAGCTTCACCGCTGTACCATTTTTAAACCACTATAATTACATACCAATGGAACTATCAACTAAATTCCATCAATTTTCTATCTATGATCTGCTCGACAGAAATCAAACCTTAGAAAAGGTCTATGATTTGATGGAGATCTATCAAAAAAAGTGGCGTAGAAGCCACAAACGAGGTGGAATGGTTTCCAGTGTACACGATGTACTACAAGCCATCTTGTCTTTAATGCCTCGCACTATGGAAGCTATGAAAACCGAGCAATCAAACGTTTTTGATTTGGCGGTACAGGAGCAGCAATTCTTTTGTTTTGCCAACAATGAGTATTTGGCTACCATGGTCAATAAACAAGCCGCTCGTCCCCTATTACAAATTAGTGGGCGTACCGTTCGATCTTGTATTCAAAAGCTCTTAGCCGCTAAAATTTTGGTTAAGAAGGTCAATTTCTTGGCTACTGGCAAAGATTACCCCAAACCCATGCACGAGCACCCTGCTGGGCGTGGTAAGTTTAAATTGATCCTGAACTCGGAGGTCTTGGTTTGGGGGCAAACTGAGGCAAATAGCAGCCTTGATGCGCCAAATTTGGACAACGCCCTGCCCCTTGATTCTGCGGATAATACGACATCTTTTCCACAGATGACTATACTAGATAATATAGATACTTTAAAACAATATAATAGAACACCTACTGGATCTGTGAATAAGGCTTCTGCTAACGCAGAGCTTAAGCATTCAACTAACTCAGGTGCAGAGCAGGGAAGCAAGTCTATTTCCAATTCAAATGCAAACAATTTGCCGAGAAATTTTACACAAAAGGTCTTTATTCCTTCGACAAACAAAGAAGAGTTCTTGACTCGCCAGCTATTTGAGCAAGCTCGTGCTGGGCTTTGGAACGGGAAAAACTTTAATGTTGCCCAAACGCAGCAAGCCGTTGACCTGCTCCGCTCCCACTTGCGCTTGACTGAGGATTATGTGCGTCTATTTCGCAAGCAAAAGCTCGAACAATTCAAAGATTCTGCCTATTACAAAGGTTTGGCTAAGAATCCTAAGCACCAATGGAAAATGTTAAACGATTGGTTTGCTAAAAAACTGCCTAATGTGGAGCTTTCTGCCCTTAGAATCGTAGCAGAAGCCCTGCAAAAGCAGCGAGAAAACGCCCTTAAAAACGATTATATGGATAAAATCTTTGCTCCAACTCAATATTTCATTTCTAAGCATTGGGAGCGAGCCTTGGACTATTCTAAAGCCGATTTTGCCACCATTTACACCAAATTTAGCCCTAAAAATCGAAGCTTGTCCTATTATCAAATGGTCATGGAACAAGTGAATCAAGCCCATACCTCCGCTTTACAAGCCATTCAAGATGGTAGCACACAATATGCCATCAATGTGACGGAAAAAGCATGGCGAAAAGTGCGAGGCATGATTGCACAAGCGCCTCCTGGAGTCAGCCAAGCGCAGAAAAACAAACTGATTCAAAAATTCAAAGATCGCTTACAACCTATTTTTTCAAATCAACTCTCTTAATTATGGCTAGTTCTAGTGGCTCAAAACCTGAATTCAAACTAAAAAAAGATTCCTTAACTTATTTATTAATCAAAACCAGCAACAGCTCCACTCCTATTAAGCGCTATTCCTTGGACTATAGAACGCCTAACCATCCAGCCTTGGGAGTTGATCGTTTGGAGCGTGTGTTCATCAAAGGAAAAGCATTTGAATGGGCGGTTTTATACGATAACAAAACTAATCAAATTCAAGCTTATTATCATCCAAAAACACAGGATCAACAACTAAGCAAAGATAAATTTCAAATGCTCTTAGGCAAGGTAAAACTAAAGCTTTACATCATTTATACGGCTGCTTACAAGCTTAAAACAGGACGCACTAAAGGCTTAAGTATGCCCATTCAAGAACTAACCGAGATCCCTCAATATTGGAACCAAGACGTTGAGCGGATCATGGTCTATGAAAATGGAAAACACACTCAAAATTTTATCAAAGGTCAATTCTTTAAATTATGAACTACTACCACTCTTTTGAACAGATCCAAGTCCTCAAGATTCCCATTCAATTGGAACTGAGACAATGGTTCTACTTCGCTCAATTTCTCCTCACCTACTCTAGCCCCCAAGCTGAGGACGATGCTCTGCAAGCGTGTTGGAAAGCTGCCAACATTCAAATCATTCTTAAAATCAACAAACTTAGAACCCGTTCAGGAATACAAGCAAAAAAAGCCTATCGCCTGCAGCTCAGCCCTACAGAAAAACACGCTCTGCAGTATTCCATCGGACTCGCTTCTATTGATGATCCCTATTTAACTACTATTCTTTATGAGCTCAATGTTCAACTTGAGCAATTTGATTTAACACAGAACAATAAAAAAAGGATTACTAGCGGCAACTAGTAATCCTCTTAGACAACTTTCTTAAAACATCAAAGTTATGACAACTTTTGCAGAAAACCCACACAGTAAACAACGCAAACTTAAAAATTACGCCATTTTTAATTGGTCATTAAGCAAAACCCTAGACCAGAAGTTTGAGCACAAGAACTTTGCTAGACGTTTTGCATGGGCAAACATGGCATTTCTAGGCATGGGAGCCATTGCTCAACTCGCTAGTTTAACCACCGCATTTACCATGCTCTCCTATCTTTTTATCAATATCCATTGGATGCTCCGCATTGCCTGTTCGGCTGCCTTGGTGCTAATGATCGAGGTCATTAAACGAGAATCTACTCATGATGTCATGAAAGGGTTATTCCAATACCAAGACGTTGAAAAGTTCTCGGCGTTCTTGGCCCTGGTAACCGTTGGAGCGAGTATTTTTATTTCCATTGAAGGCGCTAAGATCCTCCCTTCCCTATTGGTGGACGAGGTAAACTTTCATAGCCCTAGGCTTAAAAGCTCGCAAGGCATAGAAACCGATTTTAACAATCGAATTCTTTCTTTAGAACAGGAACGAGACAACTACAGAAAAACAAGGTTGTACCAAGGTCGATTGGCTCGAAAAGATTCCAAAGTCGTGGAACAATACAATCAAAAAATTGAAGCCACACAGACCCAAAAGGATGCTGCTCTGGCTGCCCTCCTACTCGATAACCAAGCGCTACAAGAAAAAGCTGCACAAGATTTTCAGTCCAGGAAAAATACCATGATTGTAGAACGGGAAAAGTTAGGCACACAGCTCGTTCGTGCTGCCATTGGTTTTGAGCTTTTATTTCTCCTTTCTATGTGCTTTTCTTGGTGGTATTACACCGAATGTCTTAAGGAAAAAGAGGAAAAGGCAGAAAACGCCCAAACCCCGATAAATAAAGGAAGTACTACTGCAGTACTGCAGCAGTACTACGGCGATAATTTGGAAAAAAACGCCGAACAAGCGCACGAAGCTCCCAATATTCAAAAGATTGGTTTCATTGATTATCAACAACCACAAAAACAACCGCAAAAACAGCCACAAAAAGAGGATAAAATCAAGAAGGAATACACTCGAATTTGCCCTCAGTGTGGCAATGGGTTTATTCACAAATCGCACAATCATACCTACTGCAAGCGCTCTTGTTTGATTGCTGCTAGGGAGAAAAAGTCCTCCGCTTCATCTAACTAAAAACCAAGCAGTACTGCAGTAGTACTACAGCAGTACTGCTGCAGTAAAAAAACAACTCATTATGGCTAACCAACATTATATTATCATACTGCAGCAGCTACACCAAAAACTACTGCAGAAATTACAAAAAGAACAGCTCCTTTTAACAACCATTCAAAGCAACTCTAATTTGGAGCGCTTGAACCAGGAACAAAAGATCTATGATCTTAAAATTAAAATCTCTAGTACTAAAACTTATATGCAACAACTTCAAAATCGACTAACATCTTAATTTTATGAAAAACACAATCAATTCAAACCGCATCAATCCAAGAAAAAAATTGACTCCATTATTTTGCTTATGTACTGCCTTTTTTATTCTGTTTATTTGGAATGCCTATGACATTGTAATAATAACCATTCAACAAAGTAGGATAAAGGACGAGATTCAGGATCTAAAACAAGAGAATGAAATACTCAATGAAGAAATCTTTCAACTTCAAAAAGAGCTGCAGCAAAACCGCTAAATCATAGCAGACAAAGTGCTAAAACTAAACATTTAAATTTCGTTGCTCAACCTTGTGAATGTCTCTTTTAAAAACAATCTTTTCAAATTTACGCCATTAGTTTCTAGTGGCGTTTTTTATTTGCTTGCATATAGCCTTACAATGCCTTAGTTTAGGGCTTTTACAATTATTTACAAAATTCTAATGCACATGAAAAAGCTAAAAAAAACGAGAGCTAAACTAAGACCAGGAGAAGAAGTCGTCGGCATGGCTGTCCCTGATTTTTTATTAAATCAAGAGCATCAAAAAAAACTCCGTAAGCCCAAATCAAATTCTAAAACAAAATCAAACCGCAAGCGCTCATGAAAATTATAGATACCTTACGTCCTGAGGGCGGTTCAAAGGCGGAGCAATGGTGGCAAGACCAAGGCTTTAAAATAGTTTACCAGGAATTTAGAAAAGGGGATGCCAGTCATGATCTAAAAAAGATCAAAGATATACGAGATGTATCAGAATTCTTTAAACTCAAAGGCTATCAATTTGGCAACTGGGTCACTCATGAAGATCGCTTTAATTATTTAGCAGCTCTAGCCGTTTGTTTATTTGATCTCAATCGAGTACTGCGTTTTAAAGGGCATAATTTAGGCTTAGACAAACATTTAGGCGTTGCCTTTGGGGCAAGGGGCAAAAAAGGAGCTAAAGCGCATTATGAGCCATGGTCGCACATCATCAACATGACTCGTTACAAGGAAGCGCACCGTTTTGATGAGCCATACACCAAACCAACCCGTTTTGTTATTTCAGGTGGGGTGGGGTCTTTTGCCCATGAGTATGGGCATTTCTTGGATTACTTCTTTGGTTCCAGGGTGGAAACAATCGCTAGTGCTTACTCCTTATCCAATGGTGATTCTACCAATCCTACAAGAATTCAGTATGACAAAAACAAGTACCCCATGCGCTATTTGATGGAGTCCATTTTAGAAAAGGCGTATTGGGATAGCAGCAAACGCTCTGAGTCTGCTTATGTGAGACGTATTAAGGAGCTGCTTCCTGATCGTTATTTGGATTATTTTCTAAGTAGAAATGAGATTTTTGCTCGTTTATTTGAACAGTACATTTCTTATAAACTAAAGGAATTGAAGATTAAAAATGTCTTTCTAACTAAAACCAAGTACCACACCGCTCAATATATGCTCCTTTCGGAAATAAAAACGGTCGTGCCGCTCTTTGACAAGTTATTGATTCAAATGAGAAAGCATTTTTAAATTTAAACAGGACTCTAATCTTAAAACACATGATTAACCAAATTTTTAATATGGACTGCCTAAAGGGAATGGCTGCCATTCCTACTGGCTCTATTGATATGATTTTTGCTGACTTGCCTTATGGGATGCTTAAAACCAAATACACAAAATGGGATGTAAAAATTCCTTTTGAGCCACTTTGGGAACAATACGGGCGCATCCTTAAAAAAAATGGTGTGGTAGTATTAACAGGAGTGCATCCCTTTACCAATGAAATTATCAACTCCATTCCCAAGGGCTATAAATACCGTGAATTAATTTGGTATAAAAGCAGTGGGAGTGGTTTTCTTAATGCTAAAAAACAACACCTAAAACAGCATGAAAACGTTTTGATTATTTACCGAAAAAGCCCCGTTTATCATCCGCAAAAGTACCCCATTGATCCTCGGTTTATCGCTAAAGGAAAGGCTAAAAAAACAACGCATTCCAACAAACGCAAAGCCTTTAGACTTTCCAGTGAATCTACCAATTATCAATATATTGACGATGGTACTCGTTACCCTGATTCTGTCCTGGAGTTTGGCGAATCCGTGCTCCCTGTTAAAAGTATGCACCGTAAGGGCATGCACCCAACGGAGAAGCCTGTCGATTTGGTCGCTTATTTGATCCGTTCCTTTACCAATAAAGGTGAAACGGTTTTGGATAATTGCATTGGGAGTGGGACTACTGCCGTTGCTGCTATTTTGGAGCAGCGTAATTTTATTGGCTTTGAAATGAACCAGGATTATTACCAGATGGCACAGGAGCGAGTCGCTTGCGCCTTGAAAGCGGTTTAGGCTACTTGATTTTTTCAAAGGGGAGATTGTGTTCAAACAGTCTCCCTTTTTTATTGCTTCTAATAGAACTTAGTCTAAACTACTTTCAAATATACGTCACAAAATAACCCCAGCTCAGCGCTAAAACTTCCCTTTCTAAATTTCATACAATACTTTTACAGATATAATTTATTTTGTCATAAAAAACAATACGGTATGAAAAAACAACTCCAAGGCAACGCCCAAAGCGACCAGCCACAGCCCATTGATAAAACAGAGGTTTTATCCTTAATTAGTACACAAATCAACAAACTAGAAGCCCACGAAGCTCGTATTTTAAACACTGGAATCTTTGACGATGACTTGCTCGATTTGGACGATAACCAAGCCATGAGCGATAATTTTTCTTTGGCGGCTCATGCCACTAATGCGGCCGTTATTATGGAGCTAAAGTCATTGTCCAAAAAGGTTCAAAAACTGTAAAAAAAATGGAAAACAACCTAGAAAACAACCCTCTTGATTTAGCCGAACAAATGCAGCAAGAATTTATCCAGGAACAGGAAAAAATGACGCTAGAAACTCGTTTAGAAAACGGCATAGAAACTGATTTTGAAATTGAGGTAGAAACTGCTCAGAAACTGCAAGAAACTGCGTTTACTGGCAGTACTGGCACAAAAACTGATTTTGACAGGGAGCAGAAACTGGACAGAAATAATCTAGAAACTGACGCAGAAACTGAAACAGAAACTGCCGAAAATAATTCTGACACTGCTTTTCATTTGGACGATTCAATGGACAACGATCCCATTCCAGAAACACAAGAAGATCCATTAAATGAATATGTCCAGGAAACGCCAAAAACTAACCCTGTTGAAGAGATAAAAAAGGCAACGGGTGAGAGTACTAAAAATCTCAAAAACTTGGCAGAATTGGGCGAAATTGCCTTCACCTATATTGACCTAGCCAAAGCGCAATTGTGTAGCTCCATTAGTGGGCAACACGTGGCAGAATATACCGCCGATGAAAAAGCAAAAAAAGTGTTGATTTCTGCCGTTCAGGAATATTTGAGTACACAGGAAATTAAAGCGCCTACTCCTTTAATGACTCTATTGTTAGCCGTGGGGACTTGGGCAGCGGCTGGTTTTGGTGCTGCTTTTTGGCACAAGTACCAGCTCAAGCAAATGAAACCGAGTCCAGCTCCAAGCGCTGCAGCAATTACTCAAGAAGAAAGCCTAGAAGATGAAGAACAAGAACAAGCTGCAGGCGAGCCCACTTCTGATTTTAGCCATTTGAAAGAATACCAGGACGGGCGAAAATTATTTGAGATCCACAAAACCAAAGGGACGTACAAGCGCTTGCCCAATAACACTTATTGTGCAATAGAAATTGCTCACGAAATCCCAAGTCCTGAAATCCAAACGTTAATTGACCAAGGGAAAACGAACCCTGAAATTAGAGCCATTATTTATGGCGAATAACCCTTTTAATCACCAACTATGGCCATTGATTTAAACCATCCTTTCTTTTTAGCCTATTTTGGTAAGCCACATTCGGGCAAAACTTACGATCTACAACAATTTGTCTTGCGTTGTAATCGACCTACTATTTTTGTTTACAATTCGGGTTGGGACAAAGATTGGGTGGGTTTTGAATTGATTGAATTGTGGTCCGATAAAAAAGAGCAGGAATTATACTTTTCTTACAAAGGCAAAGACTATGTATTTGAAAAGCATTTTATGAAAAAGTTTCGAGGCAAAAAGGTCAAAGCAATGATGGCAGACGAAAAACTGACCGAGCAATTGTTGTACAAACGCCTCTCCAGGCAAGGCTATGAAGGTCTATTTTTTATCATTGACGATGCCACCAATATCTTGAGCTCCACCTTAACCCAAGCACAAAAAGCTTGCTTTTATCGAGCCAAGCATGTCGGCATCTGGTTCGCCCTGGTCTTCCATGACCCAAATATGTTTCCCAATGGTGCTTGGGGTGCCTTAACCAAAGCCAAGTTCTTTAAAAACAACGTAGCTCCACCCATGCACAAAAGTAAAATTATTCCACATTTTAGAAAATTACTCAAAGCCTATCAGACGCTCAAAGATGCTCCTAAGTACAGTTATTGTACCTTGATTATGGATTCAGGCGAGCTGTCTTATACGCCTTTTTACGCTAACAAAAAGAAAAAATAACTATGTTGTTAAAATCGTTAATCAAAATGAATCTGCCCACGCTGCAGCAAAACCTCAGTAACATAATCGAGGATCTATTAACCGACGTGGCAGATAAGAATCAATTAAATCCTTTTGATTTGAGTTTAACCCTTTCAAGAATTGGGGAGCAAGCCATTGGTAAAGTCTATACACCCGATAAAATTTGTATTCACGAATTAAAAGCGGCTCAAATGTTGGAAGATATTTTTCATCTACAACTCCAAACCGTTCCAACCATGTTACAAAATTTGGTACATCAACAAATTAAAGGCATCAACATTCAAGATTTTATCCTAAAAGCCTTGAGTAATTTTAGCCTCATGATGCGTTATAATTCTAACTTTGAATTAGAATTTTTCAAAATTGATAAAGAAGGGACTCAGCCTATTGATATAGATGAGTTTTTTGCTACTTTAGCCATTTAATCGTTCGTTTTAATCTATTTTAAATACACAATTTATTCTTATGAATCGTCAAGCATCCAACTTGACCATTCATCCACCCATCTCCTCAAAATTACTCGGTCGCTATCGCAAACAAAAAGGCGTTTATGTGATCCGAATTAAAGACCAGGTTATCTACATTGGTATTTCTACAAACATCTATGGTGCTGCTTTACGGCTCTTTCAAAAAGGGGGCATTTTAAGCCATATTCCAGTCGAAAAAGTGAGCTTTGAAATCATTTTTTCTACCCTGCGTAGATCCTCTATTGAAATGGTGCTCAAACGTCATTTTAAGCCCGTCTACAATTACATTGCTCAAGAACCAAACTCTTATACTTCCTATGAAAAAAAGCAGATTAAGCGCATTAAAGATACCTACCTAAAACAAAGCCGATTTTCTAACCTAGGAGAGCATCAATCCGATTCTTAATTTTTAACCAAAACAACCAAACCATGTACCCAATACCGATTATCAGTAATGGTCATGGTGGTATGATTGGCTCCATTTACCAAACCAAGGGCAAACGCTCGCCAATTTGGTCAGATGGAGCTGTTCTTTATGAAGGAGAATGCAATCGTGCCATCAAAAACCGTGTGATCGAATTGCTCCATTTTAAGGGCATTCCCTATTATGATTTAGTCCCAGAGCAGCACGATTTAAACCGCAAAACTAGGGTCGCCCGTGCCAATCGCTTTCACCGCCAACACAAAAAAACATTCTTGATTGATCTACATTCTAATGCAGGTGGTGGAGAAGGTTCAGAAGTTTTTGTCGCCCACAATGCCAGCAGCTCCAGCTTGAGCTTAGCAGCCTGGACAAAGTTCTTATTTATTCGACATTTTCCCGAAAGTACCTTTCGAGGCATCAAACGAGAAAACTATGATCTGCTCCATCTCACCGCTATGCCTGCCATTCTATTGGAAAATTTCTTTATGGACACTGAGCTAGAATGTAGAACCTATTTAATGACCCCAAAAGGACGAGATCGTATTGCTGCTTATGTTGTAGCTATTATTGAAGCCTATATAAAATTTCACAGTTGATGAAAGATAATTTTCAATTTGCGTTGATTTTGGGCCTGTTTGCTTATCTCATTTTTCTGCAGCAATGCAAGCAAGGTGCTAGCTCCAACCATAACCAACCATTCAAAGCAGATACCACCATTATTATAGATACCATTTTGCCTGCTCCTGTTGTTGTGCAGCTCCCTAGGCTGCCCATCCCTGAGCCTAGGATTGTTTATATTGATTCTTCTAAGAATATTATCCCTTCAAATGCTATTGATACTACTCAGCACCTTGTAACAAAATTGTATAAAGACAGCTTAGAAGATGAAAACTTAACCCTCTATTATGAGTCTTTAGTCCAGGGCGAGCTGCTTAAAAATAAGTTGGATTATAAACTCAAGATTCCAAAGTTGGTTACCAAAACCGTTCAAATTAATACGCCCGTTCCTGTTCCTAGCAATGGGCTGTTTTTGAATGCTGGTGTTGGGGGGAATATCCATTCCTTTTCTAGTTTGACCGTCGGTTTGCAATTTGTCAGCAAGAAAGGTTGGGCGCTTGGCTATGATTACGATCTTTTACAACAAGCCCACCAAATCAAGCTCGGAGTCCGAATTTTTCCCTTTTCAAAGCGCAAAAAATGAACGAAGCGTAATTTTAGACGTAATTTTTTTGGCGGTGGGCGCTCTAGCTCTTTGGTAGCAATAGATACACCTCTGTTTGGGATTAAAAAACCAATCCAAATTCCATTAAAATTACGCCTCTTTTTCGCTCGAAACACCCTTTCAAATTAGGTTTTTTACCATATTTTGCGCCATCTTTGTAAGGTCAAATACAAGAAAACTAACCCCCTTAAACCTTGTCTTTATTATGCTAATCCCCACAGAATCCAAACACATCATTGAGATTAAACCCGACTATCTTGGTGTGGGTGTTATTGGTTTGGTGGTCTTGCTTATTCTCGTTATCAACAAAAAATTACTCTAACATGAAAGAACTCGTCAAAGCTTTTTTTAGCTGGATCTTAGGGCTTTTTAATGTTGGGGTTTATTGCGCTGATGGCGTGGATAGTTTGATCCAACATTTAAACTTTCTTGGGCTCCAACACCAAGCCAATGAAATTGTCCGTTTGTACCAATTACTCGAACACCAAAGCCAAATGCTTTTGGTCTTAGATGGGCTCCGAACGGGTTTAATGCTCCTTTCTTTGATCTTTCTTTTTATCATCAATTTCCAGGTCTTTAAATCTGCCTTCTATTGGTGTAAAAGCAACATCAAATCCCTTCCTTTTTTCTTTAAACAACTCAAAACTAAATTCAAAAAATGGCTAATGTAAAACGTATTTACGCCCCTTTTACTACCGACCTATGTATGGCTACTCCTTGGGCTTATGTGGATAGCAAATTATCATACCGCCCTTTGACTCCTGGTACTGTTGAACAGGAATTAATCACCGACGTTCAAAAAGCGGGCGGTATTGTTGACCACAACTATTCTATCCTCGCTCAAAGCAAAGAAATGGCAGAGCAAGGGCAATTGGAATTAACCCTTATGTTATCCGATGAAAAAGATGCAGAAGGCAATTTTAGATACCAAGCTAAGGAGATGGTGCGTGTTGGTATTAATCGCCAAAGCATGGACATTTTCCCCTCTGATCCTAGCTTTCCTACAGGTTTAGTCGTTGGCGGCACCTTTGGCGAGGAAACCTTGGATATTATTGCCCGTTTAGCTCGTGAGGGCAAATCCTTAACCATTAACGGCATGCACATTGATGCCGATGATGACAAGCATTTTACTGCTAAAATGATCGAGCGTCAATTCAAACACGACGGCTCCAGCTTGGGCGATAAAAATATTTTGTACCCTAAATCTTTGGCTAGTGATGAACAGACTACCATCCGTGTTATTGCGGACATCAATGTTAAACTAGATGGGTTTGGTTACTTAGAAATTCCTATTTATAGAGGCATTGGTGCCAACCTAACACTAGATACTACCTTCGCTAGATCTTAGACCGCCCCACGATCCATAACTCCTCCCTAAACCTTATAAGCCAAGTACTTCATTATGTCCTCGCCCAATACTTTATTTTAAATCTTTCCTTCTAAATAAATGAAGTATTCCATAATAACTACTTGGCTTTTTTAACCCTTTTGTTATGACAGGTTCCTTTTTTGATACCATCTCTACTGGAGATATTGGCATCTTGGATGGTGGATTAAACATTGGAAACCATGGCATGACCAACAAAGATTTAAAGGTCATCTTTGGCTCCCTTGCTCAATCCGAACAAGCCCAAGCTAGTCAACAAATTGAAGAACGTAAACGACGAGATCAACTCCTTATTATTAGTGCCTCTGTTGTCGTTTTGATTCTTATTCTTATCCTTATTTTCTTTTACCACAAACAACCCTAACCATGAGCCTAGGTACCCTTTCTGAAACTCGTACGCTTCCGCTTGAAGCCCAAAATAGGTCTGTAGATCCTTTACCGACTGCACCTGTTGTTCCTGCTGTCCAAAAAGATTTGGTGCTCCCCAATACCACCACTCCCACGGCAACGCCTGACACTGGTTTAATTACCAAACCACAACCCACCACCGAGCCGATGGTGGTCGTTACTACCACGACTACTGATCCAACCACCAAACCCAAACCTTGTGGCTATTGCACCGCCAAAAGCATTACTGGTTTAGCTTTTCAAATTAGTGTGGTGATTCTTGTGTTAGCCGTTTCTTTTAACCTTGTAAAAAAAGCTCAATAAATGGCTTGCGATGATCCAGATGCGCCCCTCTTCTTTGCCTGTCATTTAGAGGGGGAAGGCACTGTCAGTGAAGACAGAAACAAATCCAATACTAATACCACCACCACAACAAACACCACAACCAATACAAACAATGGTGGTAGTTCAGACAAAAATCCTCAAAATGTTGGCAATATTATCAATGCTGGTGCCAACGGTTTGGATAGTATTACAGGCTTTATCAATTCCTTAACGGGTAAATCTACTACTCCCAGTACGACTTATATCACCAATCCCAACCCACCAAAACCCAAGGTTTCCCCCTGGTTAATTGGCGGCGCTATTGGGGGAGTCGTTTTATTAATCACCCTATTAATCGTTCTCAAAAATGGACAATCCAACCAATAAGCTCAAAACCCCTTTGTTAATTTTAGGGATCTTGATTATTCTCGGTGGGGGTGGTTTTGCCATTTGGAAAGTCACCCGACCCAAAGATCAAGACGAAGAAAAGCCCCAGGAAAAACAAGAAGACCGTCAACAACCTGTTATTACAGGTCGAAAAAATGTCTCCACCCAAAACCCTGGACTTACTCAGGATCAAGTTAAGTTTCTTTTTGCCAATAATAATTCCAGCTTTAATAGTGGAAATACAGGCAATGAACCACCACCTCAACAAACCAAGCCTTTATACATCAAAGGCATCAAGGCAAAGGCGTTGATTACTGCCAAAGCAGAACACCTGCAGTCTAAGCCTGCTATCATGGATATTATTCGTGCCAAATACGACATTGGTAAGGAGTTGATTAACTTCAACAACGATACCCAAAAAGCCATTGATACCTTGTTTGGAAAAGTTTCGGGCGTTGACTTGACTTCTGATCCTGCCAAACGTTATTTGACCTTCCCCATTTATGGCAAACACGAATCTCAGGGGCCCGCTCTTAGGCACGATTTGCAAAAGTTGTTGGATAGAGGGTGGCAAGGCTTAAATTTGAGCAACAAACGAGATACCACTATGCCTTGGTGGTTGCCTTCTATTCAGTTGAATTTGTTGCTAGGCACCACCGTATCGAGTACCATTAGTGCTGACCACATTTGGTTCTATTGGGCACAGCGTAACGAAATGGACTTTTTCAAAGGCTTTAACGGCCATTGGGTGGACGATCGCTGGCTCGTCAAAATAAACGACAATGGAAAGCCTGCCTATGTTGCTGGTAATCTTTACACCTTTGTTCAGCGTTGGGTCGAAGCTATTGACCAGCTCAACAAGGTCACCGAATGGGAAGCCATCCGAACCCTTTCCGCTCCTGTGGAAAACGGGGGCGACGGGTGGGTCTTTACTTATATTGATCCTGATACGGGCAACGACCACGAGGATAATTACGATCCTAAAGACAGCAGCACCAACGATGCCATTGATTTGATTTTAAACTAATCCTAAGTTCTTACTACAACCATGAAAAACAAACCCCAAATCAACAACCATCATTTGTTGTTGGGTGCTGGTTTAGTCCTTGTTTTGATCCTTGTTTTTGTCTTTGGTAAACACTTTAAAAAAGACAATACCGAGCAAAAGAATATTGATGTAAAAGTCAATATTAAGGATCAAAACGGACAAACTATTGCCTACGATCCCAACCCCTTGCTCATTCGATTAAACAAAGGATTAACCACTCGTTATTACTTTGATTTTTCTGAGCGTTGTAATCCCATCAAGGAGCTGTACAATTTGGATGCTGCCCGTTTTATGGCAGCAGTCAAAGCCTACAAATCCAAGTACAACGAGGATATTACTACCCACATGAAAGCCTGTTATGCCAATTGTAAAACTACAGGTACTTACAATGGTGAAAACTACTTTGATTTGATTTATCAACGTATTGCTGCCCTTAGAGATGTTATTGTTTAGTTAGATCTTAGAGCGTTGGCTCTTTTAGATCGCTTTGCTGTTAGATTTTAGATCCTATTAAACTACAATTAGGATCTAAAATCTAAGTTCTAAAAGTGAAGCGATCTAAGCTCCAAGAACATCAATCAAATCTTAAAATATCCCTTCGTTCAATCCCTAAAAAACAAACCATGTTGGAAAAACACAAATACAAAATCTTAGTTACTATTCTTGCTTTTATCATTTTGGGCGGTGGTGCTGTCTACTTTATTAAAAAGCAAAAGGCAAAGAAAAAAGCAGAGCAAGAAGCTTTGGCACTGGAAGAAAAGAAAAAGAAAATTGCTCCTAAGAAAAACGATTTGCCCACGGAAACCCCTCAAGCAAAAACGACCGTTGAACAAACTCCCGACCTGCAAGTAGCTGGTGCTGGTGAGGTTAAAACTCGCTCTTAACATGAAAGATAAACTCAACCAATACCAAAAGCCGCTCATTGCGGCTGGGCTATTGGGGCTGCTCCTGGTCTTGTACTTTTATCGTCATAAAATCTTTGCTGGATTACCTGGTAAAACATCCCCTACTCCTGCCATTAATAATGGCTCCAATTCCACTACAAGCACCAGCACCGACCCCATTCTAAAAATGGGCAGTAGAGGGGAAAACGTTAAAAAGCTCCAAAAGCTGCTCAACGATACCCATAAAAAGCACACCCCGACTTTTATTCCCTTGTTGGTTGAGGATGGTGTTTTTGGTACTAAAACCGAGCAAATGCTATTCAAGTACACCAATCAAAAAAGCATCACCCTAACCCAACTTATTGCTAAACTAGCCCAATCCTAAATTAACCCTGAACCCATGTTTTTATTAATTCCATTCTTTTTAGGCGCTGGGGGAACTGGCTATTGGTGGTGGTCGAGCGAGCAGAAAAAAGAACCTACCTTTATGCAGGATCTACTAACCATCTTAAAGCCCATTTTGCTCGTATTAATCGTGCTTTTATTCTTGCGTTGGCTCTATGTCAAGTCCAGCCCTGCAGCTCAAGCTCCTAGTGCTTGAGCTGCTGCTTTTCAACCTCCTAAACAGACCTTAAACCCTCTTTCTATGGCTAGTTTTAACAGTTGGATGCTACCCTCCAAACGCCGTTGGCGTAGAATCGTTGCAGGTTACCAGGACTTGTACAACGACAAGGGCAATTGGTCGAGCAATCAAGTCGGCGTGGGCGCTCTCATTGGTACCAACCGAAGCATTGCTGCGCCAACCCTTATTGCTTGGCGTGGCCGCATGGTCTCTAAGGCTGAAATGCAAGCCTTGACCATTTCAGAAGCCATGCAAATCTATAAACTTAAGTATTGGGATAAGATCCAGGGCGACTCCATCCAGAGCCAAGCTATTGCGGATCTATTAGCCGATATGAAAAGCTCCGCTGGCGGTAATGCCATTAAAGAAATGCAAGGCACTCTAAATGATTTTGGAGAGCAGCTCTCCATTGATGGGGCTTTTGGCCAAGCTTCTCTGCAGGCGCTCAATCGGCAAATTGGACGTAGAGGGCAAGCTCCCATTTTTAATGCTTTTAGGGAGCGAATGATTGCCTATTATTTACGCATCAATAGCCCTTATCAAAAACAATTAATTGATTCTTTGAATCAAGATTATCCTCCCCTTAAATCTTCCTGGACTTCTACAGCTATTACCCTTGGTGTTGTTGCTGCAGCGGTCTTACTAACAGGCTATGGAATTTATCACTATCAATTGAACCACTCATGAAAAATATTAACTTAGAAAACCCTTATGTTAAATGGATCGGGGGCACTTTTTTGCTCGTTTTGTTTATTCTTTTAGTCCTTATAATGCGACTTAAGCTCGCTCAGGATAGAGCCATTCAAGCTTGTACAAAAGCCTTTGGCTCCATGGACGACGTGCAAAAGGATGCTATTCGCCAAATTGTGGCTGCCTTTCACCGATACGGTGATGGTGATCCCAATAAACTGGCGTATATCTTGGCAACCGCTTGGCATGAAAGCAGCCTTCGACCCATTCAGGAACGACAAGCAGCCCCCAATCAAACCGACCTCTACAACAAACAAGCTCGCTATTGGCATACGGGCTATTATGGGCGTGGTTTTGTCCAATTAACCTGGAAAGAAAACTATCAAAAAATGTCAACTGCTCTAGGGCTGGACTTAGTGGCTCGCCCTGAGCTGGCACTGCATCCTACTTATGCCGCTCGTATTTTGGTTTATGGCATGATGAATGGTTCTTTCACGGGTATTCCCTTGAGTAAATTTATCAATCCACAACAGCAGGATTTTTACCAGGCTCGGCTGGTCGTTAATGGACTCGATCGGGCGGAGCGGATTGAGCAATATGCTCAGTTCTTGGTGTAGACTTTTTATTCCCCTAAGTTAGCTTGTTAAGTTGAGCAACAATGCTCCTACAAAACTAAATTCAGTATTGAATAATCCTCTGTCATGGAACTTTCTAGTTCCGAGTCAACATCTATTTGATTTAATACTAACTTAATATTTCTATCATCTTCATAAGAATCTATTGCATCAGAAAATTTCAAACCTGTTATGTTCTCTATTAAGTTAATATTAACTTGATAAGTTTCTGCATCATCGAACTGCATAAACAATTCAGAGTCATCAGAATCATTTTCTAATTCTTCTACAATATTATTATCGATTAGTAATCTATTCTGACTCATAAGAAATCCGACTCTATATAGCTTCCCGTCCGACTTTGGGAAAATAATAACTTTCCAAAATAATATAGGTAGTTGAATTGATTCGCCTTTAATAGCAGTTACAAAATATGGATCTGAATCACTTAATACTGGTCCCGTAAAAACAGAGATCCTCAATTTATTAGAATTTGTTTCCTTATATAGAATATAATCTTCTAATTTTTTCCATATCCTTTGATTCAAGCGAGAATGTTGAGGAACGGCATTAGAATAGAAATATGTTGTATCTGATGCTGCACGTACAAAACCATTATCTCCTCCCCATTGAACATCTTCTCTTTTTGTCATATGTCCTTTGTCAAAATTACTCATTTCCGCTTTATATAATTCCCTTCCCCACTGAAATTTACGAAACCTAGGATCCTTTTTCCAACAATCTTTTCTTGGTATTTTCACAAATGAATCTCCGTCTATATTTGATGCAGAATAATAAGCAAACTTTCTAGAAGATGACAAAACAACACTATAATTAATATAATCAATTATACCTGTTTCATTATTATTAGGTATAAAAATATCTTCCTTTAAAAAAAATTCTATTGTTGGTAAATTGACAGGCATCTCCGAAGAGATAAAACATGGATCATACCCATTATACAAATTAATATTCCCTATTTTACTCATGTACTTCTTTTAAAAACTTTATAATATTATTTATCAAAATACCTTCATTTCTATATTTGGCATATTGTAGTTTTGGTTCATTTATTTTTCCTTTTGCGCCGCTGTGGTGCAAAGCTACTACTTCCCAATCAGAATTAAATACAGGAGCCCCTGAGGAGCCTTTCATTGTATCAGTTAGATATTGAACAAGCCGATCTGTAGTATTTGTTACAATGTTATGATATAATGCTATTTGTTTCATTTGGCCTCCTGGATGTTGTATAATATTAACAAAGTCATTTTTATCAATATTAATTTCTTTCAACTGTATAAACCCGAAATCATTTAACTCATTATCACCTGTTAATTTACAAATAGTTACATCAAGCTCAGAAACAGGAGAAGTATACCATGGTCCATTAGAATCTATTAAGAAACTTTTTGAAGCCTTAGTATTACCATCTATATCTTCTTCAAAATCGAAAATTACTTTAGACCTTTCTATTACACTCTTATTTTTTAACACATGATTATTTGTCATGAAAAACAAATCTTCTATTCCCTCTACCTTAAATAAAAATCCTGTACCTACGTCTCTTTTTCTTCCTTTTTTTATTTCAATTTTGGCAACAGCTCTACTTATATTAACTCCTTTAGCAAGAAAATTAATTGGTAGTAATGTATTAAAACCTTCAATGGTTAATTTTTCTAATGTATCATCATCTACACCTGCCCATCTTAATATTTTTGGACCAAAAGAATAATCAATTTCATCTATATCCTTTGCAGATAATAGATAAGGATTTTTAGGATATTTTTCAAGTACAGCCTCTATCAAATGATCAATCCGCTTTTGTTTTTTTGCTTCATCAATAACACTACACCATATATCTTGAGCTGTACCATTAAAATTAACCATTGAAGGTTTTAATCCAGCAGCATTCACAAATTTAGGTATACTATCAGGTATAGGTACTAAATCACTCAATGTATCATTTAATTGAGTTAATCTCCTAGTCCATTCCATGTTATATTTTATTTAAAATTTCAGAATATTCATTACATATTCTATCAATTAAATTTTCTATCTTATTATTTTCAACACAATAATTTATTAATTGTCCAGACATCAAAGCTCCTTTATCTTCCTTAAAAATAGAGTCACTGATACCAATGTTTTTTGCTAGTCTTCTTATAGAGTTACTGTTAGAATAATAAGTTGGTAAAATTTTAATTATTTTGTCTAAAATTGCTCCATCAAACATTGTCTCTCTAACTTTTTCATATAATAATCCTATTTGTGCTAATTCTGAAGCATCTTTCATCTCTGAAGGGAAATTGTAAGTAGATTCAAAAATTGGATTGACCATATCAGGATTAATAATGTATTTGCCTTTTCTACCTTTTTCTTTACTATAATTAGTAAAAAAAGAATCTAATTCCGATCTTCTATTATTTACTTTATTATCAATAGACAAATAAACAAAATCATACAATAATGCATCATTATGCTGATACTCCATAATAGAAAAAGGATGATAGACTATAGGTACTCCCCTTCGTAAAACTTCTATTTGGGATGGATCATTAACGACAAGGTAATTTCTTGGAATATCTTTTGTCGACGCAAAATTTTTAGACCAAGATCTGTTATATGGTTGCCACCTTGCTCCTATAATATCAACGACATCTCCTTCCTTTAAATTATAATAATCAATAACATCTGGGAAAATTAGAATAGGGATTCCAAGTGATGCATTTCCACTTGAGCTTACCGAAATCAGCCTTTTCCCATCATCATCAGGAGGCAAATGAATTGTTCCTACTCCACCTACGACTTTCATTGACTTTCCTATTGGTCTATATTCTACAAAATCCTTACTTTTCTTAACTATATGTTTTCCAGCTCTTTGCCTAAGTTTTCTTGAACTATCAGTCCAATACAATCCTGGCACTCTAGCAACCCAATCACAAATAGCAAATCTCCGCAAAGTGATTTTTTTATTCCTATATTCACTCTCATTTGCCATAATTTGTTCCCAGAAACGATCTTCTAAAATAAACTGATTAGAGGAACTATATTCTTCTGTTTCTTCTTCTATAAGATTTTCTTCTAGTACTTCTTTCTCTGAAGGAGTATCTACTATAGAGTAATTTTCAAGAGACTCAATTATTTTTGTTCCTTTTAATACATTATTTAACATTTTTTCCAAATTAATAGGGTTATTAAAGGTATTCTTTCCTTAGATTATTTATGATATTAACTTTATCATTATTTTTGTAATCCTTTTTCATTTGTTCTAATAATGATTCTATAGTAATGTTAGGGTACTTCTTATTTTTTAAATTTGTTAAAGCATCTTCCCAAGCATCTCTGGTCGTTCCACTAATAAGTAAATCTGCTTCATCTCCTCCTGCCTTTTTCCATAGTGTTGATAGTTTTAGAGGAGTAGGGTAAAGCATTGTAAATACTTCTTCTGTAGCTTTCCACCATTCATTTTCATCCATAGAAATAGGATTAAGGAGATTTAAATATACAAGAGAGTAATAATACCACATATCTAGCAATTCTGCACATTCAGTTATTACGTATCTCCAATTGTTATTTAGACTTAGGGAATTCTTTCTTAACTTCTTGTATACAACATATGCAGCTTTTTTATTTTTTGTTCTTTTTATAAACTCTCCCAAATCAATTGCATCTATAGAATTCAAATTGTACTTATAATCTTCTAAATAGGAAACTAGTTTATCCTTAAGAATGAAGGGAAATTTCTTAAATAGAGGCAGTACAATACTTATATTTTTTGTATTGTTTTTTAAATACTCTTTTACTCCAATTTTTTTTATATACTCCAATAACAAACCATCATCTGGGAATTTCAATGACGGATTAGCATTTAAAGCCTCAAACCACCCTATTGCTGTTTCACGCAAAAATTTAGATCTTTCATAATGAGGTAGTTTTTCTAAAAAAGTTTCTCTCTTAGTATAATCAAGTAGGTTAATATATTTAGATTCTTTTATTATATTCACCAGTGTTGGTTTCATTGAATCTAAACTGATCAAAAAATCAAATAAATCAAATATTTTTTCTTTTGGATTCTTAAAGCCATCATCTATACTATTACCAATACCTATTGAATAAAGCCATATCTCTCTCCAGATAGAATTGTTAAATTCAATTTTTTCTAATAAATTAGGTGATTCAAAACAAAGTTTTCCTGAAATTCTAATCAACCTATCGTCTTTATTATTAATAGTAAATTCTAAAATTTCTTGAGGCTTCATTTTTTTTAGAATTAATTCTAGCCCCTTAATAGAAGTTTTTTCTTCATATACAATCTGTTGGAGTAATGCCTCTTTTGGAGAATGTTGAATTAACAACATCTTTGCATGAAATTTATACCATTTTCTTTCTCTAGAAAACAATATAAACTCAGATAGCACACTTTCAGTAATATTAGAGGAAACTGCTTTTATAAAGAAATCTTCAGATGATTCGGAATTTTCTACCTTCCCTAACAAATCTTTAAAGATTTCAACATCAGATTCTAACCAATGTAAAATAACTCTTGCATGATCTAAAGTAATTTTAGATAAGAATTCAGATATACTTTTGTATACAAATTCTCCCCACCAATCAAGTTCAGATTCTTGTAAATGTTTTATGATTTTTGAAAAATTATTCTTTTTAGTTTCGCTTACTGAAAAAAGATTATTTTGAAGCCATTTTTTTATAGATACCTTTAAGGCTTCTTCACTTTCATTAAAACTATTTATTTTAAAATGTTTAATAATTAACAAACTAGAGCTATTTCCCTTCTTTAGTAATAAACAAATAGCTTCAACTAGTTTCTTTTTAAACTCTACTCCTTTCTCTTTACTAGGTGAATATTTAGCAACTACTTGCGAAAGAGTATTTAGTTTCTTTAAATCTGTTTCCTCTAAATAGTTTTCAAACGTACTGAGAATTACAGCAACTGTATTTATATCTTCTCTATTAAAAAAAGGTATTCCTATAGCATTTTTAAATAGACGAATTTTTCTTTTTATACCTTCATCACCCGCTAATAATTTTTCTAAAACTCCAGTTAAAGTATAAGCATCATGGATCCTTACAACACAAAAATCTTTACGTAAGAACTTACTTTCAATATTTTTAGGTATTGTTATAAAATTAATCTTGTCTATTGAAATTGCATCTGAATTAAAGTTAATTCCAAAATTCAAATTGTATTTATCTTCTATTGTTAGAATTTTCCAAAAACGAGACACTGCCATTTCAAAATTTTCTTTACCAACCCAAATTATTGTGTTTTGATAGTTAGATAAGTTATTATACCCATTAATAACTTTATTAAATCTAAGATTCAAACTCTCAGGAAAAACAATCTTGCTTTCTACTTCATTTAAATCCAATTGAATTGGTTTAATAACTAAATTTTTATTAATTTCATTTGGTAAGTATTTAAACAACAAACTAATGTCATATATTAATTCTATATCTTTTTTTTGAATAATTAATACATGCGAAAATTTTCTACCTGGTCTAACCTCTAAAGATTCATCTGAAAAAGTTTTCATCAGTAAAAAAAAATCACCTTGCAAAAAACCTCGTATTGTTGGATTCAAAGGTACATTACCCGTTTGGTCTGGTAAATCTGCTTTAAAAGCTATACTATCAGCCAAAAAGAGATCTACTAGTGTTGTTTTTAACGAACCCCACGCCTTATTATACTCTCCACATAAAGATTGATGTATTGTTATTATACTCACTCTAATACTTCTATTAATAGTTCTGTAATGTCTTTATTTTTTTGACCATTTTCTTTTATATAAAAGCCAAAACTTTCAGCTCCTTCTATTTCGTATTTTTCCTTATTTTCTAGTTCACTTAAAGAACAACCTAAAGCTGATAATCCTAGTACTTTTAAACGACTTTGATCCCAATTAGTTTCTATAAAGTTAAGTAATAAAGGTACGCTTTCTTTGAGTTCATCAATAGGAGTTTTTTCCGTATTTAACTCATCCCAACAAGTTAAAACTATCGCTAGCTTAACTTTTGACATTTTAAAATGATAATCATGCTCTTTATGATGTAATATTATTTGCATTAATTCAATCAAAGAGGATTGATCCGATATAAAATAAGAATCTTCTTCTGTTATTTCCCTATCTTTTCTATGATTTTCCGTCATTGTCAAATGGCTTAAATCTGTAGCTTTATTAAGACTAGAAAGCCGAATAAAAAACATCCAATTATTACTAGATTTTATTGCTCTTATCCATGCTCTATTAACAGTTCTTGTTGAAACAATCTTATTTACTTGTTCTCCACCATAATCTGGACAAACTAAATCAAAATTTTCATCACCAAAATTAATTGGCAATTTCATTTGAATATTTTTTTCTGTGGGTGTTGCTTCTGGTTCATTTCCCATAGCAAGAGCAGCTTTATCATCAATAATTGGTGATAAATCATCTATTCCTTTCTCATCTAATTTTAACTTACTTTTTCTTTGACGTAATTTAGAATATAGCTGAGTTACAAAAACTGTTTTTGAAGAATCTGGTTTACCTATTATTAATAGTTGTTTAGTCATTACCTTTATAATTAAGAAATAAATCATTTTTATCTACTCTATCTACGAGAAGCTTTGTACTTGATGTTTTTTCGATTCGCTCCAATAACCAATCAACGACAGCAATATTATTTTTATGCACTACCTCATCAGGATCTTCCTTAGAAAAGTTACTTATATCTATCTCTATATAATTGTATTGGCTAAATTGGTCATTTAGCTCATCCTCTAAAGATTCTTTTATTCTAGGATGTACATCATCTTTCTTATCTGATTTTGACCAAACTGCAACAAGAGGTCGATTTCCTAAATTTCTTTTCAAGTTTTCAGCTAAATCAATAATTTCTATCTTAGCTAAATTTTTGCGTTTAATTAAATCTTCACAATCAATAAATAAAATGAAAGCATCTGAATTTAGATATATTTTTTGTGCATTCTCTGCATTTTCTGCATTACGTTTTTTAGCCCACCACGTGAAGACTTCACCAGAAGCATCTGAAAAAAGAATGTCTTTTAATTGACCTTTGTTCTTATCTTTTAAAGCTATATGAAGTAATCTATGATACTCAGATGGAGTAGGGTTAGGAAAAGCAACCTTATTCTGTTGAATATTAAGCGTATGGTATAACCTATCCCAAGCAATAATTGTTTGGGTTCCAGCAAATTCAAATTTACGAAATTTTTCACCTCTGAGTAATAATGTATAAAGCATAGCTAAAAAGGTTGTTTTACCAGCATTAGCTTTACCTATAATGCCAATGAAATAAGGACTACTCCTTCTACTTATTACATCTATTTGATCATATAAAAACGCTTCTCCCGTCCAAGGTAAATCAGTCTTTCGTTTTCGAACAACCTTATTTTCTTTATTTTCTTTTCTAGGGTTATTTTTTAGCCAATGATCACATTTATTTTTATAGTCTTTTTTTATATCATGACAATCAACTGCAGGTGCAGCACAATTAGGATTTGAGCATGTATTCTCCATTTTGTCTTTATTTTATTACAATTTTAATGCTTGTATATCATGAAAAATCCATTTAGTCAATTCTGACAATTCTATTTCTACTTCTCCTGAAATGCCAACAATTTCTTCAATTTGATTAGGTTTATATTTATCCCAAAGTATCCCTTTAACAAAATCAAGAAGAGAGCCTCTTGATACTTCTAATCCAGATTCAGGAAATAACGATTTAAGGTTTATTGCAGATTCTTTTAACTCTTTCATAAAATCTAATATTTTTATTTTAGAGCTTGGTCTATTTAAACTATTATGCGTTTCTCTTAAAAAGAAATCAACACTTGTAGGAAAAATAGTAGGAATGAAGTCAGAATAATCTTTAGCTAATAACAACTGTAAAACGCCATCATTTTGACCTCTATAACTGTTATTTATTGAAGTTGAATAACAAGCTTCTTTCCACCACAATAATTGTGTTCTAAGTGTTTTTCTATGTCTAGAAATATCTGTATTTAATTTTGATAGTAATTTATTTACTGCTTCTTGAAACTCTGTTTGATTAGCTAGAAGTTCATTATGTTGTTTAGTAAAAGCTTCATTAATTAAATCCGCAATAGTTTCACTAGATTTTTCAGAAAAAAATGTTGCCCAAACAGCATTATTCGCAGCTGGTATCTGTGGATTTTCTCCATCTTCTGAATGTCCAGTATGAATTGATGCAGCCTTTAAACCACTCAATAATTCTTCTTCATTAATCTGAATCTTAGATAAATTTTTAATTTCAACTACTAACCTATATATTTCATCATCTGCAGGCAAGGACCATTTCTTAACGGCTTCTTCTTCTGTCCTTTTCCCTAAGCCTAAAAGAAAATTATTAGTTAACTTTCTTTCTTTTTCTTTAAGTTCAAAATATTGCTGAATATTCCTTCCTGATAACCAAATAAGGGAAGCTATATCAATCTCTTTTCCAAGATTTTTAAGTGCTTCTAACATCACAACTCGAATATAAGTTATAGGAGTATCGTGTGTGTGTGCAATAAATGTATTCCAGTGCTTTACTATTACTTTTTTTGTTTCTTCTACATTAAGATTGTCAGGAGGCACATTAGGATCTAGAGCTGTTGATACATAAGATATTATCTTCGTATTACTTTTTTTTATTCTTTTCGCTAAATCAACAGCTGACTTTTTAAGCTTCTCAAAATGGGTATCTTCCTTTATTGAAAGTAAACCACTATTCATAAATTCTTCCAACATGAGTATTTATAATTTGTATTATTCAGATATTCAATTTATTTCTTCAAAAAATAATTTCTTGAGTTGTTTTAGTTTTAATTGCTACTATTGCTGTGTTCCTGTTATAATTACACTACATTCTGTTCAGTAATGTAAGAGTCAATTTCGAAACTCTCTTAATTCATCTGCTTAAGTTTTAAGAGTTTTTTCATAAAAAACAATTACAAAACACATAAACGAATATTTAAAAACATCAAAAAACAATGTATAAAACAAATCATCTATATAACCCAATGTAGATAAATATCCATACACAACAAAAAAATATAAACAGTTTTTAATTTTCACATTATTGATAAAAACAATAAAGTTTGCATAAAAAATCAACTATATTATTTAAGTAAAAAACTTTAATGTGCGTGTTTATTAATAATCAATAGTGTTAAAAACACTAAAATCATTCATTTTTTCACACCTTGTCAAATATCTAGGTTCACCCCATAAAAATCATCTCTCTCATAAATACTTCCATAGTTTTGTTTTTTAAAGCCATAATATCTAACCTAATAACATACTCCTTCTTCTAGAAAAAGAGAGCTTTTTTGTTCCATTTTAACACCCCAAATAAAGCACACTTCCCATTCTATACTCATTTACAAAATACATTACTCATACTTCTATATGATACATTTTAAAATTTGCAAAAATTTAGATATTACAACATGAAAATAATTTCAGCATATACCTATAACCTCTCCCAAAATTAAAGTACCAACTCAGTACCCAAAACCCAACAAAAATTCTATCTTACTAAGGTACACAACAATATAAAAGACGACTTTAATCTTGTCCTGGGCACTATTTACACCTACATAGGTTGACATAAAGAGATAACAAACCTAGCATTCATCGCTGTTTTAGCTATTTTGTTATCTCTTTTCTTTTTGTTACCCGTTTTTAGAATGCTTTTTGCTAAGCTTATCTAAAAAAGAGATCCGCATAATACAATTTACCATCATTTTTAATGTTAAGAAGATTGGTAGAATGATTAAATTCCGTAAAATTATCACTAGTCCACTAGATTTCATCTTCTTCAGAATAGTTTTCAACAACATCCCAAAAAGCATTTCGAACCGCTATTGTATTTTCTAAGTTTTCCTTCCAGCATTCAGAAAAAAGAACAAGCCTATCAGCTTCTCTAGGTGGCATTTTATAAACCTTCGTTAGAGCAACTACTGTATCCCTTTGGGAGGTTCCCTGCTCTTTGAGTTTAATAATACAATCTTGGGGAGTAGTTCCTTTTTCTAATTGATCTTTTGCAAATTGAAGAATTTGTTCTGCAATCATTTGGATATACTTTGTTTTAAGTGACAAAAAGATTAACTCTTTTATTTGGGTTAAGGCACCTAAAAAAATTAGTTGTACACTTACAATCCCCCATTTTAAGTCAATTACTTGCTTTTTTATTCTTTAGCAGACGCTTCTAAATCAAGCCAAGATTTCAAGGGCTCTTGAATTCCATTTTCACTAAGCCATATTAAAAATGGTTCAGCATCTAACAAAGGAGCATCTTCTTTCCAAGCATCAATTCTTATCCAATCTCCCCCATACACAAGTCTAATTTTTTTTCTTCTCCCCCAAGAATTTACAATAACAAATGTCCACAAAGGTAACGTCATAAGAGCTCCTGAAACCTCCTCGCTTATTTTAAAAAAGTTAGCAATTTTAGCTATTTCAGTTTCTGATTTGATAATTAATAGCGTCTTGTCCTTTACAAAACCACTTCCTTGCCCCTTTGGCAATTTCCCACGCTCTTTTATAAGTATCTTTTTACAGTTTCGAAATACCTTATCTAAGTTTTTTTGACTGGGTGTTTTACGAAAAAACAACTGAATACGAAATATTAGTTCTTCAAAATAATTCATATAATTTTTATTTTTCGCTATCTATTTACTTAAGTAACTCAGTAGAACTGAAGGATTCTAAATTTAAATTACTAACTTCTAAGAAAAAGCATTGAAAAACCCTTCTTTCCCATTTTTTCGTCATTCTATCTGAACCATGATAAAGCAAAGGTTTAAACAGAACTATATCGCCTTGATTCGCATCAATAAATACTGACATCTTTTTATCAAAAGTACTATTTTTTCCATTTAGGTGACTTTTAGGAATAACTTTTATTGCTCCAGTATTTTTATCATTCCTATCTAGGTTTACCCTAACCCAAAATCCGTTTTTCAACCAAGCCTCAATTTCTTTTGCATTCAAGTTCAGATAAGAAGGCAGGTTTGTATCTTGGTGAAATTGTAAGGGCCAATTTTTTTTCTCTGTCTTTTCTAAATAAAAGCAATAGGGAGTCATTTTGCAATTGAATCCTCTTGAGTTTAATGTTGACTCTATGGCTTTAAAGTAATGTCTAATTTTTTCTGAGCTTCCAAATACATTTTTTCGAATTGAAACGGGTTGTTCTTTAAACTGATTGGAAATATTTTGAAAAGACGTTATAGTTGACAAACTTAGCAAATTTTCAAGGATTTGAAATCCATTTTCTTTTAGCGAGTCTTGATCTATATTTTTCATTTTAAAGAGCATTTTTGGTACTTCATAATATACCTTTTCTATATCTATAAATGTAGTTGTCTAACAACAATATTAATATTTACTTACCACCCTCTATTGTAGTCAAGTTGTTTATTAAACGCAGCCATTTTTATTTTTTCCAGCTCAGGAGACTCCTCTATATTTGAGGTGACCACTTCCGTTATTTTTGTTAGGTATTCTTGTTTAAGATATTGATTCCACAATAATCTATCCCCATAATAAATAATTTGCTTAATATTAAGCATTAATAATACTTCGTGGATTTTTTAGTTTTTCGATAAAAAACATAAAAAAACATCCTACATCAGATTGACTATCAGTATTTTAACCTTTTAAGACAATAAAAAACATCTTACTGATAATCAATCTAATGCGATTTTCCCACGAAGTAATGTATTAGTAGATGCCTCCTTAAATTTTTCCCAATCTTCATCAATTGAGTTCTGATCTTTTATTCTCAATTTCCACAAATAATATTGGATAAGCCCCACCGTTATCATAGTCATTCCAAAAGTTAATAACAAGATTATCATATTATCCATAAGGCATTTATTTTTATTTGCTGAAATGGTTATTGCTAAATTTTTTTCATCACCATTTTTATAACCAATATGCTTAGTTACTAAGTTCCTGAGTATCGAAGTTCTTTAAAATCATTTTGGAGGGAGTCGGGCGGAGCGGATAATACTACAGCATAGATCCATGTTTCTAAACAAAACCTGAAAAAAGTTGCTAGGCCTTTAGTTTTTTAACCGTTTACTTCATATATTAAAAATAAACACAATAAGTTAGTGTGCTTAGTAAGTAGTTGACAACAATTTGGAAAATGACTGAGACAACGAATAAACTTGAACAATTATTAAAAAGGGGATTGACATTTTTAGCTCAAGCTTCAGAGCTGGAAATGAGCCGAAAAGCATCTATTAAAACATGGTCAAAAAAAGAAATTTTAGGCCATCTAATTGATTCTGGGATTAATAATCTTCAGAGATTTACAGAAATTCAGTTTGAAAACAAGCCGTATCGAATCAGAAAATATAATCAAGATGAATTAGTTAAAGCTAATGATTATCAAAATTCTGAGACCAAAGAAATTGTTGAACTTTGGAATTCCATCAACAATCGAATTTTGAGTTTAATAAAAAAACAAACGGAAAAAACGCTGAATTATAAAATTGAATTGGAAAAAAATACTTACTCTGATTTGAGATTTCTAATGAAAGACTATGTTGAGCATTTAGAACATCATCTAAAACAAATCATGCCATAAAAACGGTTGCCAACAATGATCTTTTTGTAAAAAAGCTCATCAAGCAGCAACCCCACGCCTAAGCTCTGCCAAACCATAAAAATGCTGAAAAAACAACATCCAACTTCTCCCCCCAAAAAACAACCTTCAAGAATAAATTTTCTATTCTATAAACAATAGACTTTCTCTACCGATAATTTTTGTAAAAATTAAAATGGGGGCAGCTTTTATCTATTTTTAGGTCGCTTTGCTCTTAGAAATCAGATATGGCTAGAAAAAGCCCATTCTGTCAAATTTAAAAAACCATCGTGTAGAGTATAATAGACTAATTCACTCCTACAATAAAAATCATTCAGGCAGTATTATATGCCTATTTACATCGCAAAAAGGCATTTCACACACAATTATCTTAAAAAAAATGAATCGGGCAACGGAAATGCTTTTGGAGCACAATAGCTATTCCAGTTTAAATTGAGAGATATTATCCTGTAATTGATTTGCAATATTCGTTAAATCTTCACTTGTGGCAGTAACTTCATTCATGCCTTGGCTGAGAATTAATCCAGAGCCTGCGATTTGTGAGGTTCCTGTTGCTGTTTCTTCAGCGACTACTACTATGTCTCCAATATTTTTGACACTTGCATTAATGTCCCCTTTTTGACGAGCAGTTGCTTCCAAAATATCTTTGGACAAAAGAAAGGTATCATTACTTCCTTTTTCAATTTTTTCGAATACATTTTCGGCTTCTTTGGAGGCAACCGTTCCATTTTTCACATTAGAGGTCATTGCCTTTATTTCTTGTGCGGCATTGGCAATGTCTTTTTGCACTTCACCAATAACTCTTTCAATATCAATGGCAGACTTACGAGAGTCTTTTGCTAATTTTCGAATTTCTTCAGCAACAACGGCAAAACCTCGACCAGCATTTCCTGCTCTTCCTGCTTCAATAGCAGCATTTAGCGCCAATAAGTTGGTTTGTCTAGCAATATCCGTTATGACACTTAAAGCAATAGCAATTTTGTCTGAGCGCTTGGATAAAACGATGATAGAATCAGAAGTACGATCAGCAGACACCTGAATTTCTTTCATATTTTTCACAACTACCCTAACAGCCTCTAAGCCTTCTATAGAGTTCTTTTGCCCTTCTTCTGCGGCATTGTTAATCCGTTCCGATTTTTTTGCCACAATCCCTGATGAATCCAGTACCCCTTCCATTAGTTTGTTTACTTCATCCGTTTGTTGGGCTTGTTGCTGAGCCCCTTCTGCCATTTGTTGGATTGCAGCCGCTACTTCCTGAGTTGTGTTTTTCATTTCCTCTCCCCTGACCAACATCTCTTCAGAAGAACTGGCGAGTAAATTGGCGATACTAGTAGTATCTTTTAGTTGCCTATTAAGACTGCCAATCATCTTAGAAAGCGCTTTCAATATGGTAGAAAATTCATCGTTACCATCGTCATCTACCTTTGTAGCCAAATCGCCCTTGGTAACTCTCGATATCGAATCTACTAGTACTGTCATTCTCTTTGTCAAAACATTGATAATAAGCCATAAAATCCCTCCGCCTAAGATTATAGTAAATAAGGCTCCAAAAATGGCGATCTGTTGGGAATAAGCGGCTGAATTCTGTGCATCTTTAGAGCGTTTTTCCATCAATTTTTCTTCTGCATCTGTAAACTCCTGAATCAGTTTTCTTATCCTATCCATGTATACCTTCCCTTCTCCTCCTGATGAAATGGATAATAAGCTTGCCAAGCTTGCGTTTTCAGTTAATAACCTCCGCTTATTAATATAAACCTTTGCAACATTCTCCATCCAAGACTTTGCTTCACTCTTTACCGATTCTAATCTGGTAACCTGATCAGGATTATCGCTAACCAAGGTTATTGTTTCTTTTATTAATTTATTAAATTGCTCTTGCCCGCTGTTATAAGGCTCTAAGTACTTTTCTTGTCCTGTCATCAAAAAACCTCTCATTCCAGTTTCTTGATCCACCATAAAGCTGGCTAAAGAATTGCCACTATGAATTGCATCATGAGTGTGTTCTACCCAATTAGAAGTTAAAACCAATGATTTTACACTAAAATACATCACCATTAATATAGTTAGCATTAGCAGTAATATAGTACCATTACCAAGTATGAGTTTTTTTTTAAAGTTCATAGCTATAAAGTGTTTTTCATGTTTTGCTGAAATTTTAGCATAAAAAATACCATCCCATTCGTCCGAGAACTCTATTAAAATAACTATTATTTATAGTTTTTATTAATAAAAATCATATAAGTTTTTAACAATTTATTCCATAAAAAACAAATTCGTTATTTTTAAATATGTAATACATAAAATGTCAGCCACCTACCTATACATGGGTCATAGAGCGGTCTATATTTAAAATCTTCATAAACTAATTCAACATAAAGTCGGAAAAAATCACAAGGCGAAATGCTTTTTTAATTTCAAGCAACTTTGTTTAGATCGTACAAAATATTTCATGCTCTCAAAAAAAATGGTTGCCCTTATATATAAGCATATAAAGGCAACCACAAATTCAAAGTTGGTCGTAATATGGTACTAAGATTATTACAACTCTTCTAGCATCTTATCCAACTCCTCTGTTGATGTTTTAATATTTTGAACCGTTTCATCCAGTGCTTCATTTTCTGACTCTAAAGTTTTAGTTTCTTCGATCAATTCTTCAGAAACTTGAGATTCTGCTTCGGTGTTGTCACCACTACCACAACTTGCAAAAATGACGGTAAAAAAGATTAGTGTTATTAAGTATTTCATACTATTATTTTTTAGTAGGTGTTATTTTGATTTTTGCGTAATTTTTTTTCCTTTTTTTAATTCTTCTTGAAGTTCAGCAGCTTTTTCTTCGATCAAGGCAATTTTATCCTTTTTAGCTGTGTACTCCTCCTGCGTTAATTTTTTATCGGTAAAATCCTTTTCCAATTGTTCCTTAGCAGCGGCAATTTTATCTTTTGCTTTCGTTACCGTATCTTCTCCTTTTTGGATAGAAGTTTTTGCTTCCTTTTTCTTTGTTTCATTTTTTAGTTTTGCCTCCGCAGCTCTAGCTTGACCAAACTCTTTACCAGAAAGATCACCTTTGTTTTTTCCATAGGCATGCCCTTTTCCTTTTTCTGCCACCTTGTCTTTTTTCTCGCTGTGGTTACCATTTTCTTTGTGCTCTTTTTCCTTTCCTTTTTTGATCTTATCAAGCGCAGCATCTTTTCCTTTGTGTACTAAATCATCCCCTTTTTCAACAGCCGTATTGGCAACATCAGCACCAACAACTTTACCCGCTTCTTTTTTAGCTTTGCCTTTTCCTTTCTCCTTCATTTCAGCCGCTTTTTCCTTTCCTTTTGCTTCAACCTCATCAGTAGTTTTTTTAACTAAACCTTTTCCCTTTCCCATTTGGGCATCTGTAGTTCCAACAGCGAACAACAACAGAGAAACAATTAATAATACGTATTTCATTTGTTTTAATTTTAAGTGAACTAGCCTAACCTTTTAATAGTTAATGACCTAATAAATAATTTTTCTTATAAAACCCCAATGGTTCTATTCCTAAAGGTAAAGAAATAAAAAATATTATAATAGCCTTTTTTTGCCAAAAAACAGGCTACAAAACAACACCAAAATCATTAAAAACCAAACGATTAAAAAAACACAGCTTACTTTTTGGCAAGAATCAATACCATCTACAGATTTTTTTGGTAAAAATATCAGGCAAGTTGAATGTATTAATTTCATGCTCAATAACCACCTACAAACCAACCTTTTGACCATTTCCAAGAAGCGGTAAACACCCTAAATATACTCCTTTTTAGGCTTGCCTTCCTTCATCAAGTCCAATAGATTTGCGCTATCCTAAAAACTAGGGTCATACCTTAGTGGATAGCATCAAACATTAAAGAACCTTTAATAAGGTTCTAATTCCTTAAAAATTAATCTCAAGTACAAATTACATGCTTAAATTTAATTTATTATTTATTAGCGCATTTTTGCTTTCTAACTTGTATTCAAATACAAGTAACGCACAAACAAAAATTTGGGGCGTTGGAACCTCTGTAGGCGTAGCAGATGCAGAATTCCAAAATCCATTTATTCAAGATACCATTGGTCCCTATGCTCCGACATCATGGACGGCTATATCCGTTTATGAAGATTGGGGCAATACAAGCCCTGGAAATGCATTTTGGGAAAGAAGTTTATTAGGTTATTCTAGAGATTATTACTCCAATCCTCCTTACGCAGCAGCTCAATCCCCTCTTCCTTCTCCTTCTCAAGCAAATGGAGTTGCTATTTTTGATTCTGGTTATATGGATAACGACAGTACTGCTTCTATAGGAGTAGGTTCTTCTCCAGCAGGGCATAGAGGAGAATTAATTTCTCCTCGCATTGATCTAACGGGGTACACAGATTCTGCACTTGTTATCAAGTTCTTTTCAAAATTTAGTGCGAATACAACGGCTAATACCAATGAACTAAGTGTTTCTTTGTCTACTGACGATGGCACGACATGGACTAGTTTTGATTATAGAGAAATCCAACAAGGAGGAGTAGCTGATTTTATTGCCGTTCCAATGCCTACCGTAACCGCAGGCGTTAGCAACTTAACACAATGTCGGATACGTTTTGTTTTTGATACCTATTATTATTATGCTATGGTGGACGATATTACCATTGAAGTTGCCCCAGATTATGACATTGCCATCGGTCGTCCAAGCCTTTTGAACAATTCATTAGAAGGTAGAGCAGACATTGTTCGATTGGGAGGGAGTCAATACCATGCCCTATCCAACTTAGATCCAAATAGTTTGGACGAGTGGTTTTGGGGTGCCAAAATACTAAACTATGGAGGTAAGAATATCTATCCTACAGATCATCCCAAAATGTATGTATCTATTGATTTTTACGATTCCGCAAACAATCTTACAGCGGATGTTTATTTAGATACAATGAGCCTTGACACGATGTTAGCTGGTGAATATGATGGTTACCTTCATACAGCTCCTTTGAGAGACATTAACTTTATTATGAACCATGGAGCGGGTAGCTATGAGGTTAAGTATTGGGTAGCTCATGATAATCCTGATGCCTTTACTTATAACGATACGATCTACCATACATTTAATGTTACGAGTGCAGCAGCGCCCTTTATTTCAAAAGGATCATTGCGATCAGATGGACATGTTGGAATGAGTAGACCATTCTTCCCTAGAGGAAGTCAAAGCAATGATATTACGGTCTTTGAATGGGGTTCGGTTTATTATTTCCCAAAAGGTCAAACCAATGCTATTAATATTGACTCGGTAGAATTCCGTCACTATATCCACCGTACTTATTCTGGTCCAGCTTCTCATACCCTATCTGTTAACATTTATAAATTAGTAGATGGTTCTGGAAGTACAGCCGCAAACGGTCGCTTAAATTTAGATGAATTAACACTTGTTGCCTTTAATCAGATAACTATTTCTGGCTTAGATACTATTCCAGCACCTAGTTCTGGCGTTGGAGTTGTCTCTAACTTTGTCGATCCTGTTACAGGTGCTCCCTTTACAGGTTTTGATGATGATGGCTGGTATTATATTTCTGTAAGAGAAGAACCTTCTGCAACGGGGGGACCTAGTTTTGTCACTTATCAAACTGGACTTTGGCTAGGGGCTTCTGAAGTTAATTATGCCTTGAATGCCATCAATAGAGCTCCCGATACTGTTATCAATCCATCACCACTTGTGGTTGCAGATGTTGTGTCAACCAACCCATCGGTATACTGGAATGGTTTTTCAGAAGGAACCTATGTACCATCTTTAGGAATTCACCTTACACCAGATTCAACCATAACCACTATAGCAACTATTGAAAATGACGAACAGGCTGAATTATTTGTATCTCCTAATCCAGCAAGCAAACAGCTTACTATTAAGGTAGAATTTGAGTCGGCTAGAGATGTACAGTATATTTTCACGGATGCTATGGGACGTGTATTGAGTACATTTAGCAGCGATCAAGTTACTGTTGAAACGCAAACCATCGATATTGAACCGTTCCCTGCTGGGGTTTATTTCTTAACGGCTAAAACCGACCAAGGAAAAATAGTAGAACGAATCATTAAAGAATAATAGCATACCAATTTTACTTAAATTAGTTGGTTGACTTTTTTTAGGTAAAAATTAAAAATCCATCCAAAAAGTTCTTGTAAAAAGGGGCTGTTTGGATGGATTAATAAATAAAAGGAGTCGCTACAAAGGTGATTAATCACCCTTTAAAAAAATCAATATTTCTTTTCCTTTATGGTTTAGAAAGCTCAATTTTAAGCCGTCCAATTTATACGCTGTCACCTCGCCAATTGCTTGGTTAAAATGGTTAGGGTGCTTCATATCAGCGCAGGCTTTTTGAGGGGAGACAATCTTGTCAAAGGTGATTTCTGTAGCAGAAATTTTGTGGATTCTTCCGTAAAATTCATTGCACCCATCATAACCCAATACGCTCATATTACTAAGGTTCAATTCTAAGCGAGGAATAGGAAGGCTTCGATTTGTTGGTACTCCTTTGATGTGTGTAGCATACCAAATATCGTGTAGTCTCTGATTTGCTCCGTCTTTTTCCTCTAAGACAGTCTCCTCCTTTTGTTTTTCTAATGCTTGCTCCAAAATATATTGGCTAGTGGTAGAACAAGCTTGAAAAATGGCTCCACTCAGGATCAATAATAGAATCAATTTTAAACGCATTCGTTTGATTTTTTTGACTAGAGATTGCTTATTACTACTTTTGTTATAAGTTATAGGTCGTAAGTCGTATGTCCTGTATTTACAGGAACTAAGCATACGACTTACGACCTATAACTTTCTTCTAAAACCACATAAATGTAGTGCATGAGCAGTTTGGCAACGGGGATGCCTAGCAGCTAAGCTAAAAAGTAGTTAAAAGCTTACCCTTTTTTAGTGTTTACCACACGATTAGCTTCGCTGCTACTGCGTGAGCCTACGGGTTATCAAAGAACCCCAAAATATCTAGTTCATCCATTGTTATAGCTGAAGTTAATAAAAAAGCATGAACCATCCCAACTAAGACAATTCATGCTTGCGTAATCAATTCTATAGCCACTTAGGGGTTTGTTGACCACAAAGAAGCATTTTTAAGCATCGCTCTCCTAGGCAACAAAAGCCCAGCAACAATCAATTCGGCAAAATCTTCTGGTTGTAAAACCTTTTCTGCATTTCCATCTGTAATGCCCAACTCTAAAGACATATCAGAAGCAATGGTACTAGGAGTTAGGGTATTTACCCGAATGTTATTTTTACGCACCTCTTTCATCAAAGATTCTGACATTCCTATTACTGCAAATTTTGAAGCAGAATAAGCAGATGTTGTAGCATTTCCATTCAGACCAGCAGTAGAAGAAACATTCACAATATCGCCTTGATTTTTTTCAATTAAGTACGGAAGGACCTCTTTGGTTACATAATACATGCCCATTAAGTTGGTCTGAATAATACTAGTCCATTGATCGACCTTCATTTCATTAAAAGTACCAAATGCAGCAATTCCTGCATTATTAATCAAAATATCAACCGTTCCTAAAGCATCGATACTTTTTTTGATTCCTTTTTTTACAGCCTCGTAATCACTAACATCAAAGACCGCATAATGAGCATTGATGCCAAATGCCTCTAGTTCTGCAACCGTTTTCTGTAAACGCTCCTCATTTCTCCCTGTTATAACCACTTCAATTCCCTCTTTGGCAAAAGCAATAGCAGTTGCTTTTCCAAGCCCTCTACTTCCTCCAGTTATAATTGCTTTTTTGCCTTTTAATTTTCCCATTTTGATTGATTTTTTTGTTGAAGTTAAGTCCTTTTTAGACCTACTTCTATGATAATTTTAGTTGAAGTTCTTTTTATTTTCTTGCCGCTTGCTCCAATTGATCAACATCTAAACTTGTCAGATGTTGAACATTTTTAGTAATTTTTTTGATGTCCCAATCCCACCATTTCAAGGCTAAAAGCCGTTGGATAAGAGCTTCTGGGAATCTTTTTTTTATGACAGTGGCAGGATTCCCTCCAACAATAGAATAAGGAGGTACATCTTTTACAACGGTTGAGTTGGTAGCAATAATTGCCCCATCCCCAATTTTGACGCCCGCCATTATAGTAGCATTGTATCCAATCCAAACATCATTTCCAATCAAAACATCTCCTTTTTGAGGATATTCTTTTCCGTCCATTGCTGCTTCCCAACCATTCCCAAAGATGGCAAAGGGGTAACTTGTTATGGCATCGCTTAAGTGATTGGCTCCATTCATAATAAATTTTACATCAGAGGCAATCATACAAAACTTACCAATCACCAGTTTATCCTCATTAAAATCAAAGAGGTATTTTACATTTTTTTCAAAATTTTCTACCGATTCAAAATCATCATAATAAGTATAATCCCCTACAATAATATTGGGATTCTTAACGACATTTTTCAAAAAACATAATCGATCGTAATGTTCGAGTGGAAATTTTAAACTTTTGTCTGGTCCGTTCATCTTTATCGTATAATAATAGGCAAATAATCGTTCCAAGATACCAAATATATTATTAATAGATAAGTCTCTCTTTTTTTCTTCGCCAACCTCACCCTTCTATTTTCGCAAGCACTTTACAGAGGCTTTCCACTTGATAATCTAGGTATTAAGCAACATTTATCCTTTATTTTTTGGCAACAAATCCAGTCTTTACATATAAAAAAAACACATTGTTAAGAAATTCTTAATATATTGTTAACATTAAAGAGTTCTTCTCTTTCTATACACCAACTACATTTGCGGTCATCATTAAACATCATTAATTATTTTTCAATGAAAACAATATTTACAATCAGTCTATTGCTATTGATGCCATACACTATCTTTGCACAAGGAACCATAAAAGGTCGCCTAGTAGACGCTGACAATAATGAAGGGCTAATTAGTGCCAGTGTTCTCTTAAAAGCTGCCGCTACAACTACAGGAGTAGTGACGGACTTTGATGGTTATTTCACCTTAGATAATATCCCTGAAGGAGAACAAACTATTCTAATTTCTTACTTAGGTTATGAACAAAAAGAACAACAAGTCGTTGTCAAAAAGGGTGAAACAGTAGATTTAGGGGAGATTATGGTTGCTTCTTCATCTGTTGGTCTAGAAGAAGTAAAGGTAGTTGCTTCTATTGCTATTGATAGAAAAACTCCTGTTGCTGTATCTTCTATCAAAGCAGAAGTTATTGAAGACAAGTTAGGAAATCAAGAATTCCCAGAACTCTTGCGCTCTACTCCTTCTGTTTATACAACAAAATCAGGAGGTGGATTTGGAGATGCCAGAATCAATGTTAGAGGTTTTGATCAACGCAATACTGCGGTAATGATTAATGGAATTCCTGTAAACGATATGGAAAATGGTTGGGTATACTGGTCCAACTGGGCAGGATTGAGCGATGTCACTCGTACCATGCAAGTACAAAGAGGGTTAGGAGCTTCTCGCCTAGCGATTTCTTCTGTTGGAGGAACCATCAATATCATTACAAAAACAATTGATCAAAAGAAAGGAGGATCTTTTTCTTTGGCTTATGGGAACAACAACTACCTAAAAGCTGCTTTGACTCTTTCTACTGGAAAAATCAAAGGCGATTGGGCATTTACTTTTTCTGGTGCTTATACCAGAGGAGATGGTTATATCGATGCAACCCAATTTCAAGGAGGCTCTTATTTCCTTTCTATTTCTAAAGCATTTGGAGAAAAGCATCAATTGGTTTTGACTGGAATTGGAGCCTTCCAACGCCACGGACAACGTACTTATAGAGAAAAGCTCATCCAATATGACTCTGTTTATAATCTTCAGTACAATTCAGATTGGGGCTATCGTGATGGCAAGATCTACAACATCAGAGAAAATTTTTATCACAAACCACAAATTTCGTTGAACCACTACTGGTCAATTAGTGACAAACTAACCTTGTCTACTTCTGCTTACGCTTCCTTTGGTAGAGGTGGCGGAACGGGCGATAGAGGCTCTATTGGTGGAAAAGGTACTTGGGGCTTCCGTGATGCCGAAGGGCAAGTACGAGTAGATGATATTGTGGCTTGGAATCAAGGCACCAATGATATTGCCAACTTCCCTACTGCTGGCAAATACAAGCACCCAACTCATGGCTTAGTTGCTGGTGAAAAAGATGGCTTAATCAAACGAGCTTCTGTGAACTCACACGATTGGTATGGTCTTTTGTCTAATCTAACCGCCGAGTTATCTAAGCAGTTTACTATTTCTGGTGGAATTGATGTTCGTTATTATACAGGAAAACACTACCGTAGAATTGAGGATTTAATGGGGGCAGACGCTTGGTTGGACTCCAGAGATATAAATGCTCAAAATGATAGTTTGGATTTGAATGGAGATGGAACGATTTCTAGTAAAGAAAAAGGAGCATTAAAAAAAGAAGGGGACAAAATTCACTATGATAACGATGGTATTGTAGCTTGGCAGGGTGTTTTTGTTCAGGCAGAATATACCAGCTCTTTTGGATTAAATGCCTTTATTTCTGGTGCTTTTTCTAATACGGGTTATCAACGAGTAGATCGTTTCCAATACACAGGAAGTGACCAAAGAACTCCTATGTACAATTTCTTGGGCTATACGGTAAAAGGTGGTGCCAATTATAACATTGGAAAAAACCACAATGTATTTTTTAATACAGGCTATTTCTCTCGTGCGCCTATTTTTGATGTTGTATTCCCTACGTATAACAATGATGCTAACCCCAATGCTAAAAATGAAAATGTTTTTGGCGTAGAATTAGGGTATGGCTTACGCTATTCAAAAATTGCAGCGAATGTCAATTTTTATCACACGCGTTGGATGAACAAATCTCTATTTAAACGCTCTACTACTCCACAAGGCAATGAATTGAATGCTAATATTAGTGGCTTGAACGCAGTACATCAAGGAATTGAAGTGGATGTTAATGCAACTCCTGTAAAAGGATTGGATTTACGTGCCATGTTCTCTATTGGAGATTGGCAATGGAAAAACAATGTAGATGCTGCTATTTCTGACGATAATAAAATTGTTTTTGATACCGTAAAAGTATATGCAGATGGATTAAAAGTAGGCGATGCACCACAAACTACCTTTGGCGTGGGTGCTGTGTATAGTTTTCCTTTTGGATTGAGCATTGATGCAGATTACTGGCATTGTTGGGACCTATATGCCAATTTTGATCCCGCTAATAAAACCTCTACCAGTGATATTGGTCGCCAAGCGCTAAAATTGCCTTCTTATGGCTTGTTAGATGCAGGGATTAGTTACAAAATTAAGCTCAAAAAAATTGGCTTAAAACTTCGTTTCAGCATGAACAATGTTTTGGGAACTAAATACATTGCAGAAGCTGATGATAACTTTAGTGCCAATGCTGATTATGACACCTTGCTTAAAAATGCTCGTGGTTTTTATGGCTTTGGTCGCACTTGGAATGTAAGTCTAAAATTTACGTTTTAATCCTATAGATTAAAAAATTACTGAGCTGTTATAAAAAAGGTCGTTGGAAGCTAGCTTCCAACGACCTTTTTTTGTCTTTTGGCAAAAACTTAGTCAATAACCGTCACCAAATCTTCTTTGCTCTTTCTCACCTTCACCAAATTAACCAACCAATCGTTTTCTGTATCTCTATAGCCAATTGGCAACATCACACAACTTCTTAGCCCCTTTTCTCTCAACGCTAAAATTTCGTCCAATTTGTCAGGATCAAATCCTTCTATAGGTGTACTATCTACTCCCTCAAAAGCAGCAGCAGCAATCGCCTGCGAAAAAGCAATATAAGCTTGTTTAGCAGCATGGTTAAAGTTTACCTCTGCATCTCTTTGTGGGTAAATGCCCAACAACATTTCACGGTATTTTTCCCAACCTTCGTTTTCAAAACCACGAACGGTATTCGTCAAATCAAACATCTTGTTGATTCGATCTGCGGTATACGTATCCCAAGCCGCAAAAATCAACAAATGTGAACAATCTGTCACCACAGACTGATCCCAAGAAATTTTTCTAATTTTTTCTTTTAGCTCTTGATTGGTAATAACAATAATCTCAAAAGGCTGTAGACCACTTGATGTTGGAGCCAAAGAAGCTGCTTCTATAATATTATCGATTTTTTCTTGCGCTACTTTTTTCCCATTCATCGCTTTGGTAGCATAACGCCAATTCAATTTATCTAATAATTCCATGTTCTATGTTATTTCTAAAAATGTTATTTTTAAAGTTACATAGCTCTTAACAAGGAAGTAAAAGATTAGTTTTTTATGGCAAGACTTTTTTTAGATTTTAACAATATTTAAATAACTCCCCTCCTCTACAATCTCCTAGCACCTCTACGCTATCTTCTTAATCAAGAATTATATAACGTTCAACCATTCAATCGTTTGAGCAAAGCGAGTTTTGTGTGAGACAAGTTATTATGCTCTTTTCGCTCTTGGTAGTGCTTTTTTGCCTCCATTTGATTTTTAACTAAGAGGTATCCTTTATTGATTTCGTTTGGAAATATTTCATTGGTAATAATATTACCTAAATCATTAAACCTAAGCTTGCTAACCAAACTTGAAAAGTCAGCATCTATTTTAAATTCCTTCCCTTCCTTTTTATAAAGTGAATGAGCATATCTTTTTGATCTTTCTTGATAATTATATATTGAAATTGCTTTAATATTTTCATATCCTATTTTTGTCACTTTATCTGATAAATCAAGCTTATAATAGAATACAATGTAGGTTAATTTATTAAAGGTTTTGTTTAATAGGTCTTCTACTCTTTCTTTTAAAGGAATAAAATCTTGATTATCGACCCTAGATATTCCAACATCAAACAATGTGTTCAAAGCTAACTGGTCAATTCTTTTTTTATCTAGTTTAGAATCGTATAGAATCGTTTTAAAACTGAAATTTTGACGCTCTAATTCCAGTTCTGCTGTTATGTTGTAATGTGGAGCTTCCCCACAGTATGGTTTTCTCCTATGTTCATCTTTGCAAGACAAAATACTTAAGAGTAGTACAATCGACAATAATCTCATATTCTTTGGTTTTAATTTTTTCAAAATAACCCCTGCCTATATACATAAAGATAAAATAAACATTTTATACAAATAAATAAAATATTCTATTTATTCCATCCCAACAAGTTTCTTATACTACTAATCCCTAAACCACAGGAAATACAAGGAAGAATGCTTCAATTTCAACCAATTGGATCGATGTAAAACAAAAACAAGCAAGCCTAAATCCGAAGATAAACACTCAAAGCCCAGACGCTCTGCCAATTTTTGGCTTCGAATATTCTCCGTTTTACATTGAATGATAACCGACTGTATTTTTCGTTCTTCAAAGACCTTTGAAATCAACAAGGTACAAGCTCTAGTCATAGAACCCTTGCCTCCTTCATCCTTGCCCAAAAAGTAAGATAATTCAACTGTTTTTTCATCGAATTGACCGCTGTGCAAGCTGACCATCCCAATGAGTTTATCGTTTCGCCAAATACCATAGAGTTCTTCTCCCCAATAAAAATCACTTTGCTCCTGTTTGACGATGTAAGCCTCAAGGACATCAATGGAATCGATCTGGCTCCAAGAAGGAAGCCACTCCTCTAGTGTTCTTCGAGAAGTGGCAATTAGATGATATAGATGCTTGGCATCTATGGCTGCTTGTAGTTTTTTTAGGAAGATGTTCTTTTTAATATATTCCATTTTCCTTTTTTTTAAAACTCAACGCTATTTTTTATTATATTCTTTAACCATTTCGTCAATTGTTTTCCAAATCAACTGCCCCTCTAGAGTGTCATCAAAATTGATTCCTTGCCATTCTGGTTTTCCCCTCTTAATAATATCATTATATTCTGGCTTATCCTCCTTCTCTACTGTAATCATTCCCCCATCTTTTATAGTATCTACTAACACCGCCCACATCTCAAAATCTCGCTTAGGTTTTTGAGCTTTTTTCTTCGCTTTAACACTTATTATTTTATGCTCTTCCAGATTAAACCCGTCCAGTTCTACATTCTGCACAATAACCCCATCCGCACCTTTAACTCTTACCGATGTCAAGATACCCTCTCCTAGAGCTACACTAAAAGAATCCTCAATAGTATCCCCCAATTGCTGCTTTACGGTTTCAATAGTAACCTTTTTCTTTTTACTATCTAATACTTTTATTACTTCTTCTGCTTTTGTAATAATAGGATTATTTCTCAATTCTCCTAATTGTTTCACAAGCATTATTCCTATACTATCTTCAAATGAATTTTCCTTCTGTTCCATTTGTAATATTATTTTTTTAGTTTTTAAATGAATGATCTACAAAACTCTTTTAATTTTTCTAGCCAATTCCGTCGCCTTTTCTACATCCTGTTTTTCCAAGTTATCAAAAAACGCCTCTAAATCTTTTCTAATCTGATTAAAGGTCTTGCTAGCTTCTTTATAATCCGCTACCATTTGTTTGAGTATCTCCCCAAACTCCGACTTATTGTGTTCTTTGACAAATTTGGTCCATTCACTAATTCGCTCTTTCATATCCTCCAAGTGGTTTTCAATAATAGAAACATCCCGAATATCCCCGCTAGAGAGCGATTGATAAAAGCCATTTCTGTGTTTTAATGTTCTGGCATAGAGCTTTTCTTCCCTTGCTTTTAGACCATCTACTTCACTGTCATCCCCTTCTTTTGCTTTTTTCCGCTTCTCGAAAAAGGCTTCAAACTGTTGAACCGTCTTTTCAATTTTAGCATGTTTCACACTCTGAGCAGCTCCGTTGGCATGGGCAGCTCTCCACTGACGACATAGACGTTTTAAACGCTTTAGTGCTTGATCTTTTTCTTCTACTTTTTCCTTATCTTTTTGGAGCTGAACATAGAGTTTGGCATATTTCTCTATGCCATTTTCAATCATTTCTAATGGAGCTTCTTCTGGTGCTTGGCTAGCCGTAGCAGCTTCAGCAGAGACCGTCTTTAAATCAGGCAATTCACTAACAAACTCAATATAGATGTTTGATTTTTTGAGTTCTTTATTTACTGCTTTGACGGTACTATCTTTGGCACCTTTGCCGACTTCTGGCAACATTTTGATCGTAAATCCCTCGCCTAAAGGCTCAACAAAACAACGCCCAGCTACAAACGTTTTTTCTGCCTTATTTTCCTTTTTAAAGTTTTTCCAACTTTGAGGCATTTCTCCCAAATAAACAAAAGGCAGAGGATCTGTTTCTTGAAACTGAGCGTCCAACTTTAAAATAAACTCACAAATAGAGCCTGTGTTTTTACCTAAAAATTCACCCAATAACTTTCTGTATTGAGGATGCTTAAATCCCTTTATACTATTAGAATCTTTGAACTTTTTTTTCATTAAAAATAGATCGTTTAATGGTTTTTAGAAAAAATTAAATTAGCATAAATATAAAAAAAGAAAGTGTAAAAACGATTCTTTTTTAGAAAGTAAGGAGCAGGAGCTTTTTTGTAGTGGTGAACGAATACTCGCCTTTATTTTTGATCTTCAATTCGGGACCACACTCAACAAATTCTTTATCAAACAATTGTTACTGTTTTACTTTTTAGAAAAAGCCAAGGTTAAGCCCAAAAGAGACAAGACTGTTATTTTACTCCATTTGGTAATGCCCCAAAACTTTGGACTATTCACATAGCTTGTTAGTTGGCTAGATAGCATCGCAATTAGACTAAAAACAACTAGTGCTTGTACCATAAACAACAAACCCAAAATAATCATTTGCAAAGTGACAGCAAAACCTGTATGACTCACAAACTGGGGCAAAAATGCAATAAAAAACAACGAAACTTTAGGGTTCAAGACATTCATAAAAAAACCTTTTTTAATCAAAGCAATCGTTGGGCGTTGTACGGTTACAGCATCGTTTTTGAGGTCTAAAGTTAGCGGCTTTTCTCGAATAGCCATAAACGCTAAATAAAACAAGTAAGCTGCACCTAAATATTTCAGCACAGAAAAAGCAAGAGCAGATTGTTGTATAATAATTGAAACTCCTGTCGCCGCCGCAAGCGTATGAACAAGAACGCCCAAAGACAGCCCAATAGAAATAGCAATTCCGTTTTTTTGCCCTTTGGTAAGGCTTTCTGTCAAAACAAATAGATTATCTGGTCCTGGCATTAAAGAAAGAATAATAGATGCTCCAAGAAATGAAATTAGTAATTCAAGTTCCATAATATATTCGTTATTGTTTTTTGATGTTAGTAGTAGATTTTTTCTTATAAGTAATGGGGCAAAATTATTTATAGAATTTGCAGTAAAAGATTTTTGATAGTAACAAGGCGAAAAACACAGTCATAGCCTTAGCTATGGCGAGTATTTTCAACACAGTTAAGATTAAAAAGATTGCTCGAATAAACTATCAATAATTTAGATTCATTACTTACCTATAAATAAAGTCTTTTATAGACAAGATCTTATTTCGGTACGATTAATTTATAATATAGTTTTTTTTTAAAATAAGCAGTCATTATAAACAAGAAAACCGTTCTCGACAGTTGTTAATTGTCGAGAACGGCTAGAATAAAAGGTGAGAAAAAATCAGTTGACTTACTGTTTAATCACCTTGCGAACTATTTGCTCTTCTTCATTATAAAGCGCAAGGAAATAAACGCCTTTATTGAGGTCTCCTAGTTCAATGCTATTGCTTTGGAATAAACCTTCTTTAACGGTTTGTCCTTGAATGTTGATTAAACGATAATTCGTCAATCCTTCAATATTCGTATTGATATTTACAATGCTATTGAATGGATTAGGAGAAACGGTTAAGAAGGGTTCTGCTGCTAAATCATCAGCGATAGATTCTACAGGAGGACTGATAATCAAGCCTTGATGTATACCAAAGGCATCAATAGCCATATCACTTCGATAACTGCTCCCTGTTGTCCCAACAAAACGCAATCGTACATTGGTATTAGAAGTGTAAGCGTTGAGATTGACATAAGCATACTTCCAACTATTTCCTTGATCGCCTGTCCGTGTCCAAATGGTCGTCCAAGTACTACCACTGTTTACGCTAATTTGAAGCTGTAAGGTTCCCATGGTAGAGCCATACATATGATAACGGAAAGAGGCAGCAGGGTTATTTACACTCGTTAAATTGAAACAACGACTCGTTATAATAGCTTGCTTGTTCCCATAATTAGGATAAGAAGACTCGGTATAAAGATAGTAATTGCCCTCAATAGCAGCGGTTGGTCCCGTACTAGTAGATGGTGTAGATCCCATCCTACGTGTCCAATCAAAATCATCCGTTGCACTTTGTGACCAGATTCCTAGACCTGTTTCCCAGCCTTCAGTATAAGGATACGAATTGATACATTTAGTGAAAATTAATGAATAAATAGAAATGTCGTCAATGGCAATATCTCCTGTAAAGCTAGAGCCTGTTGTTCCATGAAAACGGAAACGGACACCATTGGTATTGATATAAGCACTTACATTAACCGATGCGGTTTTCCAAGAATTTCCTTGGTCGCCTGTTCTAGACCAAAGTGTTGTCCAAGAAGTTCCATTATTGGTACTTACTTGAAAACGCAAGGTTCCTGTTGTAGCACCATACATGTGGTACTTAAAACGTGCATAAGCATTGGAAACATTTACATAATAACAAGGACTATTCAGAATCGCATCTTTACTTCCATAATTAGGATAAGAAGCTTCCATATAAGCATAGTATGAACCTTCGCTAGCAGAAGTTGGTCCTGTATTAGAAGATGGAGTAGATCCTGTACGACGAGCCCAGTCAAAATCATCGTTGCTCTCATTGCTCCAAACGCCAAAGCTGCTCTCAAAACCTTGGTTGCTAGGAAGTGCAATTACAGACGCTAAACAACCACTACTAGGACTACATGCGCTATAATCCACTCCTGAATTTGGCATATCACTACCAATATCAGCAATTAGCTTGTCACAACGTCCATGAGAACCATTCGTACATCCTCCCGTATTGTGAATAGAATAAACCAAGTTAGAAGAATTAGACAGTACTGGTGATCCTGAGCTTCCTCCTTCGGTATCAGCATAATAACGCATACCATTAGTTGTCAAGGTATTTACTTGTGCAAAACCACTAGCATCTTGATCAGAATTAACAGTGATTTCCTTGCGGCGTCCACCTGGATGACCGATGATGTAAATGCGATCCCCCACTGAAGGTGCAACAGAACTTAAACTCAAATAGCCATAAGTTGCGGTAGGGTTGGTTGGTAGTTTTAACAAGGTGTAATCCAAACCACTGGGGTAAGGGCTCGTCTTGATAAAAGTAGCAGAAGTTGCCACGGTAGTAGCCGTTAAACTGCTCGTACCAGTACAAGCACTATATTGGTAGTCAAACAAAAAGTCTGTGTTCCCAGCATCTGTTGCATTGCCCACACAATGATTGTTTGTCATTACATGACCTTCGCAACCCAAGAGCCAACCAGTACAAGAACCAACTCCTCCAATGATAAGCTTACAAACTGCTTTACCACGAGTTGCTTTGATGGTACCATTGTAACAGGCGATGCGCTCTTTGTCATCCGCTCCACAGATACTTTTATCCGTACCGTTTACGATAGCATCTATGCGTGCTGCGGAATATCCATAAGCTACTTTGGAAATCTTAAATCCATAATGGTTAGAAGCCGATTGAGCATGTAAACGTACGGTCACACGCTCGTCTAAAAGAACTCTAGACCAGAAATTACTAATGATCGTCCCTTCCTTATCAATGATTTTTCCTTTTCCAGCATAAATAATAGACTCCCCTGTATTATGGGTAGAAATTTCAATGTAATCTTCAGGGCCTAAGTCAAAATTTTCAAAGTACAGCTTGATATAAGCGGAGTTTTTGTTGTAGAATTCCTGTTCAAATACAACACCTATTTGATTAGAGGGATTGTAAGGATGTGCCGTTTGTAGATTGGTTGGTATCTCATCTCCAATAACAACAGGAGCATGAGTATAGGTACTTTGTGAGGTGGTGCTTTGAGTGGTATTGTTCTGCGCAAAAAGCACAGTTGTACACAACATCAACAAAGCAAAAATTGAATTTTTCATGTGTTAATTTTGTTAAATTTGAGGTAATAAATGTGGTTTAAATTAAAAAATGTAAACATCAAGAGTAGGTGTTTTTAGGACAAACGGGAATTCTAATTGTCAATGACATTTTTTATTTTTTTCAAGGTAAGAATTTTTTCAATAAAAAAAAGAGCACTATGTATTAATATTATCTTAAATTACTTTAATCAAGATTCAAAAAACATTATAAACCTGTGTTTTATAATTAATAATAATTCTACATAAAAACAATACAACTCTTTAACTAAGGCAACTTAGTCGTAAAACATCTAAATTTTTTCAGATAAAATGGCACCTTCTTTTCTTTTCAAAAAAGTACAGTAGCAAATAAGAAAATTTTTTATTTTCAGATAAAAACAGAGCAAAAAATGGTAAAGCACCTAATATTAGAATAGATCTTCTGCCTAATGAACCTTGTAATGTCAACAGGAAGATTTTTTTCAAAAAGGCAGTAAAGAAATCCGTTTTTACAAGCGAATCATAGCCGATACTATGCCTTTACTGGAGGTATTCCAATGATTGGAGGGGGAAGGATAACAAGCCTATACAGCTCACTATATTTAATTTTGTTGCGGCTTACGATTAGTAGGTTCATAGGATCTCCTGAACGTTTCGCATATAGTTCGCCATAGCCTAAAATAACGATTCCGTGACGCTTAATAAAAAGCCACGGAATCGTGTAACGTTATTATACAAAAGAAAGTTAAGAACGGTAGTCCCTTAATTTAAAACACATCAACGACTAGTGATTTTTTTTCAACAATTCAGGAAATTTTGCTTTAAAACGATTTAACCTAGGAATGGATACATTGCGAACGTAAGAGTTATTAGGGTTTAAGCGTTCATAATTTTGGTGATAATCTTCTGCTGGCCAAAATTTTTCAAAGGCAACGATCTCTGTTGCGATAGGAGCTCCATATTCTCCAGAAGCATCTAAATTTGCTTTAAATGTCTCTGCTATTTTTTTCTCATTATCATTGGTATAAAAAATCACGGACCGATATTGTGTTCCAAAATCAGGATGTTGCCCATTAACAGTTGTTGGATTATGTGAACCATAATATACTTTTACTAAGGTTTCATAAGAAACAACGGCAGGATCATAATATACCTCTACGGCTTCAGCATGCCCTGTTTTGCCAGCCCCTACTTGCTCGTAAGTTGGATTTTTTTCTGGTCCTCCCGAATAACCAGAAACAGCTTCTTCGACACCTTTTACCGATTCAAAAACAGCTTCCACACACCAAAAACAGCCGCTTGCAAAATAAGCTTTGCTTAGTTCTTCTATTTTTTTTGAATTCGAATGAAGACTGGGGTTGTTATGGGTTGAATGGATCGTCTGGTCTTTGTTTTTATTAGAACTACAAGAGAAAAAAAATAATGCTGCTACAATAACAACTGAAAATAGATACTTCATACCATTTTGTTTGAGAGGATTAATAATTTGATTTGCTCAGATTGAACAGCATTAGCATAAAATTGTTCTTCGCTCTTACACTTCCTTTGTTGTCTAAATGTTAAACTATGTTGATGCTTTATCGTGTAATGAGCATTCGACGAGGTAAAGAGCGGACATCGTTGCCAAGCAATCGATAAAAATAAACGCCTTCTTCCCAAGTTTCAATTTCCAATTCTATTCCAGTGCTATTTTGCCCAACTGCCTGGAAGTGTACTCGCTGCCCCAATACATCTGTAATTTCCAACCAAATCGCTTCTTTATAGGAAGATGGAATCTCAAATGGAATAAAAACCTTTAAACCAGCAGGATTGGGTTGGTTCTGTTCTAAGGCAAAATTTCTAGTATGCCAATATTGCTGTGGAGTATGCAAGCCTGGCTCTAATACATTAACCTTAAAGTCATCAAAATAAAAGCCATCTTCACTAATCCAAATATCGGCCACTAGTCTTAGTTTGATTTGAACAATGGAGTCCCCCAAAAAATCATTCAGTGACATTTGTTCTGCAACCCAAGTATTCTGAATACCATCATACAAAGGTTGGTTTATATCTTGGTTCATTGTTCCTAGGTTGGTGTACCAACCGCACAAGGGTTTGTAAATACTATCACTTCCTGCTGCCATCACTTGCACATAATCGTAATCTTCTTCAATATCCCATTTTGCCCAAAAAGATAAATTTGCATCTGTCGCAACACTCAAATCAATGTTTTGGTTTAGCACAATTTCAGTAGTAGTATTGCTACCATAATTGCCTATTTTAGAGTCCGTCAAACTACCCGTTGGAGAATGAAACGTTGAATGAGTGACCTCCCAATTGGAAGTTGAGCTGGGATTAGTCCAATTGTTCATGGTATTTGCACTATCACTAAAAAAAAGAGCATAGTTGCCAAAAACACGTTCTATGGTATCTTTTTGAGTATAAAACCCATTGTCCAGAATCAGTACATAACGCACTACATCTCCATTGGAAATCGTCGGATCTAAGTGAATACGGATCGAGTCGGTTTGATTGGCAAACTGAGTAAGGTTAAATACCTTTGCTGCTCCTACCGATTGAATATTGGAAGATAGCGGTGCTACACGAACTGTCAAATCGCCATTCATCATCCCATAGCGAGTCAATTCAAAAAAAACGGCTGCATTAAGCTCGGTAATCAAACCTGTACTATTGTCGATTACTTCTCCATAATTTAACAATAAATGCGCTAGGGCAAGGTTTTGCCACATGGTTCGTTGACAATACCCTACGATACTTGTTGCTGCGGGCCAAAAACCACCCGTACCAACCTCTGGTGTTAGGGCAAAAATTTTCTTTTTATTCGTTTGCTCTCCATAAAACCAATCGTCGGCATCTCCATTACTAGAATAGCCAATTGTTTCCATATTGGTTCCATAGTTATACCTATTTTCTTGAGTCATAACCCTAGCAAATGTCTTGTATTCATTAGAATCTGGTGTTAATGCGCTATTATAAGCCCAAGGGTAAATTAACAAATCTCCATAACTGTGATAATTCAATGAAAACATAAAATCATGCGCTTCACAAAAGTCTCGCATATTTTGGGTTTCTGGTTCCGAAAAAGCGGTTGGGCCTCTATAAATATTAGAAGAAGGAAGCGCAGAGGAGCCTACATTGTCCTGCGCAAAGGCATAATCGTAATTTCGGTTTAAATCTACTCCATAGCTCCCGCCATTGTTTCGCCTATTTTTGCGCCACATCCCTCCCCCATTAGGATTTGTTAATTCATTGTATACATAACCATCAGGATTAACACAGGGTACAAAATAAAGGGCTGCATGATCCAACAGGTATTGAATTTCTGTATTGTTGGTATAATTTTCCAATAAGTACCACATATAATAGATCAACTGCGATAGCGCTAAAGGTTCTCGTGCATGATGCAAGGCATTATATAACGCTGCTGGTTCATTTTCATCTACATCAGGATTTCCTGATATTTTGACCCAATAAATAGGTCGATTTTCGTGGGTTAAATTGGTAGAATCAATCGCCTTTTTGGCTGTTATTAAGTGGGGATACTTACTGCGCATGCTATCCAGGTTATCTAGGAGTTCTTGATAGGTCAAATAGCCCCCCATTGTTCCTAAAGCAAAATTATTAGGGGGAGGATAATCGGCAATTCCTCCATGTGGGATACAATTAGTATTCCGAGCACCTGAATGCTCTACTCTATTCTGATTTTGATAATAAGCAACAACATCTTCTATCAAAACATCATAGCGGAAACCACTAGCCTCCAATAAACGTCTATCTGATGTTGAAAAATCACTTTCAAAATAGACCGATCGCCTATGCTCTCCATGATCGCAGGTGATGCCTAATTGCAATAAATCTTGTGCGGGTCGCCCGTCCAAATAAATTCGTAATTTAGCATATTGCTCTTGTTGCCCAAAAACCAAGGTTGCCCAAAATAGAAATCCAGAAATCAGTAAGTATACATGTTTCATTCACGGTTAAAATTAGCAGGAAGCTGCCCCAAAACGATTCGATCTCGATTCGACATATCGGGCACTAGCTCACAATTAATAAAGCCCTTATGCTTTAAAAGTTGTACGACTTCTGTCCCAAAATATTCATTTATTTCAAAATAAAGCCAACCTCCAGCATACAAGTGGGTCAAGGCAAAATCAGCAATTGCCTTATAAAATTGTAGGGGGTCTTTGTTGGTTACGAATAATGCCAAATGAGGTTCATGAGCAAGGACATGGGTTGGCATCACAACCGTTTCTGTATCTTGAATATACGGAGGATTACTGACAATGATGTGATATTGAGGCATTTTTTGACGGGTCGCCACATCTAAAATATCCAATTGCTGGAATTTTAACCGTACTTGATTCAGACTGGCGTTCTCTTTAGCCACCTTTAACGCCTCTGTAGAGACGTCCACAGCGGTTACTGCTGCATTCTTAAGTTGTTTTTGTAAGGTTATCGCTATACAGCCACTCCCTGTGCCAATATCTAAGAGCTGCACTGCTTCATTCTTATGTTTTTGAATGATTGCATAAACTAATTCCTCCGTTTCGGCACGAGGAATGAGAACCTTATTATTTACTTTAAATTTTAAACCATAAAAATCTGCCTGCCCTACCACATATTGCCAAGGGCGTTTGTCTAACAATTCGCTAAGGATTTCAGCAAAGTGTTCTGCTTCTTGGTCACTAAAAAAGCGTTCAGATTGGCTAGAAGCATTGTAAATGCCAAAGACATCTTCAAAAATATAACTCGCAATGGTTATCGCTTCTCGCTCTTCATAAATTGTCGTCAATTGATCGCATAAAGAGCGAAAAAAAACCGATACACTTTTATCCTTCTCTATCTTTTTCATGCTCTAAGTTGCTCTATTCAATAACTTTTAGTTCTACCCTTCTATTCATCTGTTCCTGAACAGGAGTATTAGCATTCGGATGAATCATCTCTGAATTGCCATATCCTTTGTATGCTAATCGATCTTCAGAAATTCCATGCTCTATTAAATAATAATAGACAACAGCAGCACGAGATTCTGATAACTTGAAAGAAGAAGAACTTTGTTCTACCATTCCCTGATTGGGTTTATTAATGTGCCCACCAATTTCTATTTTTAGATTGGTATTAAATTTCATAAATGCTAAAACTCCCTCTAAGGCTTTCTGAGAAGAGGCCATCAACAAAGGAGTCCCTCCCTGAAAATACAAATTGTTCAAGGCCATTTTCCCTCCAATAATTGCAGGTTCCAAAAAGAAGTTCACTTCTGTTGCTTTTTGGTCTACAGCCTTGGTCATCTTTGAAACAAAAAAATAGCCTTTGGCATAAGCCGTCACTGCTACATCAATTTCTTGATTGACGATGTATTCATAATTTCCTGCTGAATCAGTTTCTATACTATCTTTCCCTGCCGCAGAATAAAATATAATTTTGGTCATCAATGCTTTTTGGGTTTGCGCATCTATCACCTTTCCCTTAATCGTACATTTATAGTCTATTTGAGGCTTAGGCACATAGGGTTCAACTACTTCTATGGTCACTCGTCGATTTAAAGCACGCCCTTTTGCTGTTCCGTTACTGATAAAAGGAACATATTCGCCATGAGAATCCATCTTTAATTGAGCAGCGTCAACCCCCAATTCAAACAAAGCCTGATAAACGGATTGTGCTCGCTTATCAGATAAAATTTGATTGGAATCAAAACTCCCCAAAGAATCAGTATGTGCTTGAATCCATACGCTTGATTTCTTATTGCTATTAATCGTCTTGGCTACTTTCTCTAAAATAGGGATAAATTGGGCATCTACTTTATCTGAACCTGATTCAAAATAAATAGCATCTGAATGCAATAATAAGTGCTTTTGGGATTGTGCCAGTGATGCTGATATTGTTAGAACAAAAGTAATTGCAACAAAAATTAATTTGAAATACATAAAAATTAGATGTGTTTTGAAGATAGTTGAACGATTCTCACTGCTCCTCTGTTTTATAGAGTACTTTGAGAAAGATTAGAGGATCAATACCCTGACAAATTAAGTGATTTTTATCAAAAAATATAAAATGCACAAAGTAATTAGCTATAATTGTGTGCAATCCTATAATAGACTTTATCATACCTTAAAAAAAAGGGATCATAAAGTTCTACAAACACAAAAATTAATTCTTAAGAATCTTTTAAAGACGATTATGAATGAAATGGTACGGCTGCAAATTTATTTTTTCTGAAGGGCAAGCTATTCGCTATTGCTCATGCCTTGGTCTTCAAAAAAATCTTGCATTTTCGCCTATATCCTCTATTCGTAATCACGTCTTTTATAGATTAAAATTTTAAACATCTAATTATGACTATTGAACAATTAAAGGAACTTAAAAGCCAGTTGGGCATACTAGGGAGGTATCTTGACATCGATAACCGAAAAATGCAAGTTATCGAAGAAAAACAACACACCTTTGATCCTGATTTTTGGTCTGATCCCAAACGAGCAGAAGCAATTCTAAAAGGGATTAGCGAAAAGGAGTTTTGGCTCAAAAAATATAATGTTGCGGCTACTGCTCTTGACGATCTAGAAGTCCTCTATGAGTTTTATGAATTGGAGGATGTCTCTATAGAGGAATTAGAAAAACAATATCTATTAACACAACAGGTATTAGATGAACTAGAGTTTACTTCTACCCTTAGTGAGCCAGAAGATATGCTGAGTTGCATGGTAAAAATCAATGCTGGCGCAGGTGGTACTGAAAGCTGTGACTGGGCAGAGATGCTCTTGCGAATGTACACCATGTGGGGAGATAAATCAGGGCACAAAGTCAAACAATTGGATTATCAAGCGGGTGATGTTGCTGGCATCAAAACAGCTACACTAGAGATCACAGGAGAGCATACCTATGGTATGTTAAAAGGCGAAAACGGGGTACATCGTTTGGTACGCCCCAGTCCATTTAATGCCCAAGGCAAACGCCAAACTTCTTTTGCTTCTGTTTTTGTTTATCCAATGGTAGATGATAGTATTGAAGTTGAGGTCAACCCCGCAGATATAGAATGGGATACCTTTCGGGCTAGTGGTGCAGGTGGGCAACATGTGAACAAAACGGAGTCGGCTGTTCGTTTGCGTCATCTCCCTTCTGGAGTTGTTGTTGAATGCCAAGAACAACGTTCGCAGCACAAAAACCGTGAGAAAGCAATGAAGATGCTAAAATCAGAATTGTATCAATTAGAAATTGAGAAGCGCAATGCCGCAAAAGCCGAGGTGGAAGGTGGAAAAATGAAAATTGAATGGGGTTCTCAAATTCGTTCTTATGTTTTGGACGATAAACGCATCAAGGATCATCGCTCTAATCACCAAACGCACAATGTTAAACGTGTTTTGGATGGAGATATTGATGATTTTTTGAAAGCTACTTTAATGGCGTTAAAAAATATGCTTTAATCCATCAGCCGTTGTTTAATTTCCTAGCCCTCAAAATAAGTTCTTTTATTTTGAGGGTTTTCTATTTTTGACTAACAAATAAAAGTCTATTTTAGAACCAACTATACATAATAAAAATAAAAAATTATTTTGCAGCAAAAAAAAATGTCTTTTGAATGAACTTTTTTGACTTGTTTGCTGTTATAGAGAACATATAACTTATTTTTTAGGACAATAAGTGATGAAAAAAAAGACCAACAATTTGAACAAATTGTTGGTCTTTTTTGCTAATCCTCTTTAGCATATCGTTTCTTTTTTTTCTCTTTTTCTTTTCCTGCTACTACAATTACAATTTCGCCCTTTGCTTTCAATTCATTCTTTGCTACTTTTTCAGCTAGTTCTGCTAAGGTTCCCTTAACATACTCCTCAAACATTTTTGAAATTTCTCTACAAACAACCGCCTCTCGCTCTGCTCCACAATGAGCAGCTAACTGTTCCAAACATTTGCCCAAACGATGCGGAGATTCATACAAAGCAAAAGTACAAGGCAATTCTGCCAAATAAAGCAGTCTCGTTTGTCGTCCTTTTTTGTGGGGCAAAAAGCCTTCAAAATAAAATCGATTACAAGGCAAACCAGAAGCCACCAAAGCAGGAATAATTGCCGTTGCTCCTGGCAGGCATTCAACCTTTATATTGGCTTCAACACAAGCCCTTATTAAGCTAAATCCAGGATCTGAAATACCAGGCGTTCCAGCATCTGAAATCAAAGCAATGGTCGCTCCAGCCAAAATATCTTCAACCACCTTTGCCGCAGCCTGATTTTCATTGTGCGCATGATGCGACCGCAATGGAGTACTAATTTCGTAATGCTGAAACAACTTCTTAGAAGTTCGGGTGTCCTCTGCCAATACCAAATCCACCTCTTTGAGTATACGCAATGCACGTAAGGTAATATCTTCTAAATTTCCAATTGGTGTAGGAACTAGGTATAACATTTATCTAATTTTATTAACTAAATTGCAACTTGGCCAACTGAGTATAAACGCCTTTGTCATTGGCGACCAATTCGTCGTGATTTCCTTGTTCTACCACCTGCCCATCTTCCAAGACATAGATACAATCTACATCTCGAACCGTTGCTAAACGATGTGCAATAATAATAGCTGTACGCCCTTTCATTAATTTATTAAGCGCATCTTGAACAACACGTTCTGATTCTGCATCTAAAGCCGATGTTGCTTCGTCCAACAATAAAATGGATGGATTTTTAAGAATAGCACGAGCAATTGCAATACGCTGGCGTTGCCCTCCTGAAAGTTGCACTCCTCGCTCTCCTACAATTGTCTCTAGACCATCAGGAAAAGAGTTGATAAATTCCCAAGCGTTGGCTTGCTTTGCAGCTTCTATAATTTCTTGCTCATTGGCCTGCTGTCTACCGTAAGCAATATTTTCGCCAATACTACCTCCAAATAAAATAACATCTTGAGGAACAATAGCGATATTTTGACGCAATTGAGGCAAATTATAAGTTGAAATAGCCTTTCCATCAATCGTAATCTCACCATCTGTTAGGTCGTAAAAACGCAATAACAATTTAACAATGGTAGATTTTCCACCTCCAGATCCACCAACCAGAGCAATTTTTTGTCCAGAATGAATCCGAAGATTAACCTTGTTTAAAATGGTCAACTCAGGTCTAGAGGGATAATTAAATTGTACCTCTTTAAAAGCGATGTTACCCTTTAATTCTAAAGTAGGTAAATCCTTATCTATGACAAATTCTGACTCGCTATCCAACAACTCCATAATGCGTTCAGACGCTCCTACTGCCCTTAATATTTGGGTATAAAAATCTCCTAAACTAGCCACAGCAGCTCCAATAATAGCGGTTAAGGTAATAAACGTCACCAATTCTCCCGATTTCATGGTTCCAGCCTCAACCATCGTAGCCCCCCACCAAAGCACAAAAAACATAGCGCCAAACAATGCGGTTATGATAAAGACAATAAACAAACCTCTAATCCTAGCAAATCTAAGTGAAATAGTCACCACATCTGTTACAGATTGACCATAGCGTTTTCGTTCAAACCACTCATTTGTAAAGGCCTTTACAACAGAAATTGCTTGCAATGTCTCTTCTAAAATTGTACTTGTTTCTGCTAATTTATCTTGTCGTTGACTCGATAATTTTCGAATATAACGCCCAAAGAAAAGTGCTACCAGAATGACTACAGGAAAGGTTGAAATCATAACCAAAAGCAATTGTGGAGCCATCCATGCCAAATAAGCAAACCCAACAACCAAGATAATGATTTGGCGAATAAGCTCTGCCAATGTTATAGAAATAACATCCTGAAGTTGTTGTACATCTGCGGTGCTTCTACTGGTTAATTCCCCTACTCTATTTTTATCAAAAAATGCTGTTGGCTGAGTAATGAGTTTGTTGTATAACTCTTTGCGAATATCTGCCATTCCCTTTTCACTCACATTGGCAAACAACAACACTCTAAAATAAGAGGTCAATGCCTGCAAAACAAGGATTGCCCCTAAGACAAAACCTACATCTGCCAGACTAAGCCCCCATTTAGACTCTCCTTTTGCAATATCAATGAGTTCTCCTGCTGCTGCTGGAAAAACCATAAAAACTCCACTGCCTATGATTAAAAAAAATAAGCCCCCAAAAAAGGACCATTGATAGGGACGCAAATAGGTAATTAATTTTTTGGCCTTAGCCCACCCGTCTTTGCTAATTTTAGGACGCTCTTCTGAACCTCTTCTCCGTCTAGCCATACTGCTATAAGATGATTAGAATTGTGTAATTAGAATTGTAGTTGACCTTGATACCACTTGTATCTCTGTTTACTACAATATAATTTTGAAACAAAAAATGTGATTTGAAACCTCAAAGATAAAATCTATCTGTAGTTTTTCTGTCAAGCTTTAGTCAAATCTTTAATTATTAAGTTGACAAATGACCAACAAGCAGATCTGTATTTTTTTTACTACAAAAAAAAAGGTCCGCCTCTTTTGCGACGAACCTAATATTTCTATTTCTTTGGTAATTACTTATTGTCCGCCAGCAGGTAGTCCATTTGTTGGAAGCTGTGCTGGATTGGGCTGAGTAGGTTGAGAAGTAGTGGTGGTAGTGTTGATTTCTTCTCCTACAGAAGCAGAAGAATCACCTTTAAAAAATACACCTGTTACTAAACACAATGCCAATAAAGAAGAGGCTAAACCCCAAGTAATTTTTTCTAGCATATCGCTAGAATTAGCAGCTCCCATAACTTGATTTGCAGCTTGGCTTCCTCCAAAAGAAGAACTTAGCCCTCCACCTTTAGGATTCTGCACCAAGATTACTAAAATCAATAATACAGAAATAAATGCAATAAGTATGGTTAATAATAAAACCATGATTGTAGATTATTTTCTTAAATTAATAAATAATTAGACCACGAGACACAACGCAATCATTAGCGTCATCAATCCCCAAGTTAGCTTTTCAGTAACCTTATAAGATTGTGCACTCCCAAGCAATTGTTGAGTATTAAAAGCAGCATCTAATGTGCCTGTCTTTGGATTTTGTATCAAAATAACTAGGATTAATGCTATGGCAATTAAACTTATAGCACCAAACAGAATTAAAGTCATGTTGTTGTATTTAAGTGATAATAGATTTGTGTTGTCTATTATGGTTTATCAAATACAATGCAATTATTTGAGTTCTGTTATTTTGTCTGCAAAGAAACGACTTTTTTCAGGAAATTTCAAACTTAATGTCTCATACATTTTAATTGCCTTGACTTTTTGCCCTTGCAATGCCAATAAGTCAGCCAACGTTTCTGAAGCAACTTCCTCATCCTCAGTAGTACTATCATCCTCCCAATCCTCTAAGGTATTTTCTTTATTCCCCTCTTTCTTGTCCCCTAAGCTTTTCAAAAAGCCATCTGTTTGCGACAAGAACAAATCAAAAATATCAGGAGCTTCAGCATTTTGCTCATACATCTGTTCCAATTGCTCAAATTCTTGCTCATTTTCTTGGTCTACGGCTTCAATTTCGGGAAAGATAGATTCTTTTGATTCAGTCTTCAGATCTTGTGTTGCTCCTAGCTCCTCCGTAGATGAAATTGGATCGATTAGAACCGCCTTAGATTCCTTGGCTTTCTTTTTACGTTTTTTTTGTTTTTCTGTTTTAGAAGCCTTAGCCACTTCTGTGGTTTCCAAAAAATCAAACATTCCTTTTTCAAAAATAGGTATTCTTGATAATTTGAACCCTTTTTTAGTAGGCAAGCCCTTTTCTTCGATTCGTGGTGGCTCAAAGTCCTGCAACCATTCCTCAATAGGCATTGTGCTTAAACTCCGATCTCCTTCTTCCTTGGATTCATCCGTTTTATTCTCTCCAACAGAAAGATCCTCAACGCTTAAAGTAGGTTGAAAAGCCAAAACAGGAGGGTTTTTGGACACTTTATGGTGGTAAATAGGAGGTGGATCTACTAATTTTGTTACTAATTTAGTTTTTTTTTCCTCGTCTGGTTTAGAAGCTTTTATATCAACAACTTTCGTTTCTGTATTAGAGACAACAGAAGTATTCAAAAAATCGTATAATTTGCTTCGATCAGCAGCATACATAGAAGCTAAGGCTAAATGACGTTCAAAGGCGATATGCTTGTCGTTTTTGTATTTTTTTAGTAGCAACATACGGAGACTATTACAGTAAGGAAACTGTAACAGAAGCTTATCCAATGTCTCATAACTCATTTGGTTGAGTTGAGCTGGATTTTTTAATAGGCTTGTAAATTCCGTTGTTGTCATAAAAATTGTAACTTATATCAAGACAACAAAGATAACATTTTTTTTCGAAAAATAAGGTATTTTCTCATAAAAAAAAACGCTAGAGAATCGTAATTTAAAGGGTTAAAGCGGGTTAGTCTTGCTCTCCCCCAAAAGACATCTCCTTATTTAATGGAATAATCAGCCCATCAAATCATCCGTTTGCTCCGAAAAAAGATCACCAAAGAAAAAGAAAACAACATAGACCCTCCAAACAAAAACCAAAAAGCATAAGGGCTTTTTTCTAACGGAAGGTTTTCTACATTCATGCCATAAAAACTAGCAACCAAAGTAGGTACCATCAGAATAATGGTCACCAAAGTCAGCCGCTGCATCACCTCATTCAAATTATTAGAAATCATTGACGCAAGTGCATCCATGGTATTTCTCAAAATGTTGGTGTAAATATGTGCCATTTCTTGCGCTTGGCTATTATCAATCATAATATCCTCCAACAAATCTGCCTTTTCTTCATCATGCTGGATACTCAACAAATCCATTCGCTGCAACTTTTGTTTCAGCAGTGCATTTGAGCTCAAAGCCGTTACAAAATAAACCAAGCTTTTCTCCAAACTCAACAATCGTTTCAAATCTTTATTTTGGCTAGATTCGTAGACTTCCTTTTCAATAATGTTTCGTCTAACATTAATGTCCTTTAGACAACGCAAATAAGTATAAACATTTTGTTCTAAGATTTGCAAGACAAACAAAGAGAAATCATGCGGTTCAAAGCTACGCACCTTACTTTCTATAAATTTCTGCATAACAGCCGTCTCATAAGAAGAGATTGTTATAATATGTTCTGCTGTAATAATAATACCAATTGGAACGGTAATATAAAGCGTCAAATCATCTGCCCGCTCTTCATTTAGTGCAGGCGTATTAACAACAATAAATTTTACATCATCTTCTATTTCGAATCGAGTACGTTCATCAATATCCAAAGGATCCGTTAAGAAATCTAAAGGAACAGAAAGTTCTTCTGACAGTTGATCTATTTCAACAGCATTAAATGGAGGAGAGATATTAATCCAACAATTTTGAGTAGGCAACTCCACTTCTAATAATGTGCCTTTTTGTTTTTCAAAATAACGAACCATAACACTCGAATTTAGTATGCATCATAAGTAGTAATACTCCATTGCTTTTAGCTTTGCTGCTACTTCATGGTGTAGCTACATTAGTGGGCTTTGCCTTTACTTGCGGTGCTACACGGTACCATTCTCACTTGTGAACTCGCAAAACTCGACTCACTGCCTCCATACACGATATTATTGCATGAGCTAGCAAAGCTAGATTATCAATTCTTTAGACCAACAAACACAGTACACTAATAATCAACATAGTGCGATTTTTCAACGGAGTAATGAAGTAGGAGAAAAAAACGCATAGAGGATCAATGCATATATTAGCCCTTATCAAGAATCTATTTTGGCACGAAAATACAATATTCAATAGATAGAAAAGACTACTTTTGTAATTATTCTATTCTATAGGTTAATAATTTTCTTGCTGAAGAAGCCTTGTTTAACTAGCTTCGCTTCAAATTTTAACATTATTTTGGCTAAAGATAGTTCCTTATTAACGTTGTAGTGATATTATTTGCACCATTTTTGGTAATTGCCCTGTTGAGCTTCTAAAATTTCAAGTTATATGATTCATTTAAAATCCTTTTTGCTGTTCTTTTTTTTCCTTTGTCTAAATCATCCTTTTCTTTTTGCACAAGATAAAACCTATCCTGAATTTAGAAACTATGATTATGTTTACAAAGAACATATAAAAAGTGTTCGCTTTTATCAATTTGATTCCGAAACAGATTATCCTGTATTAAGCCTACACAGCCCTGGGCATTTTATATTGTCCTTTGACGACCTAGAAGCTTATACCAAAGATTTCTCTTACAAGATTATTCACTGTGATGCCAATTGGAATCCCTCCGAAGAATTAGATCCACTGGATTATATTGATGGCTATCAAGAAAATCGATTTTATGATGCTCAAAATTCATTCAGCACCAAAGTTCCCTATACTCATTATGAGATACAACTTCCAAACGAAGATGTTAAATGGACCAAATCTGGAAATTACTTGTTAAAAGTCTACAGAGATGATGACGAAAATGATCTGATTATCACTCGTCGATTTATGATCGTAGATACCAAAATGAAAATTGTACCTGAGTTAAGACGTTCTGCAACCCCACCCTACGCAACGTCTCATCAAGAACTTTATTTTTCCATACAGCATACAGGAATAAAAATCGGCAACCCTAGGCAACAAATCAAAACTGCTGTTTTGCAAAATGGTCGTTGGGACAATGCCATCCTAAATTTAGAACCTACCTATATCAAAAATGAAGAAATTGGATACGACAACCAAGGGAAGTTATTATTTCCTGGTTATAAAGAGTTTCGCCCCTTAGACCTGCGTTCTTTCCGTTATCGTACGCTGCAAGTAGAACAATTAAAAGAATATCAAGAGGGCTTTGAATTGTGGCTCTTTGAAGACAAGCATCGCACGTATACTTCTCATGTCTTCACCCACGATTTAAATGGAAAATTCTTGATAGAATCGCACGATAACCGCAATGGAATATTAGAAGGGGAATATGGTCGTATTAATTTTTCCCTCAAAGCACTTTCTCCTTACGAAGGGTCAGTTTATGTGCTAGGCGGCTTTAATGATTTTCAGCCCAAAGAAGCGTTCAAAATGAAGTACAACAAAAACTGCCTTTGTTATCAGTTGAGCAGCAGCCTTAAAAATGGCTTCTACGATTATTTTTATGGTCTAGTAGATTCTAAAAACAATTCGATTAATATACAAAAAATAGAAGGTAGTAGTTTTGAATCTGAGAATGATTATTTATTTTTAGTGTATTACAAAGAATTTGGTGGTTTGTACGATCAATTAGTCGCTGTACAAAAATTAAATACTAGACCCGAATAATACGAATCCATGCTTAGAATTTGTGTTAAATTTCAAAGCAACTTGTTTTCAGGCAAGGCATTTTTTGAAAGGTAAACACAAGTCCAACAAACAAAGCTCGTGCTGAATACACTGTTCTTTAAATCAGTTAACCATTCTAGTTTTAAACTTAAAGAACAGTGCAGCTAAGTTAGCCCAAGTTCACGTCAACCATTAACAGATACACATGAGCTTATACCGCCCTAAGAATAAAAATGCATTTTTTTTTGTAGTAGCGCTCTTATTACTTCTATTGCTACTAATGGTTCCACTACGCCCATCTGTATGGGATAGAGATATTGCTGTTGTACAACATGAAATTGATAGCTTATCCTCTACCCCGCTTCCTAAACACAAAGATAGCCTAATCACTACGAGTTATACCAAACAAGATACACAAGTAGTTTTTGTTCCGAATGAAGATGGCAGCCAAGTTGATACCAATATTGTTATTTCTCCTGTAGAAGTGATTGATACGACTACTATTTCAGTGCTTACGCCCCCTTCTCCTATTGTTAAAGCTCCTCAAGATACACCTGTCAAGGCAGAAACTGCGTTTATAAATGTTCGCTTTTTGTTGGTCTTGCTTTTATTGTTTTGTTTGTTGCTTTTTGTAATTTACAAATTACTAACTTCCCGATGGCAAAAACAGTATTGGCTACAATACAATGCTCCGTTACAACCTCTTGGAAGCGCAAGCAGCAATTCCAGTTCCTTTAATTTTGACTTTATAAGCCCTGCTGTAGAATTAGAATCATCTACCCCACAAAATGACACCAATGATGTCTCAACGGAGTCCATCACAGATTCCTCTTTGCCTCTAGCACCAACAGAGCTAACCAATCCAGAAGCTAAACACGCAGCCGATTCCTCAGTCATAAAAGTTGAAAAATCCCAGCGTAATGCTATAATACCAGACCATCAAGTTTCAACGACCACTGTTAAAAACACTCCAGCTAGCCGAGCATTTGGGCAACGACCTTTTGTTCTTTTTCTAAAAGAAATATCAACCCGTTCACCACGCATTTTGATAGAAATAGGAAAAGGAATTGCTTCTATTTTTTCTTTTTTTTCTAAGGGAAATTCAGCCCCCAAAGCGCCACTCAAATTAAAATGGCAAGACGGCATTTCCCTTGTTATGATTTTACTATTTGTGGCTTGTCAACAGGTTATTTTTCCAGATCAACCAAGCCATGCAGTAGCAAATGGTTTGATGTGGGCTACCCTCTATACCCTTCCATCTTTATTAAGATTACATTGGACTGGAGGGCTTTTGGGTGGGCTTATCATTTTTACAGAATTGGTCAGCTTACTTATTTATGCCATATTAGAAGCCACCAAAGACTTAGCTCCTATTGAGGGGGGCGAAAATTGGATGTATTATGGCATGGGGTTTCTCCTACTTATTCTATTCTATTGGGGACAAAAGAAGAAAATTATTCCTCTCATTAGATTATATGCTGTACTAGGTCTGGTTTTATTATCGGGAGCAAGTTACCTGATTTTTATGCCCTATATCCATCAAGGATGGGACTGGGCTTTTGCAGAATATAGTGGATGGGGAGATGTCATTGCACGCTGTATTGGTCTATATATTGCCTACGAAGTTATTGCAGCTATTGTTCGCCCCAATCCTGCTGTTTCTAAGAAAAGAAAAGCAGCAGTAGTCCCTGTAGCGCAGACCATTAAAACGACACCCTCTGAAACTGACCTAACTCCTGTTCCTATCTCAACAGATCAAGAAACATTACTGCCTTATTCAGCAGAAGAACTTAACGAATTATTTAAACGCCCTAATTGGTATAAAAAAGCGGATTTAAATCGACTTGATTCGATTAGTCTGCCCAACACTAAGCTAGATGAACAAAGTGAGTTTATTGTATTATACCTTCCAGATTGTATCAATACTCGCCATCTGTATCTTTCTAACAATCAATTTCAAGAATTTCCTTATGAAATTAGCGAATTGGAACAATTGGAGGTGCTCAACCTTTCTTATAATCAGATCACAGATATTTTGCCTGATATTGCCTATCTTAAACAATTAAATAGCCTTTATCTCGCACACAATAATATTTCGGTGATTCCTGATGAAATGGCAGAGCTACACCACTTAAAACAACTGGATTTAAGTGGCAACCCCTTGACGCAAGAAAGTATTGACAAACTTCAGCAGTTCTTCCCAAATGCACATCTAACATACGATGAAGCAGCTCCCATAAACACTTCTCCCAAGATTGCTCTAGAAGAAGATCAGCAACTGGTTAAGAAGGTTGAAAAACTATTAAAAAAAGAGCTCAAAAATCCTGATGAGGTTTCTTATATTTCAGCATTAATGCAACAGGATTTATCGGATTTGCCAACCACTGTTTTGCAACAGTTTAAAAATTTAGCGATTCTATTATTAAATAGCAATAAACTTACTGCTATTCCTGAGGCAATCTACCAGTTGCTAAGCCTTAAAAGGCTGACCTTATCTTTTAATCAAATCAACGCCATTCCCGATCGTATAAGTGAATTAACAACACTAGAAGCATTAGATCTTTCGGGGAACCCTATTCGGTCTTTTTCACCAAAACTAACCCAGCTTTCTCAGTTAAAAGAGATTGCTTTGGGGAATATGGGCTTAACTACTTTTCCTGCTTTTTTACTAAAAATGCAGCAATTGAACAACATAAATCTAAGCAGTAATCATCTGCTTAGAATTCCAGAAGGGATCAATAAATTGCCCCATTTAAAAGCCTTAAATCTTAGCTTTTCGGGCTTCAATACCATCCCTGATGCTATTTTTGAACTGCAAGAACTTCGCTCATTAGATTGGACGGGAAATAATTTAGAAACCTTGCCAAGTGCTTTAACTCAATTGATCAACTTAGAGAAGTTAGCCATTGGTTTTAATCCAAATCTAAGCAATGCTAACCAAGTTTTAGAACAACTGCCCAAACTCAGAGAGTTGCATCTAAGTGGCTTAAAAGCAGATAAAAATCATCCATTTATTTTGACCGTGAATCGTCTAAAAAAACTAGATACATTATGGCTAAGTCACAATCAATTAAATGAATTACCCAATAGCTTTCAGCAGCTAAAAAAATTACGTGTGTTGAGTTTAGCTCACAATAATTTCTTTAAGTTTCCTAAGTTACTTGGACAGCTTTCAAACTTAGAGTACCTGTATTTAGAAAACAATCAACTAACAGCACTTCCTAAGACAATCAAACAACTTAAAAAGCTACGTCAATTACACTTAACAGGCAATAAAATTGGGATTACAGAAAGGCGAAATATTCAGCGAATGCTTCCCAATGTAAGCATTCATTTTTAACAAAGAGAGCATTCTTTTAGGCATCTCCCTCTTCTTCAGGAGCGGTTCCCTTTACGATCCAAGTTTCTCCAACTTCTTCCCAATTGGGAACTTCTAAGGCATTGATAAAAATCTTAGTCTCATTTACCTTTGTTTTATCCCCCATTCGTTTGAATTGCATATTGGTGATAGCAGCAGCAGTAATACTAGCAGAACGTAAGACATGAGGTTTGAATATTTTTTGAGTAGCCATTAAAATTTGCTGACTTTCAGCAGGAATTGCCTTCATTTCTCTCATATCAATCAACATCCCAAATTTATCGGGTAATGTTTTTAACAATTTCACCATTTCAAGTTGCCAAGCCTTCATTTCTTTTTCTCGAATAAAACCAGCAAACGTTATTTTAACCCCATAGTCTTTTCTCTCAACTATATACATATTGTATCCAACTTTAGTTATCAAATTGATAGTGAGCACAATAAATATATTGCACGCACTTCCTCTAATAAGTTAGGGCATTATTCCAAGAAAAAGATAACTTAACCTTACTATTTTTTATTTCTTTTTTCTAAAAAAAGTATCTCTTATAAAACTAAAAAGCTCCAATCTTATAAAAGATTGAAGCCTTTTGCGGTCTGGACGGGACTCGAACCCGCGACCCCCTGCGTGACAGGCAGGTATTCTAACCAACTGAACTACCAGACCAAAATGAGAAATTCTCACTTTGTATTTTGTATAAAAGTTGCGGTCTGGACGGGACTCGAACCCGCGACCCCCTGCGTGACAGGCAGGTATTCTAACCAACTGAACTACCAGACCAACTTTTTATTTTGTTGCGATTACAAGCATGTCTTGTAACTAGTGCGATGCAAATATAGGACACTTTTTAGGATTTGGCAACTTTTCAGCGTTTTTTTTGAAACTATTTTTAAAGTTTTTTTTCACCCAAACGTTAGTCTCTACATAATCAACCTTTTAAGTTTTTATTTTTTTTTCTGTTTTTTTTCAAAAAACAAACAAGCATACAAAAACAGCTTATATTCATTGGCTGTGATCTTTGCCTGATTGGTATATCCTGTTCTCAAATCAGTAATGGTAGAAGCCTTGTGTTCCTCTCCCAAAGAAATATCGTATAGTCGAATAACGGAATTGAACATTTCTGAAGGAGCATTTTCTTGCGTACCTCGAATCGTTACACAAATAGGCAAGGGATTTTGATGAGCACGATAAAACAAATGATAACCTTGTTCCGCTCGCAACAATTGTTGCGCCCCATAGCCCTCGGCATAAAAGACATGATCAATTAATTGGAACGAAATATCTAGTTCCTCAAAAATAGCCTTATAAACCCTCTCTAGATACTTTATTTCTTCCTGACCTTGGTTGCTAATAGCAGATTGGATTCTAATTTCAATTTTATCCAATTGCTCTCGTTCTAGATGATCTACCTTTAATGTTAAAAAAGCGACATCAAAATAATCCGTCAAATAAATGGACTGTTGCTTATCAAATTGTTCTGGTGCATTCTGGTAAACATATCTCAGCTCTTCTAAAGCACTTCTTTGGAACAATTGCTCTTTGAGTAAAATTTTGTCAATTTTTGTTGTATCTCGCTTATAGATAATACTACTTGTTCCTGCACTTTTGAGGCGCAATGAAGTAGACACAATATGATCTAAGTACTTGCTGCGAAAACCTAAAAGCATTCTATTGGCATGTTCTTTTTTTTCTGCCAGTTGATTTTTAAGATCATAATATTGCCAATCCAAGTGATCTTCTCCATCCATATCAATGACATAATCATCCTCGATATCCAATTCTAACAATCGTGCTTCTATCCGCTCTATGTCATTGACCAGAGAACCATAAAAACGCTTTAATTGCGTATCTGTTGGAATTGCTGGCAAAAATTGCCCTTGCAAAGGCTGTACAAAATCCAGTACCTCTATTTTGGGATACAAACTACCATCTTTGAGCTGAATGTCAAAAATAAGCGGTTGATCAGAGGTTGTTTTGATCAATTGTTCTGCCGAAAAAGCCGTTAAGTCTTTTTCTATCTGCCGTTTTAATGCCCTTCCCCCCATTTTGGCGTTAAAACCACGTTGAGCGACCCATTCTAAGGCTTCATCAGAAATGTTCAAAATGGTTGTTCGCCGCACAAAGCCATCTCGACTCAACAAGTTTTGGATTTGTAACTTAGCGATTCCCAAAATATGTTCTAACTCTAGGGTGTTAAAAATAACGGTCTTGTCAATTCTATTGATAAATTCAGGACGGAAGAAGTTTTCTACTGCCTTTCTATAAATCGCATCATCTGTGCTTTTTTGCGTTTGAAAGCCCAATTGGTTGTCAACATCTGAAGCACCAATATTGGACGTCATGATAATGATTGTATTTGCAAAATCAACCGTTCTTCCAAGGGCATCGGTCAAACGCCCATCGTCTAAGACTTGCAACAATAAATCGTGAATTTTAGGATGCGCTTTTTCTATTTCATCAAATAAAACAACTCCAAATGGGTTGTATCGAATTTTTCCAGTCAACTGCCCTTCTGGGTTATAATAATCGCCAACAAGACGAGACAATGCCATCTCATCAATATATTCATTCATATCAAAACGCATCAGTTTCTTAGCATCTCCCAACAAATACTGACAGACAATTTTTGCGGCTTCTGTTTTACCAACTCCTGTTGGTCCAATAAACAAAAAGGAACCCAAGGGTTTGTTGGGGTCATTTAATTTGGCTTTGACCGTATGAATTACATTGGTTAGGCAATCTACTGCATTTTGTTGCCCCACCAAAGAAGCTTCAATCTCCTGCCGCACCTCGTTTTCTTCAAAAACATAGCTCCTATCAAAAATTTGACTGCTCAAACCACTATACATTTCAAACTCCTCCTGTGCCTGTTCAACATCTACCATCTGCATACTGTACTTTACGGCTAGTTGCGTCAACAATTTAGCAACTGAACCAGGCAAAGCTTTGCGTTTGAAATAATTTCGATGAATGGTAAACAATTGCCGTACAGCAGGAATAGAAATTGTGCATTGATGCTGCAACTCTAAGCGTTTTCGCTTTTCAAGAATCATTTTCACAGCCGTTTCCAATTGAGGCTCATTGATTCTAATCACTTGAAACAAATCGGTAAATCGACGATCTTTTTCTTGTATAATTTTCCATTCTTCGGCTGTAGCCACCAAAACTACTTGAAGCAAACGTTTTTCGAGATAAGGTTTTAGCACATCGCTAAGCGTCATACTGTTCTGCGAAGATTTTCCGATACGCAGCATAGCAACCACATTGCTAATCAAAATTTTGTCGGTTTCTCCTCCTTTTTGGCGATTTTTTAAATGTTGCAAAATTGCTTCAAATCGTTTTTGCCACATCCCTACCACGCTCATTCCTGCAATAATACGAGTGGGGTCTATTTGCCATAAACGACTCATTTTGTCTGCATCTGGTTTGTCCCAAGCTTCACAAAAACGGTATACAATTTCGTGAATTATGCTATGTTTACCAACTCCTTCCTCGCCCACTAAAACAATCGGCGTATTTTCCTGTTGATAAATAATCCCAGACAACTGCTGCACCAATTCTTCTCGCTCCCATGCCCGTTTTAGATGCACAGGATACAATTCATTTAAATTGACCCCAACTTTGCCAAGTTCCTCCGCACCATCAAAATCTTCTTGCCCTCCAAAAAAAGCAAACATCCAATCGTCAGGCGTCTGTTCAAATCTAAAATTATTATGTGCTGCGTTAACTTTAAACTCTAAACTCGTCACAAACTCTCCACTACTGGCATAGTAACTTTCCATGTCTAAGGTCACCACCCCCGCATTTTTTTTATAAACCCGTAAGAGTTTTTCTATCATTAACTGAGTTTGTGCAGCAATTCCTTTAAAACTGGCTTGGTCTTCCTCCAATACAAATACAAAAGAATTAAAACTTGGCAAGCAAACAAATACCTTGTTTTGTAATCTAAAATAAATAATACTAAATGCTCCCTTAACAGACTGCTTGCCTGCAATGAAGTCCATTTTAATAATTTTATGGGTCATTTGAGGACTAAACATATACCACAACAAGTAATCTGCATTCGCCCTCCCTATTTTCAAACCTTTAAAATGATCTCGAACCTCTTTTTTAAATAGCGAAACAGCTTCTTCGTATCGTCGATTGACGGCAATAGGGTTTGGAAAAAACACAGGTGATATATGGTATTGCTGTTGATTATTGACATCTATTTGTTGCACCAATACGGGCACATTTACGGTTACTTGACTCATGTATGGAGTTTATTTTTAATATTCTATCTCTGTTCCTATTTCCTAGGAAAGCACACAGCCCCAGTTTGCTGGCTCACAAGTGATAACAACTGACTTAATAAGATCGTTACCACCGCTTATTCTCTGTTCATACGCTTGGGCTATAAGATGCTGAAAATACTATTATTTTTTACAACCCAACAGTTTTTTTATCTATAAAATAGAAATCTACCGACTCCTTTTCCTTTATAAAAATCATTTATTCGTATTTTTTTTTAATAAAACTGTCACTAAATCAAAAAAAAAGCATTAATAGATAAAACAGCCCCAAAGCCACAACATCTTATTAATCAAACAGCTACTTAAAACAAACTGACTATCGATCCATAAAAGCTCCTACATTTTAATTAATTGCAAAACCTCTATTAAACCTCTACAAAATGAAAGAAGCATTCAAAAAAAGCCTAAACATTGAAGAATCCAAAGCTTCTGATCAAGCTGCTATTGAACAATTATTAAAAGCTATACAAGATCATCCCTCTACCGAAGAAGAAATCAATCAACAGGCAGAATTAGTAGAACCCGAACTGGATCCCGATGAATTTATTACCAATTATGTAGCCCCTAGAGGCATAATCCCCAATTTTACAGACACCTATATTCGACGCAATAAAAAGGTACAAAATGCTGTAAAAACTTGGTCTTATAAAGCCTCTTATTATCTCTACCCCAAATCCTTAAAAGGGCTCATTTCTTGTATTCAAGAAGCAGAGAAGCATGGTAAAAAAATTCGAGCAATCGGTTCTAAACATTCCTTTTCTAATGTGGTTGCCTGTGAAGATTGGTTTGTAGATTTATCTTTAGCACATCCCTACAAAGGGCGCAATAAACAACAACACAACTCTACGGTTCGAAAGGTTGACCAAACGGCAACTAGATTGCTTCAAACAGGGTTAGACAGAAGCTATCATTTTGATGTTCCTGGAGGTCTAAAAATTCACATGCTCAATCAAATCTTGTGCCCAGACAAACCCAATTGGGAGCCTTATTTCCCTGCTTCTCCCAAACGCCTTTTTAATATGGGAGGGGGCGATGTTCAGGCTTTTGCAGGAGCTTTTTCTACAGGAACACATGGTACAGGAGGAAAATACACCACTTATCACGATACCATACGTTCCTTGCTCTTGGTCGCCTCTGGTGGCAAAGCCTATCGTTTGGAACCCACAAATGGCATTACCAACCCACAAAAGCATCAAGATTATTATGCACTTCATCCCGATAAGCCCAAGGTTGAATTGCTGCAAGATGATAACAAGTTTTATGCAGCACTGAATAATATGGGTTGCTTTGGAATTATCTATTCTTGTATTATTGAAATCACAGATATGGCAATTCTCCAAAAAGTAGAAACCTTCAAAACAAGTGGATGGACGCCAAGTTTTAAAGCAACCATCAATGAGCAAATATTGCCTGAAGATATTGAACAGGAAGCGTTCTTTAGTATCGAAATGAATCCTTATACGGTAGGTAATAACCCCTATCCTTCCCTATTGACCAAACGATCCAAACCCGTACAAGCCCTTCCAACCAACCCTCATGCTCGTGGTCGAAATGTTTGGCCTGCATTATTCACCAATTGGGGATTGGCTGTTGATTTATTGCGTATTATTGCAACAACTGGTAAATACCCCAAACGCAGAATTGTAGAAACAGCCTTAAGAGCCTTGGATGACAAAAGAGGGGAACATGAAACCAATCTTGCTTATAAAATATGGAATGCTGGAACGGGCAGAACGGCAAGTATTGGTACAGCCATTGAAATGGCCTTTCCTGTTGAACAAATCACAGCGGTAGTGGACAAGGTGATTCAAGTCTTAAGCGTAGAGGGACAAAAAGGGCGTGCCTATTATCTTAATGCTCCTATGGCCATTCGATTTGCTCGCCCCTCAGAGGCTTTTTTGGCAATTAATTACCATACCTACAAAGGCAAAAAGGTCAAACTTTGGGCTTATTTGGAAATATTGAGGGTACATGGAACCGATCAACAATCGAAAAAACAGGAATTGGAATTGTTCCAATATTTACAGGATATGCTGTTGATTTTGGGCGGTCGCCCCCATTGGGGACTCAATTTTGGTTTTCCTTTTACCCAATCCATTATCAAGGAATTATATCCTGAAGCCGATAAATGGTATGATGCCTTTCATTTTTTTAATGCTTCTAGGGTTTTTGACAATGCTTTTTCTAAGCAGTTGGGGCTCTGATTTTCTTTTCTTTTTTATTAATACGGAATTAAAGAATGCAGGTGGTAAAAAACTAGCTGCATTTTTTTTGGCTTTCATTCAATATCTATTTTAGGAATACCTATCTTTGGTTGATAAAATTGAGTATAGAATGATAAATGAAGATACGACTTCTCAGGCTGTTTATTTTACTTCTTTGAGTATTGAAGGGGTCAACTGTTTTAAGAAAAAACAAACCATTGATTTGACAGATGGCAAGGGCAATCCTGCTATGTGGACGGTTATTTTGGGAAATAATAATACAGGAAAAACGACACTTTTGAGATGTTTGGCTTTATTAGAAAGTGAATATGAAGATGGCGGCTATTCACCACGATTAACATATTTCCTTCCTACCTCTGCTAATGCTATTCTATCTGAAATTGAAAGCACACTTAATATCGACATTGATGATGTTTGGTCTTATTCAGAAGAAAATTTTAGAAATGCCCTTGCAGCTACCTATACTGAAGATGATAGATTAGCCAATCTGATTATAGATGCCTATGGCACTCAACGAAAAGAAGGAAAAGGAAAATTTTTAGGCTATAAATTAGAAAATAGAACAGAATCTTTATTTAAAGATGATGTAGATTCTATTATTAATGCCGAAGAATGGTTTTTGGGGATAGACTATAATGCACTTAAAGGAGGACAAAAATTTAGTCAAAATCTATTGCAAATAAAAACGGCTTTAATTTCTATTTTACCAGATATAAAAGATATAGAAATCAATGAAGATGGTGAAAGACGGGTTCACTTTATCACCAACACAGACGAAAAAGTACTGGTCAATCAACTGGGATCAGGTTATCAAAGCCTAGTTACATGGATTGTGGATTTTGCCAAGCGCATGTTTGATCGCTATCCAAAAAGCGATAACCCACTAGCAGAACCTGCAATCGTTTTGGTCGATGAAATAGATCTACACTTGCATCCCGAATGGCAGCGCAAAATCGTATCGTTTTTACGAAATAGATTCCCAAAAACACAATTTATTGTTACCGCTCATAGCCCATTGGTCATTCAATCTGCTGACGATATTAATGTGGTGGTTTTACAAAAAAATGAGGAAACAGATGAAGTAACCATTTACCAACCTAAAGAAACCAATTTTCAAGGCTGGACGGTCGAAGAAATTTTGTCAGACTTGATGGGTATGGGAGATAAAATACATTCTAATGCCTACCTCAAATGGATGAAGCAATTTGACAAGGCCTTAGACCAAGAGGATTACAACTCTGCAAAAGAAGCTTATGAGGAATTATCAAAAATAGTCTACTCTTCTGCTACGCTAAAAATGTTAAAACTACAAATGACTTCTTTAATGCCTAACTAACCATAATGATTAAGCTATTCCCTATTCCAACTCCTGCCAAACTAACGCCAGAAATAGCACAAGCGTTAACCTTAGAATTTATAAAAACGAAAAAAGCAGTTTGGAAAGGGCATAACATTCCAAAGACATTACTAAAAATGTCTCATCAAAAATGTTGTTATTGTGAATGTCATATTGAAGAAGAAAGCAAATACATGGAGGTGGAACATTTCTGCCATAAAGACGAATACAATTTTTTGGTCTTAGAATGGTCCAATTTACTCCCTTCTTGCAAGCGTTGTAATACCACAAAAGGAAACCATGACGTTTATCTTTCCCCCATCGTCAAACCAACTAAAGATAAGCCTAAAGAACATCTTTGCTACTACGAATTTCGTTTATATCCCAAAACTACTTTAGGAGGCAATACAATCGAGGTGCTTGATTTAAACAATAGTACTCGGTTAGTGATTCCTAGATTTAAATTAGGGGAAATACTAAAAGAACAATTAATCAACTTAATAGAATTAACAAGAGAATTTGATAGTGGCAAAAGTACAAGTACTAAAAGAAAAAATAGAATTGTAGGTACCTTAGAACGTCTTATGAGGGAAGCAATTCCTAGTGCTGTGTATTCAGCCATTATGGCTACCATTTTATTAAAAGACGATTGTTACCAACAAACAAAAGCAATTTTCAAAAAACACCAGCTTTGGACAACAGAATTTCAGGAATTAGAACAACAAGCGAAATTCTGTGCACTGGACTTAAAATAAAAACAAAATTATGCTCAAAATAGGCGTCTTAGGATTCGGTCATTTAGGAAAAATTCATGTCAAATGCATCCAAATGATTGACCAATATGACTTGGTAGGCATTTATGATGTAAATCCATTGGTTGCTAAAAAAGCAGCAGAAACCTACGATTTACCCATTTTTGATTCCGTAGAAGCCTTAATTGCTGCGGTGGATGTAGTCGATATTGTAACGCCTACCATCACTCATTTTGAATTGGCAAAAAAAGTTATTGCTGCGGGTAAGCACTTCTTTATTGAAAAGCCTATTACGCATACGTTAGAAGAAGCACAGACACTTTGCGCCCTTATCCAAAACCAACCCATCAAAGCTCAAGTTGGACATGTAGAACGCTTTAATCCTGCCTTATTGGCTATTGAAGATAAAAACATCCAACCCATGTTTGTAGAAGCGCATCGCTTGGCGATGTTTAATCCTCGTGGAACAGATGTTTCTGTAGTGCTAGACCTAATGATCCACGATCTGGATATTATCCTAAAACTAATTCCACACCCTGTGCGTTCTGTTCAGGCTAGTGGTGTCGCTATTGTCAGCCCTTCTGCCGATATTGCTAATGCTCGAATTGAATTTGACAATGGTGCAATTGTTAACATTACAGCCAGTCGAATTTCGATGAAAAATATGCGCAAACTTCGGGTTTTTCAATCGGATGCTTACTTAAGCTTGGATTTTCTAAATAAAAAGACGGAAGTCGTTCGCATTCACGAAGCAATTCCCGCAGGCAAAGACAACTGTATGGAATTGGACACTAGCATTGGCAAACGCTATATCGAATTGGATATGCCAGAGGCTAGACCCAACAATGCGATCAAGATGGAATTGGAATCTTTTGCGCAAAGTATCCTTGACAATCGCCCAACCAAGGTTGCCTTGGAAGATGGTTTAAAAGCTTTGCAGTTAGCTTATTGGATTATGGATGAAATCCAAAAGCATCAAAAAAGGGTCGCCAATTAGTAGATTACAGAGTATCGTGCATTAAAAATGCTGTTTTTTCGCCGTTTCTAAATTCATTCTACTATTTTTGCAAAACACAATGCATTTTGAGATAGATCAAATCACTCATTAGTTCGTGGAAAAATCCACGGAGTATTAATAGTTCGGTAATTTTTTGATTTTTGTTTCAAAATCAAAAGTTATCATTTTATTAGATTGATTTATAAGTATTTTTTACCAAACTAATGTAATCACTAACACTTTGTAATTCTAGTATAATGAAACACTTAATAGCTCCTTCTATTTTAGCTGCCGATTTTGCCAATATGGGCAGAGACATTCAAATGCTACACGAAAGTAATGCCGATTGGGTGCATGTAGATGTTATGGATGGTCGTTTTGTTCCCAATATTTCGTTTGGCTTTCCTGTCTTGAAGGCGATTAAGCCATTAACGGACAAAGTTATGGATTGCCATCTAATGATTGTTGAACCAGAAAAGTATGTTGAAGCATTTGCTGCTGCTGGTGCGGATATTATTACCATTCATTATGAGGCTACCAATCACCTACACAGAGCCATGCAACAAATCAAAGCAACAGGGGCAAAAGCCGGAGTTGCTCTAAATCCGCATACTCGTGTTGATTTATTGTTTGATATTTTGGAAGAGATTGATTTGGTTTGTTTGATGTCGGTTAACCCTGGATTTGGAGGGCAAAAATTCATCTATTCTACCTTGCAAAAAGTTCGTGACCTAAAAGCAGAAATTGAACGCCGTAACCTAACAACGAAAATCGAAATTGACGGTGGGGTTGGCTTGCAAAATGCCGAAGTTTTGTTACAGGCTGGTGCGGATGTCTTGGTAGCAGGATCTGCCGTTTTTAAAGCGGACAATCCCAAAGATATGATTGATAAATTAAAACAGGTTGGCGCTGAGAAAGTAATTTAATTATTATTGAAGTTGTTTAAGAATAATACTCCGTTGATTTTTTAGTTTTTTAATAAAAAAACATAAAAAAGCATCTTACACCACATTGATTATCAGATTTTTAACATTTTAGATCACAAAACACGTAATACTGATAATCAATGTGATGCGATTTTTAAACGGAGTAATGTTAAGAATAATACTCCTAATCCATTCTTAAACAACTTCGCTTTGATACACTTACAAGACAGGAACAATCATAGTAATTGGTTATAATATATATTTTCAGGAAAATATAGTAGATTAGTAGGCTAAATCAACTGCTATGACAATTTCCAAACTACTCCTACTCCTAGTGTTATTTTTTGGAAGCACTATGGTTTCTATACATGGTTCTCCTAGTATTAAAGAATATCACCCCATAGCCGCTAGGGAGTTTTCGCCTCCTGTAGAGAAAAAAGCCCCTATCAAAAAACGCAAAAAGAAACGGATTAAAAAACGGCTAAAGTTTAAACAAAAAAAACAATACCGCAGCCCTCTTCAAACAACAGGAAATGTTTTCATTCCAATTATGATATTGGTTTTATTGTTGCTTTTTTTGCCAATTGCGTTTATGATTATGGGGGGAATACTGGGAGGAATTGGTTGGATTTATGCTGGTATTATAATCAGTTGTTTATGGCTAACGTTAGCCTATTTTTTAATTTTTATTAATTACTCCCCTTTTCCCTATATTGGTTTATTAATTAGCTTATTTTTTATTTTAGCGAGTGTAGCACTACTTATTTGGGGGCTTATAGCTATTTTGCCCATCATTAATATTGTTAGTATAATTTTAGGTTCGATTGCTTTAATAGCACTTGTTTTATTCTTTATTGTATTAACACGTTAACATCAAAAAAGAACAAGATATATGAAAATAGTTTTTATGGGAACGCCCGATTTTGCGGTTCCTTCTTTAGATATTTTATTAAAAAATGGCTACGATGTAGTTGGCGTTATTACTGCAACCGACAAATGGGGTGGACGTGGCAACAAAAAGCTCTTAGAATCGGATGTTAAGAAATATGCGGTTGAAAAAGGGTTAAAGATTTTGCAACCTAAAAATCTCAAAAATCCAGAATTTCAAGCTGAATTGCGTGCTTTAAATGCCGATTTGCAAATTGTGGTTGCTTTTCGCATGTTGCCAGAAGCGGTTTGGAATATGCCTCCCATTGGGACAATGAATTTACACGGTTCCTTATTACCTCAGTACCGTGGTGCTGCTCCTATCAATTGGGCGGTTATTAATGGCGAAAAAGAAACAGGTGTAACGACCTTTTTGTTGCAGCACGAAATTGATACGGGTGATTTATTATTTCAGGCAAAAACAGCCATTGATGAAAATGAAACAACAGGGGAGCTTTACGATCGCCTCAAAATGATTGGCGCAGATTTAATGCTTAAGAGTGTTCAAGCACTTGAAAAAGGAGACTATCAACTTCAAGCTCAAGACAATAGCAAAGTGAGTCATGCCCCTAAGATTTTTCATCAAGATTGCAATATTGATTTTAACAAAACAACCGAACAGGTGCACAACTTTGTTCGTGGCATGAGCCCCTATCCTACTGCTTGGACAACCTTGGATGGAGAAAAGCTAAAGGTCTTCCGTAGTTCAAAAGAGATTATTGACCATGACAAAGCAGTGGGAACGCTCTTTACGGATGGAAAAAAATTCTTAAAAATTGCTACTCAAGATGGTTTTTTAAACCTCTTGGATGTACAATTAACCAAACGAAAACGAATGGATATTAAAAGCTTTCTAAATGGCTATAGTATCCAAAACGATCAGGTAGTTTTTAATTAAGCTCTTGTTAAAAAAAAGTGAAGATCTTAGTCTTATACAACAGAAAATGTATCTTTGAAGTTAAGTAAGTATGCGTTTTAGGTAAAAAGTACCTTTTTTTAATACTTAACTTAGTGGCTTTTTTAGGGATGTTATAAATCTTATGGGGAATATATTTTTATAAATTCTTAACTAAAAAGTCAAAAACCATTTTTATATTTTATTGTTATTAAGCCGTATATTATGAATTAATAGTTAGCTGTATTGCTGCTAATAATTTAGAAAAGTGCGAAACAAAAGAAAAAAATATGATTAAGAAAATAGGTTTTTTCGCTATTCTTTTGGCAATCATGGTTTGCCTTCAACCCAATCTATTTAAAAGTATTTTTGGAGGGACTACTTCTGATTTGTCTATAGACGAAAAAAATTTGGCAGCTCCCACAAGAGGTGGTGCCGAAAACACCCAATATGCCGCAGGTTATAGTGCCGAGGATTTTGGAGAGGCTTTTTCTTCTCCTATGGACGGTAAATTTGTCGTTGAAAAGGAAATGAAACCCATCGGTCCTTGGGAGGATTTATTAAATTTAAAGTTTTCCATTCGCTTTGATGAAACCGTAGACGATGTTATTTTTGAGCCTAAGTTTTCTAAAAAAATCCGCAGCTATGAAAATAAGATCATTGAAGTAGAGGGCTTTATTATTCCACATGATGTTGCGGCTGATGCTATGGCTGATTTGGAAGATGATGGGCAAAAGTTTATGTTTTCTGCTTTTCCTTTGGCTTCTTGCTTCTTCTGTGGTGGTGCTGGTGCCGAATCTGTCATGGAAGCGTTTCCTAAGAACCCAATAGAATATACTGAACGAAAAATTAAGATCAGAGGACGATTGGTTTTTAATGAAGAAGATTTTCTTAAATTACCTTATCTGCTAAAGGATGTCGTTCTAGTCGAAGATAATTTGTAACAATGCGATAACATTGTTTGATTCAACAGCCATTCTGGAGTAATTCGGAATGGCTGTTGTTGTTTTATTTTTCAGCCTTATATCTGATACACCGTCAAATTAATATGGTATTCAGGTAGTAATTAATTCTCAACCTAGTTAGGTACGTAAATATTTAACCTAATTCTCTTTGCTTCGGAAGTCCCCCCCATCAATGCTTCTGCCCTAAATAACCAATGATTATTCATCATATCAGAGGGAGTTAATAAATAGGATTCTGCCCCTCCTGTTGAGTAAAAAGGAATTAATCTTATGGTAAAGTTTTGGTATTCTTTGTCTAAGAACTCCGTTAAGTGTTGACCATACATCAAATAGCCTTGATGTTTAATTTTATTTTTATAAGCGTTGTTATTTATGCTTGTTTCAGTTATTGTTAACCGCCTATTTTTTCTAACTGGCTTTATTTTGCATACAAGATGCTCCATCCATACATCATATCCTCCTTTTCTATTGTGGTAGAAATCAGCTGTTACTAACTTCTGATTATCATAATACCTAGGAGGCTTCCAGCCAAAAACAGCATTAGGGTCTCCATTATAGCCAACAACATAATCTTGGTTAGGAAACCTAATTATTCCCCCCCTAAATGCTTCATCATTTGCGATTCGAATTTCTCTTTTTAGCGGATGATAGATGCCACTATGGTAATTATAAAAAACATCCGATTTCTTTCTATAGCAATCACTAGAAACTTCATATCGTGTATATATTTCAATAATTTGATATTTGAGAGGGTAAATTGGCATTAAAATAAATGTAGGTTCTAGTTTTATTTCTGTTAGTTTGGGCTTTCCTGTCTTCTTTCTTCTGTAATCTGTTCTGCAAATAATTTTTGTTTTTACTTTGTTAATTGCACTTTCCTTAAATAAAGAAACTAAATCTTTTTGAGGAATTTCAAATTTCATAAAAGACTGAGAGCCGCTGTTGTTTTGATACCCTTTGTAAGTTTTATCATTTATAATTAAATAAGCCTCTGATGTACTATTAATTGCAGAGCCGCCAATTTCAAAAAAATATGAACCTGAAAGCTCAAACTTTTGAACAAAACCTTTTACATAATTGACTTTAAAGTCATATTTACAATTAACTAACCCTCTGATAGAATTGCATAGATTAGCCAAGTTTGCAGCAAGAATAGCATCTAATCTGTCAATTTTTTTATCAATATCCCTTAATCCATGGCTTATTATACTTTGGAGAGAATTAATCAATTCTTGTTTTTCTTTACTTACTTGATTAAGAGTTTTATTTAGTTCCTTTTTTAAGTCTACTTTCAAATTTTCAATAATTAAATCAATTTGACTTATTCTTTGAGCTAAAACGATATTTAACTGTGTAATCGCTTGATTAAGGACATTATCAAGGGAACTTTCCATGTCTTCAATGATATCACTGATAATAGGAACATCCTTTTGTTTGAGTTTATCTTGAATTTTAAAAGATAGGTCTGATGAACTAGAAAATGATTTTGTTGGAATTAGACTACAAAAAGTAAAAACAAAGATTGCTATAATCTTTATGGATGTTTTCTTTTTCATATCGTTTTTATTTTGGGATTAAGAATTGTTTAGAATAAGCATAGCGCTGCCCTGCTCTTGCCAAAGCAAAAGTTGTAAAAGAACAATCTGCTATGCTTAAAAGGGAATACTAAAAAGAAATGTTGGAAGAATATTCTATACCTTGGGTTTATACCCAATTTTTAGGTTATACTTACTCTCTTCACTTAATGCTGTTATTTTCAGACAAACAGCCTTTTGGGTCATATTAAAAACAGGTTGGTTAATTTTTCCATTCCTCAAATCATCTGTTCCGATAAAACCTAAGCAAAATTTAACATCACTGCCTATTTCAATTGTTTCTACTGTTCCATCTAATTTTTTTAATTGTACTTTATTATTCCCCCCCTCTACTAATACTAACTTACCAAATACCATTTCAGCAAAACTAGGCGTTCCTCCTGGCATATCAGCGGTTTTATCATAAGGAAAAGTAGCTGTATAGTTATCAGAAGATAGAGGAGTCGTTTCATCTATTTCAATCCCTCTATACAGCACCCCTCCTATTTCTGTCTCATCTCCAACTGTCAACCAAACATGGTTATCAATTAACGATTTTTGATACAAAATTTTGTCTAGCCCACTTTCCGTTTCTCGCCCTTCTATGGTTAAGACGCCTGCTGCTAATCCCCCAAATGCTACTATATCTCTAGTTTCAAAACTAATTTTTTTAAAAAAAGCCATAATTTTTATTATTTAAAGGTGATACCTACTCTATTCTAAGGCTTTTCAGTTTCCGCCTATTACTATATTATAATTATATTGTTTCTATTTGATTTTCTCGATCAATGCAATTAACCAAACAAGCAAGTGAGCCATGAGACTGGGCATACATATGAAAATGAGCATTAATCATAACAACCTTAAATCCTAACTTTTTCCAAATTGCTTTAGCCTCATCTTCATAAGGAGCTAAATCATCCTTCCATCCACTATAACTCTCGCCATAATGCTTTTTATAGTCATGTAAATACGAAGGCAGCCAAACTGTCTTTTCTGAGTTTTTTGTGACCTCAACAATGCAATTATTATAAGTCGCCCAATACCATTTTCTTATGGTATGATCTTTAAAATCATTATGGTAAGTTAATGGCATGGGAATACGAATAATTTCAAATTCAGTACTTGCTCCTTCCAATTGCTTAATTACTTGTTGTATACTATACTCTGTTTGATAAATTTGATCATAAATCATCCCTAAAGTATGATAAGGAAGTCCTCGTAAAGTTTTCATAGGCAAGCCAACAACAGGTTTACCAATAACCAACTGCTCCTTACCGTCCTTTTCTCCCGCCAATGTTATAAATAAATCAAGGTGAAACAAAGGCTGACAGCATATACCTCTTATTTCTCTAGTAGCTAAAATATTTTTAATCTCCCCCTCTGTTTCTATTAGTTCAGGTCTAGCATAATATTGGGGCGGCTCTCCCTTCAATAATAGGAGTTCTTTTTTGCCTGTTAATAATTTTTCAAATTTTTCTTTAAGCTCTTCTTCCTTACTTACATTCGCACTCTCTGTATCCGCCCCTATCAATACAAAACGCTCTCCTACCAATATATTTCCACCATCAAAACTTAGATTAAAACGCTCTTCATCATGAGATGAATGAAACAAATTTTGTATATCTTGAGGTATTCTTTTTTTAGTTAAAAATAATTTATCTAAAATTTCTTCATCAGCACATCCTGTCCTATGAATCATATTCTGAGGTTCAAATAAATGCAAACGTTTTTCATTTCCATCTACATAATACACAGCCTTATAGGGGTCGCTTGCCCATGCTGAAATATTAAGACTTATGGGAATAACCTTGCATAAAAATAATCTATCTGCCAGCCCTAGCTTTTCTAGCTTAGATTCTATTTTAAACTTATAATCTTTTTTAGGCACTTCATTCGTAATCAAAATAAAATGATCTACCCTAGGCATTTTACGCATTAATTCTTCAATCAAAAGTTGAAGCCCTTCTACAGCATTGTTTTTTGTACTCTCTTCATCTCCTAAATCATAATGAAAAACAATTGATCTAATACGTCCATATACAGAGGAAACCATTACAGGGGTCTCTTTGATAGCCTTCACTCTTTGCTCTTCATAAAAACCTAACACAGATAATATATTCTTTATACCTTTTAGATTGTGCTCTCGTTTCTCAATGCTTTTATAATCAGCAGGCGGAAAAATCTTCAATTCTAAATCTTCCATAATTCAATATTTATTATAGTGTTATAAAATAAGGTGTCGATTGTTATGGTCAGCGTTTTTTGATGCACCAAACTAGAGCTAGGATAATTCCCCCTAAAAAGTTCGTAGCCGTTTAATTGCTGCGCTTTTGTTTTTGTCAGTAAATACGCTGCTAAACCATCAGCTTGTTTACTGAAATTTATTGTTCTGCTAGGAGTAAATGCATGTAATTGGGCACTCAAAACTGCTATTTGGTGAGCGGCTTGATGATTTTCTATTGAGCAATCCCAAATAAAAAACTGAATGACCAAACTTCCCACTACAGGTTTGGAAGTCTGTATTTCCAATGCTCCATACATTTTTCGGGTATTCTTTTGGCTAATGTAAATGGGCATAACCGCCGAAGTCGTTAAGTTCCCTTTGGTATCCCAAAAGATTGCCAGCCCTAACAGCTCCTTTCTTGGGTCAAAAAAATGCTTAAAATAATGCTTCATTGTTGGTTTTAAAATCAATTGCCAGAACTGGATTTTCCATTTCTTTTTTGCCGTATATAGATCCTGCCCATCTTTTAAGTCGTCTAGGCAATTCACCTTAAGCCTTGAAATTTCTTTTGTCAGTCGATTTGTTAGTCCTAAATGCCATTTCATAACGCTATGCTTAAAAGAGTATTTTCAACATATCATACGATTATTTTTGTATAATAATTTTCAAAATAAAATCATATTCTTACATTAGCGTTCCACTACTATCTTACTGAAACAAAGAACATTACTCCTTTATAATTATAATTAAAATTAGTTATAACACAAAGATGTCTTATTGAGAAAAGAATAGCAATCCATTTTTTTTGACTTTGTAAAATCCCTATTCAATCGTTTTTTATGGCAACAGGAAAAAAACTACATGAATTAGTCCTATCCCTCTCTCCTAATGAAAAAAGGCACTTCCGACTAAAAGGTTCGGTGCAAAGTGGTAAGAGAAATTATTTACTTCTTTTTGATGCCTTAGAACAGCTGACCAAAGAAGCTTATAGCCGTGACGCTTTAACGCAAGCATTAAAAGGCAAACTACCCATCAAAGATTTGCACGTCACAGAAAATTACTTATACCAACGAATATTGGAGAGTTTGCGAGCTTATCATGAGCAACGCTCTATTGATGCGCAATTGTTTAATCAACTTCACAATGCTGCTATTCTTGAAAACAAAGGTTTATATGAATTAAGTGTCAAAATGCTATCCAGCGCACGAAAAACAGTAGAAAAGTCATCTTGTAATTCTTTACTGATTGAAATCTTAAAGCGACAAGCACGCAATATTGCGGCAATGCAAACGCAAAAACTTCAAGAAAAAACAGATGCCATTTGTAACGATTTAGTAGTGCAAGCAAAACTGCTAAAGGAGGAAGCAGAGTATTTTAGCTTAAATCAAACTTCTTTTGTGCGTTATCGAAAGTGGAAACTAGCTCGACATCAGGATGAAAAACAGTTTGTTCATAATATTTTAAAAAACAAACTCATCAAAAACAAACCCAGTAAGGGCTCTTTTTATGCGCAATACCTCCGTCACAATACTCGAAACAATTGTTATTCTCTTCTGGGACAGTTTGAAGATGCTTGCTCTGAAGTAGAACAAATCGTGCAGTTATGGAATGCTAACACCAAAATTAAACATCAACAATTAAGTTTGTACATCATCCAACTGTCTAATCTAATCAACCAAAAAAATAAGCTAAAAGACTTTGAGGCGGTTACTGATTTGTTAGCACAATTAAAAAATATAAAAACCAAAACGTATGATGAAAAGGCAGAGCAGTTTCAAAATTATTATTTCCAAAAATTAGCCTTTCATCTCAATCAATTAGATTTTCCTTCCATTCTTGAATTAATTCCAACCATCGAAGCAGGGTTAGCAACTTACAAAGACAAAATTAACCGTGCTAGACGATTAGCTTTTTATTATAATATAACGGTTGCTTATTTTATTAGTGAATGCTATGAAAAGGTCATTCATTGGTTATTCAAAATTCAGAAAATCCAACGAATCAATGAACCAAGAAAAGATATTCAACAATTTTCTAGAATTTTATACCTTGCCATTTGCTACAAAATACAAACAGATGAAGGCTTAAAACACTTGCTAAAATCAGCCTATCAAGAAGAGCAAAACAAAGATTTTTTTCCTTTTTTTAAACAAACAGCTACAGAAGATTTAGAAAATGTATTAAGAAGAATCGATCGCAAAAACGATTACGTTGCTCCGCTACATTCCTTTGAAAAAATAGTACTTAAATACTTTAAAATCTTACTTGGAATTATCCCTGGATCTAGGGAAGAAAAGCATATTTTCAAAATGTTCAAGACAGAGCTTTTAGCCCTTTCTGAAGAACAGAAAAAAGTATTGGGGTTTGAAGAATTTTTGCTTTGGATCGACCTTGTTTATACTAAAAGCACCCAGCATCATTTTTAGCCCTAAATTCACAGTGGCATTTCCTTATTCGGCAAAACCAATACTTGCCCCTTTAGTGTTATCTTTAGATCATGCTGAGCAACTACAGCATCCCAATTGGAATAAGAACTAGGTGGTTCGTAAGCATATATTTTTTTATTATAAAGCCCTTTAATTCCCGTCATTTTCCACATAGAATCCGTAGCGGCAGCTTTCACCCCATCGTCTGTTGCTCTAGAATTGATGTAAAAATCATTTCCAGGCCAAGAAACATGATCCCAAGCCACTACACTAAATAGCATACAGTTTGAAAAATCATCTCCCTCTTCTTCCAACAAAACGGGTTTGGACAACTGCGCTTTTCCTTGATTTCCCTGCAACAATGGGCGCACCAACAAGGAAACACCATTAATATCCAAACGCTTATTGCTACATTCCTTATAAGGATCGTAATAAATAGCTTTGATTAAGGGAAAATAAGTGGCGTATTTCTTTAATAAATCGATTAAAACCTGCTCTAATACGGCTCCCAATTCTCCTTGAAAAATACCTGCAAACATTCCACACCCCAAGCCAGGAATCGTTATTAAAGCCTGCTTTTTTAATTGCTCTGCCTGCTTATTGGCATAGATTAGCAACGGCAATAGACGCCGTTCATACAATTGGTAAAATTGCTTGTAATTTATTTTTCCTGCTCGAACAACAGCCTCCCAATCCGCAGGTGGATAATGCCTATCATTTCTCAATAAAGCTCCAGGTGTAAATAACAAAACAGCATCAAAGGGTTCTTGATAAACCTGAGGTTGTTGATGTTGTCCATTATCAAAAATAGAAACACTTACAGTCTCCTAGAATCGAAAGTTCCATTAAATTCCAATCGCTACCATCTCCCTTTACTGCACTTTCAGCAAAAATTTGCGGTTGTTTGGTTTGCATCAATAACTCCAGTAGATCCTCTGTTTCTAAGGTCTGAATATTTTTATTTTTCAGCGCTTTGTACAAATAAAAACCTGTGCGCTGACTCTTGTTTTTTAGGTTTCTTAAATAAGTCGCTGTTCTTTCAAAAGTAACTTTAGGTACTAAGACTTGGTACTTTTTCATGCTATTTATTTGGAGTTAATTAAGATATACAAGGTACATTTTTTGTATAAACTTTTAAGGCTTTTTTGTACTTTTACAAAAAAGAGCAGAACACAGCCTTCAAAAATAAGAACAATTACGCATGCAAATTCCATTTTATAAATATCAAGGAACAGGAAACGATTTTATTTTGATCGATAACCGAGATTTAATCCTTCCGAACCTCTCTCAAGCCATTATTGAACAATGGTGCAATCGCAAATTTGGCATTGGTGCAGATGGCTTAATGCTTTTGCAAAAAAAAGAAGGGTTTGATTTTGAAATGGTTTATTATAATTCGGATGGCAACTTGGGAAGTATGTGTGGTAATGGAGGGCGTTGCATTACGGCTTTTGCCCATTTTCTAGGTGTTCTAACGACACCCAAAGCTTATTTCTACGCTGCTGATGGTCCTCATCATGCGCTACTCAATGGAACAGATTATGTGGAGTTAAAAATGGGTGATGTATCTAGCGTTGCTTATAGTCCTAATTCTATTTTTCTAGACACAGGCTCTCCGCATCATATTGAATTTGTCCAACAAATTAACGATATTGACGTATACAATCAAGGAAGAGCAATTCGATATAATGATCATTATAGAGCAACAGGGACCAATGTTAATTTTGTAGAAGTAACCCAAGAAAATCAACTTACTGTAGCTACTTATGAAAGAGGAGTAGAAAACGAAACCCTTTCTTGTGGTACTGGCGTTACTGCTGCTGCCCTAGCTTATCATCTAGAATTTTCCCTAAACAGCCCCACCCACCCCATTAATATCCAAACAAAAGGGGGACAGCTAACTGTTCGTTTTCAATACAAAGATCAGCAATTTTATGACATTTGGCTTTGTGGTCCTGCCATCCAAGTTTTTAAAGGGCATATTAAATTATAATTTTTGCAAAAAAACATTACTTTTAGATAAAAATTCTTCCATTATTAAATACTCACAATCATCTCTTTGTATCTATTTTGGGCAACATGACTTTTTAAAATTCCAAAACCATTAAGTAACACCTCCCTCTATTTTTCAATTTTCCCTATTTAATCTACTACTACCTATGTCTGCAATTTTTTTAGAAATACACCCTGAAAATCCCGAAAGCCGAAAGATAAAACAAGCTGTTCAAATCATTAAAGATGGCGGTCTAGTCATCTATCCAACAGACACCTTATATGGTTTGGGTTGCGATATTACCAACAATAAAGCCGTTGAACGTGTTTGTAGAATAAAGGGTATCAAACCCCAAAAAGCTAATTTCTCTTTTATTTGTTCCGACTTAAGTAATATTGCTTTTTATACTAAACCTTTTAGCAATAGCATTTACAAGAGCATGCGCAAGAATCTTCCTGGTCCTTTTACTTTTATTCTGAAAGCCAGTAACCAAGTTCCCAAGATGCTTAAAAACAATCGAAAAAATGTAGGAATACGAGTTCCCAATAGTCCTATTGTCAGCCAATTATTAGAAGGATTAGAAAACCCCATTATATCAACCTCTATCAAAAATATAGACGACGACATCACCCCCTATCCGACAGATCCCTACACGATTTATGAAGAGTACAAACATTTAGTAGATTTGGTGATTGACGGTGGTTTTGGAGGCAATGTTCCTTCTACTGTAATTGACTGCACCAACAATCAACCAGAAATTATTCGCCTAGGATTGGGCGATTTACAGTATTAATTTACATTATGCAAAAAAAGCTTTTAATTACAACAGGAATATTAGGCTGTCTAGCCGTCATTTTGGGTGCATTTGGTGCCCATGCCCTTGCCGAAAAATTAAGCAGTAGTCAACTAAATACTTATCAAACTGGTATCCAATATCATTATTATCATACCCTAGCACTACTAGGAGTTTTAGCAATTCGCAATCAATATACAACAGCAACTTGGTTGTATCGAGCTGCTTTTTGTTTTATTGTTGGGATTCTCTTTTTTTCAGGTTCTATTTATCTATTAGCTTGTCAAGAATTATTATCTTTGCAAAAATGGGTCAAAATCATTGGTCCCATAACCCCCATTGGTGGCTTATTTTTTATTCTAGGATGGTTGATGCTTATTATTCAGGCAATTCAATTTCCTAATACAGAACAAAAATAATGTCATCTCTTATTTGGCTTTATTACGAATGGGTAAGTTCATGTAACCATGGATGTATATAGTGGAAGCATTTTTCTCTATGGAGGTTTAAGGTACTTTTGACCTGTTTTTCTATATCCCCATTTTTTGATAAGGTTTATTGCAAATCAATTTTGTACCGATTAATTTTTTCTACTTGGAAACAAAACGAATTGTAGTCCTAAAAACTACTACCCCCTACTCTTTTTATAATCAACCAATTAGGGCTCCTTTAAACATATACCAGTAACAGCATATAATATAGATACTATCCTAAATAGTATTATTCCCCTATAATAAATGATCAAAATAGTTAAAGACTATGTCTCTACTAAAAGAACAGTACAATCAATATGTTAGCCATTTACAAAAAATACAAGATATAAATAGTACGCTTGCCCTCTTACATTGGGATAATGAAGTACATGCATCCGCAAAAGGCGCTCAACTACGTGGGCAACAAATAGCCACCTTATCCGCCACTGTTCACGAGTGGGCCATCAATGAAGAATTAGGAGACTTGTTAAAAACACTTTATGACAACCGTCATGAATTATCAGAAAATGAAGCCAAAAACGTTGAACTCAGTTTAGTCCTATATAATACTGAAAGAAAACTTCCGACGGAATTTGTCATGGCTTTTTCCAAGGCAAAAACCAATGCCTTCCATGCATGGATAAAAGCACGCAAAGCAAAAGATTATGCGCTGTTCAAACCCGAATTGCAGGTAATTGTTGATTTGCTCAAGCAAAAAGCTGAATTTATTGGTTATCAAGATCATCCCTACAATGCCTTAATCAATGAATTCGAAAAAGGGGCTACGGTCGCTCAATTAGATGTTTTATTTGGCGATGTTCGGAAACAATTGGTTGCTTTTGCTAAAGAAATTAGGGAAAAAGGAACTCCTAGCAAAAAAAATTTTTTGCATCGTCATTATGACAAGAAAAAACAATGGGATTTTGGCTTAGAATTACTAAAACAGATGGGCTATGATTTTGAAGCAGGTCGTCAAGATATCTCTGAACATCCATTTACAACGGCATTCTCTGCCAACGATGTCCGCATAACAACCAGTATAAAAGAGGATAATCCAATTGAAATGATTGGAGGCTGCCTTCATGAAGGAGGGCATGCCTTGTACGAAATGGGGCTACAGCTAAAGTATTATGGCCTTCCTTTGGGCATGCCTACCTCTATAGGTATTCACGAGTCTCAATCTCGCTTGTGGGAAAACCAAGTGGGGATGAGTTGGTTCTATTGGCAAGCCAACTTTTCTCGAATGCAAGATTTTTTCCCTACGGCATTGGGAGATATTACATTAAAACAATTCTACAAGGCCATTAATCAAATAGAACCCAATTATCTAAGAACCATTGCTGATGAAATCCACTACCACTTGCATATCCTAATTCGCTACGAAATAGAAAAGGGCTTATTAGATGGCAGTTATGATGTAGAAACACTGGAAGAAGTTTGGAATCAGAAATACAAAGAATTTTTGGACTTAGATGTCCCTCATGCTACTTATGGAATCTTACAAGATGTGCATTGGGCTGAGGGGCTGTTTGGCTATTTCCCAACTTATTCTTTAGGGAGTTTTTATGCTGCTCAATTCTATGCGAAGGCAAAAAAAGATATGCCTGAATTGGAGCAAGAAATTGCCAAAGGCAATATGCAATCGCTCTTAGATTGGTTGCGCCATCACATCCATCAGCATGGGCAAAAATATACATCAGAGGAGCTTTGCCATCGAATTACTGGTGAGGGGCTTAACCTCAAGTATTTTATGGATTATGCTCGGCAAAAATATGCTGAAATTTATGATTTAAAGGCAGAATTTTTTAACCAAGTTTAATCTTAGTAATACTCCGTTGATTACCTGCGGTCTTAGGAAATCAAAGAACAAAAGAATAAGAGCTAGATTATGAAAATACTACATACAGCAGATTGGCATTTGGGACAAAAGTTTTTTCATCGCAATCGAGAACAAGAACACAAAGCTGCCTTAGATTGGTTGGTGCAGTACATTCAAGAAGAACAAATCGAACTATTGGTAGTCGCTGGAGATATTTTTGATGCAGATAATCCGCCTAATTATGCAAGAAAACTTTATTTTAACTTCCTAAAAAAGCTCGTTCCTACTTGTTGTGAAGATATTGTCATTGTAGCAGGCAATCATGACTCTGCCAATATGTTAGATGCCTCCAAAGAGTTGTTCAAGTTGCTTAATGTTCATGTTATTGGCCATATTGCAGAAGATAGGAATCGTCAAATCATTGAGATTAAAGGAAACGATGATCATCTAAAAGCAGTTGTTGGTGCCGTACCTTATCTAAGAGATAAGGACATCCGAAAAAGTATTGCAGGAGAAAGCTCTGAACAACGGGAAGAAAGCCTTAGAATAGGTATTCAACAACATTACAAAGAAATTGAAACCGAACTAAAAGCTTATCAAACCGCCAATGTTCCTATCATTGTAACAGGGCATTTATATGCCGCAGGAGGTGAACGGCAAGATCGTCCCAATAGTATTCATATTGGTTCTTTGGGAATTATTGGAGCAGAAAGCTTTTCCGAGGACTTTGATTATGTGGCACTTGGTCACTTACACCGAGTTCAACAAATTGACAAAGAGCGCCCTATTTGGTATTCAGGGGCTTTAATCCCACTGGATTTTAGTGAACTTAATTATGCTCAAGTTGTTTGTTTAATAGAATTTGAAGAACGGAAAATAGTCCGTCGAAAATCAATAAAAGTACCACTCAAACGAAAATTGCGTACTTATAAAGGTACATTGGAGGAAATCAAAGAAAAACTAGAAAATCTAGATACAAATGTTATCTTAGACACTTGGCTCAGAATTATAGTAGAAACCGATCATCATTCGCCCAATTTATCGAGTGATTTGGAAGAGATTATTTCGGATAAACCTGCTGAAATTATGATCCTAAAAGAATCTAATTCAAACAATGGCTTATGGAATAACGAACCCAATGAGGGCTTACAAAGTTTACAAGATTTAGAAGAAATTGAAGTATTCAGGAGATGTGCCCAACAAAAAGGGAACATTCTTGATGAGCAAATGGAGGACTTAGAAAGTAGTTTTAAAGAATTATTGGGTTGGATGCAAGAACGGGACTTAGAATAGGGAACTTGTCCTTTGCCTTTTAGGTTTATGTAATATACAACCCCTTGTTCCCTATATATGAATAATCAACGGAGTAATGATAAATTAATACTCCATTGATTTTTTAGTTTTTTAGTAAAAAACATAAAAAAACATCTTGCACTACATTGATTATCAGTTTTTTAGCACTTGCAACACACACAACACTGATAATCAATATAGTACGATTTTTCAACGGAGTAATGATAAATATGAGAAAGAAGTTATTTGCTAAAGCAAAAGAAGTAGAAAAAGAACCACTTGATTCTCAAAAAAAATCAAGCAAAAAGAATCAGGAAGAAATGCTAGAAAAGGATGGGCGCAAAGTATCTGAAAGCTTGTTCTATAAACTTTTTGTAAAAACAGCTTATAGTATATTGCACAAACCACTCGCTGTTTTTCGAATCTTAAAAAACTCGTTAGAGCATCTCAAAAAATACGAATCTATTCGTGAATTTGCAGCAGATACCAGAGAAAAAATCGAATTACTTACTCGTATGATCCGAGCTTATGTAAAAGGAGAATACAAAGGTATTTCGAAAACCAATATTGCATTAAGTCTTGCAGCGATTATATATTTTGTCTCTCCTATAGATTTAATTCCCGATTTTTTGGCTGCTGGTTTGTTAGATGATTTGGCGCTATTAACTTGGGTCTACAATAACTTTACGCATGAAATCGAAGAATTTTTGCTTTGGGAAGATGAGCATAAAATGATTCGTATTCCCATAGAAACAGGAGAAGAAAATAAATAAAAGGTATCCACTTGAATCTTTAAAAATTTGTGGTTCTTTGACGCCAATACACTCAAAAACAAACCATTTCTTTTGACACGCTATTTTTTTCACATTGCCTATAATGGCACACACTATAGAGGTTGGCAACGGCAGCCCAATGTCCGCTCGGTTCAAGAAGTATTAGAAACTAAACTCGCTCAAGCCCTCAAATTACCTGCAATAACAATTATTGGTTGCGGTCGTACGGATGCAGGAGTGCATGCCAGTCAGTTTTTTTTTCATACAGATTTGGCAGTTCCACTAAGAGAGAACTTTGTCTTTGTTATGAACAAAATCTTACCTCCTAGCATCGCCATTTTTGAAATTATAACGATAGACTCTAATTTACACGCTAGGTTCAGTGCTGTAGAACGGGTTTATGATTATTTTATTCACAACCAAAAAGACCCATTTACCAATGACATCAGTTCTTTGTATGTCGATTATGAATTGGATCTAAACAAAATGAAAAAAGCCGTCGCTTTGTTGCCCAAATACAAAGATTATAAGGCATTTTGCAAGCAACCCGATTTGCACAATACTACTCTTTGTGATGTGCGCTCGGCTAAACTATTTTGCACAAAAGATCATAAAAAAATACGCTTTCAAATTACAGCCAACCGATTTTTGAGGGGGCAAATTCGTATACTTGTTCAAAAATTGCTAGAGATTGGAACAGACAAATATTCCATTGACGAATTTGAACAAAATCTAGCCACCCAACAACGCCCCCAGCTCATTCGCCCTGCACATCCACAAGGGCTTTTCCTTTCCAAAATTGTTTATCCTGGTTTAGATTTAGTCAATCAAGCTAATTTTACATTGCCTGAAGACTATTGGCAAGCACTCTAAGACTCCCATTTACACCCCATCTAATTGTCGCAACAACCATTGTCTTTCTGTCAAGGGATTGGTAGATTCTATGGCTTTTTTGAGTTGAATTTTTCCTTTTTTATCATAATTGGCGAGATAAAATAAGCGCTTTGTAAACTGTATAAAATAAATATAATTGTCTCGATGATAACTCAACATAGATTTGCGTTGTAAAAAGACCGTAAAGCTATTGAGCAATGCATCCAAAGCATCAAAATATTGATATTGATAATAGATTTTTATCAACATCACTTTGGCATCTATATTCATCAAAATATCATCGTATTCCATGCAAACCAATAAGGCTAAAACCTCGTCATAACGTTGTTGTGCAAAAAACAATTTTGCCGTATTATAGTGAACATGGCTCTTTTGATAGCTTCTATCCAAGGAAACGCCATGCGTTTGAATAAACTGTTCTACCCAGACAAAATGCTTTTGTTTAAGCCCTAAGGAAACAATATTATTAAAGGCAAATTTGCTCAAAATTCCATGTTCCATCAAGATCTGATGTTCTAAGCCATACTGATACAATTCTAAAGCTTCTGCTGCTGCCTGTTCGTTTCTTTGCTGGTTTAGGCTTCGGATACAATAATTAATCGTCATCAATAAAACATCCCGCTGTTCCTTCTTATCCATATAGCCAGCCGACTTAAAAAAGACCGTTTTTAATTGAGTAAAGTAAGTCGTTTTTTGGGGATATTTTAAAGCCATGTAAGCACAATAATAAATGTATAAAACCGCAGGAACGGTCTCTTTAGCATTGGTAACATAATCCAATATCTGCTCTAAAAATGGGATCGAATAATTTGTTTTATGCACCTGTGTATGAGAAATAGCGATACAAGCATAACGCAACGTTGCCATCATAAAAAAGCTAGACAACGATTCAAAAATAGCAGGCAAGTTATTGGGCGCATTTCGATTCGATAATGTTTTTAAGTGCATGCGTTCTGCCTCCAAATTATAAACCTCCAAATAATACGTTTCATTTCTCAAGGCTTGTTTTTCTAGATCACTAGAGGTACTTCTTAACAACTGTTGAGCTAGATTCGGCAATTGGCGTTCTCTTAGCTCTTTTAATTGCCAATAATTGATCTTATTTTTCTCTTGAATTAGTCGATTATATCCGAGAAATTCAATTAAGCTTTGATAGGCATAAGACATAATATGATTTAACGAATCTTCCTTATAAACAGTTCCCAAGGACAAATACTTAAATGCCCGTTTTTTAGACAGTGTTTTTTCGGACAAGGTATACCTAGAATCAATAAAATCAAATAGTTTTATAACTTTATCATGTTGGTTATGTGCAGGAGATTTTAACCATTTTTTAAACCGTCTTACCTCTATCCTATTTAGTGTTTTGTAGACTTCTACTAATTTACTTGTTAGCACTATTTATCTTTTTTTTTAGCTTATAATATCCGAGAAAATAAAAAATATGTACTGTGGAAGCAAATAAGGAAGGTCTATTTTTGTATTGTCAATTAAATTATTGTCGTTTATACTAAAAAAATAAAAACTATGAAGTCCTCTCTTTGTTACACAATATTCCTAAACTTGCTAATACTTTATAGTATTCAGGTCACTGCCCAATCCCAACAAGTCTGGGAAAGAAAGTTAGGCAACGACTTCAATAACAATACAGCCTATGCAGGTAAAGGCTTTTTCGTACACGAAACGAGCAACCAACAATATGTAATGATGAGTTCAACCGTCTCTCCTCTAACAGGGCAAGATGGAGCAGCTCGTTGGACCCTAATCGATACCTTGGGTCAGGTTGTGCAAGAACAAAAATACACCTCTTCGGATTTTCCCAACAACTACATTCATCAAAGTATACGACTCGATGCACTCGTAACAAGCGATGGTGGATATGCTTTTGTAGAATTATTTGGCTTAGGCGATGACAGCCTAGCCTTAACCAAACTAGATGCCAATGGCAATCTACAATGGCAACAATTATACCCCAGTGACACCAGTAATAACACGCTATTTTTTACCGCTAGATTGCAAGAACTTACTAATGGCGATTATCTAATTCTAAAGGAATTTGGCAATCCAGATCCTACCTTTGGCAATGATTATCGCATTGTTATGCAGCGGGTTTCTGCTATGGGCATTCCTATTTGGGAAAATAAAGTATACCATCATGGCAAACCTAGTTTTCATGACAACCCCGATTATATTTTTGAACAAGCCAATGGCAATTTGGTTCGAGTACACCGAGAAAGAGGTTCTATTTATGAATATGATGCGGCTGGAACTGTAATTACCCAAGTAGATAGCTTGCCCAATGGAAATGTTTATTGGTATACTAATATTCCGATTGATACAGGAAGTAATTATGCCTCCAACTCCAATCGTGTTTGTGCCGTTACTCAAACAGCAGAGGATGGTTTAATTGCTCTCACAGATAAATACTTAGTAGAATTTGATAGTACGTTAAGAATAAAAAGAATAGAAACGATTGGCATCCTTGGAAATTTAGCCATAAAAAAACCTGATCTTAGATCTGCTATTAAAAGCACCAATGATGGGGGTTATATCTTGGTTATTAATAATTACTGGGCTGCAAACCAAGATAGGAACTATTTGATTAAACTAGATGCCAATTGGAATATAGAATGGAGTCGTGACCTTTACGATGGTTCTTATTTTTATTCTGTTCGATTTTATGATGTTATACCAACCTCTGACCATGGGTACCTCCTAACGGGTTATAACGGAAACAAAACTTGGGTCATCAAAACAGATAGTTTAGGGCGTTATAAGACGAACATTATTCAAGGAAATGTATTTACAGATTATGACAATTCTTGTCACTTAGATAGTGCCGATATAGCTTTACAAGATGTTATATTAAAATTCAAAAGCAATACTACCACCTCCGAATATTATGCAAAAACAGATGTGGATGGTTTTTATACGGTTGATGTTCCCAAAGGTACCTACACCGTTGAGCTAAATTCGCCCTTTCCCTTTTTTGATACACTTTGCCCAATTGATAGTACAATCGTATTTTTAATACCTGGCACTACCGACACCTTTGATCTTCCGCTCTCACCGACCATCAGTTGCCCAATGCCTACGGTCAATATTGCAGCAATGATTTTACGCAGAGGGTTGCCCAGTTATTATGTTGCTCAATATTGCAACCATGGTACACTAGATGCACAAGGAGTGTATATAGAGATAGAACTAGACAGCTATTTTAACCTAGACAGCACTTCTACCCCATTTAGTAGCCAAAACGGTAACACTTATACCTTTAATATTGGTCATTTAAATGTGGGCGATTGCGGCAAAATTCACCTTTATGGCACGATTGACACCTCAGCTCTATTTGGGCAAACACACTGTACAGAAGCTCGGATTTTTCCAGATTCCATTTGTATACCCAACTTTTGGAATGGTCCAATTATGAACGCTTCTAGTAGCTGTCAAAATGATTCGGTCACCTTTCAGATTCAGAATACGGGTGCTACGGCTGCCAATAACCTCTCCTATTTAGTATACGAAGATCATGTAATTTTTAGTATTAGTAATGTAAGCCTAGGTAGTGGTGCCACGACCCAATTGCACTACCCTGCCGCTCCTGGCAAAACCTATCGAATAGAAGTAAATCAAGCAACAGGTTTTCCAGCTATATTGGGTAGTTCCAAAGCTATTGCTTTCCAAGAAGGCTGCAACAGTTATAGCAATGGCACATTTAATACAGGATACATCACTTCGTTTTACAATGGCAATAGCTCTCCATTTGTATCGCTCAATTGTACACAAAACAGAGGATCTTGGGACCCCAATGATAAACAAGCAACTCAAAAAGGATATGATGCAGCACATTATATTGAAGCCAATACACCACTAACCTACAAAATTCGCTTTCAAAATACAGGAACAGATACTGCGTTTAGAGTTATTATTGTCGATACCCTATCTCAACATCTTGATCCTGCCACCCTACAATTGCAAGTGGCTAGCCATGACTATACTTGGTCTCTGTCTAGTCAAGGTGTTCTAAGAATTGTCTTTAATAATATTATGTTGCCCGATAGCAACGTCAATGAATTGGCATCACATGGCTTTGTTGTCTATAACATTCAGCAACGAGCCAACAACCCTATTGGTACGGTTATTTATAATCATGCCGAAATTTACTTTGATTTTAATGCTCCAGTGATTACCAACCAAACCTATCACACCATTGGAGATAATTTTGTCCCAATTATTATTACCAACACTCCTACTATAGCTCCCAAACAAGCGTTCAATGTCAGTGTCTCCCCCAATCCCTTCGAACAAGCAACCACCTTATTTATAGAGGGAGATGTGCAAGAAACACTTTTGCTAAACGTTTATGATCTTACGGGCAAAATCGTTGCCAATTATATCGCCCAAAAACAACATTCACAAAAGTACTCAACCATCAAAATTGAGCGCAAAAATCTCCCGCCAGGAATTTACATTTATCACCTACAAACGAAGACTAAATCCATTAAAACAGGTAAAATTATAGTTCGATAGAGTAATTCAGATGCTAATTCCCATAAATCCCTACATAGACAATTGTTTATGTAGGTTTTTTTTTTACCCTAAACTATAGTGCACTTTTTAGTTTTTTTTAGTAAATTTAATAGCCCTCTAATATTCCCTTAAAGTTTATCAATAGACAACTCTACCTTACACTTAAACAAATTGAAAATTATGGAACCTTTTGACTTTAATGCAGAAACATTAGGGCAGGCATTTCTCCCTGCAATCTTTTCACTCCCTGGTTTTGTAAAGAACAACATGCTCAAACTTTTAGCCGCTCAGGATGTGACCGATCTCCAAACAGAAAATTGGTATCCTGTCAAAAGCATCTTAGATTTTTATGCTCAAGTAATTGAAAATTATGGTCCTAATACTATTTTCGACTTAGGGAAAGCAATTCCTGAAAATGCAGTATTTCCACCAGGGATAGACTCGATTGGAAATGGTTTGGGCTTGATCGATACGGCTTATAATATGAACCATAGAAATGGCTATTTAGGCTTTTATAAACTCGTTAGCCATGATGAAGCAGAAAAAAAGATTGTTATGCAATGTTACAATCCCTACCCTTGCGATTTTGACAGAGGGTTGCTTACTTCTATGGCTCGCAAATTTAAGTTAGGAGTACGGGTGATGGTTGATGAAAGTAAACCTTCTAAAAAGAAAGGGGATCTAGAAAGTTGGTACATTGTTTCTTATCGTTAAATGCTCAACAAGACCTAATCATTCAATTTTTGGAACTGAATTTGAGCTAGTGGGGTTATTATAGAAGTTGTTTAAGAATTAATAATTCTTTTATTGATACTAAAAAAGGATACTTATATTTAGGCAACTTTCTACAACCTACTTTTTTAACCAATACTAGAATAATGAAAAATATTTTTTTTGCAGTTTGCACCCTATTATTAGTTTCTTTTTTAACAACAGCTAGTACTGCCCAAAATGGCAAAAAAATCAAAGATGCTGTCATTACTTATAACATGGGGGTTGATAGCGACAATCCTGCTGCTGCTATGATGGGATCGACGACCATGAAGATCGGTTTTAAGGGCGATTTGAGTAGTGCTGACATCAATATGATGAATGGTATGATGACAACCAATACGCTGTTTGATAACAAAGAGAAAAAGGGGCTTATTTTGATGAATGTACCTATGATGAATAAAAAAATAGGCGTCAAAATGAATGAGGAAGAACTGAAAGAGTTTCAAAAAAAGCAATACAAAAATGCTAGTCCTCCTAAAATAGAATACTTCAAAGGGCAAACGAAAAAAATTGCTGGGTACAAATGTTACAAAGCTATTGCCACCATGTCAGGAGTAGATGATCCTGTTGTTATGTATATCTGTGAAAACATTCAGCCTGCGGGAACATCTCAATGGCAAATGCAATATCCTAACCTAAAAGGTTACCCACTTTCTATAGAGGTAAAACAACAGGGAATGAAAATCACATTTACCGCTAAAGAAGTTGATGCCAAAGCGGCTAAAGATTTAAAATTTTCCATGGAAATTCCTGAAGGTTATGAAGAAATGACTCTAAAAGAGTTTGAAGAAATGAGCAAAGGTGGAGGTGCGTTTGGTATGTAATTCCTACCCAAGCATCTATAACCATCACAAAAAAAAGAGCAGCTTACGCTGCTCTTTTTTTTTGTGATGCCCTCTCTCTACAGCACTAAATGGTCAAACATCAGCTTCGCCTCCTTCCTCCCCTTTTCAAATTATCCAATCAAGGATAATTTTTTTTTTAATACCTAGGGTTACCTCTCTCCCATTAATGCCATTATAAGAACACAAAAGTTGTCCTACCGTTGTTTTCACTAAAACATTATAAAAATTAGATGATTTATATTTTCGCTCATCTAATACCTAAACACATATAATTACAAACAATAATAATAAAACAATTACGACTATGAACTTACATTTATTTATCCCCCTATTATTTATTGTCCTCTTCTCTTCTTTCTCCTCCTATAGCCAATGTGCCAATGATAGCATTTCCCCTACCGCAGTCTGCCAAGACATTACCATTCATTTAGCTGCTTCAGGATATGCTCACATCAATCCCCTTCATATTGATAATGGCAGTACTGATAATTGTGGCATTACAAATTACTTGGTGAATGGGCAAATCACAGATACCTTTAGTTGTGATGATATTGGTTCTAATTCTGTTATACTAACCGTAATTGACTCCAGTGGAAATGTAGACCACTGTACTGCTGTTGTTACCGTAGTAGATCTTATTGCCCCCAACATTACCTGTATAGATACGGTTTCATTGCCATTGGATAGCAATAGTCTTGCTTTTTTGACACCTAATCTAGCAATTAGCAGCGTTTCTGACAACTGCAATATAATCAATTGGGGAACGCTAGAATTGTTCGATTGTAATGATGTAGGCAGTCCAAGAACCGTAACGATGACGGCTACAGATATGAGTGGAAATCAAAGCAGTTGTTCAACAGTAGTTTATACAAGAGAACACATAGCTCCTGTTGCCATTTGCCAAAACATTACACTTGCGCTTTCACCAACAGGGTTTACAGTAGTCTATCCCCACCAAATAGACAATGGTAGTTTTGACAATTGTGGAATCATGGATTATTGGATTAATGGTGTAGATTCTTTTATTTTAGGAGCCAATAATATAGGAGTTAATACTGTTGTGTTGACCGTAAGAGATAGTGCTGGTAATACCGCTAACTGTGTCGCTACTGTTACTATTGTTGATCTTATCGCTCCTATTGCTTCTTGTCGATCAATTGTTAATGCTCCCTTAAATACAGCAGGAGTTAGCACAGTTTCAGCGATAGATTTAGATCATAATAGTTCGGACAACATAGGCATCACTTCTTATCTAATTGATGGCTTGCCTTCTAAAACATTTAACTGCAATGATGTTGGCAATACTCCTGCGACACTATATGTTATGGATGCATCTGGAAATGTAGATACTTGTTATTCGACAATCAAAGTTACCGACCCTCTTTCCTCCTGTCTATTAGCCAATTCCTCCATCCTTGCTGCTTCTACAGCCAATGAAATTACGATTTTCCCCAACCCAACTAAGGGCAATTTAAATATCAACTCCTCTGATGCTCCTTTGGAACAGTTGACCTTAAAAACAATAACAGGAAAAACTGTTTTGGAGCAATCAATCAACCAACAAATGAGTTATGAATTGGACTTAAAAGAATTGCCCAATGCCATTTATCTCCTAACTGTAAAAACAACTGCCAATACCTATTCTAAAAAAATTATTTTACAAGAATAGTAAGTTGTTATTTTATAAAACCTAGCCTTACAAGTGCCCTTTATCGTGGTTCTTGTAGGGCTTTTTCTTTTTATTGGGGGATTAAGGAACATAATCTTGTAAATTTTGTAGTATCTTATGTAGCAAGTAATGGAAGTTGTTTAAGAATAGCCTTACATTACTAATGAAAGCTAATTTTTAGTTACTCATCGTTAAAAATCTACCCCATAGCGCTGCTATGAACTAGATTTTTGCCTCGATTATCTAAAAATTTAGTACTCATTATCAACAAAACTCCATTTTTAAACAACTTCATGATATAGAATTAAACGATACACGATAATGACAAATAGAAAGGGGTTTATTTTTAAAACATACCAAGCTCCACATCAAGAGCCATTTGATAAGTTATTGGAGATCTTCAAAGAGTTAATTACCTATACCTCTGGCGATGTAGAAGAAACATTGGACTGGATGCGAGAGTTGGACAAAGAATACCAACTTACAACACCAGAGTACTCCATGGATGACTTTATTGAAGACCTTAAAAAGAAGGGATATATCAAAGAAGAAATAGATCCTAAAGATGGCAGTGGTCAAATGGCAATTACAGCCAAAACAGAACGAGCCATTCGACAGCAGGCGCTCAACCAAATTTTTGGAAAATTAAAACGTAGTGCTGCTGGCAATCATAAAACCAAACACAGCGGACAGGGCGATGAGCACAATGGCGAATTTAGAAATTACCACTATGGAGATGCATTAGAACGCATTTCTATGACCGAAAGCTTGCGCAATGCACAAATTAACCATGGTATTGGTGATTTTAAATTGACTGAAGATGATTTGGTCGTTGAGGAAACTAGCTTTAAAGCACAAATGAGTACGGTATTAATGATTGACATTAGTCACAGTATGATTTTGTACGGCGAAGATCGGATTACGCCTGCCAAAAAGGTAGCAATGGCACTAGCAGAACTCATTACCACTCGTTACCCTAAAGACACTTTAGATATTTTGGTTTTTGGCAATGATGCTTGGCCTATTAGTATCAAAGATTTGCCTTATCTAAAAGTTGGTCCTTACCATACCAATACTGTAGCAGGCTTACAATTGGCAATGGATATGCTGCGTCGTAAACGCAATACCAACAAGCAAATTTTTATGATCACAGATGGGAAGCCAAGTTGCATTCGTCAAAAAGATGGTACTTATTACAAAAACAGTTTTGGTTTGGACAAATATATCGTCAATCAATGTTACAATATGGCTGCCCAAGCTAGAAAGCTACACATTCCCATTACAACCTTTATGATTGCCCAAGATGCTCATTTAATGCATTTTGTAGAACAATTCACCAAATCCAACCAAGGTAAAGCATTTTATACAGGGCTAAAAGGGCTTGGTGAGATGATTTTCACTGATTATGAACAAAATAGAAAAAAAAGAATTCGATAAAGTATTAACACCATGAATACAATAACAACATTAGGAGCATTAAAAAAATCTGCTTACCAAAGCAAAAGCATCAAAGACGAATTGCGAGACAATTTGATTCAAAAAATAAAAAATAATGAAACGGTCTTTGAAGGGGTTTGGGGCTATGAACATACTGTTATTCCTGAGCTAGAACGAGCCATTTTGTCCCGCCATAACATCAATTTATTAGGCTTGCGGGGGCAAGCAAAAACGAGATTGGCTCGTTTGATGGTTCAACTCTTGGACGAATGGATGCCAATTGTCGCTGGATCTGAGATCAATGATGATCCTTTCAATCCTATTTCTAGGTTTGCCACCAACCTAATTGCCCAAAAAGGCGATGACACTCCTATTGCATGGGTGCATCGTGACGAACGTTTTGCTGAAAAATTGGCTACTCCAGATGTGACCGTTGCAGATTTAATTGGTGATGTAGACCCCATCAAAGCAGCCACGCTAAAATTAACGTATGCCGATGATCGAGTTATTCATTTTGGGATGATTCCCCGTGCCAATCGTTGTATTTTTGTCATTAATGAATTGCCCGACTTACAGGCTCGTATACAAGTAGCTCTGTTTAACATTCTCCAAGAAGGGGATATACAAATTCGAGGCTTTAAATTGCGTATGCCTTTGGATGTTCAGTTTATTTTTACTGCCAATCCAGAAGATTATACCAATAGAGGAAGTATTGTAACGCCCCTCAAAGATAGAATCGGCTCTCAAATATTGACCCATTACCCTCAAAACATCAAAGTTGCCAGAACCATTACAGCACAAGAAGCTCAACTGGATCAGCGTCAGACAGAGGCCATTCATGTACCTTCTTTAGCCAAAGACTTGCTAGAGCAAATCAGTTTTCAAGCTCGCCAAAGTGAATACATTGATATAAAGAGTGGGATCAGTGCTAGGATGAGCATTACTGCTTTTGAAAATTTATTGAGTACAGCCGAACGCAGAGCACTCAAGTCAGGTGATGCACAAACGTTGGTGCGTCTAAGCGATTTTATGGGGGTTATCCCTTCGATCACAGGAAAGGTTGAATTGGTTTACGAAGGAGAACAAGAAGGCGCTGCTTTTGTTGCTGAAACACTAATTGGCGAAGCTATTGTCGCTTTGTTTAATACTTTATTTCCTAAAATTTCTAAACTAGAACGCCCGAATACTACTAGCCCCTATCAGGATATTTTAGAGTTTTTCTTTGAAGAAAGTAGTTTTGAACTCTTGGATGAATTGCCTGAAACAGACTATCGATCTCAGCTAGACCGTATTTTGCCACTAACTGCATTAATTCAAAAATACCAACCCAATACATCTCCAGAAGATACTTATTTCTTAAAAGAGTTTGTACTATGGGCTTTGGTAGAACACAAAAAACTAAGCAAGGATCGCTTTACTGAGGGGTATCAATTCAAGGATTTATTGGGCTCTTATTTGAGTGGCTTGCAATAGAGGTAGGCTATGATTTTCTAACGTTGATAATTTGAAGTTACCTTTTATTTAACTTCAAATTATCAATGATTTTAAGCAGGGTGATTCAGTAGTAAAACAAAATATATTTTAGTAATTTCAAAAAACTATCAAGCATTGTTTATTAAGTTATAACAATAAATCTAACTATTTCTTTTTAATGAAATGAACATTAGAAGTTTTTATCTAGCCCCCACTTTAGAAGAAAAATCGCAAAAAGCGGGGTAATCAATACTTCTTGTTCTTTTTGCATTGCCCAAAAAGAACCAAAAACGCTAGGACTGGATGACTTCTTGGACAAAGTATCTTCTTGAAAGCTTAGGCTTTCAGAAACTCGCTTCGCTCAAACACCTGAAAGCCTTATTTTTCTGTAGGAAAAATAACAGCTTTCTGCGGCGTACTTTGTTCCCAATCAGTCATATGCCCACCCAAAACACTCCTAAAAACATTCAAAAGAAACTTATTTTTAAATTTCATATTATAAATAATAGCATTAAAAATACTTGAGGCAATACATTTGTTTTACTCATGAAAGCCCCTATCAACGATTTTAAGCACTTTTTCAGGTTACAACTTAAGCACCTTCTTAACATAGCTTCCTTGATCAGTATTAATTTTCAGGTAGTATGTCCCTACTGGAAATAAACCTAAATCTAGCTTTTGATCGGCTTGCTCTAGTTCTTTTTCTAAAACCAATTGACCATTTAGATTAAACAATTGTATCTTGCCCACTGAATAAGAGGTATTTTGGATCTGTAACACTCCTGACGTTGGATTTGGGTATACTGTTATAGCTAGATTGGTCTTTTCTGCGGTAGCAATTGAGTTATAAACCTGGCAATTAATCGTTGGATTCAGAATTAGCTGATCGCCTCCTTTTTCATAGCAAACTAATTCATATCTACTATTACCAATCAACACACACCGCTCCAGAAAGGTCAAATATATAACCAAACCAACTCCCTCAATATAAGGGATTATATCATAGCTTCCTGTACTCCATTTTTTCACGACCTGACTCCCCAAGTACAAAGAATCAATTTGATTAATCGTATCTATACAATAGCTTCCTCTAATGGTATCTCCTAGCTCTTTGGTAAAATCCATCACCATGGTATCCTGCCCATTAAAATACGTATAAAAATGCCCTGCATCATCTCGCACTAGATCAAAAAATTGCTTGGAAACAACCGTAAGGATAGGTCCAGACGGTCCATTACTAGTATAATCCTCTCCTTGTATATAACGCTTAAAATAGGTTTTGCCTTGAATTAGACTATCTCCATCTATGGTAATCGTTCTATAACAAGTTTTAGAAACAGGTCCAGCACTTTGGGGGGCTTTATAATACACCCAAGTAGAAGTAGAATCTAAATGATGCTGGGCGTAAGTAAATTGCAGCATAAAAACTAAAATTGTTGCACTTAATATTTTTATCATAATAAAGGGGTCTTAATGTATTACATTACTCCGTTGAAAAATCGTATTCGATTGATTATCAAAATGATGCAAATTCACCGCTCAAAAAATTAATTACCTGATAATCAATCGAATACAAGATGTTTTTTTGCTTTTTTTGTGAAAAAGCAAAAAACTATCTCACGAGTGTAACGAACCGACCTCAGGGAGCTCATAAGCGCTAGCGCACTAGCTAATTAATGGAGTATTAGTATTAATGAATACAACAATATTAATATTTACTTTATAACAGAGCAATTACAAAAATATATAAACATCAGCTTTATTTAGTTAGCAATAAAGCTACACCTCCATTAAACTGGGCATTAAGCGATTATAAATTATCTATTTTTTTTACTACCTTTTAATGAATTTATCAAACGATTTTTCGGTCAATATCTGTTGGGTAACAAATTTTCCATTATAAAACACACTGTAAATCGTATGGGGAACAAAGTGATTTTGAGCCTGCGCTCTTGTTGCTAATTGGTGGATTTGAATAGGGATAGCACGTGCTTGGGCAGCTTCCTTTAGCACCACATTGGTATAATAGGTTGTAAACGGGCAAGCATTGGTATAATAAACACTGATTCCTTCCTTTACATCCGAAATCCCTTCCTTAGCACAAGCCTTAAATTGGGGAATTGCAGCCGCCTTATGAAAGGGTTTATACCACAATTCAAAGTAAGGCCAACCAGTATCACAAAGTTGGAAACCCTGCTTGTGAAAAAACTTTTTTTCAGACATAAAGGGTTGCTTTTTGGCAGCCGTCACTACCACCAAACCATCTTTGTCCTGAGCATCTGCCAAACAAGCTTGATACAATTGCTTGCCCAAACCATTTCCTTTATAACGCCCCGACACCCAAAAGCAATTGATGAGCATATAATTAGGAGCAACAATAGGAACCCAACCCATTTCGGCAGGCACATACTCTATAAAAACCTTACCTCGAATGTCAAACTTTTTAAAGGTATACCCATCCTTAAATTGATTTTTTAGCCAATCTTTTTTAGCTTGGTAGCCCTCCGCACAGTTTTTATTGGTAAATGCACAGCAAATATGCTCTCTTCCAATATTTTCTTCATTGAGTGTAATCAGTTGATAATTATCCATAATTCATGCTTAATTTAATCCTTTATAAGAATCAATTTACAAAAACGAGGGCATACCACCAAACCCATTCTAATAAGAAAAAACTAAACGACTATCTCATGACCGCAGGGAACAACTAAGCGCAGCGCTCATGACCGCAGGGAATAATGAGTGAAGCGATCATAAACAAAGCACACTAACTAATCCACGAAGTATCACTTTAAATTACTAACGTTAAAATTGAGGGGCTTAAATTTACAATCATGACTTCTGCGTAGTTACTTATCTATCTTTTTATTATTTTGCAAAAAAGTTCGGTCAACCATTCTATCACCTGTATTTTACCCAAAAACTATATGTCTGCAATTGATTTTAGTACTGATTTCTGGAATGACAAATTTGTTTTGATCGACAGTCGAAAACTTGTATTTCCGAGCCAAAGTATCTTTTTTGCAATCAAAGGACGCTCAACAGATGGTCATGAATTTATTGCTGACCTCTATCAACAAGGAGTTCGGCGATTTGTCATTTGTAAAAACATAGATTTAACAGCTTACCCAAAGGCTCAATTCATGATGGTAAAAGAAGTGCTTAAGGTACTTCAAGAATATGCACAATATCATCGCTTGCAGTTTAATATACCAACCATTGCCATAACAGGCAGCAATGGAAAAACGATTTTAAAAGAATGGTTATTTCAGTTATTAGAGCAAGATTATAAAATTATAAAAAGTCCAAAAAGCTACAATTCCCAAATTGGGGTTCCGCTCTCTGTATTGAGCATGAATCCAAAACATGAGTTGGCCATTTTTGAGGCAGGTATTTCTCAGGTTGGCGAGATGCAACAATTGCAAGCCATCATCCAGCCTACCATTGGCATCTTTACCAATATTGGCAAAGCACATGCCAGTGGGTTCGATAACCTGACACTAAAAATTCAAGAAAAGCTTCGCTTATTTTCAGGGGTAGATGTTTTGATTTACAGTAGCAATCACCAAGAGATACACCAAGAAATACAAAGGTTAAATCGCCCCCCTTTATTGTGGTCTTGGGGCGCTTCTAATACTGCCAATATTCCCATTTATACCCAAATAAGAACGCATAAAACATGGGTTCAAATCCATTGGCAAAATCAAGTATTCCGTATTGCGATCCCCTTTACCAATGCTGCTGCTATAGAAAATTGTCTACATGGAGTTGCTACGCTATTGTACCTAGGCAGTTCTATTCAGATGATAGAACAACGCATCCAAAAGCTGCGTGACATTCCTATGCGCCTAGCCCTAAAAGAAGGTATTAACAACTGCCATATTATTGATGATAGTTACAACAATGATTTAGAAGGTTTAAAAATTGCCTTAGATTTCTTGCATCAAAAACACAAAAACAACCCCGCCTATCGAAAGACGATTATTTTGTCCGATCTACCAGAAATTCAGCCCCCCAACACTTACCAAACCATAGCCCAACTATTGGAAGAACATCAAATACAAAAATTAATTGGAATTGGTCCTAAGTTTTATCAACAACAACAGTATTTTGATAAAATTGCCGAAACGCATTTTTTTAAAACCACCAGCCACTTTATCGCTGAAATTGGTCAGACGATTGTTTTTAGGCAAGAAAGTATTTTGCTCAAAGGGGCTAGAGCTTTTGAATTTGAGCGAATTGCACAACAACTCAAAAAACGCATTCACGGAACAATCCTAGAAATTGATTTAGGTGCGGTTCGGAATAATTTACAAATCTACAAAAAACACCTTTTGCCCAGTACCAAAATGATGGTTATGGTCAAAGCCTCTGCTTATGGTAGTGGCTCTTATGAGATTGCCCAACTATTACAGTACAATCATGTAGATTACTTAGGAGTTGCTTATGTGGACGAAGGAGTTGCCTTGCGAGAACAAGGTATCCAATTGCCAATTATGGTAATGAACAGTGCCATGCATGAGTTTGAAATACTTTTTAAATATAACTTAGAACCTGCCGTTTATAGCTTTACAATGCTTAATCAGTTTAGTGCTTTTTTACAACAAAACAATATTTCTGAAGCCTATCCGATCCATTTAGAACTCGATACAGGCATGCATCGTTTGGGTTTTCTTCCCAACGATATTCCAGCCTTAATCCCGCTCTTACAAACAAACAGTGCCTTGGTTCAGATAAAGGGAATTTTTTCTCATTTAGCAGCATCTGACGAGCCTCAATACGAGTCCTTTAGTTTAGGACAAATTCAATTGTTTAATGAACTCGCACAAAATATTGAGCAAGCGCTACACATTCAAAGCATTAAGCATATCTTAAATTCTGCGGGCATTACTCGCTTTTCCAAACATCAATTTGACCTAGTACGATTGGGAATTGGGCTTTATGGCATTGATCCTAACCAACGCCTCCCACTCTTGCAAAATGTCGTTTGCCTAAAAACATGCATTGCACAGATCAAACCAATTTCTGCCCAAGAGACCATTGGTTATGGGCGAAAAGGCAAAATTACCCAAGCTAGCCGAATTGCTGTTCTGTCCATTGGTTATGCCGATGGGTTTTTGAGGGCTTTTGGAAATGGAAAAACTAGCGTTAAAATTCACGATCAATTGGCTCCTACAATTGGCAATATTTGTATGGATATGTGTTTTGTAGATGTCAGCCATATTCCACAGGCTAAAGAAGGGGACGAAGTAATTATTTTTGACGACATCAAAAGCATTCAGCAACTAGCTCAAACCTTACAGACTATTCCTTATGAAATTTTAACCAATATCAGCAATCGGGTGCCTCGTGTCTTTTATGAAGCTTGATTTTTATGGATTTGAAAATATGCCAATTTGAAAATAGTCGAATGATACCTTACTATTTTCAAATTGGCACTGCTTCAAATTTCTAAATCACAGATGCCCCTCACCTCAACAAGGTTATATTTCCTTTCAAAAAAGCCTCACTCCCATCGTCACAACGACACTGCATATAATAACCATAAACATCAGGTGGCAATAGTTTGCCCTGAAAAGTGCCATCCCAACCTATGTTTTGATCCTTTGTTTCAAATATTTTTTGCCCCCAACGATTATAGATTGCCATTGTCATTTCGTTAATGTTATTTCCTTCTACTTTTAGCACATCATTATGCCCGTCATTATCAGGAGTAAAAGCAGAAGGCACAAAAACAACAGGATTGCCACATAGCGGAGGCAAAATTCCAATATGAATAGAATCCGTCAAATCACAACCCAAGGAATTTTTAACGGTTAAATAATAGGTTGTAGGAATTCTTGGTCTTGCCATAGGATCAGAAATATCCAATGCCATCAAGGTGGTATCAGGTCTCCATTGATAGGTATAATCTGCGTCATAGTTGGCAACCAATTGTGTGGTTTGCCCTAGATAAATTGCATTGGGAACAGCGATTACGGCCAAAACTGGAGAAATTGAGCTGACATTAATGCTCGCATCAGCCGTATCTTTGCAATTTTCTGCATTGGTCGCCACCACTGTAAAATCCAGATCTGAATCTGCCAAGACCCAAACACTGTCCGTTCCTTGCCCTGCTATAATTTTGCTTGCTGGAGTCCATGCGTAGTTAATAATGCTAGCATAATTAGGCCCTGAACTCGTTGCCGTTAATAGAATTGTATCTTCTCGACAAGTAATTTGAGAATCAATGGCAGCAAGGTCGAGACCATCTAAAGGAAGGTAAAAATCTTGTTCAAACGTATCTTGACAAGGGTGCCCCACATCTGCAATTAAACGTACTTTATAAGTTCCCGTATCTGGGAAACTATACGTAGGATTTTGTACCGTAGAAGTCCCTAAAGTATCAAAATACCATAAATATTGATTGTTGGTGCTGATACTTTGGTTGGTAAACGATACGCTTAATGATTTATTACAAGAAAACGTAAGCGAATCAAAAGCAGCAACAACCGTATCGGCTGGGACATCGACCTGTGTTAACTGTACCAAATCTGTACAACCATAATTATTCGTCACATTTAATTGAACCCCAAAACTCCCTCCACTAACAGCCATCCAAACACTGTCCGTTCCTTGCCCCGATATAATATTACTTGGCGGTGCCCAATAATAATTAACAATTTGATTAAAATCGGAAAAAACATTGTGTGCCACTAAGAGGACTTTGTTGTCGTTGCAAATAATTGGGGCACTAACCACATCTACATCTGCTGCTTTGATGTACAATTCTACTTCTTTTATAATGGTGTCTTCGCAAGGCGTTCCCAAACCAGCAATTAACATAACGGCATAAGTACCTGTATCAACATAGGGATGCGTGGGGTTGGGCAACGTTGAAAGAGGGCTTCCGTCTCCAAAATCCCAAATAAAGGGACCGTTGATTGGATTACTTAAATTGTCAAAGGGAACCTCTAGAAGTACATTACAAGAATCAAGATCAGGTTCAAAATCAGCAACAATAGCGGTCACACAGGAAGTGACAATAAATTGAAAATCTCGTCTTGTAACCGACATAAGCACCCCATTTCTATAGGATTTGGCACTAATTCCGACTACAAAAGTTCCATTGTTTAGGGGCGTTCCTGTTAATAGTCCTGTTACGGGATCTATAGCCAAAGGCGAAGCACCTCCCAACATATTGGTCAACGAATAAGGAAACCTCCAATCTACCCAATAATTATTAAAAGAACTATAAGTATCAAATGGGGTATACAATTCATAAGCTATAGAATCTCCATCTACATCTATTGCAGAATGATCATAATTAAGCGGCTGACCATTGCAGATGTAAAAGGGAGGCCAATCGTTAAATTTTGCTGCGCTATTACAATGTAAGGTTGCTTCCTCCGACATATAAGCATGATAAGCTGCCTGTGTACCTGTCGGGTCTATGATATTAAGAATGTCAATATTTCGACAACAAATTTGATACAAAAATTGGTAGCCTCCTACTCGATAAGGCAAAGATCGAACCTCTCGATAGGTAGTTGTATGAATACAAGCTGATGGAGGCACCATTGAACAAGCTGAACTCGCAAAAGTTAGGGTGTCGTTGTTTCTCAAATTCATATTGATCGTATCAATAAGTTGCCCATTGACATCCAATATATCCAAAACCGCAGGGTTCTCAAACCAAGGTACTCCTGTATCACAATCTCTAAACAACTGCAAGGTTATCTCATAGCGATTATTTCCTAGGCATTGATAGTTCACTTCTCCTCCAATGATGTGTGTTGCGGACAATGGAAGTGCTAAAACAATCCAAAACAATACGGTGAACAAAAAATTATAGTGTTGAGCTTCTTTCATGGTCGTTTAATTTTTACAATACGCTAAGCAAAAAATGGCTTTACAAAAAGTTTTCTAGAATACAAAAAGAAAAACATTACCTTTTGCAATAGTGGGCCAGCTATAAGTTATACGTAGAAAGTCGTATGTTATTTATGATCAAAATAAAAACATACGACTTTCTACGTATAACATACGATTCCTATCATTTTATAGGTCTTAATGGTTAAGAACTTACCACAAAACTTATCAATAAGCCCAAGAAATAATTTTATTTTTAACAATAGTAATCTGCTTTTACGATAAAAGCAATTTTTTATCATAACATATAAAACTATTTTACTACTCAAGGTATCTCATTTAACAAAACTCCAACAAGCCATCAACGCAAAAGCGTAATATTTCCCTTGGTAAACAACTCACTGCCATCGTCACAAACACATCGCATATAATAACCATAAACATCAGGCGGCATTAGTTTCCCTTTAAAAGAGCCATCCCAACCTATATTTTGGTCGTTGGTCTCAAATACCTTTTGCCCCCAACGATTATAAATCGCCATATTTACACTCGTAATGTTATTGCCACGAATCATCAAAACATCATTATGCCCATCCTGATCTGGTGAAAACGCATTGGGTACAAACACTACTGGCAAACCACAAATGGGTTTTCTTATAAGCACTTGAACTGAATCATTGGTTGTACATCCGTACTGATTGGTTACCGCCAAATTATAAATTGTTGATTGTCTAGGTTTGGCTATTGGATCATAAATAAAATAATTACTCAAGGTAGTATCAGGTCTCCAACTATAACTATAATTTATATCATCTGTTGCTACTAACTGTGCTGTTTGCCCCACAAAAATACTATCAGGGATAGCACTTATATTAACTGTTGGTGAAATATAAATAATGGTTCCTTGTGCATAAGCCGTATCAATACAACCATGAGAGTTTACTCCTATAACGATAAAAGTAGTGTTTGTGTCCATTAAGGCATAGGCGGTATCTTCTCCCTGCCCTGCTATAATTTCATTCGTAGGGTACCATTGATAGTTGACCCAATCGGCATAAGCATCCAAACTATTTGTTACCGTAAGCTCTACCGTGTCCTCTTTACAGATTACAGATACATCATTGGCATCCATAATGAGACCGTGCAAGGGCAAATAAACATCCATACTAAAAGTATCTGGGCATTGCCCCCCTGCTCCTGCTACCAAACTCACAACATAACTACCCGTATCAGGAAAACTATAAGTTGGATGCGTTGCCGTTGAAGTTCCTAGGTTTTCAAAGTTCCAATGATAGTCATTATTAACTGGATTGCTCGTTGAGGTATTCACAAAAGGAACAATTAATGAAGTATTACAAAGAACATCTATGGTATCAAAAGAAGCCTCTACTGCTAATACATCAATTACTCCAATGCTTGTATCTCGACAAAGATGGCTATTGATTGCGGCCACTTGTATACTGGTAGAAGAAGTAGGGATAATCAAAACAGAATCCGTTCCTTGCCCTGCAAGAATCTGGTTATTCGGCGACCAAGTATAATGAATAGAAGAAGAATAGTTTTTTAGTAAATCCTCTACTTTTAACCATACAGAATCTCCTACACAAACTGTTTGAGGAGCTATTGCCGTCAGATCTACCCCATAAAGTGGCAAATACAAATCCATCAAAGAAGTATCGGGACAAAGACTACCCACCCCTGCAATCAATTGAATGGTATAAGTTCCTGTATCGGGAAAGGTGTAGATTGGATTTACAGCGGTACTATTGGCTAAATTGTCAAAACTCCATTCGTAATTGACACTCCCTAAATTGCTGGTAGAAGCATTTACAAAAGGTATCGATAATGAAATGTTACAGGCTAAATCTAAGGTATCAAATAAAGCCTCTACTTCTATTACGTCAATGTTAAAATCTATCACACTAGAACAGCCGTAGTTATTGGAGGCCGCTACCTGTATTTGTATGGAATTATTAGCAATAACCAACACACTATCCGTTCCCTGCCCTGCTGCAATTGCCGAACTAGGAGTCCAAGTATAGGTAGCCGAAGAGGAATATTCCTCATAAATATCGACTGCTTTTATCCATAGGCTATCGCCCTTACAAAGCGTTTGATCTGGAATGGATTGTAGCTCCATTGCCCTTAGTTCTACCTGTATATCCATTGAAAAAGTATCTGGGCATTGACTCCCCGCTCCTGCAATTAAGGTTACGGTATGAATTCCTGTATCTGCAAATACAAAACTGGGATTTGCAGCCGTTGAACTACCTAAATTCCCAAACTGCCACAAATAATTATTATTAATGGGGTTGCTAGTACTTTGATTTTGGAATTGCACCACCAAAGAAGTATTACAAGGAATTGTTGTTGTTGTGAATAGAGCATCTACTTGTCGTACATTAATGGAGGTAAAAGCACTACTGGCACAACCATAATTATTGATTCCATCTACTCTAAATTGGGTACTTTGGTTGACAACAACCCAAACACTATCCGTCCCTTGCCCTGAAAGTATCGCTGAAGCAGGGCTCCAAGTATAGGTCGCAGAATCTGAATAGCCCTCATAGGCATCTGTCGCCACTAACAATATAGTATCTCCCGTACAAACCATTTGAGGGGGAGTAACAGCAATTTCCATAGCTTCTATTCGAACATCCATATTAACAGAATAGGTATCTATACAAGGTGAACCAATTCCTGCTACCAAAGTAATTAAATAATTTCCTGTATCGGGGAAGGTGTAAGTGGGGTTCACAGCTGTACTAGTCCCCAACGTGTCAAACGTCCAATGGTAAGTTCCTGTAACCACCTGACTATTGTTGTCAAAGGGATAAGTCAAGTTTTTATTGCAATGCAAACCTGTCGTATCAAAATCTGCTGTTGTTTGCCGATCGCAGGTGCCTACTACATGCTGAAAATCTCGTCGAGTAATAGAAATTAGATTGCCATTTCTATATTCTTTTAAACATACACCAACCAAAAAAACACCTAAATTTTGTGGCGTTCCAGTTAACAAACCAGTTACAGGGTCAATCACTAATGGATCTGCCCCACCAAACATATTTCCTAGATGATAAGGAGCTTGCCAAGTAACGTTTCCATAAGGTGGATTATTTGGGGGTTGTGGCCTTGGGCTTACAGCCGTAGCCCCATCCGAAGGATTACACAATTCGTAAACAATAGAATCTCCATCTACGTCAATGGCAGAATGATCAAAGACAATAGGCACCCCCGAACACAAGTAAACACGAGGCCACTCTCTAAATACCGCCGAATTATTGCAGCCTTGCAAGGCGGCTGATGAAATATGAGTCCAGTAGGTAGCTCCAGCTTCATTCCCTGTTGCATTAACGATATTAACAATATCATAATTTCGACAGCAACGTTGATAAGCAATGGTGTATCCAGAGGCACGAAAAGGTAAGGTAATGGTATCGGTATAGGTTGTGGTATGAATACAAACATTACTTGGAACGATCAAACAAGAATCGGGCAAATAAATATCCAGTGTGTCATTGATGGCATTATCCCAATAGACCAACTGCTGAAAAAGATAAGCATTCGTCTGCCCATCATAAACCCCTATAGAGGCAGGGTCATCAAACCAAGGAACACCAGCATCACAATCTCTAAATACCGTTAAAGAGATTTCGTACTGATCATTTCCCAAACATCTATAATTCATCTCCCCTCCTACAATATGAGTCGCATTGGCTAATAATGGCAAGAAGAGAAAAGCAAATAATAAAATAATATACTGAAAAATACGGAGGAGAATTGGGTACATAATAAATTTTATTTGGAAGCTGTTCATTGGTTAACCAACTCCCCAAGAACTAATAATTTGTTTTGATATACTTAAGTATAGTATATAGATCACTATTTTAACAAAGTAATATTACCCTTCAGAAACAGCCTTCCCCCATCATCACATTTACATTGCATGTAGTAACCATATACATCTGGAGGAAGCTCTTTTCCTAAATAGGTGCCATCCCAACCTAGATTTTGATCATTGGTTTCAAATACTTTTTGCCCCCAACGGTTATAAATTGCCATTGTCATTTCATTTATAATATTGCCACTCACCATCAATACATCATTATGACCATCTCCATTGGGCGAAAAAGCACTGGGAACAAAAACAACTGGATTGGCACAAACGGGTGGTTTGATATAAACCGTCACCGAATCATTCTGCGTACAATATTGATTGGTACCCCTCAAATAATACGTCTTGGTTCGTCTTGGTTTTGCTATTGGATCATAAATATCATACGCACTTAAGGTGGTATCAGGTCTCCAATCATAACTATATTCTAGAAAATTGGTTGCATATAATTGAGCCGTTTGCCCAACAAATATGCTATCTGGCAAAGCAACAATCGCTAATACAGGCGAAATTGTACTTACATTAACATGGGCTAATGCCGTATCTCGACAACCTGCATCATTCAATCCCACTACCTGAAAATCAAGATCTGTATTCGCCAACACATTGATACTGTCTGTTCCTTGTCCTGTGATAATGTTAGTGATTGGATTCCAACTGTAATTGGTAATACTATTGTATAAAGATAAGGTATTCAAAGCAGTTAACAAAACAGTATCGCCACGACAGACCAATTGTGTATCAGACACCACTATTTCTACCCCATCTAGACGGACATCAATCGTTTGACGAAAGGTATCTGGGCAAGCCGTACCGATTCCTCCAATTAAGCTTACCGCATAAGTTCCTGTATCGGGGAAGGTATACGTTGGGCTAACTTCTGTAGTGATTCCCGTGCCTCCAAAATCCCAAATAAAATTAATTGTCAAATCTATGCTACTATTGGTAAAAGGAATTTCTAGTGATTTATTGCAACTCAATTCAACAGAATCAAAGACCGCATTTATTTGCAAGACTTGTAATGGCAAAACTACGGTATCAACACAGCCATTTTCATTGATTGCATTAACCCTAAAAACAGTATTGACATCGGCTACTATTTGAATCGAATCGGTTCCCTGCCCTGATAAAATTGGACTGTTAGGCCCCCAAGTGTATCCCCCTATAGTATTGTAATCAGCCAGCTCATTGGTAACACTAAGAATAAGGGTGTCGCCTTTGCAAGCTTGGGTTGGAGCAGTAGACAAGATAGACGCTCCATCTAAAGGAATGTAAATTTCTCTGGTAAAGGTATCTTGGCATAAAGCCCCATAGCCTGCCATTAAGGTAACCTCATAACGTCCTGTATCTGGAAAGGTATAAATGGGATGCACGGCTGTACTCGTTCCCAATGTATCAAAACTCCACGAATAAGCTACATTCACAAAATTGCTGCTAGTAGCATTTACAAAAGGTATCGATAATGAATGATTACAGACTAAATCCAAAGTGTCAAACAGCGCATTAATATCGACCACATCAATATAAAATGTCGCTTCGCTTGAACAACCATAATTATTAATCCCTGCTACCCTAAAACGAGTGCTCTGATTTGCTACAACCCAAATACTATCCGTTCCTTGTCCAGAGAGTATTGCTGAAGTTGGCGTCCAAGTATAGATGGTAGAATCCGAATAATCCTGATAAGCATCTGTAGCCACCAACAATATCGTATCGCCCAAACAAGCTATGGAGGGTACTTGAACGGCTATTTCTATTGCTCTTATTTGGGCATCTACATGCATCGAAAAGGTATCTACACAAGGCTCCCCTATTCCTGCGATCAAGGTAACTAGATAATTCCCTGTATCTGGAAAGGTATAAATGGGGTTCACAGCTGTACTCGTTCCCAAGGTATCAAATGTCCAATGATAGATTCCTGTACTAGTCTGACTATTGTTATCAAAAACATAAACCAAATCTTTGCTACACCATGTATTGACGGCATTAAATCTTGCGGTTACTTCTCGATTACAAGCACCTACAATATGCTGAAAATCACGGCGAGTAATTGAAATCAAATCACCATTTCGATATTCTTTGAGGCAGACTCCCATTAAAAATACGCCCAAGTTGTTTGGAGTTCCTGTCAATAAGCCAGTGGTAGGATCTATTGCAAAAGGATCTGCTCCTCCAAATATATTTCCCAGATGATAGGGCGCTCGCCATCTAATGTTTCCATAGGGTGGGTTACTAGGGGGTTGGGGTCTTGAATTTGCAAGTGAAGCTCCACTTGAAGGCATGCACAACTCATAAACAAGGGAGTCACCATCCGCATCAATAGCAGAATGATCAAATAGAACAGGAACCCCTGAACACAAATAAACATCAAGCCAGTCTTTAAATACTGCTGAATTGTTACAACCTTGCAAAGCTGCTGCCGAGATATAGGTCCAATAGGTTGCCCCCACTTCATCACCTGGTAGACTAATAGTATTTGTCATGCTATAATTTCGGCAACAACGTTGATAAGCAAGAATATAGCCTGATGAATTTAACGGTAAAACAATCGTATCTGTATAAGTAGTTGTGTGAATGCAAACATTACTTGAGATTCTGATACAAGAGTCGGGAGCCTCTATAACTAATGTGTCATTAATTGCGCTATTCCAATTGACCAATTCTTGAAAAAGATAAGCCTTAGTTTGACCGTCATAAACACCAATAGAGGCAATATGATCAAACCAAGGAATACCAGCATCACAATCTCTAAAGAGCTGCAATCTTACTTCATAGCGGTTGTTTCCCAAACATCTATAATTCATTTCGCCCCCTACGATATGGCTGGCATTAGACATTAAAGGGAAAACAACAAATGCAGTACAAAAAATAATACGTTGTAAGGTATTTAGGCAAATTGGACGCATAACAATATAGTTTTAGTTGGTTTTTCCTTAGAAAATCATCCTAAAAGCTATAGATTGACTTATCACCTGCTATATTGGTCAATGATACTTCATCTATTTACCAAAACAACTACAAAAGCAGCACAACATTTATTATTTTAGTTCTTTGATAACCCGTAGGCTCACGTAATAACCACGCAGTAGCAGCGAAGCTAATCGTGTGACAAGCACTAACAAAGGGTAAGCTCTCTACTACTTTTCTTAGAAAAAAGTAGTAATAAGAGAGCTGGATCGTTTAATATTCCACACGATATGTCAAAGAACGATTATTTTAAGAGGGTAATATTTCCTTTCAAAAACAAGGTTCCTCCTTCATCACATTTACATTGCATGTAATAACCATACACATCTGGAGGCAGTTCCCTTCCTAAATAGGTACCGTCCCAACCTAGATTTTGATCATTGGTTTCAAACACTTTTTGTCCCCAACGGTTATAGATTGCCATTGTCATTTCATTAATATTATTGCCATTCACCATCAATACATCATTATGTCCATCTCCATCGGGCGAAAAAGCACTGGGAACAAAAACAACTGGATTGGCACAAATTGGCGGTTTGATATAAACCGTTACCGAATCATTGTGTGTACAATACTGATTCGTAACCCTCAAATAATACGTCTTGGTTTGTCTTGGTTTTGCTATTGGATCATGAATATCATAAGCACTTAGGGTGGTATCTGGCGTCCAATCATAGCTATATTCTAGAAAATTGGTCGCATATAATTGGGACGTTTGTCCAACAAATATACTATCTGGCAAAGCAACAATTGCTAATGCGGGCGAAATTGTAGTTACATTAACATGTGCAAATGCTGTATCTCGACAGCCTGCATCATTCAATCCTATTACCTGAAAATCAAGGTCTGCATTTGCCAACACATTGACACTGTCTGTTCCTTGTCCTGTGATAATGTTAGTGATTGGACTCCAACTATAATCAATCATCGTATTATACAAAGATAACGTATTTAAAGCCGTCAACAACACGGTATCACCACGGCAGACCAACTGTGTATCGGACGCTACTATTTCTGCTCCATCTAGGCGTACATCTATGACTTGACGAAAGGTATCAGGACAAGACGTTCCGATCCCTCCAATTAGGCTTACCGTATACGTTCCTGTATCGGGGAAGGTATAAGTTGGGCTAACGTCTGTAGAAGTGCCTGTACCTCCAAAGTCCCAAAGAAAATTGAGTGTCAAGTCTACACTACTATTGGTAAAAGGAATTTCTAATGATTTATTACAAACCAATTCCACAGAATCAAAGACCGCATTCATTTGTAAGACTTGTAATGGCAAAACTACGGTATCTACACAGCCGTTTTCATTCTCTACATTAACCGTAAAAACAGTATTGACATCAGCTACGATCTGAATCGAATCGGTTCCCTGTCCTGACAAAATCGGACTATTCGGCACCCAAGTATATCCCCCTATATTATTATAATCGGCTAGTTCATTGGTAACACTAAGAATAAGCGTATCGCCTTTGCAAGCTTGGGTTGGAGAGGTAGACAAGATAGACGCTCCATCCAAAGGAATATAAATTTCTCTAGTGAAGGTATCTTGGCATAACGCTCCATAACCTGCCACTAAGGTAACCTCATAGCGTCCTGTATCTGGAAAGGTATTTACTGGAAATGCATTGGTAGAAGTTCCTGTACCATCAAAATCCCAAAAATAACTATTCGTAACCGAGGTACTTTGATTATTAAATGGAATGTCTAAGGTCGTATTACAATCAAAGGTAACACTATCAAAGAGTGCTTCAACGATTTCAAGTTGCACATTCGTATTTTCAACATCTATACAACCATTATCATTGGTTGCTGTCAAACTGAGATTGATATTATTATTGGCAATTACATAAACCGAATCCGTTCCCTGCCCTGATAACAAGGCACTGTTGGGCGACCAGTTATAGGTGACAATATTATTATAATTGGCTAACAGGTTATTGGCCACCAAAAGTACGGTATCGCCTACACAGGCTACCTGCGGAGGAACTGACACATCTGCACCATCCAAATGAACCCTCACTTGGCGAACTACCGTATCAACACAAGACAAGCCAACCCCTGCAATCATCTGAACTGTATAAGTTCCTGTATCTGGATACGTATGCACAGGATTTACCCCTGTTACACTTGGCGAATTATCGCCAAAATCCCAATCAAAAGTAACCCCTAAAGAAGTACTCGTATTAAGATGCAATACAGAAAGAGAAGCATTACAAGGAGAAAGATTGACGGCAAATTGTGCTTGAAGTGGAGTACAAGCCACTACTTCGTATTGAAAATCTCGTTTTGTTATTCCTATTAAAACGCCATTTCGATATTCTTTGGCACAAATTCCAACCACAAAAATGCCTAAAGAAGGAGGCGTACCAGCCAACATTCCCGTTACTGGATCTATCCTAAAAGGATCGGCTCCTCCTAACATATTGTTCAACCCATAAGGAAAACGCCAATTAACAGACGAAAAGGGAGGCCCTGCTGGAGGATTGGGGCGAGGATCAAGCGTTGTTGCCCCATCATAAGGATTACACAACTCATAAACAATAGAATCTCCATCGGGGTCAAAAGCTGAATTGTCATAATTAATAGAAGTCCCCTGACAAATGTAAAAAGGTGGCCACTCTCGAAATCTTGGGCTACTATTGCAACTTGCTAATGCATCACCAGAAATTACAACATCATACGTTGCTCCTGTCTGACCTGGGTCTATAATATTCGTGATTACATTATTTCTACAACATCGTTGATAAACCAAATGATAACCATTGGAATTATTGGGCAATGTTATTTGCCGTCTATAGGTCGTTGTGTGAATACAAACATTGGAAGGGATATTGTAACAAGGATTACTTTGCGCCAAATCTAAGGTATCATCATTAGGCAAAAGCAATGCCTCTGTTCGAAGGTAGGCTCCTGTTGTTGCATTATAAATCCCTACATAAGCAGGCTGATCAAAATAAGCTGCGGGATTGCCATTCTCACAATCTCTAAAAATGGTCAATAAAATTTCATACTGATTGTTTCCCAAACAATTATAAGTCATCTCTCCCCCTACTATATGACTCGCATAAGTAGAAGATGATAAAAAGAACAGGATACAAAATAGCCAACCAATAACGTAATTAAAATACTTCATAAATTAGAACTTCCAAGTTTTAAGCAATGTTGCATTACTTCTTTCGTCTGAATTAGAGCAGGTTTAACATGAGATAAAATAATGATAAATGGAATATGCAGCCTTTGTAGTGCATTGATTTTTATTGTATGTGATACACTTTTTTATTGTATGGCTCTAAACCAATAAATGAAGATAAAAAAGGTATGGATTCTATACAAAAAAAATAGAACAATTACTTATACACATTTTTGTATAGGTAAAAACGAAAGAAATTGTACTTTTGTTGGGGAATTGAACTGACTTAACATTTATCATTTATTAATAAAATGAATGTACGCCAAAAAAAAATACTAAATAGTATTTCTAGCCTCCTTTCTCAAAATAAAGTACAAAAGTATGGAGCTTATAACGATGTGGTTTCCGATACTAATACAAACGTATGGGATGGCTCAAAAGGTTGGAATAGCCCTAGACGATGGCAAAGGAAATCTTGGATTTTTTTTGGTGCCTATAGCCCTGACATTGTCGTAGGCTTTGCTATTGTTGATGCAGGTTTTTTAGGGAAAGCTTTTTGTTATATTTATTTCCCCAAAACAGGCGAATTACTAGAAAACGGCATTGATCGACCATTTGCTTTTGATGCCAACTTTGAAGCGAATCTAGATAGCCATTGGAGCTTGGGGAACTACCAAATTTTGACAAAAAATGGACAAATGCATTTTGAGTTTAAGGGCAAAAAATTTCAAATTAGCTTACAATGCACCAATAATGAACATGGATTGAGTTTTGTCTGCCCATCCACTGGTAACAAACGCCCTTTTCATTATACCTACAAAAACTTGTTGTTGCCTACCAATATACAATTGACTAAAAAAGGGCAAACGCAACAATTCAACAATCTTTATGGTGGTATTGATTTTTCGAAGGGGTATCCTCCTAAACATACCGATTGGAATTGGACCTCTTTCTTAGGGAAATTAGAAGATGGTACGCCTGTAGGAATAAATATAGTCGATCAATTCAACCAAAACCTAGAAAATGCTGTTTGGATAGGAACAGAACGAATTTTGATTGGGGCAGTGAGCTATCAATATGGTCCACCTTTGGAGCATTCTCTTTGGAAAGTAGTTGCTTTAGAGGGCAATTTAGAACTAAGCATGCAACCCAATGGTAGCCGCAAAGAAAATATTAATATCAAGCTGCTAAAAAGTAAATTCACGCAAGTTTTTGGCGTAATAGAGGGGCGTATTTTGCATCAAAACCAATGGAAAAAATTGATTGGTTATGGCGTAATGGAGGAGCATGAAGCCATTTGGTAATTTTTAACTTAAATTTTTGATCTATTGGATGCTACAATTGGTCAATCTAAATCTATAAATTGAAATAAAAATGAAACGTGTAGTCGTTGGACTTTCTGGAGGGGTAGATTCTAGTGTTTCTGCTTATTTGTTGCAACAACAAGGTTATGAAGTCATTGGTTTGTTTATGAAAAATTGGCATGACGAATCGGTTATCCTAGATGCCGAATGCCCTTGGGTTGAAGATAGTAACGATGCCTTAATTGTTGCTCAAACTTTAGGTATTCCCTTTCAAACCATAGATTTAAGCGCTGCTTACAAAGAACGTATTGTCGATTATATGTTTGCTGAATATCAAGCAGGAAGAACTCCAAACCCCGATGTATTGTGCAATAGGGAAATTAAATTTGATGTCTTTCTAAAAACGGCATTGGAACTAGGAGCTGACTATGTCGCAACAGGGCATTATTGTCAAAAAAAGGAAGTACAAAAAGATGGCTCAACACAGTATCAGTTAATAGCTGGAGCGGACAATAACAAAGACCAAAGTTACTTCTTGTGCCAACTCAATCAAGCGCAATTGGCCAAAGCACTTTTCCCGATTGGGCATTTACAAAAGCCTGAAGTTCGAAAAATTGCAGCTGAACAAGGCTTGATCACTGCTGAGAAAAAGGATTCTCAGGGGCTTTGTTTTGTTGGTAAAATCAAATTACCTGATTTTCTTCAACAACAATTAAAACCTAAAAAAGGAGATATTATAGAAATACCTAAAGATGCTCCCATTTTTCAAAATTATCAAGAACAAGTGGAGGCAATTGGGGACAATAGAAATGCTGCTGCACTAAAGATTTTAAGCAAGGCATTTGTTTATGCTCCTCAAGATGGTAAGGTCGTTGGTCAACACAATGGCGCACATTATTTTACCATAGGACAACGCAAAGGTCTTCAAGTGGGGGGTACACCTGAACCGCTCTTTGTTGTTGCTACAGATACTCGCTCTAATCTTATTTATACAGGGCAAGGTGCGCATCCTGGCCTATTTAGAAAAGGACTTTTTATTGCCAATAATGAAGTACATTGGGTACGCCCCGATTTAAAACTAGCAGTAGGTGAACAGCGTGATTTTATGGTGCGAATTCGCTATCGTCAACCGCTTACCCCTGCTACCCTGTATTGTACAGCCGAAGGAATTTATATTATTTTTGAAACGCAACAACGTGGAGTAACACCAGGACAATTTGCAGCTTGGTATGAGCATCAAGAGCTTATTGGTTCGGGAGTTATTGGCTAAGGTTTGATGCTTGAATTGTTCTACTAAAAACTACAATTCAAGCATTTTCTTTTTTCGTTCTTTGACAAATCGTGTGGTAAACACTAAAAAAGGGTAAGCTTTTAACTACTTTTTAGCTTCGCTGCTACTTATTCCTTTAGTGCGCTATCGCTTATGAGTGAGTTCAGGCATGAATGAGAATAGTTCGTGGTTTTAGAAGAAAGTTATAGGTCGTAAGTCGTATGCTTAGTTCCTGTAAATACAGGACATACGACTTACGACCTATAACTTATAACAAAAGTAGTAATAAGCAGGTAAGGTAGTTTACGATTCCACACCATTTGTCAAAGAACCTCTTTTTTTTAGGTTATAACTTTATATTTTTTTTCTAATTCTGTGTGCAGATTAATGACGCTTAGATTAGGCATTTTTTCTAACTTTTGAAATAAAACTTCCGCACCAGTAAGTTCAGATTGTAATAGGTGCAATTCTCGAAGGTTCTTAAGTTGTTCTATTGGAAAATCCAATTGCATTTTCTTTCCCTCCAAGGTTAAGATTTCTATTTGAGTTAGCTCAAAAATTTGAGGCGGAAGCTTATCTCCATTAAGCTTATAGGAGACATTTTTTAAGCTTTTTAATTGTTTTAGAGACTCCCATCCATTGGCATCAAACAAGATATTCTTCAACTCCAATGTTTCAAGATTTTCTAATGCTCCAAAATCTTTAGGCAATTGGATTTTTTTAGTGGTATAATAATTCAAAACTACTCGATGGAGTCGTTTCATTTGGCTAATCCCATCTTGATTGCCCAAGATCGTTGTGCTATAATCCACCCCAATCAATACGTTAACAGCATCCATCTTAAACAAATGAGTTAAAATACCACTTTCACCACCTTGCAATTCTATCTCATTGTTATTGATTCTCCTTTTCCAAAAATCAAGTGCCAATGTCCTTTGTTCCTCTTCTGGCAACAAAACAACATTCATCAAATACATGGTATTGTAACGGTAAGTATCGTGATAAACGGCACAATGCCTTAGAAACTCCATTTTATTTAATGCTGTTTCTGCGCAAATATCATTGATATAATCAATGTAGTGCCAAGCCTTAAAATAGCCCAACTCAAACTGCCTAAAATGAATTCTACTCTTAAGTTTTTCTAACAATTTATTAGAAGCATTTAAGGTCAATAAATTTTTGGTTTGTCGAACAATTTTGGTGGTAGAGCTAAATTTGTGTACAAAAAACAAAGTTGTCATTAACTCTTTGGGTACTCCCCCACTTTTTAGCAATTCTAAGGCAACCAAAACATCCTCATCTCTTAAAGTCAATAACATATTTTGAATATGCTCTGTGCCGATTTCTTCTTCCAACAAATAAGCTGGTGCAGCTGCATCCAAAAAATGATTGAGTTCTGTTTCTGTCACAATGACCAACTGGTTATCTGTTAATGCAGCTGTGTTTTTTATATTTTTGCCCAATAACACATGAGATGTTTTTGTTGTTTTTTTAGAAACAACAGCTATATTCAATAACTTTAGCGTCTTTTTTAAATCGCTCTTTTTCTTGATGGTACTTCCCAATATCAGCAATTCACAGCCCTCGACAAAAGCAGTTGGATCAAAGACGCCCAATCGCTTTGTGATTTCAGTAATAATAGCTTCTCTTAGCTTATTATGCCGAACCGCATAACAGGCTAAAATGGATGCATTGGTCAAATTTTTAATCGCTTCTTTTTGATTATTTAATAAGGCTACTATTGCTTCTATAATTTCAGCATTATCTATCAAATTTGCCTTAGCTACTGCTTTGCGGATAGACAAAATAGTTTTAGCAGATTGTTTGCTCTTATGCCTCCAAAAATGTTTAAAGTCTAATAATCGCTCGTTCAATTTAAATACCAAGGGATGGATCCAACCTATGGGATTATCAAACCAATTAAAAAATATTAACTGCTGTAAGTTCAAAATTTCACTTGGCAAAGCAGTTATTCTATTCGCATCCACTCTCAAATTTTGCAAATACTCCAATTTACACAATCGCTGATCAAAATTTTGCAATTTATTATTGCTAAAAAAAAGCTGTTTTAATTGACCGTGCTCATAAACCCAATCGGGTATTGTTGTCAAATTATTTCTATCTAAATTTAATTTTTCCAAATTCGGCCAAAAACATTTATTGGCTAAGGTTGTAGCTGCAATTCTATTCTCAGCTAAATTCAGTTCTACCAAACTTGGAATTTTTGACAAAACTACTGGTATTGCATCTAGTTTACAATCCTTTAAGGTTATTGCCTTTAAGTGTTTTAATTTAGACAAAGATTGAGGAATAACAATTGGTTTTGCCGTTACCATGATCACCAATTCTTCTAACTGTTCCAATCCGCCAATTGCCTCAGGAAGACCATTAGAACCTAAAAAAGCAATGGTCAATTTTTTCAATTGTTTTAATTGAACAATTTCAGGAGGGATGGTTTCTAAGTATCCTCGAATTCCAAGTATTTCAACATTCGTATATTCAAAAAGCGCAGCAGGTAATTGCCCTGCCTGTTCAAACATTCTACTTTCTATATAAAGATTTTGAACCTTATATTTTTGCTTTTGGGGCGCTTTATCGTAATAGTATTGTTTCATAATTGGGTAGTTGGAAATGAGGTAAAGGTTTTATGCTCCCTTCTTCTTAATATTAAATGACATTCCGATCTCTGGCAAGAAAAGTGTTTTTTTGGCTGCTGCAAATGCTTTTTTTGCCGCAGAGTGATCCATTTTAATAATGGGAAAGGTATCAAAATGGCAGCCTATAATTGTATTGCATTGAATAAAAGTACTTGCCAAAACAGCATCGTCATAACCCATTGTAAAATTATCTCCTATCGGTAAAATAGCAAAATCTAACCGAGGGCAAATCATAGGGATTAGTTTCATATCCATGGTTAAACCTGTATCCCCTGCAAAATAAAATGTTCCTTCGTGATCATTACTAATAACAAAACCAACAGAGCTACCACCATAGCTACCATCTGGCATAGAGCTAGAGTGCGCAGCCGTTACCATTTTGACGGTACCAAAATCAAATTTATGCTTCCCTCCTATATTCATCCCATGTCCAGAAACGCCTTGCTTGTCAAACCATTTGACAATTTCATAAACACTTATGATTTGAGCATTATTGTGAATAGCGATTTCAAAAGCATCTGCCAAATGATCCTCATGCCCGTGAGAAAGAAAAATATAGTGTGGCTTAATACTTTCTATGTCAATCTTTGCCGACTTAGCTTGAGGATTGGGGCTAATGAATGGGTCAAACAATAATTTTTTATTGCCTATTTCTACCAAAAAACAACTGTGCCCATAATATGTAATTCGCATATTTTAATTTACTTTTGGAAATGATGTCACAATATTTTGCTAAACATAGTCTAAATTAGTCATTATAGGGGTGCTTCTAGCAGATAGGATTATCCAATAAAATCACACCTTATGTTTAGTAAAAACTATTCTCGTTAATAATAAAGTAAGCAAGCTACTTACTCCAATATATTTACATTTGAATTAGCTATCAATTTATTTTAAAAAAAGAAGATTTAGAAATTTAAAGCGCTTATTTTTTGAAAAAATCACAAAACAAACCAATGATTACTGTATTTTCGGGAACAAATCGCAAAAATAGCCGAACCCATATTATTGCTCAATACATCTACCAAACGCTAAAAGAACAAAGCAACGAAGAAGTTCGCTTTTTTAGTATGGAAGAGCTACCTACCGACCTTTTTCACGCAGATATGTATAGTGAAGCAGGGCAATCTAAGGCACTGTCAAGCATTCAAGACGAGTACCTAATTCCTGCCAATAAATTTTACTTTGTGGTGCCAGAGTACAATGGAGGGATTCCTGGGGCACTCAAATTATTTATTGATGCTTGTTCGGTACGCCAATATGCAGCATCTTTTCATGGAGGCAAAAAAGCGGCCTTGGTTGGGGTTTCATCAGGGCGTTCAGGCGCACTCAGAGGGCTAGAATACATGACGGGTTTTCTAAATTACCTCACCATTAGTGTGCTTCCTAATAAGTTGCCCATTTCGAGTATTGAGACCTTATTGGAAAAAGACCAGTTGGTGGATAAAGAAACCCAAAAAGTGGTTCAAGCACAAATCACAGAATTTCTAAACTTTTGATCGCAAGCCTTTCTAAAACCAACCCATTTAAGAGCATATTTAAATTGAACATTTAAACATACTCTAAAAAATGCACAACGAATGTTTAACGTTGGGCAAATTGCCCTATTGGGTTCTTCAATCACTATAAAATATCAATCAATGTTTACCGCTATAATATGGAATCCAGATCCCATCATCACTGAAATTGGAAGTTTTGCTTTGCGCTGGTATTCCCTTCTATTTGCTACAGGATTTATCATTAGTTTTTTTATCCTTCGTCGTTTATTCGAAGAAGAAAGTATAAGCTTAGAAGTGCTTGACAAAATGCTGCTTTATTCAGTTGTAGGGACTATTTTAGGAGCACGTGTAGGCAATTGTTTATTCTATGATTTTGAGTACTTTTCTCAACATCCTTTAGAAATTTTGCTTCCATTCAAATTTTCTCCCAGTTTTGAATTCACGGGCTATAGAGGACTGGCTAGTCATGGAGCTATGCTAGGTTTATTGGTTGCCTATTGGCTATTGTCTCGAAAAACAGGACAGTCAATCTTATGGTTCTTAGACAAAGGAGCGATTGTAGGAGGGCTTTGTCTAGCTTGCATTCGTATGGGGAACTTTATGAACTCCGAAATTGTGGGTGCTCCGACAGATGCTGCTTGGGCTTTTATTTTTCCAAGAGTAGATGACATTCCCCGTCATCCCGTGCAATTGTACGGTTTTGTCGTTTATCTCAGCCTTTTCTTATTTATGTTACAATACAATAAACGAAAAAAAGGACTGGTAAAAGATGGGCATATTTTTGGTGTGTTTTTACTAATCTTAGGATGCTTAAGATTTAGCATGGAATTCATCAAAAAACACTATGTATTAGATCCTGATAGTTGGCTTAATATGGCTCAATTTTTGAGTTTACCAATGATTATATTGGGAGCTATATTGGCTTGGGTTACCCTGAACAGAGCTTCCGACTTAACCAATTAATGTCTATCTAATTATTCTATTCCTATGGTCCTAAAACCCGATGATTTTCATTTAGTAGAAGCCTACCTTAATGCCATTCGAGAAAAAGAGGTAATTTTATGGGAAGGGAAAATGCAGCCTATTAAACAGGAAACTAAAAGTAAAGAAACACGCTTATTAATTACTTTTTTGATTGGCGTTTTTTGCATAGGCATATTTCCTCTAATGGGGCTCTTATTAGTTGCTATTCCTCCATTAACTTATCTCTATTCGGATCATTTAGAGAAAACTCGACAAGATGCATTAACTTACACTCGATATTTAATTACCCCCAAACGACTTATTTTTATTACTTGGCATAAAAAGAAGGTTCATATCAATAGTATTTTTGCCAATAATATTAACAAAGTATTGACCAACAGAAGTCAAAATGGAGAAGTTTCTATTTGTTTTGTTCCTAGAACGCCTGCTTCTTTTGATACCTACTATTATACAGATGGGCAAAAGAGCCCTATGGTTGGCTTTATAAACATTGGAGATCTAGAACGAAAAAAAGTGCTTCAAATTATCCAAAAACAAGTACTATTGGAACAATAAAAGTACCAACCTAGTTTATTTAATAATACGCCGTTGATTAGCTTCCTATGGTCATGAGATAATTTTTTGATTTTGATTAAGACGACTTGCATTTTAATTAACTCATTTTTTAATTAAAAAAATACCATTAATGCAACACAATTACCAACCTACTTCATTAAAAAAACATGCGCTCTACCAATGGCTAAAAATTGGTTTTTACTTTGCCATTCCATCTGTTTTTTTGAGTGCAGGTAATATCAGCCCACATAATTACCAACCGCTAGAAACAGATTTGACCGATTACCAAAAATTAAAAGCGGCGCTTTCAGAAAAAGTATTTACAAAAATTTGTAAAACCGTTAAAGATACCCGCAAAGCTCCAACCTTCAATTTTATTTATAATTATCAAGGCAAGCCCTATTACAATGCTTACTATAGCCCTAGCAACAATACGATTAATTTTGGCGAAGGGATTTATGATTTGGCAGCCGAGTTGGGCGCTGATTCTATCGACATTGTGGCAACGGTTATGGCGCATGAGATTGCTCATTTTTACAAAGACCACGGGTGGGCACATGCCTTTGGCAAAGCCAACCCAGACAATGACATTCAAAAAAATGTAAAAGAATCCATGTATAACGCAGAAGATCGTGCTAGAATGGAAGCTGAAGCAGATTATTTTGGAGGAATTTTTGGGTATATGAGTGGCTACAATACCTTGGGTGTTGGTGGCGCTTTTTTTGATAAATTATACCATGTTTTAGAAATTCCTGACGAAACATTTGGTTATCCTTCTCGCCAAGATCGAATTGGGATTTATAACAATTCTCAAAAGATGCTTGAAGCGCTCATTCCTGTTTTTAACACTGCCAATATGCTAAACTTGGTGCGCCGTTACGAACAAGCATCGATTTGCTACGATCATGTTATTGTTACCTTCCCTAGCCGAGAAATGTACAACAATGCTGGTGTAGCCTTGGCGCAAGAAGCCATCAGTATGTATACTGCTGAAGAGTTGAAGTTTGTTTATCCTTTTGGAATTGATTTGGATACTCGCCTTAACCAAGCAGGAACCAAAGGAGCAGGAGAATCCAAAGAAGATAAACGGGTTCGCTTGGCAAAAGATGCCTTAAATTTGTTTAACGATGCCATTCGAATTGACGATCAATATGCTGCGGCTTATGTTAACGCTGCCCTCATTCATAGCCTTCTAGGAGAATATGAAATGGCCTTGGGTTTAGCCAATAAAGCCGTGCAATTAGCGACCAATAAACAAGAAACTTTATTGGTTGGAAATGCTCATATTGCTAGAGGTATTGCCTTTGCTCAATCTGATAAAAAGGCAGAGGCAAAAAAAGAATTTAAAGCCGCAGAAAGTGGAAATCCGCTTTTGGCAACAACCAACTTAGAGGCATTAACGACGAATCTATTTTCTAAACTGTTTAAGAAAAAATTGTCGGAAGAGATTGATGGAACGGAAGAAACCATTGCAGATGTCGGCATCGAAGCCTTAGAAGTACTTTTTGACGATCAGGAGCAATTTCAAGTTACAAATATTAAAAAACAAAACGAAAAGCGCCCTGAAACAGCCATCATTAATGTCAATGAAGAAGAGTTTGAAGCAACCCTTATTGCCACTTACAAGGGTCCTTACAATACAAAAGAAGAATTGGAAGGCTTTATAAAAACCAAAGCTGATTACGATGGCGAAACTGCTCGTGGAATCAAAATTGGTAGTTCGCTAGATGCTGTCCACAAACTTTATGGAAAACCAACCCGTATGCTCGGCGGAAGCCAAGGCAATTATCTATTCTATGAGAAAACGAGTATTGTTTTTCTTCTAGATCAGCACAACTTAGTCACGGCTTGGATGCTTTATGGAAAGGTAAAATAATATCAATGGATTGGAAGGTTTGAAAATAGGCTGATTACCGATAGAATCCTTTCAAATCTTCCAATCTCTATATCATTAAGCTCGAATAGCCTCTACAGGCACCATCTTGGAAGCTCGATAAGCAGGAATAATCCCAGCAACAACACCAGAAGCAGATGCTATTGCTAGCCCTCGAATCGCATTGCTTGGAGACAAGAAAATATCGTATTCTGCAATACTAGTAGCAGCTTCGGCTCCCATTACAACAAATGCAAGCCCTACCAAACCACCAATTAGACAAAGAATAATGGATTCTACTAAAAATTCCATTAGAATAACATAATTTTTAGCCCCTAAAGCTTTTTTGATACCAATTAATCGAGTCCGTTCTTTAACAGAAACAAACATAATATTGGCTACGCTAAATCCTCCTACAATAATGGCAAAAAGCCCTATGATATAACCTGCAATTCGGATAATTCCAAACACATTTTCAAAGATTTGAGATACAATAGACAATGTATTCAATTCAAAATTGCTCTCTTCTACAGGTTTTAACAAGCGCTTGGCTCTTAGCACCCCTGTTAATTCAGCTTTTAGGGTTTCTAGTCGTACCCCTTTTTTGGCTTTAACAGAAATGGATGTTCGTCCTCTATTAAATCCCGCTTTTTTGAGATTGACATACTTTCTTGCTGTATTATAGGGAATCAAGCCTGCATCGTCAAAATTCAATGGGTTAATCAAATCCTTTCCTTCCTTTTCCAACACACCAATAATCTGTAAGCGTTGTCCCTTTACTTTTATGTACTTTCCAATAGGATCTTCGGTTGGTCGAAACAAGGTTTGAGCAACATCATAACCAATAATAATCTGGTTGCTCCCCTTATAAAATTCTAAGGGGGTAAAATAACGCCCTTTGTGAAATTTTAGCCCAAACATATCCTTATAATGCTCCGTCACACCAATAAAAAACACATTAGAAGCATTACTGGTCTTAGATTCAGCAGTTCCCCCTCCTATAAAAACAGTAAAGGTAGCAATGTCCGCCGTTTGGACTTGTTTTTGAATTACTTCATAATCTCGATAATCTGTCTCTGGGCGTCGTTGGTACTTCCAGAAATTGCCCTCACGAGGTGATTCTCCCCAAGGCATTTTACTGATGTAAACCACATCGTCTCCCAATTGTTTGAAACTGTCTTGGATGTTTGCCTCTAATGAATCAACGGCAGAAAGTACCATAATTACACAAAAAATACCAATGGTAATTCCCGATAACGACAAAAGCGTTCTCAATTTATTGCCAGCCAACTGCTGAAAAGCTTGGCGGATACTTTCAAAAAATATTCTAGGTAACAATAATACTGTGTTCATTTTCTACATTAGTCCGTTGAAAAGTTGCATTAAATTGACGATCATTCAGAAGATGATAAAATTTCAAATTCAGTACGCCGATTTTTGGAGCGTCCCTCTTTTGATTCATTGCTATATTTGGGTTTTGTTGCACCAAAACCTTTTGCTTTAAGTCGTTTAGCATCAACTCCCTTTGTTATTAAATAATTCATAACAGATTTAGCACGAGCTTCTGAAAGCTTTAAATTGTCCGCTGGTTTTCCTACATTGTCGGTATGACCATTTAATTGAATATGCATAGTTATGTTCTTATCCAACAAGTTTTTTAGTCGATCCAATTCAATTTTTGATTCCGATTTTAATTCAGCAGAAGCTGTTGCAAAGAAAACATTCTCCAAGACAATAGGTTCACGAACCATTTTTTTAGTGGAATCATCCCTCTTATAAACCAATGGTTGTAATTTTGCCTCTAAGACATAAGCCCGATCTAAGGATTTTGTTTCTGATAAATCATAATTAGCAGAAAAAAACAAATAGCCATCTTTACGAGCATTTAAGGCATATTTTCCTGTTGGCAAACAAATAATAAACGATCCATCCTTAGGCGTTTTTAACTGTTTAAAAACCGTCTGTGTCTTAAGGTCAATAATTTCTACCTCTGCCGATAAAGGCAAATTGGTTTCCTCGCTCAACGTAATCCCATTAATATAAGTGATCGGCATTGGTTTGGCAAGCGCAGGCAATTCAAAGCTATAAATGTCCATCGAACCAAATCCACCTGCTCGGTCAGAAGCCAAATAAGCCAAGGTTCCTTTTCGATTAACCGCCAGTGCTTCTTCTTGATTGGAAGTATTAATTGGGTAGCCCAAATTAACAGGCTTTCCCCATTTCCCATCCTCTTTTAGTCGAGTAATAAACAAATCAAAACCGCCCATCCCTGGATGTCCTTCTGAACTAAAATAAAGCGTTTGCCCATCGGGATGAATACAGGGAGAAGCTTCATTATAAAGCGTATTCAACTCTTTCACATTCTCTGGGGTTCCCCAAGTTCCATCACTTTGTAGCTTAGAGACAAATAAATCTTTGTGCCCTCGCCCCTTCGCTCCACCTCTAACAAAATAGATCGCATCACTGTTTGGCGCAATACTAGGTTGAGATTCCCAATCTTTGGTATTAATTGGTGCACCAATATTCTTAGGAGTTGTCCATTTTCCATTTACCTTTCTAGAAAAATACAAATCACAACTTCCGTAATCTTCTCTTCTATTACAAACTGTAAACACTAATAGTTTCCCATCGGCTGAAATACTTTGCGCCCCTTCATTTTCGCTCGTATTTACGGTTGGAATAGGTTTACTTTTTTGCCAACCATTTTCACTACATTGACTAATGTACAAATCCTCTTGCCCTGCCTGCCCTTCTCCCAATTGCCTTGTATAAACCAACTCATCCTTGAGCGTTATTGAGGGAAAATATTCTCGATTCGTTGAGTTAATGTTCTCTCCTAAGTTTTTAAGGTTAAAAGCAACAGGATTGGCTAAGGCTTGGGGTCTAAAACGAGCATCTCCCAAACGCTTTGTTGCAATTTTTATCAGATTAGGATGCAATTTATCATACGATAAAAATTGAAGCATTTGTTTTTCGACCTCAGCATAAGCTTCTTGTAACATTGCAATACGCCCAAGTGCCATATAAATTTTTGGATTATAATCGGGTGCTAGTTCTATAACTTTGTTATAATGCGTGATTGCATTTTCGTAATCCTTTTCTTGTTCATAAATAAACCCCAACTGAATATAAGAATTCACAAATTTAGCATCCTTCTTAATCAATTTATGCAGTTCTTTTTTTGCAGTTTTATAGTCTCTTCTTACAATATAACTATACGCTTTTTTGTAATTTTCTTTTGTTTTTTTAGAAGCATTAATAGCTGTTGTATAATCGGTCTGCCCTAGTGTAGCACAAAGATTACACAGCCCAAAAACAAGAATCCATAACATATATTTTAGACCTATCATTCATTAAAGTTTAGTACAAGATATGCATAACTTTTGTGAGTCTGCATAAAAATTATCTAAGTAAGACTTTTTTATCGACAAAATTAATATCTCTATTAAAGAATCAAATAATACCCCAAAAGTTATCAGTCGAATAAAATTAACAGAACTTTTAAGGTTGTAAGTAACGATGCAAAATACAAAAAAGCTACTTTCTGTGAAGAAAGTAGCCCATTGCGTGTTTTTATAGAAGTGTGATTTCTGTACAAAACAGGGCATAAATGCCCAAAATATATATTTAAACAAATACTAGGCGACCAGTTTTATTGATTTTCAAATCAATACATTAATCTGTTTAGTTTTATGATTAAATGTTCTTGATAATCTTTAGGTATATTTTTAATTTCAGTGGTAAATATCGTCTTGTGGATATTAATATCTGTTCCTATCCTTGCTGAAATATTTTTTTCTAACTCTAAATCAAATCGTTCCATTTTTTTAATTTTTGCCTCATTCTTCCATTGAATATCTTGCAAATAATATTATTTTTGTATCAATAGCTTTTGGCTAAATAAACTATCTCTAATCTTTTGAGGTAAAGAATTCACCCATTTAGCTACTTCATCATATAAATTACTACCTGAATAAGTATATTGATCTATAACAAAAGAATCTCTAAAATAAGATAAAGTGCTATCCTCTATATAAAAAGGATTTTCTTTATACACGGTTTTATAATAGACTTTTTCTACTTCTCTAATTTCAGTAGTCGTGCAAGAACTTATCCATCCTATGCTTAGTAATACTATAAATAAACGTAATATGGTTTTCATAGTTTAAGAGTGTTATTTGGACATAACATCTTGGATCAGCTGTTTTTGCTCCTCTGTATCAACGAAGCCATCCACCTTAAAGTAATCCTTATATTTAATTAGGATCGCCTTCATTGATTTTAATTCTACCTCTAGTTTTTGAAGCTTTTTGCTCTGACTCGCCATAATCTAGTTTTAATTAGTGAGAACATTTTCATTGCTACCAACAAATATAATTCACACAAACCAAACTCACAAACAAGTCATTATATATATTTCTCTTAAATATATAATCACTAATTGCAGATAAAGATTAAGTCTTGTTTTAATCTTCAAAAACATTTTCGCTTTTATTCTTTTTAGCCAAGTAGTCATTTAATGCTTTCTCGGTCAAAAATACTTCTGTCATTGTACATTCGTCAACATTAAGCCCTGCCATTTGTGTACGAATCATAATTGTTCTATCAAAAGTAGCCCCTTCTACATCGGCTTCTGTCATATCCGCATCTGTCAAATCTGCTCGTCTAAAATTGGTTCCAATAAGACTCGATTCTTTAAATGAACTTCCTTTTAGTTTTGCTTTAACAAATTTGGCCCCTGTCAAGTCTGTTTCCGAAAAATTAGCCCCTTCGCTATTGGTCAAACTTAAATCTGCTACTTTTAGATCATGCTCTCCAATGTCTGCTCCTCTAAAATCAGCATTTTTAAGACTCGCAGCAGGCACAGGCGCTTGTCCGCTAACCAATCGATCCTCATTGTCGTATTTTTTGGTTCGAATCGCAGGTTTATCCCCAAATCTAGCTCCTCTTAAATCAGCCTCTCTAAAGTCAGCATTATCCAAATTCATGCCTCTAAAATCCAACCCTGGCAAACTCGCTTCTCTAAGATTTATTTTAGGCAACTCACCGTGTTTTTCTTTATAGGCTTTTTGGTAGGCAGCAAATACTTTTCTTCCCTTTTTGATAATTCGAGCTTGTTGATCGTTATAAGGTGTTTCGGGGTCATCTTCTTGCGCAACAAGAGCCGTCCCCATAAAACAAAATAGCAGTAGTATTAATGTAAATATTTTCATAGTATTTTTTTGATCAAAACCTGGTTATAACAAACGAATAAAACTCCTATTGCAAAGAGCGTGCGAATTCTTAAGATATTCTTAAATTTCTTAAAAAAAATCTAAAAAAACAAATTTCAATCTTCCTTTTAACTAAGAAGTTAGTCTACCTATAAATACATTCTTTAGACCTCTTTGGGTACTAAACCTCTTTAAGTTATTTAGAAAATAAATATAATTCCAATGCGCTAAATCAAAAGTTATCTTACATTTTTACTATCATTACATTTACATCACAAACAACTGGTTATCAAACACAAATCAAAAATAAAAAAGTAAATGGTCAAGGAATTGTTAGAATAGTCACTAAATCATCTGGAGAACATAAACAATCAAAGAGATATGTTAAAATTACTATTGCTAATAATTAGCTTCATTTTTATAGTTGGTTGTACAGAAACTACCAATTCTATAAAAACTAATGCCCCAATAAAAAAGCCCCACACAACACAAGAAAATGCTCTTCTAAAATCATTCTTGATAAAGTTATATCCTCATGAATCCATTGATGAGGATCACATCAAAAAAATACAACATTGGCATCTATCTTTGCCTCAAAAGGTTTTAGAAAAAATTGATCAGCAACAAATAATTATCAAAATTTCTGCAAAACGAGCTAAAAACTATTTGAATGATAAAGAATTAGCTAAAATACAAGAAGATTTACAGTATTACGAAGAAACACTTCACAAGATAATAGGAGACATAAACCTCTACCCTATTGCATTAATAACAACTAATATTGCTTATCAAAAAACAGAAGAGAATTATCTAGAAATTTCGCTCATAGAAATTTGCGGTGATTAGCTCTTTTATTCAAAATCATAGGCATCATAACGGCGCTGCTCTCGATTTAATAAGGCGGTATATTTATAAGGTGTGGGTAATTTTATCGCTTGGCGTTCTCCTGTAATGGGATGTTCAAAATCTAAGGCTACTGCGATCAAAAAAAGCCCTTTATGTTTTAGAATTAAGCCTTGAATGCCATAAAGTTTGTCTCCCAAGATAGGAAATCCTGCTTGCGATAAATGGATTCGAAGTTGGTGAGTGCGCCCCGTTTTGGGGTATAAATTTAAGAGCGAAAGCTGCCCACTTTTTAGAGAATCAACGGTTTGCAAGCATTCGAAATGGCTTAAGGCTGCTTTATGATTAATCGCAGTATCAAAACGCCCTTGAGCAGGAGGTTGTCCAATCACAATGGCTTGATATTTCTTTTGGATCGTTTTGGCTTCAAATTGCGCTCCCAAGTGCATTCTGGCTTGTTTGGTTTTAGCAATCAACAAAAGACCAGAAGTAGGTGCATCGAGTCGATGAACAGCCCTAGGTTTTTTGAGGGCATCTACTTTAGTAGAAAGCGTTATATTATGCAACAAAGCATTTTCTATGGTTCGAAATTGATTGCCACTCACAGGAATGCCAGCTGGTTTAAAAACTACTGCAATTGCATCATCTTCATAGATCACATCCATTGGCAATTTTAACACCTTTGTTGGCGCATCATCCAGATCAATGAGTTCAACAACTTGTTCAGGGCAAACCCAATCCCCTGTATGTCCCTTTTTTCCGTCTACATAAATGGCACCCCGTTTAATTGCAACTTTAACACTTTTTCGAGATGGCAGTTGCAAAAATATACCACATAGATAATCGCTTAACCGCTGTTTTGGTGTCAATAAAGGCACAACATGTGTGTCCAGTACTAAATGCATAACATTCAAATTAAAGGGTAGTTAACCAACAAAAGCCATTTCCTTTAGAGAAATGGCTTTTGTCATTATGTTAGAATGATAGAAGCTCCTAAGAAGGAAATTTTCCCACTTTATCAGAACAAAGGTAATAAAAAATTGCTCTGTATTTATTGCGGTTAGATTTCCCCATTGTTTCTACAGCGTAATTTACGATACCATCCAAATCATCACTCTCAGAAAGTCCCAATTTTTTAATTAAATAGTTATTTTTTACACGGTCCAATTCAGTTTGGTCAGAACCTGAAACAGTTTCACCATCTTTGTTATAAATAGAAGGACCACAAGCTTTGGTACATGCGATTAATTTGTCCTCATCATATTTAATACCTAATTTTTCCATGTTAGCTTTATAACCAGCTACTTTTTCATCGAACTTACTCATCTTTTAGTTTTGTTTAATGTTTTAATCGAAATTATTGTTATAATTATAATGCTCACCTAAGTTATACCTATAATAGATAAACAATGTACAAATTTTGTTATTTCTCTTAGAATAGAAGGGTTATTTTTTGCCATTTTCAGTTGTATTCTTGCCAAAAACAAGCTTTTTTTAGTTCTTTTTTATAGAATAGAGTTCTTCATTTATGAGTTAATCTCTTGTTTTGCTTAAGATTGTATTACAAACAAATAAATTTTGTTCAAAATATTCTTTAGATTCTACAAAACTATAATCTTTTGTTATTCGCTTCATTCTATCTTCACAATCCTGACAATCTTCCAACACTGTAGCCAAAGTAAGGTTAAACATCAAAAAGCGCATTGTTTCAAATGCTCTGAAAGGAACTTTTTCGATATACTGTGTTGTAAAACTCGTATCACTCAGATAACTATCGTATTCCTTCACCACATGATTTGACCAATATTTATAAATAGCCAATTGAGGCTTAAATTCTTGGTCACGTTCTATTGTTCCTTTTTTAGGGTCCAAACGATACTTCAACAGTGCAAACTTGCCATAGACACTGCCTATAGGAATAATATAATGCTCCAAAATAAGGTATTGATTATTCTTTTCCTTCGTAATAACAATATCTCCTAAATTTTGGTTAAAATCATATACCGTTTGACCTTGATTAAGCACCTCTATATTATCCAATCGGATAGAATTCGTAGCAGCAAACAATCGTTCAAAATCTGAAAATTGTTGTGTCTTGTTTAAATCCAAATTGGCATAATCCATTTTAAATACTAGAGGACTATTAAAAACTACAGCTTCTGTTTGGGGATTCCTATCACTAGTACAAGCTCCAACTAATAATAATAGAATGGTATATAGTATATATTTCATATCTACAAGATAAGAAAATGGATTACAATTTACAAATCAATTTACGTTATTAGTTGGCTAATTTTATGCCTTTGAAGAAAAGCTAAAAATTATACCGACTGTAACAATATATTAATACCTTTGCAGCAATCTATCATTAAGAGACAGAAAACAACATGTTAAAAAAATACAAACAGACTGCACTATTAATATTAGATGGTTGGGGACATGGAGCCAATCCAAAAGTTAGTGCAATAGCCCAAGCAAAAACGCCTTTTATTAATAGCTTATATCAACGCTATCCGAATTCTGAATTGGTTACCTATGGAGAAGAAGTTGGACTTCCTGAAGGACAAATGGGAAATTCAGAGGTGGGGCATCTAAATATTGGGGCAGGGAGAATTGTTTATCAAGAATTGGTGCGGATCAACAAAGCTGCACAAGATCATTCGTTGCATGAAAATAAAATCTTAGTTCAAGCATTGGAGTACGCCAAAGCCAACAACAAGGCAGTTCATTTCATGGGGCTGTTATCTGATGGTGGTGTACATTCTCACATCAATCATCTAAAAGCTTTGTGTGATGCCACACAAGAAAATGGCTTGTCGCAAGTTTATATACATGCCTTTATGGATGGTCGAGATACCGCTCCCAATGGTGGACTGGCTTACCTACAAAATCTCTTGGATCATATCGAGGATAGCCCGATTGAAGTTGCCTCTATTATTGGTCGATACTATGCAATGGATAGAGACAAACGCTGGGAGCGCATCAAATTGGCTTACGATTTATTGCTAGAAGGCAAAGGGACTAAGTTTGATGATCCTATTGAAGCGCTAAAAGCATCTTATGCCAATGGTGTTACAGATGAATTTATAGAGCCTGTAAGTTGTAGCTCTGCCAAGGTTCAAGAAGGTGATGTGGTCATTTGTTTTAATTTTAGAACCGATCGCTGCCGCCAAATCACAACCGCACTTACCCAAGAAGATTTTCCAACAGAGGGCATGAAAAGCATTCCGCTTCATTATGTAACCATGACACGGTATGATGATTCGTTTGAGCAAGTAGGCGTTTTATTCGAAAAAGATAACTTAAAAAACACCTTAGGTGAAGTGCTTGCCAAGGCAGGAAAAACGCAAGTTCGAATTGCTGAAACGGAAAAATACCCTCATGTAACTTTTTTCTTTTCTGGTGGTCGAGAAACCGAGTTTGAGCAAGAAAAACGCTTAATTGTCGCTTCTCCTAAAGTTGCTACGTATGATTTGCAACCCGAAATGAGTGCCATTGGTATTACCGATACTATTATAGCCGAAGTAGAAGCCAATCAACCTAATTTTATCTGTTTGAATTATGCCAATGCTGACATGGTTGGACATACAGGAGTATTTGAAGCGGCTATCAAAGCAGCAGAAACCGTGGACACTTGTGTCGAACGTTTGGTTCAAACGTTATTGCAGCATGATTATGGTATTATCATTATAGCAGATCATGGCAATTCTGATTATATGATTAATGACGATGGTTCTCCTCATACGGCACATACGGTCAATCCCGTTCCTTGCTTTTTTGTTGCCAATGAAGTAACAGGCGTTTCAATCAAAGATGGTAAATTAGCAGATGTTGCTCCTACCTTATTGCAATTGATGCAGTTAGAACCTTCTGAAGAAATGAATGGCACTGCACTATTAAGCTAAAATGCCTAAAGCAAAAGATCGCTTCGTTCATAACGGATTAAATGAACGAAGCGATCTCAGTGCTTACAACTTATGATTAGTCTAAAGATCAACCACACAATAAATCTGAACGGTTACTTCCAAACCTATCGAGTCTTTTCCCACCTTCTCTCCTAGCTGATAATCCTTTCTTTTAAGCGAAAAATTTCCCGTTAAGGTTAGTTGTTCTTTTCCTTCTATAACCGAAAATGGGATCATTACCTCCTTGCTAATATCTCGAATGGTCAATGTAGCTAAGGCTTCATATCCTGTTTCTGTTTTTTTTAGGGACTTCCCAACCATTTTTATCTCTGGAAAAACTGCCACGCCAAAAAAATCATTTTTTTGAAGGTGCTTATCCCTACCTCTGCTCCCTGTACGAATGGTAGAAGGGGCTACTGTAGCATTAAAGCCAGAAGCGCCTAAATTGTTTTTGTCAAAATTAACCAGCCCTTTCAGGTTCAAGATCGTTCCGTTGACAACCTTCCCCATATTATTTACTTCAAACTCTATCTTTGATTTTTGGGAATTAATTTTTTGAGCAAAGGCGACTTGGGATAAAACTAAACCAACAATCAGTATTACTATTTGTTTCATCATCTTAATTAAATCGTTCAGTACTTTTCATTTATTAACAAACTGACTATCAACCCTATTACTAATAGCAAAATCATACTCTAATTTATTCACAATCTTTTTAATAACAATATTCTTACCAGTTTTTTCATTTAAATCCACAGATCGACATGAACTGCTCCCTGAATTCCCCAACCAAAAGCAATAGACTTTATCATAGAACTAAGTAAGTAGATGGATAAAAATAATTAACATTAAATTACTCGCAGTGCTCGTGAGATCAATTAGCTGTGCTGAGACTGCGTGGTGAGCATCTTTTGTCCGCTAAGCTTCCTTGAAAAGCCTCGCTTTACTTGCTTCGCTGCGTGAAGTCGCAGGCTTAGTTAGCCCGCTAAAGTTACGTTTTGCAAGTCGTTAGCGAAAAAAATATACTCCAATTTTTAAACTACTAATTTTGTCCATCTACTTATAATATTTTAAATCTAACTAAAATATACTCGTCAAAATATGTAATTTTGGAACTTCAAAAGCGCACTATAAAACTTAAACCAAGTTCGATGAAAGCAGAATTATGGGTCATTGGCAATACTTCTTTTCCCTACTTAAAAGAGGGAACAGCTATTTATGAAAAACGTCTAAAACACTATCTTCCTTTTGAATATCATACGATTCCTGATGTCAAAAATGCTAAAAATCTTTCGAAGGAACAGCTCAAAACCAAAGAAGGCACACTCTTGCTAAAAAAATTAGACAAAGGAGATTGGTTGATTTTGCTAGACGAAGGAGGTAAAGAATTTACCTCGCTCAAATTTGCAACCTATATGGAGAATATGCTACAACAAAGTCATAAACGAATTATCTTTGTTATTGGCGGGGCTTATGGTTTTTCACCAGCAGTATATCAACGTGCCAATGCCAAGATTTCGCTCTCTAAAATGACCTTTTCGCATCAAATGGTACGTCTATTTGTCTTAGAACAATTGTATAGAGCTATGACGATCTTAAGAAATCAACCTTATCACCACCAATAATCGAAGTACAGCATGATCTATCTAGACGAAATTATAAAAAGTCCAAATACATTTTTCTTTTTCAAAGCACTGCACATCATTGGTTTTGTAAGCTGGTTTGCAGCCCTTTTTTATTTGCCTCGGCTATTTATTTATCATACAGAAGCAATGGATTTGGAGGAGCCTAAACGCTCTATTCTTATGGAACAGATGGGAATTATGGAGCGTAGATTGTACCATATTATTATGACACCTGCCTTATTTTTGACCTTTATAGGCGGTTTCACGATGCTGTTTCTTAGAGGTTGGACTTGGTGGACATTTAATATTTGGATGCATTGGAAATTTGGCTTAATCTTACTGCTTGTTGGTTACCATCATTACAGCAAAGGCATTATGAAGCGACTCGAAAAAGGGGAAAAAGTCATGACTTCTACCCAATTCCGCTTATACAATGAAGTAACAACACTTTTTTTAGCAGCTATTGTTTTATTAGCCGTTTATAAAAATGCCTTAGAGTTTATGTATGCATTGGGTGGTCTAGTCCTTTTTGGCATTGCATTAGGAATGGGCGTAAAATGGTACAAAAAGATTCGAGAAAAATCTGGCGGTTAAGTTATAAATTTCCTTGTGGGATCAAGCGCAAGGCTTCTTTTTTGCTCAAAGGGCTCAGAGTTGTTTTGTTGCTAAACTCAATTACCCATTCTGGATTCACTCGACTATATTCTCTTAGCACCCACCCAATTGCTTTGTTGATAAAAAATTCATTGGAACCTAACAAGGGGTGAATGGTAGCACTCAATAATGCCCGATCTAAATCTTTTTTATATTTTAATTGAAACAACAAGGCAGAGCGCTGCAACCATATATTATTGGAGGCAAGCCATTTGTTGACATAAGGTTCTCGTTGCGCTGGATAATGCTTAAAGTAGGCTCCCATCAACTTGTTTGCGATAAAATCCACCGTGTCCCACCAAGATTTATGCTTCACCATAAATTCATACAGTTGAATGTCTTCAAGAGCTGGTTGTTTTACATACCTAAAGGCTAATTCTTGCGCAAAGTATTGAAATTCCCTTTGAGGCTTCTTCCAAAGTATTTTGACCATCCTTTCTAATTCGCTTTTATCGGGCAAGAATGCCTTTATCAAAAAGGGTTTCTGAAGCTCTTTTCGTTGGGTTGCTTTTATTCCATAATAATCAAATTGACCTCGCATATACGCTTTTTGTTGTTGAGCAACTTTAGCATTGGCATTTCTAATCAATTCTAACTCCAAAGTATCTATATAATCCAATCTTTTTCTTTTTTGGGGGTTAATATTTGTTGTTCTTTAATGCTCCAAAAATCGTTGGCTAACCATACAATTAAAACACTAATGAGTCCTTATTTTACTTGAAACCTCAATACTGTTTTTAACTTTTCTGGGGCTACTTTTCTAAAATCAGACAGGTAGATTTCTCGATGTTTTTTGGATGATCTAATCCATTCTTTTTCTTGGGTAAACGCTTCCATCTCTTTAAAACTCTTTGGCTCATCATCATAGCTTCCAACATGCAACATTTGTACACATTCTCCCTCTGTAATTTGTTCAAACTTTACTTGGTCTAATAATCGATGTGGCTTTTTTTCTTTTGTCAACACACGCATTTCTTCAAAAAACGTCCTATCAACAAAGTCTGGTTGTCTAATCATCAATTTAAAGACCAGATCATCTTTGTTAATTTTTCCTTTAAAATTTTCCTTTGCTGTTTCATTAAGATCCCAGACTCCTTCCAATGGGTAAACCGTATAATCACCATACCCTTTTGGGGAAGTGTCTTGTTTTTTAAGGGTCATTTTTATAGCATACGAAAGCGAGTATAAGACAGCAATACAATCTGCAAAAAAATCACTATTAGGGTTGCCCTCCCCTTCTATGGTAATAAATTGATAACTTGGGATATTGATCCATTCAGGCTTAGGTTTAGGCATATAAACCGCTTTTTCTTTTTTTCTCCACTCGTGCTTCATCTTATTTTTTAGGATTTGTTATGAATGAATAGTTTGCCCAACAAAAGTAAAGGGTCTAGATGACAACCCTATGTCAGTTGTCCTAAACTTTTGATTAAAAAAGTGCTGTGGAAGAAAGAATACCTGTGTGGATTTATTTCATAACTTGAACATTTAACGCATTGCAATAAGTTTTTTTACTTTTGCGCTACTTCCCTCATTTGCCAATCCAACTTAACAGCATACGAATTATTAACCAAACATGAATCCGTCCAATTATTTTTATTTCCTTCATGCCATCTTAGTGGGCTTAACGATCCTTCTTTATGTTCAGAAATGGGGAGAAATTATCCAACTACGCCAATATAGTATTTATAGAATCGTTCCTATACTTTGGTCGATTGTCTTTCTATTGTTATTCAACCAGTATTATATCCAAGCACGAATAGAATTGGTAAAGCACCCAATGTTGTTACTGCTAAGCCCATCTATTTATTACTTAATAGGGCTAATTCTTTTTCCCAATAGTAATTCGTTGGATAGAAAAGATAAGTTTGCCTATTTAGATTATTATGAATATTTCAGAAAACACAACCGCATAATAATGGGATTGGCTTGGATAGGAGTTTTTCTAAATTTCACTCTATATTGGCGAACGACCAATACAACAACAAGTATAACAAGTTATTCTTATGATTTTATCACCCAGCAGTATAATTATATAATCGTAGGAACTTTAGGGTTCGCCTTTTTTGTAGAGCATAAAGGCTTGATGTGTTTGTTGGCTTGGTTGCTTATTGTAGTTTTGGGAAGTTTGGGCTAACTTTCCTGTACAAAAAACTAAACAACAGACGATTTTGATGCTCGTTTTTTATAATCTAGAATATTCAATCGTTCCGTACATCCCTGAAAATCTTCTTCTACATTAGAAGCGATAATTGTTAATCGGTTGGGATGATAGGCATAATCTCTTAATAACGCTAGATACCAAGCCACTGCTTTTCTATCCAACGTAATTGTTGGCTCATCCAACAACAAAAGAGAGGTATCAGAACAAATAGCCAACGCTAACTTCAAACGCTGTTGCATTCCAGAAGAGAAAAACTTAATTGCTTTTTTTTGAGCAGATTTTGGATAATCAAGTCGTTCAATAAGTTCCTGCTGGCTACATTTCATCGGTTTAAATTTCCAATGAAAGTCAATCGCTTCCTTTAAGGTGAAGTCCTCAATTAGTTCAATATAAGGTGCTGCAAAACTTAGATTCTTATAGGCATTATCAATAGAAATAGCAACGTTATCCTTGGAAAAACTGAGCTTTCCCTTAGAAGGAGACAAATGCCCTGAAAGCACCTGCATCAAAGTCGATTTTCCAGAACCATTATTGCCCAAAATAGCATACCCCGTTCCCATTTGAAACTCATAAGTAAGCGCTCTAAAAATCCATTCAAAACGATACCGTTTTCCGACATTTGTTAACTGTAAATTCATTCCTATTTCTGCTATTCTGATTACAACAGAAGCAGCCAAACTGTTTTGATACAGTTTAGCTGCTTCCTATATTATCTTAGACTTGATAAAACGTTATCAACTGTTCAGTTTAAAGTTGAGGGCTATCATTTTTGCGTTTATTGCTTAGCCCCTTAATGAGTCCATTCTTAGAGGCTCTTGTAAAACCAATAATACGCTGACGCTCTTGGCTGTCCTCTATATGTTCTTCAATAAACTTAATACCTTTAGAGATATTGCGATGCTCAACAAACAATTGGTGATAAATATCTTGAATGTTTCGAATGGCATTCGATGCAAATCCCTGTCGACGCAATCCAACCGTATTGACCCCAATATAAGAAGCAGGGTAACGAGAAATTCGTACATAAGGAGGAACATCCTTATTCAGTAGTGTCCCACCACCAATTAAAGCATGTGCTCCAATTTGAACAAATTGGTGAACAGCAGTCATTCCGCCTAAAATAACGTGCTCCTCAATTTCTACATGTCCTGCTAGGGTTGCATTATTGGCGAGAATACAATGTTCTCCAATAACACAATCATGAGCAACATGAACATAAGCCATCAAAAGGCAGTTATTCCCAATTACAGTTTTATAATTGGCTCTAGTTCCTCTATTAAGGGTACAATACTCCCTAATGATGACATTGTCGCCAATTTCTAATGTTGTATCTTCACCGCTGTATTTCAAATCTTGGGGAATAGCTCCTACTATTGCTCCTGGAAAAATTTGACAATTTTTCCCAATTCTAGTACCAGACATGATACAGACATTTGCACCAATAGTAGTATCATCACCAATGACTACATCTGCTTCAATAGTTACCCAAGGGCCAATTTTAACATTTTTACCAATACGAGCGTTGGGATGAACAGCTGCGTGCGGATAAGAAGGTTGCATAACGTTTTCTTCCATTCGTTTTATCGTCTAATAATTTGCGCTAATAGTTCTGCCTCGCATACTAATTTGTTGCCAACATAAGCTTTGCCAGTCATTTCACACAAACCTCTTCGAATAGGGCTAATCAGCTCCATTTTGAAGAGAATGGTATCACCTGGCAAAACAGGGTGCCTAAAAAGGGCATTTTTGATGCGCAAAAAGAAAGTATCCCATTCATGAGGATTCTCCACATTTTCCATAACCAAAATACCACCCGTTTGAGCCATAGCTTCTATCTGTAAAACACCTGGCATAACTGGGTTGTTCGGAAAGTGCCCAGGAAAGAAAGGTTCATTCATGGTTACATTCTTCACCCCTACCACATGCTTATCAGTTAGTTCTATAATTTTGTCAATCAACAAAAAAGGAAACCGATGCTGAAGCTTTTTTGTTATTTCATTAATATCATTAACAGGTTTCTTATTTGGATCGTATTTGGGTATACCTCGCAATTTGCGAGACGTCTTATAAGTGCTTAATAGTTCTTTTGCCAATTTAGTATTAGCAGCGTGTCCTGGTTTTTTAGCAATAATCTTAACTCTCAAATCGAGCCCTGTTAATGCCAAATCACCAACTACATCTAATAATTTATGGCGAGCTGCCTCATTTTGGAACCGCAATTCTGTGGTATTCAAAATTCCCTCTTGCTTAACCTCTATTTCTGTAGTAACATTTAGCTTTTCTGCCAAAAGAGCCAGTTCTCCATTTTTAGGAACACTATCTACAAAAACGAGCGCATTGTCCAATTCGCCGCCTTTAACCAGTCCTGCCTCTGCTAATTCTGACAATTCGTGCAAGAATACAAAAGTTCGGTTGGGAGCAATTTCTGTTGCAAAATCTTCTAAATTATCCAAATTTGCATATTGCTTTCCTATTACAGACGAATCAAAATCGATAAGGGTTGTAACCTCAAATTTTTCTGAGGGCAAAATAGTATATTCAGCACCCGATTCGTCATCTTTCCAGTAGATGGGCTCTGAAACATCCAAATAATTTTGTTCAGCATCTTGTTCATCAATGCCTACTGCTAATATTTTTTCTACAAAGGGTAAAGCAGAACCATCCAAAATTGGCACCTCTTCCCCATCAATATCAATCAGTACATTGCAAATGCCTGTACCTTTGAGGGCTGCCAACAAATGTTCAACAGTAGCTACAGTCACCTCCTTCGCTCCCAGAACGGTACATCGCTGGGTCGCTACTACATGATTAGCGTCTGCTTTTATAATGGGTTGATTTTCTATATCAATTCTACGAAATTTTATGCCATGATTCGCAGCGGCAGGATGCAAAGATAGTGTGGTGTGTTTACCTGTATGCAATCCTTTACCTTCTATTTCAATAGATTGCTTTAACGTCGCTTGTTTCATAACTCTATGAAGCTTAAAAGATTGTTAGATAATATGATTTCAATATATAAAATATTCTAGGTTCAATTTAGTTTAAGGTTATTCTTTAGCACGAATAGATTACTTGAATGAATCTATGTTTTTAGCACAAAGTCTATAACAGGCTAGACTTCTTTATCAGTAGTATAAAATTTTGTAGGCACTTACCAAAAGGGCGATCCCTAAGGCAAATTATGTGGATTGTTTTGAGTTTTTTTGTTTTTTAGGCACTCATTTATAAACAATCAATAGTTACTACTTTTTTTTTAGCCGCCACCAAAAAACACTTCTTTTAAAAGTAAGCTAAAGAAGTACTTGAATGCGATTTAATAGGGCAATTTAATGCTCTAAATGCATCTATTTTACAATGATAGGCTTAATAACCGACACAAAGATAACCTATTTTCCAAGCCATTATAATCGAGATCAATTTTTATGTAAAAATAAGCTAACCTTTTTTAGTTAAGTTGTTCAATTGCTTTTGGATTTGATCAACCTGTTTTTGGAGATCTGGCAAATTTTTAAAGACAATAGCACACCTATAATAACGCTTGTAATCAATAGCAGGCGAGCCCCAAATGGCTGTATTTTCTTGCTTGACAGATTGAGCCAAACCACTTTGTGCCTGTATTTTAGTCCCATTGGCAATTTTTAGATGTCCTGCAAAACCTACTTGTCCTCCTACCATACAATTCTCACCAATTTGTGTACTCCCTGCAACGCCTACTTGAGAAGCCAGCACGGTGTTTTTTCCCACTCGAACATTATGAGCTACCTGAATCAAATTATCCAACTTTACGCCCTCTTCAATAATAGTAGCGTCCATTGTTGCACGATCTATCACTGTATTTGCTCCAACATCAACACGATCTCCCAATATAACAATTCCCAATTGAGGAATCTTTTGATAAGAGCCATCTGCTTGTGGTGCAAATCCAAAACCATCACTACCAATAACAGCATTAGCATGAACGGTCACCTGATTGCCCAATTGACAACCTCTATAAATTTTCACCCCAGAGTGCAAGGTAACATCATCTCCAATAACAACATCCTCTCCAATATAAACATGTGGATAGATCACTGCATTTTTTCCAATCTTAGCTCCTTTTTCAATATAGGCAAAAGCATCAACTCTTGCCCCTTCTCCAACCGTTGCCTGCTCATGAATATACGCCTGTTTAGAAATTTCTTTTTGTTGCTGAGCCTCCATTGCCTCACTAAAATACTGCATCAAGATCCCCAAACTGGCATAAACATCGGCTACCTTTATTAAGGTCGCTGTTATGTTTTGTTTGGGCTCAAAATCTTTGGCGACTAGAATAACGGAAGATTGACAAGTATAGACATACGATTCATATTTTAGGTTCCCTAAAAAGCTAATAGCTCCAGGCTCTCCTGCTTCTATTTTGGCGGGTTTACTGACCAATACATCAGGGTTCCCCACTAATTCTCCTCCTAGTAATTGATTAATTAGACTGGCTTTGACTTGCATTTAATTCTTAATTGTTGACGTTATTGTATGGTTGAATACGATTAGTTATGTTGCCACCTCATGGTAGCTACGCTGTGCTTTTAGTAGTAATTTTGTTTACTATTGTAGGAATTTATTTTTTTTCGTTATAAACTTACTGAAAATCTGTCCAAAAATTCTACTTTGGGCTAATTACACGATAACAAAAATTTCTAAATACTTTTTAATTGAGTCTTTTAGCGATCTTTTTTTTCAAATTTTCGCCTTGATAACGCTGCTATCAGGCTGTAGTTTTCATTGAAGCTCATCTAAAATCATCCATAATTTGTGTTACGGCATACTAATTATCCATGCGTAAATATTTTGCTATGAATATATCATCTAAACTCCCCAATTTGGGAACAACTATATTTTCTGTCATGTCGGCTTTAGCCAATAAGCACAAAGCCATTAATTTGTCCCAAGGCTTTCCTAATTTTGATTGTGATGAACGCCTCAAGAATCTGGTCAGTCACTACGTCCAAAAAGGCTTCAATCAATATTGCCCTATGACTGGAGTACCTATTTTGGTAGAACGCCTAGCTGCCAAAATCCATGGTTTATATCAGGTTTCCTATGATCCCTATACTGAGATTAATATTACATCTGGTGCAACTCAGGCTATTTTTAGTACAATTCATGCCTTTATACACCCCAACGATGAAGTAATTATTGTAGAGCCAGCCTATGATTGCTATCAACCGAGCATACAATTGGCAGGTGGGAAAGTTGTCCCTTATCAAATCAAAGCCCCCGACTGGAAGATAAACTGGGAAGAATTTGGACAATTGATTACCTCCAAAACTCGCATGATTATCTTAAACACCCCTCACAATCCTTCAGGAAGTATTTTAGAAGACTCCGATTATCAAGCATTACAACAACTCGTCGAAAATAGCAATATATTAATTTTGAGTGATGAGGTGTATGAGCATATGATTTACGATGGAAAAAAACATTGCTCTATTTTAAGTTACCCTGCTTTGCGCCAACGAAGTTTAGCCGTTTATTCTTTTGGAAAAACGCTGCATGCTACGGGTTGGAAACTTGGCTATATTGTAGCGGATAAAGCATTGATGAAAGAGTTTAGAAAAGTACATCAATTTGACGTTTTTTCTTCCAATACTCCTATGCAGTATGCTATTGCAGATTATTTGGAAGATGAGCAAAGTTATTTAGGTTTGCCACAATTCTTTCAGCAAAAGCGAGATTTTTTCTTAGATAAAATACAAGACAGTCCCTTTCAATTTACACCAAGTGCTGGTACCTATTTTCAAGTTGCCGATTATTCTGCGATTAGTGATGAACCAGACACCGAATTTGCCAAGCGCATGACAATAGAGTATGGCGTTGCAGTCATTCCATTATCTGTTTTTTATCACGATAATTTGGATAATAAAGTAGTGCGTTTTTGTTTTGCTAAAACAGAAGATGTTTTAGCAAATGCAGGGGCATTGATTCGTAAGATAGGGTAATCAACCTTTAGTCAAATAAAAAAACGCTACAATTTTTGATTGTAGCGTTTTTTTAACAAGATTTAAAAAAATCTTTAATTATTTAGCGGTACAAGTGTATCCTGCAAGTTCTAACGTCTTTTTGTAATCCTCAACAGATACTCCACCAGGAATGTCTGTACTAGCCGCTGCAGTACCATTAGTAGTTACAGTGATTTTGTCATCGCAAATATCTGTACTAATTGAAGATGCAGATAATTCACAAGTATAACAAGTGTTTTTTGTACAAGAAGAGAAAGACATAGCAGCAGTAATTGCTACAGCGCAAGATAATACTAATTTTTTCATGAGATTTTTTTTTATAGTTTTACTAAATAAATATGGCGCAAATTTAATATATTTTTTCGTAAAGGTCTATTTTTAGTATTTTTTTTTCAAAAATAAATGAATTAGCATCAATGAAACTACGCTGGAAGATCGCTCAAGCCGCAGAAATACGCTGGTGGCAAGGGTATTTGAACAAAAAAAACAAAGCAGAATACCTCGATTGGAAAAAGAAGTATTGGGCAACTTTTCTAAAAGATTGCCAATTAAAAATTCCTGCACAGGCTAGTTGTTTGGATGCAGGCTGTGGTCCTGCGGGCATCTTTACCATTTTAGAACAACAAAAGGTAGACGCTGTTGACCCCCTATTGGATCGTTATGAAAAAAAGCTAAGTCATTTTAAAACGATAGACTATCCTACCGTTAATTTTATCGCTAGTCCTTTAGAACACTTCGCCCCCAAACAGCCCTATGATTATGTTTTTTGCTTAAACGCCATTAATCATGTTTCCGATTTGGATCAATGTTGGGAACAGCTCTTTGATGCGACCAAAAAAGGAGGCACACTCATTGTGTCCATTGATGCGCATAATCATAGTTTTTTCAAGCATTTATTCCGAGCTATACCTGGCGATATACTCCACCCCCATCAATACGATTTGGCAGAATATGAAACCATGCTAACCAACCGTGGTGGTAAAATTCTGAAAACCATTCACAAAACGAAGGCCTTCTTTTTTGATTATTATGTTTTAGTAGTAGAAAAAACGTAGATTTTATTTTGGAGTATATTTGATATGCTTCCTTAGCCCCTTTTACCATCCCTCACCCAACATAACCAACTACAAGCAAAAGCCTTATACATATCAAAGAGTATAAGGCTTTTGTTATGTGCCTTGTTCCGCTGCACTATCTCCAAGCATTTCAGCAAATTATTTAACAAATAATAGTAATTCTTTAATGCAAAGCCACTTAAAACTCTCAACTAAAACACTATCTTCGCACCTTTTTTAAAGCAAACACTGTTTTTTCAATTCTTACACAATTCCAAAAATTATCCAATAAATCAGGAAGTGTAAACCATTAATAAATTTAACATTCATGAAAAGTTTTTTACGAAAACTCACTCGTAACCCCAAGAATGATATTTTATCAGGTCTAACTGTTGCCCTCGCTCTTGTTCCCGAAGCGGTTGCTTTTTCTTTTGTAGCAGGAGTTGACCCACTAGTTGGTCTATATGGTGCCTTTATGATGGGACTTATCACCGCTATTTTTGGTGGTCGCCCAGGAATGATTTCGGGTGCTACTGGCGCTATGGCTGTTGTTATGGTTTTTATTGTCAAAAAAGGAAATGAGATTGGAATCAACTTAGATACTCCAATCGAAGACTTAGGCTTGCAATGGCTATTTATTACCTTATTATTGGTTGGAACTTTTCAAATTATAGCTGGTTTTCTTAAACTCGGTAAGTTTGTCCGACTCATTCCGCATCCTGTGATGATGGGTTTTGTAAATGGATTGGCAATTGTTATTTTTTTAGCACAATTGGGGATGTTCAAAGAAACAATTGATGGAAAAACACAATGGCTACAAGGTTCTGACATGTTGATTATGTTAGGATTGGTTGGATTAACGATGACGATCATGTACTTGTTGCCTAAATTAACGGAGAAAGTACCTTCTGCTCTAGTTGCAATTATTGTTGTTGCTGCTATTACTATTTTTGGAAACTTAGATGTGAGCACGGTAGGTTCTTTTATTCGTGATGGAGGTGGAGATGGCTTAGAGGGGTCTTTGCCAACGTTTCAATTTCAAATTTTTGAACTATTTAGCACCTTAGATGGTCATTGGTTTTTTATTGTAAAAATGGCTGCAGTATTGGCTGCAATTGGTTTGATTGAATCCTTGATGACCTTAAATTTAATTGATGATATTACAGAGAGTCGTGGTAGTGGAAATAGAGAATGTGTAGCGCAAGGTGGTGCTAATATTTTGAATGGTTTATTTGGAGGAATGGGTGGCTGTGCAATGATTGGGCAATCCATCATCAACGTAGAATCTGGTGGTAGTGGTCGTTTGTCTGGCATAACTGCGGCTATTGCTTTGCTCTGCTTCGTTTTGTTTGGAGCACCACTAATTGAACAAATTCCAATTGCTGCATTAGTTGGGGTTATGTTTATGGTTGTCATTGGCACCTTTGCTTGGAGTAGTTTTAGAATTTTACACAAAATTCCTTTGGCAGATGCCGTTGTATTAATCGCTGTTTCTTCCATTACAGTGGTAGAAGATTTAGCCGTTGCCGTAATCGCTGGGGTAATTATGTCAGCACTGGTTTTTGCGTGGAAAAATGCCATTATGATCCGTGCAAGAAAACGCATCAAAGAAGATGGAACTAAAGTATATGAAATTTGGGGACCTTTGTTCTTTGGCTCTGTTCAGAACTTTACAGCAAAATTTGATGCTAAAAATGATCCTAAAAACATTGAAATTGACTTTATTGAGTCTAAGGTAAACGATCATTCTGGCATTGAAGCCATTCGTAGCATTGCTAATAAATACCTTGACTTGGGTAAACAAATCAAATTGACCCACTTGAGTCCTGAATGTAAAACATTGCTGTTAAAGGCGAATCCTAAATTTGAATCTATTATTGAAACATCTATCGATGATCCTAGATATTATGTGGTAACTAGTTTGGTTGATCATGAAGTATAAACAATCAACTTTACGACATATTGTAAATTAAAAATGAAGCTGTTGGATTTCTCCAACAGCTTTTTTTTATTAAAAATATACCATTAACTGAAATATCAAACTACTCAGTCCCCTAGCATAAATCGCTATTTATGCAATATGTTACCATTTGTCAAACAATTGTAACAAGGACACAAACCATATATTTAATTTTATAATATACTTGCAAAGAAATTATTATTCAAATAACTGTTTCCCCTACTATAAAGCAAATCATTCACTTTACCACTTACATTGATTTTTTTTACTCTTACACATATAAATAAATAAAATAATTAATTAAAAAATCCAAATTATTATGAAACAGATCATTGAAAAACAAAGTACTTCTACTGAAAAAAGCCAACACCTTAACGAGAATACTTTACGTGCTTTTTTTACGCAAGTAACAGAAACTGTTTTTATGACAGACGATTTACCTAATGGCACCTCTCGTGGAACTTGGGCATCTAAAGGACGAGGAGAAGAAATATTTGCAAAAAACGATTATGATTTTAAGGACAGTACACCAGATAATTGTGAAGCGCTATTTGAGACGGCATACAATGGCAACATGAAAGATTGTGCTATGATTTCATTCTTGCACACAGGAATTACTCCAGATGACGACAAGACATTCGAAGTGATCTTAACGCTAAAAAGAATCCGAGAAGCTCATGCTGAAGATGATGGAGGATTAGATGGTCATAGAGAATGGTTTTTTGATCATGTAAGTGGCTATGCAACAGGTGAAAATATTAGCCAAACCCAAGCATTGACAGAATACCCAGAAAGAGGAGATGCTTATGATAAGCCCAATGATGCTTCTTGGGATATTAACTACAGCTATGAGCCTGTTCTTTGTGAACCTGGCAAAGCAGTGGGTTTTGTGACAAGAGGCTATGAAAAAGACAGTGCACCTATTGGAACAGATCGTTTTGAAAATACGTTCAAAGATTGGATCGAATTAATGTGGGATTTTGGGGAAGCAATTACACTGAAAAAATATAAAGATTTTGTTTTTGATGTTGTTACCATGCTGTTCAAAGCACTTCCTTCCAATGAAGATGATCCGATGACTCCTGTGATCACTGCCTTTAGCCATGAAGCCTGCCAATTTATTGGTAAATACTGCAATGATCATAAGTTTCATTTTAGTAGAAGAGCAGTTGGCATGGAGACCCTTTTGGTAGAATTGGATAATGTCGTAACTCCAGATTGGGAAAATGGTGATTATGCTCAGTTATTACAACCTGTAGAGGATAAAAATGGTGAAGACAAAAGACATTATATACTGGATTATGAAGTTAAAGTTTACTTACACAGCTAGTATTTAAATAGGCTTTATTAAAATAAATAGAGAACCCTACCCTATAAAGTAATCTCAGCAAGTTCTGGGGTTACTTTTTTTAGTTCTTTGGCAACTCTATATTTCCATAAGACTGTTTATGTCATTATGAATTTTGATAAAAAACAATAGTTTACTAATTAATTTGAGTAGTTTTAGCGCCCTAAATCATTTTAAAATTTTAGTTATGAATCTTATTATTCGACAAGAGGTAGAGTCTGATTATGCATCTGTTTTTGCTTTAATTCAAGAAGCATTTGCTGACGAAGTATACAGCGATCACCGTGAACAATTTCTTGTTGCCAACTTACGAAAATCGAAGGCTTTCATCCCTGAATTATCATTGGTTGCAACGATTGGCGGTGAACTAGCTGGGCACATTCTTTTGACTAAAATTGAAATAAAAAATGCCATCAATACGTATGGCTCTTTGGCATTGGCACCAGTCTCTGTCCTGCCTAAATTCCAAGGTCAAGGCATAGGAGGAGAACTGATAAAAGAAGCGCACAAAAAAGCAAAGGTGCTAGGTTTTAAATCCATTATTTTATTAGGACACAAAGATTATTATCCTCGATTTGGTTATCAGCCAACTGCAAAATTTGGTATAAAACTGCCGTTTGATGCCCCTAAAGAAAATTGCATGGTCATCGAATTGGTTGCCAATGGACTAGAAGGCGTCAATGGAATGGTTGAATACCCCAAAGAGTTTTACCATTAATACTACATCAATCAAATTTTAACAACAAATGCTAATAATTATTTCTTCACCCCCATTTGCAAACTAATCATGTGTGCAGACAAGCCATCTGTGCGGTACAAAAAGGCATAACGAATCACAATATTGTTAACGTATAGTTTTGATTTTTTCCCCAATCTAAAATCGGGAAACCATCCTATTCCCAACCCAGCTTTGAACGTTCCCAGTGTGGAGAAATCATAATCGGAGGTATAAAATAAAGCCGAACTTAAGTGTTCTTTGTAAGGAGCAAAATAAGGCGATCCCGTTTGGTAATAAGCCCTAACAAAGGGATAAAAAGACCACTTATTATTAGGTTTTATTGCGGTCTGTAGATTGATAGTATGCGCAAAAATGCCAAAATTGTCCCAGTAGATGCGATAAGAAGGTTGCCAAACAATGGATTTGCCCATGAACCAATTTGCTGCAATACTCAAGGGCAAACGAATGCGTTGCTGTGGCAAATTTTCGACCTTTCTTATATTACTGTCACTAAAATAAACTCTGTGAAATGGCGTAGAAAGCAAGCCCTCTTGATAAGTTGCCCCCAATGATACATTTACCCGCAAACGTCGATTAATGTCTTGTCGAAAATTAATATTAAAATTATAAGAGTTTCGATGATAAATATCAAACCAATCTATATGCCTCAATTCGGCAGGATAGATCAATTGAGTTGGTTTATTGCCTTGTGCCTTGCTCAATCGCCCCCAACGCAAATCGTCAAAAAAGAAATCGAAAGCCCAAGCAATAGAACTTGTTTTCTTTGGGCTAGTCCATCCTCCCCACGTACTAATTCCATTTGACCAATAATCCGATTCAATACTCCATAGATAAGCCAGCCCCAATCTGATGTTCTGTTTTTTGAAATGGTATTGATAACCCGCCTTCGCATGAACATGATTATCGTGCCCTGAAGCAGAAGATTTGATAAAATCAATTTTGTCTGTAGAAGGCGATGCAATAACATCAACCCCCGCATTAAAAATAATCAGGCTAGCATCAATTCCATAAGCAATATTAGCTCCAGTATGGTATACTTGCAAGTGTTCATCCCCTTCCCCACCTGTTACCGCAGAGTGCGTTCCTTCTTGATTATAAAAGGAAAAAAAAGTTGTTACCTCTAAGGTTGTCAACGATTTTTTTTGAAAACTGCTATCTTCTGATTGAGCCAGACCAAATTGGGCGAACAACAATAGTATTAAAGTCCATTTCATTTTTTCAAAAGGTTTAATTACAACCACAACTACCACTGCTTTTGCCCATACCTCCTCCTGCTGCTCCCTCTCGATAAGCGTGAACATTTTGCTCAAATTTTTCAGGCAAATTTTGCTTAAATTGCATATCTCGATCTTCTAAATAGGCTCTTTGATAAGGTTTAACTACCGTGCAAGCACCTGTCATGAGTAGCATAAAAATACAAGCCAATAAATGTAAGCAAACGAATAGATTAGTTCTTAATTTCCAAATCATTTGAATAATGTATATTTTGATTGCGATCAATAATAACACAATGTGTTTTGGGCATTTGGTTAATCAAATCCAAGCCGATTTCTGTCCCCAAAACTAAAATGCTAGTGGCTAGTGCATCTGCTACTTCTGTAAATTCGCTAATTACCGTTGCCGATTGTATCCCCTCTACTGGAAACCCTGTTTTTGGGTTAATAATATGGCTATAAATGGTATTTTGATATTCAAAATTTTTCTCTGAAGTCCCAGAGGTAACTACCGCAAAATTCTCAACAGGTAACCATTGAACAATTTCGTCTTTATTGCTTGGGCTTGCAATGCCTACTCGCCAAGCACTGCCGTCCAATCGATTGCCTTGTGCATAAATATCACCACTCGAATTAATCACAAAATTCTCTATTCCCTTTTTTAATAATAATTGTTTAATTTGATCCACAGCATAACCTTGCCCAATTCCTCCTAAACCAATTTTAGTATTGGAGGGCAATTGAACCCGATTGTCGGGTAACAATAATACCTGGCGATAATCTACATATTGCGCTAAATCTTGAATTTTTGCAGAATCAAAAGGAAAAACCTGCGTTTTATCAAATTTCCAATATTCATAATAAGCTAAAAAAGTAATATCAAACGCTCCTTGTGTGAGTTCACTGAGCATCAAACTACGCTGCAACAGTTGATACACTTCCGCTTGAACAGTCACTGCATCCTGCCCCGCCGATTGATTGATTCGACTAATATCTGAACTTGGAATCCATTCTGAAATTAGTTGTTCTATCCGCTTTCCCTCTGCAATACAATCGTTAATTAACTGCCAAGTTTCGGTTTCTCTTTGGGTAGGTGCCACCAAAATAAACTCGAAAAAGCTGCCCATCAAAGGTACTTTTTTTCGGTATTCCTTATAGGTTGTTTTGGCAGGAAGTACTGCCTCTATTTCTTTTTTAAATTGATCGACGGATTGCCCTGTATAACCTAATTTAGTTATTTTTTTAAATTCAGTATTTAATAAAACTAAGCTGGGAAACTCACCATTAGGATTAAACTGTTCAGCCAATCGCTCATTTTGTTGAATCGTTTTGGCAGTCAATGGAAGACGTTGTGGAAAATCACATTTTAAAACAACTAATTTTTCTTGAATATACGTCTTAAAATCATCGTTTTGTAATATATTTTTGTCAAAACGAATGCAGGGCTGACACCAATCAGAACCAGAAAAAACCAACAAAATAGGCTTTTCTCCTTCTTTTGCTAATTGGATTGCTTCTGTTTCATCGGTTGTTATTTGCGCAGATAGTAAAAAGGGGAATAAAAGAAAAAATAAAAGGTGCATAATTATTTTAATTAAATAAGGGTTATAACAACAAAGATATTCTATCTATCATAAGATGCCATATTTATTATGTTAAGGTTTATGAAGATAGCTTCACAAAAAGACTAAAACCTTTGATAATGAAGCTCCTAATTTTTTAGCTATTAAGCAGCACTTTCATTTCTCAAACTAAAATCCATGAAGAGTTCTCTAGTGTTCCATTTTGGGCAAGCTTTTTTGTATTTTTATCGTTCTAATCATTAAATTTAATTGGCAATATAAAGTATACGATAACGTATGAATCCAATAGAAAATATACAGCAACAAATAGCACCTTTCAGACAACAACTTATCCATCATGAATTATACCAAGCACTAAAAAGCATTGATGATATCAAATTATTTATGGAAGATCATGTCTTTGCTGTTTGGGATTTTATGTCTTTACTAAAATCATTGCAACAACATTTAACTTGTTTGAATACCCCTTGGCTTCCTAATAAAAATTCTGCATTGACTAGATTTATCAATGAGATTGTATTGGGCGAAGAAAGTGATTTAAATGAAGTAGGAATTCCTAAAAGTCATTTTGACATGTACCTTGAAGCAATGGAACAAATAGGAGCTAATACGGATTGTATTCAGCAGTTTATACACTTAATTCGTCAACAAAACGCTGTTTCAACTGCTGCCGACCAATTAAACGTCAAATCATCCGTTAAAGATTTTATTAATTTTACCTTTAACACCATTGCCTCCAATAAGCCACACCTCATTGCTTCTGCCTTTACCTTTGGTCGTGAAGATCTAATTCCCGATATGTTTTTGGAAATTATAAAAAAGGCCGAAAATAAAGATGATGCCGTTTCTTATCACAAATTAACCTATTATCTACAGAGACATATCGAACTGGATGGAGATGAGCATGGACCGCTTTCGCTCAAAATGATCTCAGAACTCTGTGGGCAAGACAATAAAAAATGGGAAGAAGTAACAATTGTGGCGATTCAAGCATTAAAACAACGAATTGCACTATGGGATGGCATTTATCAAGCAATCTCTCAGTAAATAAAACCTGCTTGGTAAATAAACCGTATGCAATAGAAACTCCTTAACCTGTTTTTTACCTTTGGGTATATCGTCGCATGAATCTTAAGCAAAATAACGCCCTCATTATTTTGCTTAAGATTCATGCGACAGTAAAAAACCATTAAATCCCTTAAAAATTGGCACTTATAGAAACGCCCCCATCCTTCTATGAACAAAACCAATAACAATGATTAAATCCATATTAATTACACTGTCCTTTATTTTTTTTTCAATTCTAGGGCTTGCGCAAGCACTTACTCCCTATTTTAATTACACCGTTACCAATGATGACCATAGCCTTTGGAATATTAGCCAAAAACATGGTGTTTCTATTAATGAGCTAAAGGCATTGAATCAAAAAAAAGATAATCAGATTCAAACTGGAGAAATTCTAAAAATTCCCAAACAAACTCCTAAAGATCCCGATTTTGTCATTCATACCGTACAAAAAAAAGACAAAAACCTATACCAAATTGGACTAAAATATAAAATTTCGGTAGAAGAATTGATGGCGTTAAATCATAAGAAAAGCACTATTATTAGGGCAGGCGAAAAGCTAAAAATCCCAAAAAATGGTAAGTACATTGTCCATGTCGTTTCTAACAGTGACAAAAGCCTTTGGGGAATTTGTCAAATCTATGATGTTGAGGTAGAAGCAGTCAAAAAAGCCAACCATAAAAAAAATAATCAAATCCGCAGAGGCGACCATTTAACCATTCCCAAAGAACAACAAATAGCTGTTAGTCGTCATTCGCAAGAAGAAGTTCCCCCTATTAATGGAAATATAGAGGGTATAAAAGCAGCTTATGATTTTGAGGCCAATAAATGGCGTTTTCCTTATCACGATCGCAAAACCTTACAGATTTTTCCTAGCATAAAAACAGGGTTCACCAATTACCACCAATTGAGTCCCGTTGAATATGCTGCTTTTTTTCAGAATTCAAAAGATTATGCCCCAAACAAAGAGCAAAAACTACGGTATTTTTATTCCATTGAACGCCCCTTTAGCAAAAGTTTAGATGGTGAACATCCCCGTTATTTGACGCTTAGAGAAAAAGAACTCTTGGAAGTAAAAAATGGTTACACCTATGATTTTATAACACTGATTGAAGTAGATTCGGTCAACCATTCATTCAAGATTTTACCTATTTTTTTAGTACGAGACGCATTTGGTCGTGTCGCCAAAAACACTGAAAAAGGTAGTTTCGCTTGTTGTGCTGATCCCTTTCCATTAGCAACTTATCAAAAAACTGATGCACAGGAAATTACTAGTTACTCTACCCTATTAACGCCTTCTATTATTCGATACACCAAGGTTATAAAAACTTTTGAAAAAGAGCAAATTATACGCTGCGATTCTTCCATTCTTATCTTACAATTAAAAACGGATTCGGTTCCTCATCCCATTGATTCTGCTAGATACATCAATAACAAAAAAACGCAGCGTTTTAGCAATGTTAAACGCCGTCAAGAATTGGGGTATTAAATTTCTTAGTGATAAAGTTGTTTAAGAAATGTTAAAATTCGACCGATCTAATTCTGAAAATCAAGTTTATTTATACATAATCAAGCTCTTTTTTTATCTTGTAGAACGTCTTCCATGTTCCTTAAGTAATACAAAAAATGAGAGTTTCTGTTTTTATCCTATTTCTGAACAGCATTATTATTGCTCCCGTACTTGCTCATAACCTGTACAATATCACCCCGCAAAATAATAACGAAAATAGCCCAAGAAACATTCCCACCATTACTTATACTTTTAATACATCATTTGCTCAACAATTTGTTGCACATTTTGACCTAAACCAGCCCAATAGTTACCCTTTTCAAGATTTATCTGATGCTGCTGTTTATTTAACACAATTAGGCGAAACAGAGAAAGCATTGGATATACTGCAATGGCTTCATCAACAACATCCGCAAGAATATAAAATTGCTGCTAACTTAGGGGCTACTCATGAATTAAAAGGAGACTTAGATTCAGCAGAGCACTATATCCGAAAAGCACTAGATCTATCAACAGATAGTACTCAAAAGAGTGCGTGGGTAAATCTAAAAATTATAGCTGCTAAACGCTCTTTAAATAAGAACCCCAATTGGCTGCTAGAAAACAAAGTCTTAAATTTGAATTGGGACACTAGTTTTTATAACAATGGCTTAACTTTAAATGACAATAATCATCAACAAGATAGTCTTCGGCTTATGCGTTATAAGATCTACCAAAATCAATTTGATACACTCTGGCATATTGGTACACAAATGCAAAAACGCATTCCCTATCTTCAGACACCCAACTTATTGGTGGCTAATATCATGAAAGAATTAGCTGATTATTTTTCGATAACCTTGTCCATTAAAGATGCTTTTATTGCCTATAAAATTGCTATTTATTACGATCCTAATGATCAACTTAATACTCTTGCTGCTTTAAATCAATTAATGCCTCATTTTAAAAAGTATGAGTTTGACGAAGCAATTTTTCAACAGAATTTCCACCCAGCATTAGCCTCTACTGAACTAGATAAAAAATATTTACCGCAATATAGAGGTCAACCAAATATCAACACCAATAACCAAGCTATGTCTCCCTTATTTTGGCAAGCAGGTTTAGCCATTCTTATTTTAATCTTAATTGCTGGACGTATTATTTGGCTCGACAGAAAGACATAAACATCGCTACCCAATTGGTAATCATAATGTTCCATAAAAATACAAAAACAAATTGTTTCAACAAAAGTGGCATTTAAAACAAAAGTTTCATATATTTGTAATATGAAAAAAACAAAAGAACTAATACGATTTGATTGGGCTATTAAAAAATTGCTAAGAAATAAGGCAAATTTTGATATTTTGGAAGGTTTCTTAAGTGAACTTTTGTCCGAAAATATTACCATCAAACAAATTTTAGAAAGCGAAAGTAATAAAGAAACAGAAAATGATAGGCATAATCGAGTTGACATATTAGTGGAGAACTCCAATGAAGAATTAGTGATTATTGAAGTTCAAAACAGTAAAGAATACGATTATTTTCATAGAATCTTATATGGTACTTCTAAAATTATTACGGAATATATTAATAGAGGGGAAGCTTATGCTAAAGTCAAGAAAATTATTTCTATTACCATCGCATACTTTGATCTAGGACAGGGAAAAGATTATATTTATCATGGGACCCATCAATTTAAAGGGGTTCATTATGGTGATGTTCTAAATTTAGCAGAAAAGCAAAAAGATCTTTATCAAAAAGAAGAAGTTTATGAAATTTTTCCTGAATATTGGTTGCTAAAAGTAAGTAAATTTAATGATGCCGTTCAAGACAAATTAGACGAATGGATCTATTTCCTAAAAAATGGAAAAGTTCAAGAGGGGTTTACTGCTCAGGGGCTAGTAGAAGCTAAAGAAAAATTAGATGAAATGAAACTCTCCGACCAAGATCGAAGAGAATATAACTATTTCTTAAAAAGGCTTAGAGATATTGCTAGTGAGCAACATACCAAAATGGCTGACGCAGAGGACTTATTAAAGAAAGGTCGAAAAGAGGGTCTTGAAAAGGGTCGAAAGGAAGGCATTGAAAAAACCCAACAGGACGCAATAATCGGCTTTTTTAAAATTGGAGTGAGTCCAAAAGATATTGCAGATGCACTTAATTTATCGCTCCAAAAGGTTATCCAAACCATAGAAAACTATAAGAAGTAGCAACAGCTCACTAGCCTTTATAGAAAAAACTTTACATAAAAAAACATTTGGCAATGAGACCAAATGTTTTTTTATGTAGCACTAACAATTAAAATTAAGCCTTGTCTACTTTATTTTTTTCGACAATCATTTTTGCAGATTTGGCATATTGAAGCAAATCTTCTAGCATTTCAGCAGGTAGTTCCCCAAGATCAAAAGCCAATTTAAGCTTACCTTTAACATTCTGATCTCTATAGCCCTGAATATCCTCAATAGAAGGATTTTCAATGGCTTCCTCATTGGCAGCTAATTCTTCTTCAACGACTACCGTCTCAACCACTCGCTCAATAACTTTGTGTCCTCCTGTCTGTTCTTTGTTCTCATTTTTGAATCGAAGTAATCCCAATAAATGTGCTTCAGTCAAACCATTGTATTTTGTAATGGCAAATAGATCCTCTTCTATATTTGTTGAGTTGCTATTGACATAAGCCACTTTATCACAAAGTACAGCATTTTCACTTTCATACTCCTTAACTACCTGATCTAAGAAGTGAACCACATAAGGCATTTTTCCAGCATATAGATGAATACTATATTCCGAACTTTCTCGCCATTTCATGTAATGATCTGCCCCCCATTCTTGACCATTGGTTTCTAAACGCTCAATATCCAATTTATTTTCAACCTTCGTTGTCCTTAAATCAACTCCTTTTATATCTAAGTTTGTGAAATGTTGTTCTTTAGCCAGCAAACAATTAAAAACATGCTCTATTGTTATCTCAAATTTTTCAAATAACTGTCGTTGCTGCTTATGATCAAAATAATATAATTCTTGATCGGCATGATTATCTACTTTATATTCAAAAGTGGGCTCTTCTGCCGTCCCTCCTACCTTAGTAATAAAGGGCAAAGGTGTATTGTTGGTTACTTTAGATAGCGTATTGTATAGTTTTCGCAGCCAAAATAAACGTTCATCCTCAGAAGTTAGTGTAGTACCTTCAGATTGTAGCCAAAAAATAGTCTGTAATAAATATCCCTCTTCTTTATTGCGTAAATCATTCAATTGTTTTTGCGAAATAGCATTTCCTGTATTGGTATGGAAATATTTACGAACAGTAACTAAAGTCGAACGTTCTGTGTTTACTCCAATAGCATTCAACAGCGAAAGCTTGCCTCTAGGAATTAAAACTACTTTTGGTGCAGGTGGAGTAAATTCAATCTCCTCTTCACCTTCTTCGGCTACTGGTATTTCATAATCAGGCTGAATGGTTCGCTCTTCTATTTCCTCCTCTTCTTCACCAACCCAATCCATCAACCAAGTAGGGAAACGCTCTTTAATCAAGGCATAAGTTGCAGGATAGACCAATTCATTGGGCAATAAACCTCCGAGTGTTCCCTCTGCATCTGTTTTTAAATCCAAACTAATTGGTCGCTCCAAATCTGGTATCTTTGACCAAGCCTTGTATAAAAAATTGAGTAATTCCGACTGCAATTTTTCGGGGCTTTCATTCTCTTCCAATAACCGAACAGGAACACAATAAAACGTATTCTTTTCGATATATGGATTATGCACTAAATTCTGAGAACCAAAACTAAATGCACTTTCTTTGGTCTTCATCTTCAACAACTCATCCACACCACTATAATAGTCCAAATTCAAAATAGCATTGGCATCTATAAATGAATTATTATTCAGATGAAAAGCATCAAAAGCACTTATTTCTATAGGCTCAGGGGCTAGCGTATGCAACAAAAAGGATTTAATTAACTTGCTATTATCATTATCTTTAGCATATAATAAGGCAAAAGCCAATTGCGCTGCATTTTCAAGAATAGCATGGTCTTTTTTCAATTCATCAAAGACATCCTTAATGTGTTTTTCTTCTCCCTCAAAACAACGCCTTTGCAAGACAGTAGGCGCTTCATAATCTACAAATTGGTTGGCAATATTTTGCAAAAGCGTTTGAATGGTTTTAAAACGAGGTAAGACCTCAGACAGTTTCAAACTAAACTTACCACAACGTTCGATAACCAAAGTAATATTTTCATCAAAGCCAATATCGTTCAACTTAAACAATTCTCCTGCTACATTTTCGATGTAGATTTTGGAACGAACTTTAGAATGATCTGCATCCTTATTTCTAAAAATCTGCAAGGTTTGATGTTCAAAAGAATCTTTGTTATAGGATTGCCCCTCTTTTAAAACAATTTTATCAATCTTACTAAACACCTGCTCTTGAACATCTGCATTACCACTTTCTACAATCAAAGCAGACAATAATTCTGGCGAAACCTCTTTGGATTTAGAAATGGCATTAAACAACTGGCTTCCAATTAGCAAACCTTTGTTTCGATATGCTGAATTGTACATTTTTGTAGGCAACAATTTATACGTCTCTCCAAAAATAGCATTAATTTTTTCTGCCAAGCCCTGCTGTCCTTTTTCAACAGCATAAGGAATATTTCTAGCTCGTTTTCCGACTTCACATTCTCGAGAATTTTCTTGATTTTCGACTACATACAAAAATGTAAATAAATCTTCTTTTGTTTTTTCAAAAAAATGTACTAGACTAGCCGCTTCATTTTTTTCTAAGACAACAACATCATTAGCCAACGATTTTGCCAAAATACCATTCCGAGTTTTCATGATACTCTCTGTCAAAAATGGCAAAACATCAGGATGCGGAGTGTACAAATCTGTCAAAGCATGAATAGCTGTTCTTAGAGCGCCATATTTATCTGCATTTACCATTTCTGCATGAAAAAAGATCTGCTGATTAGAAACAAAGCCCACTGTATTATCGACAAAAATATAATTACTAGTCGTTAGTGTTTTTGGTGATTTTGCCAAACTAGCATATTTCATTACCCCTTGATAAAAGAGCTGAATATTAGCTGTTACGCTGCTGTGTTGGCTTATTGTATTCCATTCTGTTAATAAGATATTGGTATAAATATCCGTTTCTTTTGCCAAATAATTTTGTAATAATACACTGTCCTCATGTACATCTATTCTATAATCATCCAACCAGCCCTCAACAGATTTGGTAGAAGCAATTAATTTAGACAAGACCATCCGCTCCCCTTTTTGGTTGCAGAACAGTTCTACTTTTGCTAAGTCTTTGGGAGATAAAACCCCTGCCAATAGAATAAAGAAAGCTTTCTTTTCTTCGGGTTCAAGATTAGCAGTTTTGCAATTTTCAATCAGATCGTTGAGCCCCATTTTCCACTCTTTACTAGCAGTTGTTGGAGTTGTTCTAAAAGGGTCATTTGCCAAGATGGGCAAAATAGCAGGATGTGGTAAAACTAGCCCTAAGACTTTAGAAACAGCAGAACGTAAATCAGTATATTCTACTTTTATTTTTTCGAGACAGCGATGATAAAAAACCGCTTTGGGGCTACAAAACCCATGCTCAAGATTGGTATAAATATAGTTTGTTTCTGTTAATTTGGTCTGTCCTGATTTTAGTTTAAAATATGCACCTACACTATTATAAAACTCTAATAATTCCTCCTCCTGTTCGCCATCAATGCCCTTGACCAATTCCGACCAAAATGGCACAATAATATGGCTATAAGTCTCCCACTTATTTTTCTTGGATATATATTGTTCGGCTAATTCTTCAGAATCTTCCTCTATCGCAATTTTGAAATTTTCTAGCCAATATTCTACAGTAGCATCTGCGGGTAATAGACCATGTAATGGAGCTGCTAAACCTTCTTTATTATTAAATAACTGTACTGCACGAAGCTCCTCTTTTTTTACTCCCTCTAAACTCCTCAAAAAAGCATACAAACTATGTTTTTGTTCTACAGAAAGAACGGCCTCTTTCGTTCGAGCAGCTATTTTTTCAAACAACGCATAATCATTGGTCAAATAATCCAACTGTGATTCGATTTGCTGTAAGATAACAGAGTAATCTAAAATATTAAATTCTAAAACCGAAAAGCCAAGCCCTTTAATAGAATCCCTAATCGGCAACATTCGCTCACTCATTAAGAAAATATCCTCCTGAGCTTGCAAATCATTAATGGCATAAAAATGAGAGGCCCCCGTTGTACTTGTAAACTTAAAGCACTTAATTTCTCCAAATTTTTCCAAGAAGACCTCATCAAAATCAACTCGTTTCAATTCGGCAACAAAAATTTGATAGTCTTCTGCTGATAAGTTCGCAATAAAATTATTCAAGAGACTCATATTGGCCTCCAAAATCAATTCTTTAATTCCCCAACGTTTTAAACCTAGTTTTGCATTGTTGGCCGCAGAGCGTAAAATATCATCTTCATTTTCTACCTCAGTCCAATACAGCCATTCTCTACCAATCCCCAAGCTCATTGGTTCAATAGGTAGGGCTGTTCCCTTTGCTATAATTAAATCTTTCAGGTAAAAATTACCTTTATTGGTAGGGATATTTAGTTGGATATATTCCAATAGAGGATCGTAAAGGTATTTGTTAATTAATTCAGCATCGTATTCCGTAGAACGATCGGTTAGCAACAAAGCCTTATAAATATGACAATAAGTCTCTAAATTTTCTTGCTTATATTTATCCAAATTTCGCTTGAGTGACTTGGCAATGTATTTAAACGTTTCAATATTAGCCTCCCCTTGGTCATCGAGTCGAGTACGATCGGTTATTTTTGCAAAAGAAGAACTGTGTACAAAATAAGCCATGCTGTGCCGCTCATTTCTCATTGGAAAGAATTGATACAAACTAGGGGCATCTTTCAACGCTTGCATTTGTTCCAAGCTAGCAGGAAAACCCAATGAAATTTCAATCGGACAAGTTGGGAATTCAGGATCTATTTTATTAAAATCCTCTGTTCCTGGTAAAATAGAATAACGTTCAAATTTTGTTTCAAACTTCTCTATAATATCCTCCTGCAAAGCTACCTTCTCCAAGGTTTTTAGATTGTTCATTGCATAACCAATTCCAGAAGTAATATTGAGCAACGATTCTTTTAGTTTCTCGTGCTTTTTGGGACCAAACCTCAAGAAAAACAAAGAACCCTGTTCTAAGGAAAATTGCTCTAATAAGGTTTTGTTTTTATTTAAAAAAGTAACCAAATCGCCTAGCTCTTCCTGATTAAAAAGCACTTGATTTTCATAATCCAAGTTCTTTACTTCCTCATCTGGTGAGGTAGGAAAACAAGCTAAGATAATTTTTAATAACCAAGGGGCAGTCTCAGCTTCTATTTTGTCTTGCAAACTCAAACTCCCACCTTTATAATTTACCAAGTCTTCAAATTGCTGATTGTTATACCAACTAAACAACAAAGGCCCTGCTAAATCCCTCAGTAGTTCTTCTGCTCCATCAGATTTTCCCATCAAACGATAGGCTAACTTAAAACCAATCCCATAACGACCAATCTTTCCGCAATTTTCTACCTTAGTTTTATCCGCTTTTGTTCCTTGGAAAGAATTTAACAAAGCCTTCAAATCTTTTTCTGAAAATGCTCGTCCATTGTTCAAAACCATAAAAAAGGTATCGTCATAGATCACAGCACATTCTGTAGATTGGCTATCAGCAGCATTTTGCAAAAATTCATAAATGGCCTGCTCATCTTGTGCATTTTGCAACTTGGGTGTCAAATCAGCTTTTATATTCTCAACGATACCATTGACCATTTTATAAAAGCCACTATTTTCTTGGTGACCACTACCTATAAAATTTTCATCCCAATTAGGCATATCATAACCTTGGGCATTGCGCCAATTTGTACGAAACTGTTGAATATTTTTGATTTGCATGGTTGTCAGAAATTAAAATGAATGAGTTAGTATTGTTCTCTATGATTGCATTACTCTGTTGAAAACCCAAACCCAGCTTGCTGGCTCACGAGTGATAACGAACCGACCTCAGGGAGCTCATAAGCGCTAGCGCACTAGCTAACCTAGCAGCGAAGCTAATCGCATTATTGCATGAGTGATGCAAGATGCTTTTTTATGTTTTTCATTAACTATTCTCATGAGCATAGCAAACTAAACAACTATCTCACGATCATAGGGAATAACTAAGCGCAGCTCCCTCACCTGCGTAGGTTTGTAGCCAAAGCTACAAGGGACTAGCAAAAACAGGGAGCTAATCAACAGAGTATTATTATTTATAATGTTTTGTTATTGTAAATATATTGATCTTAAGCAACAAAAACAAAAATATGCACAAAATAAAACAAATAGTTTTAAATTAATACGATTAATTATCTAAAATAGCCATATTTTCATGAAATAAGAATATAATAGGTTTTAAATCTATGCTATTTTTCAAACATTTTACCAATCAATATTCAAACAAGTAAAGCCCTCAACACTTCAACAGCAATTCCCAAGTCATCCGCACAATCGTTCTAATCGTCGATTTCATTTAAGATTTCTTTCCATTTAAACTTCCTTTGTTTTATTATTTTCTGATCAACAACACTTAATATGAAAAAACGAATCATAGGAATCGACATTGCTCGTGCATTAGCTATTATAGGAATGATTGTCGTTAATTTTAAACTCGTTTTAGGGAGTCAAGGGAGTCCCAATTTACAGCGTTGGGTTGGAGTTTTGGATGGCAAAGCCGCCGCAACCTTTGTTGTCTTAGCTGGTTTAGGAATTGGCTTAATGTCCAAAAAAGCCATAGAGGAAGGAACGCTTTCCAAAATCAGGTTTTTACAAAAAAAACTAATCAAACGCTCTATTTTTTTATGGTTATTTGGTTTGCTTTTTTACACCATTTGGACACCTGACATTCTACATTTTTACGCCATCTACATTTTAATAAGCATAGCATTAATTAGTGCCTCTACCTTGTTAATTGGGAGTTTAATTGTCGTCTTAATCTTAAGTTATCCCTTTCTATTAATGGCTGTTTCTTATGAGCAAGGGTGGGATTTTACTCAATTAGAATATCTAGATTTCTGGACAGGACAAGGCTTTTTTAGAAATTTATTGGTCAATGGTTTTCACCCTGTGTTTCCTTGGGTTGCATTTATGCTATTTGGAATGTGGTTGGGGCGACAAAATTTAACTCAGAAAAGTTTTTTGATCAAAACCCTTATCAGTGCTTCATTTATCTTTGTCGGCACACAGTTACTTTCCCATTTCACCATAAACCTGTTAAACAACCACACTACCCTCTCTCTAAAAGATATTCAAGCCTTATGTGGTACCGCTCCCATGCCCCCTCTGCCCTATTATATGATTTCGGGGATCAGTATTGCTGTTATAATAATTTGTCTGTGTATCTTAGCGACTCATTGGACTAAAGAAACTACAATTTTACGTTTATTGGTGCATACGGGACAATTAGCACTTAGTTTTTATGTCCTACATGTATTGGTTTTGTTCTTTATTCTTGCAATTATTCCTAAACAATGGGGGACTTATTCCCTTATTTTTTCGTTAGTTGCAGCCTTCATTTGTGTGCTTTGCTGTTTTTTGTTTGCCACTGTTTGGCGAAAGAGATTTCAGCTAGGTCCCTTAGAATGGGTCTTGCGAAAACTAACCGATTAGGGTTCTTTTATTATTGGTTCTTAAAATTCTAGCTGCCATGCTATCCATCTTTAAAATTAGTCTATTTGTCCTCCTTATGGGGGTTAGTTCCATCCTTTCTGCCCAATTTGCAGCAGCAGCAGGGCAAGCAGGAAGTACCGCAATACACAAAGATTCTAGTATCATTTTAGCTTGGGCAACGAATTGTTCTATTCAACGAGGTCCTATGGATATTAGTCAGCCTCACTTAGGCTTAGCAACCGCTGGACAAGCTCATCAGGCTACAGGAGCAGCTGGCGACGGCTTTACCGTTAGTTTAGGCGATGGTGGTCAGGCGACATTGACCTTTGAATATCCTATTCGCAATGGCAATGGGCCTGATTTTGTTGTTTTTGAAAATGCGTTTAACGCTACTTTTTTGGAATTGGCTTTGGTTGAGGTCAGTTCTGATGGGCAAAACTTTGTGCGCTTTCCTGCCATTTCTAATACCGATACAAACGTGCAAGTAGGTAGCTTTGGAGCTGTTGACCCTCGCAAAATTTATAACTTAGCGGGAAAGTATCGTGCTAATTATGGAACGCCCTTTGACTTAGCAGAGCTACAAGCCGATTCGGCTATTCTAGATTTAGAAGCAATTACTCATGTTCGATTAATTGATGCGGTTGGTTCCATGCATCCTAGTCATGCATCTAGAGATAGCCGTGGAGTCAAAATTAATGATCCTTGGGCGACTCCTTTCCCCTCTAGTGGCTTTGATTTGGATGCCGTTGGTGTCCTTCATAACAATACAAATATTGCGGTCAATTACCTTGAATCCGAAACCATTCACTTATTCCCTAATCCTATTTTGCAGGGGCAAGAATTACAAATAGACGATTTAAAAGACATTGAATTTTCTCGACTCCAAGTCTATAATTTACAAGGCCAATTAATTGTAGAACAAAACAATCCTCCTAGCTCTTTTTCTACTCAAACGCTAACAACAGGTGTTTATATCTTTAGTCTTCAAGTTGGCAAAAAAAGATATTTACAGAAAGTGGTTGTTTTATAAATAAAGTTGCTTAAGAACTAAAAAAATCCATTCGTGTAGTAAACACTAAAAAAGGGTAAGCTTTTAACTACTTTTAGCTTCGCTGCTAGGCATCCCATACCAAACTGCTCGTGCACTACGTTTATGTGGTTTTAGAAGAAAGTTATCGATCGTAAGTCGTATGCTTAGTTCCTGTAAATACAGGACATACGACTTACGACCTATTACTTATAACAAAAGTAGTAATAAACAGGCAAGGTAGTTTACGGTTCTACACGATTGATCAAAGAATGACTTTTTTTAATCAAAAACTTGCTTTATTTAAAAGTTAATCGTAATATTGCAATATACAAATAAAACAATAAACTATGGGTATCTCCAAAACAGACGTATTTAGTGAAGCGCAAAACCAGATTGCACAATTGAGCAAGGCACTTGGTCACCCTGCAAGAATAGCGATCATTGAATATTTACTAAAACAAAAGACCTGTATATGCAAAGACATTGTCGATGAACTTCCCTTGTCACAACCAACGATCTCCCAGCACCTCAAAGCATTAAAAACAGCAGGGTTGATCCAGGGGACAATTTCAGGAAATACAATTTGTTATTGCTTGGCAGAAGATCGTTTTGAACAACTCGTTCAATATTATACAAGAGTACTTAATCATTTAAAAGATTCTAATTCTAATTGTTGCGAAAAATAAATTTGTTATGAAATTATCAACATTAAAAAACATAATCCCCAATCTTCAAAAACTGAACTTTGAACTACCTGATGGCACCCTTATTCCGAGTCATTATCATGTAACAGAAGTTGGAATTATTCACAAAAATTTCATTGATTGTGGTGGTGTTATCCGAGAAGAAAAGGTCGTTAATTTTCAATTGTGGTATTCTGATGATGTAGACCACAGTTTACAGCCTCAAAAGCTATTAAGTATTATTCGCTTATCAGAAGAAAAGTTAGGCATTGAAGACTCTGAGATTGAGGTAGAATACCAAGCCAGTACCATTGGGAAATATGGTTTAGATTTTAATGGAAATAACCTAGTCCTTGTTGCAAAACAAACCGCTTGTTTGGCTGCTGACAAATGCATGCCTGCGGCTAACAAACCAAAGGTTAATCTCAACGATTTAATCGCCAACAAAAATTCCTGCTCACCGAATAGTGGTTGTTGCTAAAAAACACTGGCTAAATTGTTTACTTTTAATGATTCTTAATCCATCAGAGCTGTCCAAAAAGTTTAAAACAATCAAATTAAATCACAAACAATCTATATCTACCAACTAAATAAGCATTTATAGATTTTTATTAATTTAAAATATTTTAAACTTGACTTTTTGGGCAGCTTTATAGTATTTAAATTTTATGCAAAAAAATTTATTAAATACGGCATTGATTGATTATTGCCAACAGTTAGAGCAAGGATTTGAACAGCTTCCTGCAACAAGAAAAGCCATCCTACTCCAACTAAGCAATTATTTATCACAAAAGATTAACGCAAAACAAGTCCCCCAAGTGACTGTAATTTGCACGCACAATTCTAGACGAAGCCATTTTGGGCAATTGTGGTTGGCAATTGGAGCGACCTACTATGGCTTACCCCCTATTCGAACCTTTTCGGGAGGAACTGAAGTTAGTGCATTTAATCCTAGAGCTGTTCAAGCCTTTCAAAGAATTGGATTAGAAATTAAGCGTCCTGACCATGATACCGCTAACCCTGCTTATGAAGTTCGTTGGCAGGTCAATCAATCTCCCTACATCGCTTTTTCAAAAAAACACACCACTGCGCCTAATCCTAGTTCAGCATTTGCAGCGGTTATGGTTTGCACTGATGCCGATCAAAATTGTCCTTTGGTGGCTGGTACTGACTTAAAATTAACAGTACCTTATACCGACCCCAAAAAATATGATGATACCAACTTAGAGGCGATAGAGTACGACAAAACCTGCCAAGAAATTGGGCGAGAAATGCTTTTTGTTTTGCAACAAACACAGCAATTAATCAAATGATTTTTTCTTTAGTTATTCAAGGAGTTCATTTTCTATACTCTCTAAACTCCAATAACATAACTTTTTAAATGGTTGTTTGGTAATTAGGTAATCTAACCACCCCCAATAATTAAAATAGAGTAGAAATTCCTTTTGATAGTTGGGTAAACTCATTAAAAAAGCTTTGAGTTTATCCTTAAATGCCCTCAAATTTGCTTGATGCTCACTTTGGGGCAATCGAATCAAACGATTCATCAATGAAATCAACATTTTTTCAAACTCAAATAAGGTTCCTTTCCGCTTAAAACTTCTTCTAGTATTATTCATCAGAGAAGAAAGCATTAAATATTCCCCTTGTTCATATAAAATGATAATTTTAAGCATCATTCCATAACTATTGGATCGTTCGTGTGAACGTTTGCTAAATAAAAAGCCGTCTAAGATTTGCAGGGCTTGGTCGTAATTTTTATTGGCATATTGACAAAGCGCCAATTGATATTGCACAATACAATAAATGGTATGGTTCGGGTATTCTTTTTCTAGTTTTAGAGCATTAATGTACGCTTCGCTTTTCTTAAAATCTCCTGTAGATAAGTAAACTTGGATTTGGGTACTAACAATAGATAAAAAGGTAGTATTCGTTAAATATTTTCGTTCCCCCGCTTCTATACGATCATAAGCCTCCAACAAAGGAATAGCAATATCAACCGTCGGCGCATTAATAATTAAACTCCCCAATGCTTGGTATTGAATCCGCTTATAATCCTTGCTAATTGCTGTCGATAAGGTCTTGGTAAAATTATATAAATATCGTTGGTAACGTTCTGCCTCCTCACGATTTCGAGTAATCGCAGCCAAAAAAGCACGCAATTGAAGTGACGCAATTTCGGTAGGCACACTTCCCATTGAATTGGGTTGATAAGGTCCTAGATTAGCGATAATACCCTGTGCAACATCAAAGAGTTGTCGAGAATATTTCCCATTTATTGCAAAAACCATCTGCCCCAACTCAATTCTATAGTTAGCATATTCTTTTAAGATCAAAAAAGTGTTGTTGTACTTTTGTTTGTATTCTTCAAACAACTCTTGACTAACATTATCGTATTTAAATCGAGTGTTTTCTAACTTAAACCACCATTCATAAATAAGCGGCAACAACAAAATTTTATGATGCTCTTCTGCAATTTTTTGCAACTCTAGCAATTTTTCTTTGCTAACATCCAGCAAATTCTTACTAAACAAGACCTCTAGTTCCGCCAGCCCTTCCATCAAAATCAAATCAACATTTCGATAGGCTTCTTGATTCCTTAGACTTTTTAAAATTTGTTGATATAGATAGGTCTGAATAGCGCTAATCCCCTTCGTTTCTTTGAATTTCTTCTTGAACTTATCCAAATCAATCGTCTTTACCTTATCTAAATAATCAAAGACCTTCAGATAAACACTATCACCATTTAAGTTATACCGCTTCGTAAATAACTTAAACGATCTTTTTTCTTCTTTCTTTAAAGATTTTATTAAATCATGGAGTTTGAACACCGTAATCCTACTCATTCCAAATAGCTGTTTTACAAATAATTAAGAGCAAAAACCAAACTTTTAACGCCATTAAACATTATCTTTTTTGACTTGATAAGACAATGCAACTACTGTACATTCGCAATTATACAACAAAATTAACTTAAAAGCAAACAAAGATTTTATCACCAAATAAGTTCAAACCAATGAATTTGTCAAAATTTTTATTAACATTTTTATTTATCAGTTTATATTTATCTGCTTCTGCACAATTTGGGGGAATAAAAATTAAAAAACCCAAAATGCCTAAAATATCTACTTCTAAATCAAAAAATAAGGCTTCATCCAATACCACCTCTTCTAGCAGTAGTAATACCGTAAGTTCGTCAAGTGATGATCGCAACAAAGATGGCAGCCCTAAACGCAGCGAAGATGCTACCTATAAAGCATATTCTAGAGCAAAAGAAAATATTAGATACGCTAAAAGTACAACCGAAAGTATTGAATGGCGACAAAATCCTGAAAAAGCGCATAAAGATGCTGCCAAATATTTAGAAAGAGCTAAAGAAAGTTTAGACTTTTTAAATCAACAGGAAACCGAAAAAAATCAAGCATACCTAAAACAATTCAATAGCGATTATACTGCTTTAAATCAAAAATGTTCCAATGATGCTGAAAAATATCACAAAGTGGCTAAACATCAGGAAAACTTAGAAGCATATCATACTTGGATTTCCTTTGGAGCAAAAACAACAAAAGAGGAACGAACCTACAAAGCTTATTACAAAAACCGAGATGCTTTTAAAGCGGAATATCCAAAAGAATTTGAGGGGAGTTACAATCAAAAAATGGTTTCGGCAGTAGATGAGTTCTTTAAGGTTGAGGTTTATAAAAGATTAGAAAACTTAGAAGGTAAGGTGGCTTCTATTATCAAAAATATGTACAAAAAAAATGGTGAGCGAGAAGCATATATTCTATCGGCTCCTTCTTATTTGAAAGATTTTGACAAGCCGCTTAAATCGCTTGCTTATTACAAAAAAGATTTACTCGAAGACCATACCGCTGCCAATGCATTGGAGACTCAAATCAATAAAGAAAAAAGTATGCTAGAGGAGTATATCAATAGCGGAAAATTTGCCGCTAACAGAGCTGAATACGAACAAGGAATTATTGACGCTGTTCGTTTGGGCAAAAAAGCAATGAGCAACAGTACTTACGAAAAACTCGCTTCAGATCATTCCTTTGATGATGGTGGCAAAATCATTCGTGTGGTGATTACTTCTTCCGATTGGGGAATTAAAAAGAATAGCTTTGATATTCCTAAATACAAATACCTATCCATGAGTGTAGCCGTTAAAAAAGAAGGAAAATGTTATGAAGCGGATGGTTATCTTCGAAGAGATTATGAAGGGGGAAGCTCTTATGCCAAACCTAGGTTTGTTTATACTGGCATAAATGATGAAATGAATTGTAATAATGTAAATAAATAAAAATTGCCGCTCCATTGCTTGATAAGAGCAATAGACAATTATTCTTCAGTATTTTTAATTCGGTAATTAGAGCAACTGTATATAATCTATTCATAAGATTATTCCGCAGTTGCTTTTTTTTATTGAACCTCAATAGCTTTCTCCATCATTCAGTTCACAGCTCAAAAATAAAACATGGTTCTTTGATACCCCAAACAGAGCTTGCGACCTCATGAACAAAGTGAACTAGTAACACCATGTAGTAGAGAGTTATAGGTTGTAAGTCGTATGCTTAGTTCCTGTAAATACAGGACATACGACTTACAATCTATAACTTATAACAAAAGTAGTAATAAGCAGGCAAAGTAGTTTACAATTCCACACAATTAGCTTCGCTGCTACTGCGTGAGCCTACGGGTTGCCAAAGCATCTAAAACATTTACTTTTTTCGTAAAAAAATTCTAGTTCGGGAACAAAATAGTAAAACTATCAGTTATAATAGTAAAGCTTTTATTAATTTAAAAACAAATTTGTCATGAAAGGAAACGGAAAATGGTTTATAGCGGGTATTGTTGCTCTCTTAATGGTAATGGTGGGCGTTTTTGTTAATCCTGTTGGTTATAATATAGCGGGCAATCGGCAAGTTATACAAACTGTAACGGGTAATTTATGGGTTCGTTTTGAACCTGGAATGTTTTGGTCTGGCTTTTTCTCTCAAACACACACTTATCCTGATGTTATCACGATTGCCTTCATTAGTGAAGACGCCTTAGTTCAGTCCGAAATATCGGTTAGGAATGCTCCCTGCCGTATTCGTTTTAATGATGCAGCAGAGGCTTATGGAGAGGCTACCGTGCGCTGGCGTTTACCAATGGATGGAGATGAAATGATCCATATCCATAAAGAATATAAAACACACGGCAAATTAGCAGAAACGGCACTGAGTCGTTATACCGCAGAGTGCCTCAAATTTACAGCTCAGTTGATGGAGTCTGAAACACACTATTCGGGAGGAATGGCTCAATTTTCGGAAGATTTCCAAGATCAATTGCAGCATGGTCAGTACTTGGTTGATCAAATTGTTGAACTAAAAAATGATAGCACAACTAGAGAAACTGAGCGTCATTTTATTCGCAAAAAGCGGGTTGATGCTCAAGGTAATTTTGTTCGAAATAAGAGCGAAATTCAGCAATTTAAAATCACACTAGCAACGGCTACGATTGACAATATTGTATACGATGCTAAAATTGATGAAAAACTTCAAAAGAAAATTGACGCTAGTACTCGTGAGTCTATCTCTAAGCAAAACTTAATTACTGCTCAACAAGAGGCTTCAACGGCACAAGCTGAAGGTAAACGCCGCCTAGTAGAAATTGAGTACGAGGAGAAACAAAAACAAACCAAGGAAATGGTTAGCGCTGAAACGAGGGTTCAGTTATCTAAGAAAAAATTAGAAGAAGAAAAAATTGCCCTAGAAGCTGCTAAACTAGAAGCTGCTAAAATCAAAGCGCTTGCAGATGCAGAATCTTACAAAACTAGAGCGATGATGAATGCAGATGGAGCTTTAGATAAAAAATTGGAGGCTTACATCCAAGTTCAACAAAGCTGGGCAGAAGCTTTTCAAAATTACAATGGTGCTTTGGTTCCTCAAATCATGACAGGTGGTGGTTCTAGCAAAAATCAAAATGCATTGAATTTGATGGATATTATGACCATCAAAGCGGCTAAAGATCTTGGGCTAGATATGAAAGTCAAGGACAAATAAGGAGCCAAAAGATTGGGATGTGGTACAGATGTGCCGCATCCTTTTTGTTAAAATTAGGCGCTGAAATTCAGAGAATCACTAACTTTTAAACTATTTTGGGAGCTAAACTACTTCTGTTATGCAAAAAATACTCCTTCTTCGATTTAGTTCTATTGGTGATATTGTACTCACTAGTCCTGTCGTTCGTTGCCTAAAAACACAACTAAAGGAGGTTGAATTGCACTATTTAACAAAAAAAGCCTTTGCTCCCATCCTAGAAGCCAATCCTTATATTGACAAGGTGTATACCTTTGACAAAACAACACAACCTTTAAAAAAGGTTATTCAAGTCCTAAAATCTGAAAATTATCATCTCATAGTTGATTTGCACAAAAATTTTCGATCTTGGTATGTCCGCCAAAAATTAGGCATTAAAGCGCTTGTTTTTGATAAAATTAACTATCAAAAATGGTTGCTAACCCAATTTAAGATTAATAAAATGCCCGATTTGCATATTGTTGATCGCTATTTGAATACCGTCAAATCATTGCAGATCCAAAATGACAATAAGGGGTTAGATTATACGATACCAACAGCCGACAAGGTTGTTCTCCATGATATTGACCAACGCTTGCAAACCAATAACTATATCGCTTTTGTGATTGGGGCAGCCCATGCTACTAAGCGCCTCCCTCCTGCTAAAATCAAAGCAATTTGTAGCCTTCTAAAAACAAAACTCATTGTGTTAATTGGCGGAAAAGGAGATCTAGCCGCAGCACAAATCGCCCAAGAAGCAGGAGCTCATTTAATTAATATTTGTGGGCAACTTAATCTGCATCAATCTGCTTCTGTTGTTCAACAAGCAGGCTTAGTTGTAGCGCACGATACAGGTTTTATGCATATTGCAGCAGCACTAAAACGCCCTATTGTATCTATCTGGGGCAATACCGTTCCTGATTTTGGGATGTATCCCTATTTACCTCCAGATGCTCCTCAACATCACATCATTGAACATAACGCGTTAAATTGTCGCCCTTGTTCTAAAATTGGTTATAAACGCTGTCCTAAAGGGCATTTCAAATGCATGCAAGAGTTAGACAATCAAACCATTGTTAACACCATACAATCCTTAACAAAATAATTATGCCACTGTTATTGATCGCTTGTTTTAATAGTCTTTGTCTTAAACAAAAGAAAACTTAAATTGTTATCAATAGACACTGAGGACTGTACAATCACAACCTAACTAAACAATTAGCATTAAATAACGTAACAATTTAGTCCAGCCATCCCTAATAATTTTAGATGGTTGCCTCTAAAGATTGGGGTTTTAGTTTATATTTTGTGGCTTTTCTTGCTTTTTGATAGTATTATACCTAATTTTGCGTCTTATTTCATTACTTAGCTTCAAGAACCTATTAAATAATGGCTATTTATATCACTGATGAATGTATCAACTGTGGTGCTTGTGAACCAGAATGCCCAAACAATGCGATCTATGATGGTGGCGTAGAGTGGGCTTATTCAGATGGTACAGGTGCTACGGGCACTTTTACACTTGTTGATGGACAACAAGCAGATGCCGACAAAATGCATGCACCTATTGAAGAAGATTTTTATTTTATCGTAACGGATAAATGTACAGAATGTGTTGGTTTTCACGAAGAACCTCAATGTGCTGCGGTATGTCCAGTTGATTGTTGTGTTCCTGATGAGAACCATGTAGAATCTGAAGATCGATTATTACAAAAAAAGGCGATTCTACACGTTTAGATGATGACTGCTTTACCCCTAATTTTATAAAAAGCCATTTTAATTATGTATTAAAATGGCTTTTCCTTTATTTTCTTGCTCTTTGCCTAAGCAGTATTATTCCTCCAATTAAACGTCCCCTATCTTCATCAACACCTACAAATAAGTTAAGCTATTTAGGGAATGTCATTGTTCCTTTCATTTTTATTTTTTTAGGATAAAAAAGTCTCTCCACAATTGCCCCCAATACCTTTATTGAAGTTATCAATCCATTCATTGAAAACTAGATTCTCCCATAAACAATAAGTAAATTTTTTCGTCTATACTTGTGATTAGAAATTCATGTGGTCTATAATTTCTAGTTCCTTGTAAAAAGGGCAACCCCCAAATAGAATACCGAAGTTATTCCCTTACTTTAAACATTAACTTATCATTATATCAGTAGCAAAAGGCTTAGCCTCCCCTACGACAAGATTGAATCATATATTATGAATAAAATACTAAGAAAATCAAGTGTTGTTATTGGTTTTATCATTTTAATTGGTGGTATTTCTCTAGCTTCTAAGGTAGGAAATACAGAGACAACAAATGAAAAAAAAGAAGACAGCACTGAATCTACAGCTGCTAAAGTAAATTATGTTTATAGTTTAAAAGCGCAAAATGAGACGCTTTCTTCCGAAGTCATCATCAGTGGAAAAGTAGTGGCTCGTCAAAAAATTGATTTGTACTCTGAAGTAACAGGCACTTTAAATAAAGCAGGCAAAGAGTTTAGAGAAGGTATTTCTTTTAGCGCCAACGAATTGATGTTGACCTTGGACGACACCGAAGCACAATTGGAATTGCAAGCAAGTAAAAGTCAATTGTATAGTGCTTTAGTCGCTCTTTTACCCGATTTAGAAAACGACTATGCAGACAACTTTCAAGCGTGGAAGGATTATATTGATGCCTTTGATCTCAAAAAACCAATCCAAGAGCTCCCAAAAACTAAGAGTGCTAGGGAAAAGCTATACATTGGTGCACGAAATATTGAAAATCAACACATTAATATCAAACGCCAAGAATATCGCTTAACCAAATACAAAATTTATGCTCCTTTTAATGGTGTTCTCAGCAATGCCTCTACCTACGAAGGGGCACTGGTTAGAAGTGGTCAAAAACTTGGCGAACTGACCCACCCTTCTCGCTACGAACTGGAAGCTACTGTTTCGCTATACGATGTACAATTTTTTAAGAGAGGTAATAAAGTTACCCTTTACTCGGAAGCAACCAACGAAACTTGGTCTGGTACAGTTGCTCGATTCGGAAAGTCTATTGATGAAAAAACTCAAACTCAAAAGGTTTTTATTACCATCAATAGCAGCAAGCTAAATGAAGGAATGTTCCTCAATGGAAAAATTACCACCAAAGCATTAGGAGAGGTCGTGCAACTGCCTAGAAAATTATTAATTAATAACAATCAGGTCTATACCATTGAGCATGGCAAATTAAAACTACAGGAGATAGAGGTTGTAAAAGTAGACCACAATAAAATGTATATCAAAGGCTTAAAAAATGACACCGAGGTTCTTGTTCAAGCAGTGTTAGGTGCTTACAATGGCATGCCCGTTCAAATCATACAATAATTATAATTTAGTAAGTCATGTACAGCTATTGACTTTAAGCAAGTACACAACCGTGTTTACGGACTAAATTTAAACATTTATAAATGAAAAAAGCAATTCAATATTTTATAAAATACCATATCTCAGCAGATGTGCTATTACTGCTAATTGGTATTCTTGGGGTGTTATCTGCTATCAATATTCAACGAAGTCAATTCCCTAGAGTAGAAAGTCGTGAAATCGTTATTGAAACGACTTATATAGGGGCCTCCCCTTCTGAGGTAGAAAAGGGAATTACCATAAAAATTGAAGAAGAAATTGATGGACTGGAAGGGATCAAGAAGGTAAGTTCTACTTCTGTTGAGAACTTATCTACTGTTAACATCGAAATTTTCAGCAGTTACAAGATCGAAAATGTCTTGGGAGATGTCAAAAATGCCATTGACCGTGTTAATACTTTTCCCGATGATGCAGAAACACCCGTTATCTACAAAAGAGAACGAACAGACCCTGCCGCTGATATTATGATTAGTGGTGATGTGGATCTAAATACTTTAAAAGAATTCGCCAAGAAGGCAGAACAACAATTATTAGCCAAAAAGAACATTTCTAAAGTTGTTGTTTCGGGGTATCCCAATGAAGAAATTGAAATTGCTATTCGAGAAAAGGCGCTAGATGCTTATCAATTGACCTTTGCAGACATTGCTCGAGTAGTACAGGGTTCTAATGTGGAATTGACAGGTGGAAATATAGAAATGGGCAATACAAAAATTACCATTCGTGCAGAAAACAAAGTTTATTATGCCGAACAATTGGAGAATATCATTGTCCAGACCAGTTCTAATGGAACCAATATTTTGCTCAAAGATGTTGCTGACATCAAAAACCAATGGGCGGATGTTCCCCAGCGTGAATTTTATAATGGTAAACCTGCTGCCAAGCTACAAATCATGAGCCGCTTGAGCGAGGATATTATTACAACGGCTGGTGAAGCCAAAGCATTCATTGCTGAATTTAACGCTGAAAATACAATTGTCGAAGCCTTTTTATTAAGAGATGGGAGTATTGGCATTCAACAACGTACCGATTTATTGGTAAAAAATGGTTTGGTTGGCTTCTTACTTGTATTATTACTGTTGGGGCTGTTTTTAAAACCAAGAATTGCTTTTTGGGTAGCCTTGAGTATTCCGATTTCTATTGCTGGTATGTTTATTATCATGCCTTTTTCTACGGTTAATATCAATATGTTATCCTTGTTTGGTTTGATCTTAGTGATTGGAATTTTGGTGGATGATGGAGTAGTAATTGCTGAGAATATTTTTCAAAAATATGAGAAAGGAATTCCAGCAAGGCAGGCAGCAATAGAAGGGGTTATGGAAGTATTACCTTCGGTTATTTCTGCTGTTATAACAACTTGTTGGTTTTTCATGTTGTTCTTCTTAATTGAGGGACAAATGGGAGATTTTATGTCTAATATTGCTTTTGTTGTTATCACTACCCTATTGTTTTCGTTGATTGAAGGCTTTTTTATCCTTCCAGCACATATTGCCCATTCTAAAGATTTGCAACAAGGGGGCAAAAAAAATATCATGGAACGTACCAGCACAGCGTTCTTTGATTTTCTAAAAAATAATATTTATGGCCCCATTTTGCGTTTTTGTCTCAACAATAAAACCATTGCCCTTTCAACAGGGATTGTTACACTTGTCTTGTGTGTAAATTTAGTCAAAGGTGGCATTGTAAAGGTTACTTTCTTTCCTAGTGTAGATCAAGATAATGTTGTTGTTGCTCTAAAATTACCCGCAGGCACAACAGACAATGTTACCAAAGCTACATTAAGTAGAATTGAAAAAGCAGCTTGGGAATTAAATGAAACGCTATCGGAGCAGCGTACAGATGGTCAAAAAATAGTGCAATCTATTGCACGCAGTATTGCTGTATCTCCCAACGAAGGACAATTGTTTATTTCTTTGTTGGATGGCGAAACTAGGAATATGCTAAGTTCTGATTTTGGCAATATGCTAAGAGATAAAGTTGGAAAAGTCTATGAAGCAGAAAGTCTAACTTATGGTCAAAAGTCGATCTTTGGTGCAGCTGTACAAGTGGGATTTGTAGGCGAAGATATGAACGAATTGCGTAAAGCTAAAGATGCTTTTAAAGCAATTTTGGAAACCGACAAACGACTTAAAAACGTTCAAGACAACGATCAAAAAGGAGGTTTAGAATTTCATATTAACTTACTGCCCAAAGCAAAATCGTTAGGTATTGACTTAGCGACCATTATCCGCCAAATTCGACAAGGATACTTTGGTTATGAAATTCAACGATTGCAGCGAGGAACAGATGAGGTAAAGGTTTGGTTGCGTTATACCGATCAAGAACGTGCTTCCTTTAGTGACTTATTAAATATGAAAATTCGAGTAGGACAAAATACCTATCCATTAAAGGAACTAATTGATTTAGAACAAAAACGAGTAGCGTTAAAAATTGCCCATGTAAACAATCAGGCAAAAATGGAGGTAAGCGCATCCTTGAATGATCCTAATGCTTCTGCAACAGAAATTTTCAACCATGCCAAAGATGTAATTATACCAGAATTACTAGCTCAATATCCTAGTGTTCACGTTATTTATGAAGGACAAAGCGAACGAGCTGGGGACACAACCGCTTCTATGAAACGCTGGTTGCCCATTATTTTGCTATTAGTCTTTTTCACAGTAGTCCTAACTTTCCGATCTTTCTTACAAGCAGCCATTGTTCTTTTATTGATTCCTTTTGCCTTTATTGGCGTTGTTAGTGGACACTGGCTTCATGGATTGCCCATTAGTATGTTATCCCTCTTTGGTATTCTGGCAGTAGCGGGAGTGGTTATTAATGATAGTTTAGTCTTGGTCAGCACCATGAACCGCTTGCTCAAAGACGGAATGGATTTTAAGGATGCTGTATACCAAGCTAGTATTTCTCGTTTCCGTCCTATTTTATTAACCTCTGTTACTACAGTTGCAGGGCTATTGCCCATCGTTCTCGAAACAAGCTTACAAGCACAGTTTGTAATACCAATGGCTGTTTCATTGGCTTATGGTTTATTGTCTGCCACCTTTATTATGCTTTTGATGTTACCTCCATTACTCATGGTCGTCAATAACATTCGTTTGGGTTGGCACTGGCTTTGGGAAGGAGAAAAACTCCAACCAAGAGAGGTAGAACCTAGTGTGCTAGAAGAAGTAGAGGGGCACTAGTTTATATTGGGCAAAAAATATATCATCATGCTTTGATAATCGTGTGGACCTCTAAATATCCAGCGGTTTTAGAACCATTAAAACCGTCCTTGCCACACGATTCATCAAAGTAGCATAATCGTTAAGAAAAATAATAAACAATGAAATTAATAAGCATAATTATAGCCCTCTTATTGAGTAGCCCTATGCTAATCCTCGCACAAGAAACCATCCAGTTGGATGCTCTTGTTCAAACGGCAATTCAAAATAATTTTAATATTAAAATTGCTAAAAATAATATTGAAATTGCGGCTAGCAATGCGACCATAGGGGCAGCAGGTTTTTTGCCGACGGCAGATCTTTCCGCAGGCTATACTTACTCCAATACCATGACCAATACCACCTTTTCGGGTGGTATTCCTGATGCCAATGAACCCGCAGCCGTTTCTCAAAGTTATAACGCCAATGTCAATGTACGCTATACTATTTTTGATGGTTTAAAACCTGTTTATAAGCTCAAAAAATCAAAAATTGAAGTAGAACTGAGCAATACAAAATATCAACAGGAAATTGAAGCAACCATCTATAATGTCATTCAAGCCTATTATAACTTGGCTGCTGCTCAAGAGGATTATAGAATTTCTAATGAAAAACTTAGTCTAACCAAAATTCAGCTCCAACGAGTTGAAACTAAACGAAAATACGGGCAAGGTTCAGAAGTAGAGCGCCTTAATTTACTAACCACTTATAATAGCGACAGCACACAATTGTTGCGCTTACAGTTGGGCATACGCCGTGCTGTCCGACAATTAAATAAAGTATTGGGAACGGAAGAAGTTGCCGATAATGCTATTGTCGAGGTAAATACTAATTTAGACCTCTCGCTCAACTATGAATCGGTCAAAACATCAGCCCTCAAAAACAACTTAATGGTTTTGGCTGCTCAACAGAATATTGACAAGGCCAACCTTGATTACAAAATTACGCAAACTGAATTGTACCCCAAACTCAACACCACCTTATCCTATGGTTATAATGGTTCCAAAAATGATGTTGGTATTATGCGAACCAATGGTGCATTGGGCCCATCCATCAATGTTGGTTTGACGTATAACATCTATGGTGCAGGAGCCGTAAAACGAGCCAAAACTCAAAATAAAATTAACATCAAAAATCAAGAGCTGAACTTGGATTTAGTGCGTTATGATATCGAACAAAATGTCAAAGACGCTTATGTTAATCACGAAAATAACATCGCACTTATTCCTATAGAAGAAAGCAATGTAAACCTGAGCAAAGAACGCTTTGACCGCACCACAAAAGCTTATAATTTGGGGCAGGCTACCTTGTTGGATTACCAACAAGCTGAGTTGAATTATATTCAAGCACAAAAGCAGGTGATTACCGCTAAATACAATGCTAAATTGTCAGAATGGGAATTGCGCCGTTTGGCAGGAACGATTGCCCAATAAGTTTTCTTTTTCTCTATTCATTTCATAACCTACCCTCTAAATAAGCTATAATTAGTTTCTTAAAGGGTAGGTTATTCACTTCTATATTCGTTGTTGCACTACAACTCCCCTACTTCCGCTCCATCGTAGGAAAATTTTCTGCTTTATTGTTAGAATTAGTAGTATTGGCCAAGCTCAACTAGATTGATCCTTGGCTTGATGTATTATTGACTTTATAGGTCTAAGGTTCTTGATTTTGCATTAAGAGTTAAATCGATATACATAAAAAATAACATATATTATTCTATTTTTTAAAATAGAACGTTATTTTTGCAAAAAAACAATGTACTATAGGCAGAGGTTACTCCATTAAGCAAAAGATTTTTATTACCCATTTGGTTTGAATAATTGTCTTTACCGCTTCTATAAGTATACTTTGCCCTATAGATTCGATTCCCTAATGCCTCATAACAAACCTCATTATTACCTAATTCTAAACAAATTAAACAGTATGAACTTATTAAATGTGTTATTTATTTTTCTATTAATGCTATTTTTGGGAAAAACAGAACTAATTGCCCAAAACGTAACGATTCCCGATGCTAATTTTAAGGCTTATTTGGTGGGCAATACTGCAATCAACACCAATGGAGATACTGAAATTCAGGTTACCGAAGCTTCAGCATTTAGTGGAATGATTGATTGCTCTAATTTAGGCATCACAGATTTAACAGGAATAGAAACTTTTGTCAACTTGACCATTCTACTTTGTACGAGTAATAACCTTACCAGTTTAGATTTGAGTCACAATACGAAATTGAGCGGTTTAGCTTGTTATTTTAATGCGCTAAATAGTTTAGATTTGAGTCAGAATCCTGATTTGGACTATTTAGATTGTTCTGCCAATTATTATTCGTTGACAAGCTTAGATTTGAGTCAAAATACGAAATTGAGCTATTTAGATTGTTCGAACAATTATTCGTTGGCAAGCTTAGATTTAAGAAACGGCAACAATACCATGTTTACAAATTTTGACGCCTCCTATTGCTCCAGCCTAACCTGTGTTGATGTAGATGATGTCGCCTATTCAACAGCAAACTGGACGCAGGTAGATCCAGTGACATCCTTCAGTAGCAATTGTAGTAGTAGCACAACTGTATACATCCCTGATGCTGCTTTAAAGACCTATTTGATCGGAAACACTGCGATTAATACCAATGGAGATGGAGAAATTCAGATTTCAGAGGCTGCTGCCTTTAGTGGAACAATAAACTGTAGTAGTTTAGGCGTAGAAGACCTCACAGGGATAGAAGCTTTTGTCAACTTGACAGCGCTAAATTGTTCTCATAATTATGCTTTGTATAGCGTAGATGTAAGTCAGAATGTTAACTTGACGACTCTAACCGCCTCTCATTGTTATCAACTATATTATATAAATGTGACTCAGAGCCCGAACTTGGTAACGCTTGATTGTGGAGGTTCTGATCTATATGGAATCAATGTAACTCAGAATCCAAACTTGATAACGCTTAATTGTAGTAGTAATAGTAATATAAGCAGCTTGGACCTAAGCCAGAACACAAACTTGGTAAATCTAAATTGTGCTTTAATTGATATTACCAGTTTAAATTTGAGTCAAAATTCTAATTTAGAAGTTTTAGATTGCTCTTTTAATACTCTAAATAGCTTAGATTTAAGAAACGGGAATAATACGAATATTACAACTTTTAACGCTGCTTTTAATGCCAGCCTAAACTGCATTGATGTGGATAATGTTGCCTATTCTACTGCTAATTGGACAAACATAGATGCAGGGACTTCATTTAGTACCAATTGTAACGGAGCGGCTCCGATTGTGAACATTCCTGATGCTAATTTTAAAGCTTATTTGGTGGGCAACGCTGCGATTAACACCAATGGTGATACTGAAATTCAGGTTACTGAGGCTACTGCCTTTGGAGGGAGAATTAATTGTCCGAATCGGAATATCGCAAGTTTAACAGGAATAGAAGCCTTTGTCAACTTGACACAGTTAATTTGTTATAGAAATAACTTAACTAGCTTAGATGTGAGCCAAAATACCAACTTGAATTGGATACATTGTGTTGGCAATTCAATTACGAGCTTAGATTTGACGCAAAATACCAACTTGGGATGGCTATATTGCTCTCATAATCCGATAAGTAGTTTAAATGTGACCCAAAATTCGGACTTAAAAAAGTTATATTGCGGTTCTACCCAATTAACTAGCTTAGATTTGACCCAAAATTCAAATTTAAAAGTAGTAGATTGTTCTTTTTCTACCTTAAGCAGTTTAAATATAAAAAATGGGAATAATACGAATATTACAACCTTTAATGCTGTTAACAACTCCAACTTAAGCTGTATTGAGGTGGACGACCCTGCTTATTCTACCATGCAGTGGATCAACATAGATGCAGGGACTTCATTTAGTACCAGTTGCGGTCCTCAAAATGTGCCTATTCCGAATGCTAATTTTAGCACGACGCTATCTCACAACCAAACCAGTGTTGCATTGAATAATACGAGCATTACAAACGAAGCAATCAACCTCAAGGTCTACCCCAACCCAACTACAAAAAGTATTACCCTAGACTTTGGAAACGTTTACTCAGAAGCCAACATTCAAATAACAAATTTAACAGGGCAAATTGTTCTAAATAAAAAACTCGAAAACAGCTCCACAACAACACTAGCATTAGAGGGGGCAGCAGGAGTATATTTTATCAACATTCAAACAGAAGAAGGTAGTACAACCACCAAGGTAATCAAAGAGTAATGCCATTTTTTTACTCTGCTTGACCATTTTTAAAAGTTGAGCTTTCCCATTTAAGCATTAGACTCCAATTACGCATAATTGGAGTCTAATTTCTAATAGATCACAAGGAGCGACTAGTCTTTACCAATCATTTACTAAACTACGTCCACCAATATTCCTATTACAATTGGAATTATCATAGCTAATAATAACAATAGTGTGATGTATAAATTTAGATTGTCCTCATTTTCCAACCTTTGCTGTATTTCGCTGTATTCTGTATCTTTATTTTTCATAGTATTGCACTTTTAGCTGGTAGTACATTGGATTTCAAACAAATATAGCTTTTATTTTCTGTAGAAAATAAAAAACTTCATCCATTAATAGAAAATGCTTTTTTGTTAAAAAAACAAAAAAGCATTTTTATTCGATTATTTCACGAGTGCTGCGCAGTTATAAAAAAAACTTGCGTCCTCTATTTAAGTAGCCAAACAAAACGAATAGTAGATTAAATATTTGCTATCACAAAAGCAGTCATTTAATCAATAGATTACTTTTGCACTACAAATTTTCGTTGTTGTGCATAACCTTCGTTATTGCTAATTTTTAAATAGTAAATTCCCGCACTGAGTTGACTCGTTGTCATTTTTAGCTGTTGGCTATTTGCACTACTAATTGATTTTCTTTCTTGATGAACCAACGTTCCTAATGCATCATAAACTTCTAAATCTATCCGACTATTTTGGTTGGAACTAAGCTGAATCGTTAAATAATCATCTGTTGGTACAGGAAATACACGAACAATATCCCAGCCTTCTATGCTGACAACTTTCCAGTCAGAATAACGAGCATTTCCATCATAATCAACCGTCTTGATTCTATAATAAGAAGTCCCTCTATAGGCATTTTCATCAATGATACGATACGCAACATTTGACAATCCTTTTGCTTTAATTTGTTCTACTGTTTCTGCTGTTATGGCATCTTGCGAACGCTCTACTTCATAATAGTCAATCTCCTGTTCACTGCTTGCAGTCCAATCTACCTGTACCTGATCTCCTGTTATAACCTGTGCATCAAAAGCAGATAGATCCGCTTGCAATAAGATATTTTGGAAAGGAATTAAAATAAAATGTGAGAAAGAACTAACTTCAAATTCTAAAGCAATAATAGCCGTTACATCATCAAAGGGATCAGCTACTGTTCCCGTCATAGGGATAACCGTATAAGGCAAAACCGTAGGAGTTCCTACCCCAATTGTTCCACTGCTATATTTTAGCAATTGCAAATCCGTAGCAGGATTTAACGTTCCTGATACATTATGCGGATGATTCCCCCAGTAAGTACTTCCTGCCAGACGATCCAATTCTGCTTGTGTAAAAAACAAACGAACCCGAGCAGGACCATTATTCGCAGGGACAATATCCCAATGCCTTTCCAGATAAGGATAGTTGATTCCCATATAATTAACAGTTTGAATCGTAGGATCAAAAAATACTTCTACATTGGTCATTCCCAAAGCTTGGTTGTCTGTTGAATTGACAGAATCACGTAAGGCTAAAATAGGTTCTCCTTCTATATCGTCCATAAAGGTAAACCAAGTTGGCTCATTGTTTAATTCACAACTAGCTGTTGTAGGAAAATCCACTAAGGTATCTTGACTCGACGAGAATACCCAAATATCTAATGGAGTCGTTGCTGTTAACTCTCCACATCTAGACGTTTGTACCTTTATTTGGTATTGTATTTCTGAGGCAGTAGTTGGCAATGGCATATAATAAGTATAAGGAGTACTAGCATCATTATCATCATCGTTTACCGTCAGCACATTTGATCCTGAATTACTATTGATGTCTGTCCAAGTATAATCTAAGAAGTAAGGAGCAGTACCTGTCATTGTTACAGGAGCATAGTTAGGGCTACTGTATTTACACAGGTGAATACTATCCGATCCTGTCAATTGAGGTGTAACCAAAGGTGGTAGATTAAAAGCCCAAATTCCCGTAGCAGAGCCATTGATATTATCGCTATTTACTCCTGTTTGGAATTCCAAAAAAGGATGTATCAATTGATAACTGGTCGGAACAAATGTCATATTAGTTTCTTTAGTTCCTTCTATATCTTTGACTTTTACAAAATCCAAACAAAACGCAGCTCCATAAGGCTTGTGCAGGTAGGCGGTTGCTCCTGATGTTGTCGATTCGATAAATACAAAACTGGCAGAATTGCCATTGGCAATTAACTTACCATGTGGGGCATTAAGAATTTGTTGATTTCCTGCTCCCAAGTAATAATACTGACCGCCTTCCATTCGGATAGAATCAAAAGCATTATCATTGTATAAATAAGTTGTTCCCAATAATTCTGCATAACCATAACTAGTAGAATTATGAATATAAGAAGGGTCATCCAAATCCTCAAATCGTACTCGATTATACGTAAGCCCATCTCCCATATAAAAGTTTTTGCTGTAAGTGAAGTTGGTCAGGTTGTCTGCAAATACAACTTGGCTGGTTCCTGCATTTAAGGTGAAGTTTGTTGCCGTTCTTACATCCCAAGGATAGCGAGTTTGGGCAGACCAATGGGTATAGTACATTCCATTGCACAAATGATTGATCGTAGAACTTCCTAAGTTTAGGGTTCTGGTCTTAGTCCCTGTAGCAACAAATTGGGCAGGAATGGTTAGGTCATAATTATTGGTATTAAAAGTTCCTCCTTTTAGAGAAAAGATTCCATATCGTCGGTAAGTAGTGCTGCTTGTCCAAGAATTATCCATTTCAAAATCGCCCAAAAGTTCCCAAACTCCAGTTGCGTTATCAAATTCAATCTTAAAAATTTCTAGGATGGTATTGTTCGTGTTTATATCGCCACTACCAACCATATGAATGGCTCCACGATAATCAAAATTAGTCATTGCATTTGCCAACATCAAACTCTCATTGATATAAATCTTATTGGGCGATTCAGGGATATTACCACTAATGGAACCCGTTCCAATTAATTTAGCATCTGCTTGAAAAATTAAGCTACGGCAATAGGCAGAACCAATTACTTCGCAACCATTACTAGTCGCAGAAAAAGAATTTGCATCAAAGATAACAGAGTCTAATAAAGAAGGAATACAAGCACTATCTCCAACCAAATTCGTTGGGTTGGTCGTCCAATGCCCTGGATCTGCCCACAAGCCTTCAAAATCAGTGGCATCATCTTGATGTGCCCGCCAATAAAAAGTAGTGCCTGTTCCTGTTGTAAATGAAATATTACTATTATTCCCCGCATCGATTGAATTGGTCGCTGTAATCGTAGGATTAGCAGCATTGTTTAGCCCCTGCAAAGATGCATAGTCTATATTGGCAGTGCCATTGATGGTAACGGGAATAGTAGCCGTTCCATAACCGTTTGTTTGCAAGGTAATCGCTCCCGCACAATCTCCGACGGCATTCAAATCTCCTGCTATTGTTAACGTACTTCCCGTAGCAGCAGGAAAGGTATATTCCTTACCCGCTGCCAAATTCATATCACCATTATACAAGGTCATAGCACCACTCACATTGATAATAGACTGGGTTGCATGATTGCCATAAAAAGAGTAGCTAAAATTTCCATTGTCCAAAAAGGTCACATCTCCTTCTATGGTTACACTATAATAAAGACTGGCAACAGGACCGTAAAAAATAACATTGGGTAAGGTTCTTATATTAATTGCAGTATAATTAACAGGCTGAAAATGGAACGTTGTTGTTCCTGTATAGGTCTTAGTTCCTGATCGATCAGAAACGCTCCATCTGTCGTTGCCATAAATAAACACTTGTGTACTATCCATGACTACATGCCCAGGATAAAACCTAAGCAAAAAGATCGAATCGCTTTTTGACCGAAGCACAGAGCTCGCACCACTGGCATGAATTCCTCTATTTGGAGCTTTATAGTTCCCTACTATTTCGTAATCTGCATTTTTCATAATGGTAAAATCTACATTCATTGTAGCATTATTGAGCTGAATGGTATCAGCCGTACCATATCCATAAATATAACCTTGACTCATATTCGATAGGCTTACATTAGGGCAAGCTTTCAAGTCTCCAAACATATTTAAAGTCGTATAGAATCGCAATTGAGATCCTGCGCTAATAGAGTTATCAAAAGTCAGATCATGGCAGTAAGCTAAAGAATCAAAACGTACAAAAGTATGCGTAGAATAAGAATTAGCGTCAAAAAACACATCATCTACAGGAGTTGGTAGACAAGTAGCAGGGGAAAAAGTTGCTCCTATTTTTTCTTCCCAATTTCCGAGCGTATGCCAGTTGTCGTCTACATTGTCTCTAAAATATAACTGCCGAGCACTAGGAGAATTGATGGTCCAGTTGGGATCATTCCCATTCGCATCAATACTATTGTTCGCTACATAAGAACGACCTCCTGTTACATCACAATTCGTATTTGCCAAAAGAATATTATTCAGGGTCAAAGTGCCTGGAGTGAGTTTATGAATCGTCATGGAATTTCCGCCACTAGATATCGGACCTATTGAGAAAAAATGATCACAAAGATTTGGGGCAACTACATTTTCTAAGTAAATATGAGGAGCGCCAGCAGTATGCCAACTAAAAACAGCCCTTCTGTCTTTAAAATAAAGGTTGTGAACCGTAAAACTATTGGTACTATAAATAAAGTATAACCTAGTGTTCAACAATAAATGATTGATCGAAGAACTTTTACTATTGTTCATATCTAAATAACAATAAACACCTGTGTAATTTAGGGCTCTTGCATTGTTCACTTTCATCGTAACGGAGTCGTAATCCAATCCTTTTCCTAAAGACAACCAATTGTATCCATTATGCCAATCAAAGATAAGGTGCGATCCTGTTGCATCAAAGTTTGAATAGTTATTGGTTAGCGTATCAAAATCAAGTTTCCAAGACCGTTGAAGATGATAACCATCTACTGTTATTTTAGAACCATTTAGAAGAAGCCCTCGATCTGAGTTGTTGTTGTCACTATGAAAAAAATCAACAGAAACCTCTTGTCCATTGGTATTTAAAGTTCCACTCAACAGCTCTATAAAGCCTCCTTGTGAAGGAAGAAAATTCGATGGACTATTGTTAAAATCTGCTACGTGTAACTTGCTCAGCAATCGAAATTCTGTATTCGCAGAACCATCAATATCTAGTTTGAGCAAACGAAGCATTTTTCCCTTAGGATCTATTGTTTCTATGCCATTTCGCTGAGAACGAAACCGAAGCATTCCTTGGTATTGAACGTCCAAATTAGTCGCTAATCCAAAAGAGCCATAAACATCTATACTTACACTAGAATTTCCACTTAAGGTAGGCGTATTCGCAACTAAAATCGCATTGTCCCAAATCATGCTATCACAATTTGAATTGGCATTGATTGTAATGGTAATATTGGGGGTACTAAATGCTGCCGCTGTAAAAAATACGGAGTTTGTGGAGTTAGGAGCTTGTGTAGCTGACGTTCCGCTACCAAAACCATCTACCCACCACATGGTTGGGTCATTAAAATCACCACTGTTTCCTTTCCAGTAATATTGTTTATTGGGTTGTGCATACAATACATTTGTTATCAAAAAAAATATAACAAAAAAAAATATAACAGGTTCTAAATTTTTTTTCATTGGGGGATTTTTTCAGCAATAGCGATTGCTTCGTTAATAAATAGGTTAAAAATAAAAATTAGAATTGAGTAACTAAGCACAACTAATGATTGCCAATCTAAGCAATTTTGGTACACCTAATAGTGTCGTAAATACTCGCTGTAACGATGGCTACAACTTTGCTTTTCGGCTTATTTAACCACTAACAAAGCATTGCACCTCACGAATATTAGCATAGTGAAAATTCTGCTTAGTTACTTAGGACAGAATGGGACAAGTTTTAATTTAAAGATTTAATTCGTTTTTTAAAAGTCAAAAAAAAACAATGTATAAATTTTAACAGATACATTTTTTAATAATTATTCAAAAACAAAATTCATTAAACAATAACTACCAACCCAATAACATAAAATCATATAATAACAGCAAATCAATCCTATTAACGTACTTAAGTAGTACGCAATAAAGAAAAAGAATTTTTGGGTACAAAATCTACTCAATCCGTATTATTTTCTACCCAAAAAGAAAAAATTAAATGTTATCTATCCTCTGCTAAAACTAGGTTATAGAATATGTGAGAAATCTTGCCAAAACCTCGTTCTAGGAACATCTGCTTCAAAAGCAACTTCCTCATTGGTAGCAGGGTCACGAAACTGCAATTTCCACGCATGAAGGCAGATTGCTAAGGGCAAATATTTTTTGGTCGCTCCATATTTTTCATCTCCAATAATTGGGCAACCTATGTGTGCTAATTGCGCTCGAATTTGATGAAAACGCCCTGTTTGTAACTCTATACGCAACAAATGTCCATTAGCACTGGATTTTAGCAAAGCGTAGGACAAGGTACATTCTACGCTCCCCTTTCTGGGGTTTTTAAAAATATCTGCTCGCTTCGCTTTTTGGTTTTTAACCAATTGATGTCGCAACGTTCCCTCTGGATGAGGAGGTTTATTTTCAACAATCGCCAAATAGGTTTTCTTAATTTTTCGGTTGCTAATTTGATCGTTGAGTTTTTTGAGTACATTTTTCTTTTTAGCAAAAACCATCGTTCCACTCGTCACACGATCCAAACGGTGTACAATTCCTACAAAAGCTGCGTTTTTAGATTTTGTGGGTGCCTTAAAGTTCTTTTTCCCTTTGTTCTGAGCAACTTGATTTCGATCTAAAGAATAGGGGGTTCTATTCCCTGTTGTTAGATACTCTTCCACCAAAGACTCTACCGTAATAATCTCAAAAGGATTCCGCTCTGTAATTAATCCTGCTCGTTTATTAACTACTATATAAGTTGAGGCATCTTCTATAACCTTAAGCTTCTGAAACATTAGTGAATTGCATTTAATGGTAAAAAATTAAGACTGCAAAGGTATTCTTTTTTTAAGCATTAAATACATTCTATCCTAAATTTTATGTTGAAGTTGTTTAAAAATGATCTTAACACCTGCGATCCAACCATAGCAGCCATCGGATCGGCAGCTATTTTTAGCCCCGTAGCTTCCAGCTACGAAACAAAAAACGAGCTTTGCCCGATAACTACTAGCTTTGACCTCGAAAATCAACAACATTTTTAAACAACTTCGTTTTCTAAATGGGTCTTTTTTTATTTCATAAACAAAAAGGTTTGAACAAGCAGCAATTACTACTCATTCAAACCTTTGCAAAATTAGCGGAGTAATAACAACTATAATTTAGTTAATTTTAAGGTCGTTTTTATTCCACTTGCGGTAGATACTTCTAGCAAGTAAACACCAGATAAGGCGTCTATTTCAACATTAAATAAGCTCGCTGTAGCAAATTCTTGGCTAAAGACTTGCTTGCCTGCTAAATCGTATATATTTACCCAAATAGCATCTTCTAAGCCTCCTAAATCAAGTATAACATTCCCCGTTGTCGGGTTAGGATACAATTTAAATACATCTGTAGTTTGGGTGCCGCTTATTGATAGCCCTGTAACATTTATGCAAGCAGAGGTATCAACACAATTGTCAGCATTAGTAATTTCTACCGCATAATCTCCATTGGAAGTTGCTATAAATGTTTGACTAGTTGCTCCATTAATGGCCTGCATTCCGTTAGAGCAATCTAGCCATTGATAAATAGCCCCTGTTTCGTCTGCTGTAAGATTAATACCATTTTGGGTTACTCCTAGTTGTATTGTACTAACCGTTAAATTGATCGTTAATATTGAGTCGCAGTTGCTTGCATTCGGAATCGTATCCATGTATGTCCCGCTTGTCGTATACACCTGTCCGCTTGGGCTTGTATAGCTACCACATACCACTTCTGTTATGCTTCCTGTTGTACTGCTATTTACTGTTAAATTGAGCGTTAGTATTGAATCGCAGTTGCTTGCATTCGGAATCGTATCCATGTATGTTCCACTTGTTGTATATACCTGTCCGCTTGGGCTTGTATAACTGCCACATACCACTTCTGTTATGCTTCCTGTTGTGCTGCTATTTACTGTTAAATTGATCGTTAGTATTGAATCACAGTTGCTCGCATTCGGAATCGTATCCATGTATGTTCCACTTGTTGTATATACCTGTCCGCTTGGGCTTGTATAACTTCCGCAGACCACTTCTGTTATGCTTCCTGTTGTGCTGCTATTTACTGTTAAATTAATCGTTAGTATTGAATCACAGTTGCTTGCATTCGGAATCGTATCTATGTATGTTCCACTTGTTGTATACACCTGTCCACTTGGGCTTGTATAGCTACCACATACCACTTCTGTTATGCTTCCTGTTGTGCTGCTATTTACTGTTAAATTGAGCGTTAGTATTGAATCGCAGTTGTTCGCATTTGGAATCGTATCCATGTATGTTCCACTTGTTGTATATACCTGTCCGCTTGGGCTTGTATAACTGCCACATACCACTTCTGTTATGCTTCCTGTTGTGCTGCTATTTACTGTTAAATTAATCGTTAGTATTGAATCACAGTTGCTTGCATTCGGAATCGTATCTATGTATGTTCCACTTGTTGTATACACCTGTCCACTTGGGCTTGTATAGCTACCACATACCACTTCTGTTATGCTTCCTGTTGTGCTGCTATTTACTGTTAAATTGAGCGTTAGTATTGAATCGCAGTTGTTCGCATTTGGAATCGTATCCATGTATGTTCCACTTGTTGTATATACCTGTCCGCTTGGGCTTGTATAACTGCCACATACCACTTCTGTTATGCTCCCTGTTGTACTGCTATTTACTGTTAAATTGAGCGTTAGTATTGAATCGCAGTTGCTTGCATTTGGAATCGTATCCATGTATGTTCCACTTGTTGCATATACCTGTCCGCTTGGGCTTGTATAGCTACCACATACCACTTCTGTTATACTTCCTGTTGTGCTGCTATTTACTGTTAAATTGAGCGTTAGTATTGAATCACAGTTGCTCGCATTCGGAATCGTATCCATGTATGTTCCACTTGTCGTATATACCTGTCCACTTGGGCTTGTATAGCTTCCGCAGACCACTTCTGTTATGCTTCCTGTTGTGTTGGTACAACAAATAGAAGACATCGAAACCATCCAATCGTCACTAATTGAAAAATAATCTCGTTCCAATTCCAATTCATAAGTCCCCATAGAAAATGAGGTCAACTCCAAAGTAGCTGCCGTAGAAAGTGGAGTTCCATTAGCAGACCATTCTTTTGAATAATAAGATGCGGCATTAAACCCACTAATTTGCTCCAAATTTGACAAGACTTGAATACTAGCAGCAGCAGCAATACCATTGTTATTGTTGCCACTATAATCAACTACCTGAGTTCTATTATCACCACAATTTACCATCATAGGGTAATGCGCTTTCAGATGAGTATACTTAGGATGGTTAATCATAACAGGAGCATCCATTAACACAGCAACATCAGCAGAATCTAGCACCTCGTTCCATATCGTTACTTCTGTCATTTGCCCCTCAAAGAAATTTCCCATTGAGTTGCCACTATCAAACTCCTGTCCTAGTGAAATTTGATGGTTAGCAGCCACAGATTGAGCGTTAACATACGAACGAACCATAACCCCATCTATATACAATTTGGTTAAATTACTACTTTCGTCATAGGTATACCCAACATAATGCCACTGTCCATCGGTTACTACAACTCCCGAATAACGACTATTAGAACCATCGTAAACGCCAAATTCTTCATTGGTTCCTATTTGCATCAAACAGACATTCCCACCAGTGCTGGTATTAATCGCCAACAACTGCTGAGAAGATCCTGTTACCTGTGTTGATTGCTTGATCCACATAAATGCCGAGCGATTGGTTCCTGCAATATCATTCGCAACACTATTTATTTGGACCCAATCGCTATTGTTTTTATCAAAATCAGCATAAGAAACATACTCGGTATAAGCAGTATGTCTTAACGTATCCGTAGCAGGGCACAAGGTCTCATCTTTTAAGGTATCCTGCACTAGAGCCATGTTATTAATCGTCAACGTTGTCTGAACAATGGTATCGGCTGCCCCTCCTGTTCCTACTAAAGTGTCAGTGTATACCCCACTTGTATTTAACAAGGTACCCGTTGGGCCTACATAACCATTGTTGTCACAAATTTCTATGGTAGGATATTGACAAACATAACCTGCTGGACACTCAGGGATGTAATCAAAGGTAAAATTTGTATTTACCCCTTGCCCTGTCTGATTGTTATAACCAAAAGCCATTACATAAAACACTTCTCCACCTTGAAAGTAAATATTTCCTGTACGTCCTATTTGCAATGTATCTCTAAAACCACAAAAATTTCCCGCACGAGGCAAAAAAGTTAACTGGTTGTTGTTAGTAGGATTAGGTACACTAGAAATATAGCCTAACATAGATCCTGCAAGTGGTTGGTAAGAACTCATATCTCCTCTCAATGTTCCAGGATAAGGTGGAATTTCGATTCGATAAACCACTGTAGAGCAGCAAGCAGCAATACAGCCCCCTTGCATTCCCGTATTGGAGCCCCCCAAGGAAGTATTCACATTGGCATCTGTATACGGAAAAGTATTCACAACCTTAGCTGTAGCAATACTAGTATTGGATGGTGTTTGGGCTTGACTAGCCTGATAATTTATTAACAAGAACAATAAACTAGTTATTATTGATAGTTTGGATAATTCGATCATCTTTACAGTTTTCGTTTTGTATCTAAGAATATTCATTCTCAAAGATGTCGCTATCCTTGTCCATACACAATTTTATGTTATGAAAGCCCTAAATTATGTTCTAAAAAGATCTTGTTCATAGAACCTTACAACTCTACAATCTCTATTTCTACCCTTCTATTTAAGTGTGCCAAACGCCCACCTGTATCATGCAATAGATGTTTACAACCATAGCCTATTGAAGATAGACGATCTTTATCGATTCCCTGCTCTACCAAATAATTATAAATGGTAGCAGCACGAGCACGGGATAAATTAAGAGCAAAGTCTTCCCCTCTATCACAACCGTTGGTATGTCCTTCTATGCTGATTTTAAGTTTTTTGTTGCGTTCCATTGTTTTGTATAACGCTTTTATGCTTAACAGTGCCTTGGGCAATGGTTTTGGAGAATCTCCATAAAATAGAATATTACTAACAACAAAACTTGCCCCCTTTTTGATTTTTTTGATGGGCGTTTTTAATTTCACATTACGCATGTCCGCTGTTAGCTTAGAAGCCATAATAAGGGTATCAAAGAAAAAATAATCTTTTTTGAAAACCTCTACGTGCAAGGGATCCCGTGCTTGGCTTTTTGGCAAATCAAAAACCAAACTATAATTTCCTGTCACAGAATCAGAAATAGTTTGAGCAACCACATCCCCCGTTTTTGTATTCGTCAAGGTAATATTGGCCCCCAAGGCAGCCCCATCAGCATCAACAACTTGACCATCTAGGCGCATGTTTTCGAAATAGTTAAAATGTAATGTATGCCCTTTCCCATTGGCATAAACATTATTGACCAATAAGACATAAATTTCCTGCGGATTAACCCTTACGGCTTTACTGTAAGCTGGCTGTACACCTGCACCAACCCATTCATTCAGAGCAGAAAGTGCCAAGCCCGTTTTTCCAGCAATTTCCAATTTGTTTCTAGAAAAATTGGTTCGAATGGGCAGTATTTCTTTTTGTTCCACCAATTCACAAAAATTATCGTCTGTATATTTATACAAAGCAAAATCATAATCATTAAGACTATCCAAAGGTTCTAATTCAAAAATTAACTGTCCACTTGTTTTGGTTTCGAACTGATACCATACCGTATTATTTTCTTGTTCTATAAAATGAAGGCTATTTTTTTCATTGCCTTCAAACTCCAGTTCCTTTCCATATCCTTTAGGGGAAGTAGTTGGACCAACTATTTTTTGGGTTTTTATCGTTAATCGATTATCACAGTCTGCGTGTTTATCAATCACTAAGGAGTCCATCTCTTGCCCATAACTTTTTGTTAATAAGAGCATTAATACAATTATTGGACCTAGGTTATTACAATATCTCATTATGTTATTTATATTAGGTGAATAGTCCATGTCGGCTAGATCTTTGGGGTTTGCTTCCTACGTTACACTACTTCGTTCAAACTTGTATTCGATTATCACATGAGTGCTACGCAGTTGATTAGCAAAATGATACAATCTCACCACCTAGAACACTAATTATCTAATAACCTAGCTTTGCTAACTCATGTAATAATCAATTTAGTACAATATTTTTTTTACTTTTTTATAAAGAAGCAAAAAAACAACGGAGTATTAAAGTTAAAAATGTATTATTAAAAAAAACTACAACAATGAAACAAAAAGTAAAACATATAATAAGATTGTTATGTATTGTTTTTATAATTCATTCTATTCTCATTGTAGGTGATGGCTTAATTGACGAAGAAGGGTATAGTGATATTGTTGTTATTTTAGGGAATAAAGTTCATGAAGACGGCAGCCTCTCTCTTCGTCTAAAAAGCAGGATGGACAAAGGCTTAGAATTATATCAAAACCAAAAATGCCAATACCTTGTGGTAAGTGGAGGACTAGGAAAAGAAGGACATTGGGAGGGCAACGTAATGGCCGATTACCTTATTCAACAGGGCGTTCCTCAAAAAGCAATTATAATTGATAACGATGGAAACAACACCGCAGCAACCGCCCAAAATGTACGAGCACTACAACTCCCTTTTCAATCCATCACGGTAGTGAGCCAATATTACCACATTAGCCGTAGCAAATTAGCCTTTCAAAAAGTAGGTTTTGCAGAAGTAAAAGGTGTCCATGCTGATTATTTTGAATTGCGAGATTTCTATTCTATCTTTCGAGAATTCTTTGGATATTATAAATATTGGTTAACGACACTGTAATACAATTTTTCATGAGATTTAAATGCATTATTTTTGATTGCGACGGAGTGCTGGTCGATAGTGAAGCAACTTCTATTGGAGTACTAATGGACATCGCACAAGAAGCTGGATATAAGATGGAAATGCCTTTTGCGCTTAATCAATTTTCAGGACAATCGCTACAATATTGTTTTGACTACATCCAAAAAAACGCACTAAAACCTCTCCCCCAAGACATTATAAATAACTATAGGCGTCGAACTTATCAAGCGTTTAAAACAGATCTTAAAGCAATCCCCAACATTGACCAACTGCTACAACGATTGACGCTACCTCGCTGTGTAGCTTCTAATGCGCCAATTGAAAAAATAAAACTCAATTTGGGCTTACTCAATTTAAGTCACTTTTTTGAGGGGAATTTATTTAGTGCTTATGATATTCAAAAATGGAAGCCTGCCCCTGATTTATTTTTACATGCAGCCAAAACCATGGGGTTTGAGCCGCAAGAATGCGCTGTAATAGAAGATAGCCTAGCAGGTGTTCAAGCAGCTAAAGCAGGTGGTTTTGAGGTTTTTGGTTATGCATCGAGTAGAACCGCATCAACGCTAGCAGCAGCAGGGGCAACCGTATTTTATGATATGAATTTATTGGATGAACTTTTAGCTTGATATGCGAATAGGATTTGATGCCAAACGATTGTTTTGTAATTTTACGGGCTTGGGAAATTATAGCCGAACACTTGTTCGAAATTTATCTTTATACCAGCCTTCCAACGATTATTTTTTGTATAGCCCAAAAGCAAACAATCACCCTCAAACAAAACCTTTTTTCAATTCCCAATTCTTTAACGTCTTTCTTCCTAAAGTATGGTTCAAAAGTTTTTGGCGTAGCTATTCTATTTTAAAACAACTCCACAAAGATCAAATAGAGTTGTACCATGGCTTGAGTCACGAACTCCCCTTTAGCATCTCCAAAAGCAAGATTAAAACCGTGGTAACCATTCATGATTTAATCTTCAAAACACAGCCTGAGACCTATTCATGGATTAACCGAAAAATCTACAATTGGAAATTTCAATACAGTTGCAAACATGCAGATAAAATTATTGCCATTAGTCAAAATACTAAGGCAGATATTATGCGTTTTTATGCTATTCCATCTCATAAAATTGAGGTTATTTACCAAGCTTGTCAACCCTTGTATTATCAACTAAACCAATCCCCCAAACAGGATGCTATCTTAAAACAGTATAAAATCCCGAATCAATATATCTTATCCGTAGGAACCATTCAGGCACGCAAAAATTTAAAATTACTAATTAAAGCTTATCAATACTTGCCTACAGCACTTCAATTGCCCATTGTTGTGGTTGGCAATGGAAAACAGTATAAAACAGAAGTATTGGCTTTAATTAAAGCAATGCAATTAGAACATTTGGTGATTTGGATTCATGATTTAAAAGCTGATGATGAGCTACAAACGATCTATCAAAATGCCGAACTACTCGTTTATCCCTCTTTTTATGAAGGCTTTGGCTTGCCAGTAGTAGAGGCTCTACTCAGCAAAACACCTGTTATTACAGCTCAAACTTCTGCTCTTAAGGAAGCAGGTGGTCCCAATAGCATTTATATCGACCCTATAGATGATCGGGGGCTTGCACAAGCAATTAAAACAGTGCTTAACAATCCAGATTTAGCCAATTCTATGAGAGAAAAAGGCTACCAATATGCACATCAAATGTTTCATCCACAAAAACTAAGTAAACAATTGGCAGATTGCTACCAACAACTTCTACGCCCCTAGATTTGGGTTAATTTTTTATTTTTTTTCAAAATTTTAATTCTTTTTTTTTCAAAAAAAACCGAAAATAATATCTTTACCCAGTCATTAAAAAACGTAAGTCATATACGTTTTGTTATTCCGTTGTTCAATCCATTTGTGTACATAAAATACAGAATGTTTGGTACACGAATTTAGAAATTTACTCAACCATGAGTCAACAAATTCCTCACATTTTTGTAGCCCATAGTACCTTACATGGGCAGGGGGTTTTTACAGGAGCAAAAATTAATGCTGGCAGTATTATTGAGATTTGTCCAATTCTATACCTTCCCAAAAATGATATAGTGGCCTTGCAAACTACTATAATTAACGATTATTATTTTGAATGGGGTACCAATTTAGATGCAGGAGCACTTGCTTTGGGCTATGGAAGTATTTACAACCATTCATTTAAGCCTAATGCTTATTATAATGTAGACATGGAAAATAATACCTTGTCTATTTATGCATTACGAACCATTACCCCAGGAGATGAGATTACCATTAATTATAATGGAGACCCTGAAGATGATAGCCCGCTTTGGTTTGAAAGTAAATAATTCTGGTTCTTTGACACCCCGTAGGCTCACGTAGTAAATTGTGTAAAATCGTAAACTATCTTGCCTGCTTATTACTACTTTTGTTATAAGTAATAGGTCGTAAGTCGTATGCTTAGTTCCTGTAAATACAGGACATACGACTTACGACCTATTACTCTCTTCTAAACCACATAAACGTAGTGCACGAGCAGTTTGTGGTATGGTGTACCAACGGGGATGCCTAGCAGCGAAGCTAAAAAGTAGTTAAAAGCTTACCCTTTTTAGTGTTTACCACACGATTTACTTCGTGATAGAGTTGTCAAAGAACCAGAATTTTAATATTGATTTATCACTAAAAATTTGTCGAATGAACAGCCCTAAGTGGAAAAGAACAATTGCAAGGATTTCACTTCCTCAAAAACGCTCTATTGGCTTTTTCAAAAAGAAGCACTCCCTTTTATTAACCTATTCCATAGAAATCAAGAGGCATAAGACCCCTTTAGAAATCGCCATTCAGGCTCAACATCAAGACTGTATTTTAGCCTTACAACAACTTTTTCCAATTGTTGATGAAGCTTCTCCACTAATTTCGAGTACACTCCTCCCTAGCAACCAAGAAACTCACACCCTCTCAAGCACACTCATTGTCAAAGACATAGAGGTAAGCCAACGCATTTTTGAGCAATACAAAAACCAATCGTTCATTCCGATACAATATAATTCCCAAGACCCTACTTTAATTCAATTTTGAGCTCTCTAAGGTTAGTTTATTGGCTGAACAATCAATACTTCTAAATTTTAGCCATGTATTAACCTCATTCCCCTCTCTGCCTACTTACTTAAAAGGTTTACAAAAAAGAAAAACGACTGATAATAAAACGCTTCTGTAAAAAAAATAACGCTCATCTGATTTTAAAAAAAAATAAACTTTATCCCATAGTTATTTTTTTAGTTTGTAAAAAAAGTTATTTTTGTTAGGTAACTATCTAGCCATTCCCCCAAAACCAAATTAAACTACTATGGCAAAACTTACCCAACAAGAATTTGAGGACCAATATGGTATTGAGTTGCTTCCCTACTCCACGGCAGATGTCAGCTTAGGTGAAATGATGCATTACAAAGGCATCTTTAATAGAACGCTTACTTTTTTAAACTATTCTATTGCTGAGAAATTGGGCTGGGATGAGGCTAAAATTGCAGCGATTGAAACTCAACTTAAAGCCATACCGCTCACAGATGGTAGTTTTCCTGATTTAATCATGAACAATTCTACTATAGGTAGTGGCGATCTAAAAATTCCCATCCTTGGATTAGATTTATCTAACCATGTAGATGCCAGTAAAGTAGCTAGTTTTGAATTTTCAAAGATTAAGGCTAAACGATTAATAGGAAATGTAAGAAGTGAACTCTCTCAAGGTTTGGAAGCATTAAAAAGTAGTGCCAATAAAAAAGTATACAACCAAGAGTTAAAACTTAATTACGTTATTGAAGGGCTCTTTTATGCCGATTCTGTTACCATAAAACTAACAGAGAAGCTAGATATTGACTTATCGCTTTCTCTAACCAATACAAAGACCAATGCCTCACTAGCATCAGCGTCTCCTAGTATCAAAAAAAATAACGATACCACCTATACCATATCTAATGCAGGCAATTGTCCCTTTGCAGTTCAATTGACAAAAGGTAAATTATTTTAGAGTATTATTAATACATTCTATCAAGCAGTAAAATTACACACAATTACTTTGCTTACGTTTTTGCGCTACTGTAACCGTTACAGTTAGGGCTAATATACATATATCTATACATATAATTATCTTATCATTTAAAATTCAAAACTATGAATCCTTTTCTTGGAGAAATCGTTATGTTTGGTGGCAATTTTGCCCCCAGAGGCTGGGCATTTTGTGATGGACAATTGCTTCCTATTTCAAGTAATTCAGCCCTATTTTCTATTTTAGGTACTATTTATGGTGGTGATGGACGTACTACTTTTGCATTACCTGATTTGAGAGGTCGTGTCGCAATGCATCCAGGCAATGGTCCTGGCTTAACTCCACGCAGGTTAGGTGAGCGAGGAGGACAGGAAACTGTTACGCTAACCGTCAACCAAATACCTGCACATCATCACAATATTATTGCCGTAGGACTGGAAGGCAATAGCAATGACCCTACTAGTCGTCTTTTGGCCAACACAGGTGCCTTTGACAGCGAATATTCGAATAGCACTTCTGGTCATGTTCTTATGAATAGTGGTATGGTTCAGAATACAGGTGGAGGACAGTCCCACACCAATATACAACCGTTTACTTGTGTCAATTATATTATTGCATTGCAAGGTGTTTTTCCTTCTCGCAGCTAGTGCGTTTATCTATTCTTAACCAATAAACATTATTATCAATAATTTTGTGCGGTATCTATAGTACGTTTCCTTATCACGTATTATTGCACTTATGTAACTACTACACAATTCCTTATAATGTTTAACTTAAACTAAAAAACTATGGATCCTTTTATTGGAGAAATCATTATGTTTGCAGGTAATTTTGCCCCTAGAGGCTGGGCATTTTGTGACGGCCAATTGTTACCTATAAACCAAAATTCCGCTTTATTTTCTATTTTAGGTACTATTTATGGTGGTGATGGACGTACAACCTTTGCATTACCTGATTTGAGAGGTCGTGTTGCGATGCATCCTGGTACTGGTGCTGGATTGACTCCACGTGACTTAGGGGAACGAGGAGGAACGGAAGATGTTGTTTTAATGACCAGTCAAATACCTGCACACAGTCACAATATTGTAGCCGTAGGACTTGAAGGCAATAGCAATGCCCCTAACGATCATTTTTTGGCCAATACAGGTGCTTTTGACAGCGAGTATTCGAATAGTACTTCTGGTCATGTTTACATGAATAGTGGTATGGTTCAGAATACAGGTGGAACCCAACCTCATACTAATATGCAACCGTTTACTTGTATCAATTATATCATTGCCTTACAAGGCACCTACCCTTCTAGAAGTTAGATAACTTATATTTGATATAGATTAGGAGGCCATTAGAATCTACTTCTAATGGTCTCTTTTTGGGATCAAAACCTAAAATTCATAAACAACGTTGGAGTCAAAGGAATTCCCTCTAAATACTCGCTCGTATCATCAGGAAAGTTCACAAAATTATTGTATCGAACATTCGCCGTATTTAATAAATTGAGCAATGACAAACCAAAATCAATGTTCAAGCGATCCATTTCTAACTTATATAAGAAACCAAGATCTAGGCGGCTATAAGGTTTTATATTTTGTTGAGAAGTTAGGTTTTTAGTATTTGGGAAACCGCTACCATATACATAATTAACAGAAAAAAAGAAAGATTTTACATTAAACATTCCTGCAATTTTAAATTCATGCCGTTGATCGTGTGGTGCCCTATTTAACAATTGCGTTTCAAATTTTTCATCCGACTTACTCAATGTATAGGCTGCCCAAATTCGCTGATTCTTAAAATGTGCTGCTACCTTCAAATCCAAACCATAACTGGCTCCTTCTCCAATTAATGTTGTTAGCCCTCCCGTTGTTTCATCCCTCCCAAACTGAAAGACATTACTTAAAGCTTTATAATAACCTTCTAGCCGACAACTCCAAAACCGATATTGACAAGATACCCCTGTCACATAATGCATTGCTTGCGGAACAGGAATCAGTCGATCGTCTGTAACCGACCAATGATAAGTATAATTCCTAAAAGGATCAACTAAGGCATTTTCGGTAATAAACTGATTGTAAATCCCATATGCCAAATTGATTTTCCATTGAGGAACTGGTGAAATTAGTACCTCTATACGGGGTTGTACAAAAGGACGAGCATTCGCTTGAAGCGGCACGTCAATTCTAAGCCCAGGGCGCAATACCAAAAATTTAGACCAACTGATTTCATCCTTTAGGTAAAGTCCAAATCGCACGCCATGTTCTGCAACACTTGCTAATTCTTTGATGAGACTGTGCTTGATATTAGAACGGTTATAAACCATATAAAGACCAGCAGATAGGCTATTGTATTTAAATGTTGGTAAACGGTGATTGGCTCGGATTGTTAATTCTGAAATACCATTGGTTACTTTTTCTGAAAAAACATTTGCCGTCGAATCTCCTATAAATAGTCCTGTAGTGTATTCTGACTGAAATTGAGAATAAATAACTTTAGCTGTTGTAACTCCTGCTTTTAGCCACCTTTTAGCATACTTAATAGAACCTCCTGCCAAATTACTCATCCTTCGTTGGTTAAAATTCAAGCTATTAATAACTTGGCTATCTAACTGGACTTCTTTACGAACGTCTGAATAATCTAAATCTCCTAGCATAGTAATACTCAAATCATCGCCATTATCAAATCGATGGCTGTATTTTCCCGTTATATCTCCAAAAAGCAAAAAAGGCTCTAACAGAGGTTGAGAAGAAATTTGTAGTAAATTAGGAAAAACAAGTCTCCCTCCTATTTGCAAATTGGATCGCTGCGTTAATCCTATATTCGCATAACCGTTAAATAATTGTTGTGTTCCTGTTATTTGATACAATGAAGTATCTATTTGCCCCGACTTGCTAGTTATATTCACCACTCCACCTACTCGGTCTCCAACATCTACATTATAGCCTCCTTTTAATACTTCTATATCTTTAATAAACAAGGGGTTGATCGTTCCTATTTGGTCGTTATAGCTACTTGTATTAAAAATAGTAATGTCATCAAATAGAATGTTTGTCTGCCCTTTGTAAGATCCCCACAAGATATAATCCTTGGTTTGTTCGCCCGATGCTAAAATTCCAGACTGTAACCTCAAAAAAGAAAAAAGACTATTGTTGGTACTACCAGGCAAAAAGGGAGTTTGGGTATTATTTAGTTTTGAAAGTCCCGTTTTTTGCTCCGTATTAATAATCTTCAGTTTTTTAGTGGACAAAACCGTAATCTCTTGCAATTCAGAAATAGAAGGGCGCAAATCTATCCTCAACCGATTGCACGGAGCAATCAAAGTATCTATTGTAAAATAACCTAAATGGGAAACGGTTAACCTCACTACGCTATCTTTAGAATGGTAGGAAAAATTGCCTTCTACATCTGTAGTAAGATTAATATGATTAATCTGAATCGCAGCAAAAGGTAAACTTTCGCTATTCGTTCCATCTTTGATTTGTCCTTGATAGCTAAAGGAACGAGCTTTAATCGGTTTTTTAGGGGGTTGGGGTACTGCTAGAATTGCAAATACACCATTTATTTTTTTATACTTACAATTACATTCCTTTGTTAAATAATTCAATGTTTCAGAGGGAGAATCAAAGGTTCGATCTACCGTAATTAAGCATTTACTTAACAATTGCGCATTAAAAGATACTTGAATTCCATAATTGCGATGCAAGTTTTTGAGCAGGCGATTTAGCGGCTTTGCTTCTGCCTGTACGTAGATTTGCTGTGCATAACTCTGATATGCTACCAACACACTAAATACAACGGCAAATTTAATAGATAATGGACTCAATGGTGTAGACTAATTATTTAGATTTTCTATTGTACTAATTGCTGGCAAATCATTTCCTTACTCTAAGAATTAGTGCAACAGACAACCCTTAATTATTTGTATATTAGACGTTATCACGAACAAATGTATGTGGCAGGAAATTTATCTTTTCCCCCTACAAAACTCATTCCATTACTTATAAATTTCACCAGTTAATTACGTACTATGTTTGTGAGTGTGCAGTCTATTTTTTGAATAAACGTTTACAAAATAAAAGTAATCTACAAATCTTATGAATTATACGATATATTTAACCTTTTAATCTAAGTCCACGATTTTAAGAATTGATTTCTACATTGTATAAATTCTCCTGCACCTTAATAAAAGAAAAACCAAAATTAGCACCGATCATTTCCAAGGCAGTGTCTATATTTTCTGTTTTGTCAAAAAATCCTCCATACATCAAATCAGGACTAACGACCCCTTCATAATTAATCTTAGCATCATATTGTCGTTCTAATTCTTCTAACACTCGAACCAAATTAACATTATCAAAAAGGAATTTATTGTTGAGCCAACCAATGCTTATCGTCGCATCTATAGCCGTTTGTTTTTTCAGAACATCCTTTTGTAAGAGTCCCAATTCACTAGGTGTCAAGATAAGAGACTGATCGTCTTTAGTGGTGTGTACACCAACTTTCCCTGTTTTACAAAAGACAACATAAGCCGTATCCCTTGCATAAATATTAAAACTAGTTCCTAATACTTCTGTGTATCCCAATTCTGAAGCCACAATAAAACTACTCCCCTTTTCTACTTCAAAAAATGCCTCTCCCTCTAACGATACCTGACGTTGGAAAGACCACCAATAAGGCGCAAAACTAATCGTGGATGCTGCATTTAATTGTACAGTAGAATTATCAGGCAAAGTATACGCCAAATGCCTTCCCCTTTCACAGGTTATTGTTGTGGTATAAAAACGCATAAAAGCGACGCTAAATGTCATTATCAAAACTGCTGCCACCGCTATTCTTGTCCAAATAAGCGGCACAATTTTACGAGGTGGTATCGCTTCTATTTTTTTTGTCATTTCATCCCAAACCGCTTTTTTATCTCGATTATAAGGAATCTCTAAATTTTCGAAAAACTTCAGTTGTTCTTCCAATTCAGATGACGATTCATGTTTATGATCTTTCATTAATGGTTGGTTTTATAAGACAATAAAATAAGTACATATAATAAGTAGGATTAACTGAAGTTCTATTCTAAGTTTGCCCAAAGCCTTGCTCATTCTCTTCTCTACAGCCTTAACACTTATGGTTAGGCACTCTGCGATTTCTTTATACGTTAGTCCATTCATTCTGTTCATCAAAAAAACAGCTCGTTGTTTTTCGGGCAGATTAGCAAGTGCTTTTTCATATCCTTTTTTTAATTCTTCATACTCTATATCATCATCCACCCTTATGGACTTAAAAGTCAAAGGTAAGGATTGTAAGTAATCATTTTGTAATTTTACCCTCCTAGTATAGGATATAAATAAATCTCCTGCCATTTTGTACAATAAGCCCTTCGTTCGTCCTTGCTCATATTTGATATTTTTCTCCCAGACTCGTAAAAATACATCTTGCGCCAAATCAGTTGCCAATTCGGTATTCCCTGATCGATAATAAAGATAGTTTCGTATTGCATCAAAATGCTGATCAAAACATTCTTGAAATTCTTTCTTTGTCAAATGTCGTATATTTTATAGCCAACGTGGTGTGTAACAACAATTTGGTACAGTGTGTTTTAGGTTAATACTCCGCTGCTTTTATAGCTTTGGCTACAAGCATGCCCAGTTAGTACGCTAACGTTTATGCGCCAGTATAGCTGGGTTCGGGTTTCTAGCGGAGTAATGTTCGGTATAATTATAGTTTATAACACACTCATTCCATTTAGATTTCCTAATTTAACTAAAAACTACTAATACACCGCATAAAAAAAAGGATACCCTACCTAAAAGAAAGAAAAAGGAATATTTTATTTTCTTAACGCAATGAAACTAATTCTATTATAATACAATCCTTATTTTAGGAACAAAGCCCTTTTCAAATATAAAAAGGTTGTTAGAAAAACTCTAACAACCTTTTTTACATTATTTTTTATTCCAAAATAGGCTACCATTTCATTCCTAAATTAAACATCAAAAAGGCAATTTTATCCGTTTCTTCTTCAATGACTTTTGCGACAGGTTTACCTGCCCCATGCCCTGCTTTTTGATCTATACGAATAATAACAGGTAGATGTCCTGTGTTATTGGCTTGAAGTGCAGCCCCAAATTTAAAAGAGTGCCCAGGTACAACACGGTCATCATGATCTGCCGTCATTACCATAGTAGCAGGGTATGCGGTTGCTCGGACATTATGAACGGGTGAATACTTTAATAAATTTTTGTACTGAGTAGAATCATCGCTTCGACCATAATCTGAAGCCCAAAAATGCCCAATGGTAAATTTGTGATAACGCATCATATCCAATACCCCTACAATTGGCAAAGCAGCACGATACAAATCAGGACGCTGTGTCATACAAGCCCCCACCAAAAGACCACCATTCGAACGTCCCTCTATGGCTAATTTTTTGGGCGAAGTATATTGTTGAGCAATCAGATACTCCCCTGCTGCAATAAAATCATCAAATACATTTTGTTTATTGAGTTGTGTTCCTGCTTCGTGCCACTCTTGTCCCATTTCTCCGCCACCTCTAATATTGGCTACTGCAAAAATTCCCCCCTTCTCTAAAAAAGGCAAACGCTTTAAGGCAAAAGAAGGCAAAATACTGATGTTAAAACCTCCATAACCATACAATAACGTAGGATTGTTGCCATCCTTTTTCAAACCCTTTTTATAAACAATACTAATTGGGATCGAGGTACCATCTTTGGATTGATAATGCGTGTATTCAATCTCATAGTCCGAAGGATTAAATTTCACATTAGGACGCTTCCACACCTCTGATTTTAGGGTTTTGACATTCACCTTACAAATGGTAGAAGGCAAGGTAAAAGAAGACATGGTAAAATATCCTTCTGCATCGCCTTTTTTGCCTGTGACACCCCCCAAGGTAACTGGAGCTGTTTTGCTAATAATGTCTGGTATTTCGACATCCCCAACATAATTCCCACTCAATTCAAACACAGATAATACATTGGTAATTTCTTTGGTATAACGAGCCACTAAACGCCCTCCCCTAACTTGTACGCTATTAAGGGTGGCATTTTTCTTTTGAGGAATAATTACTTTCCAGTTTTTAGCAGTAGGCTGGTTCAAATCAATTTCAATAACCTGATACTTGGGCGCTTGGTAATTGGTCAACACCAATAATTTATCTCCAACATTGTCAATTACCCAAAAATCATGTTCAAAATCCTCTACTAATGGAGCAAAACTTGCCGTTGAATTGGCTGCCTTTTTGAAATAAAGAGCATTGCCACTTGTTGATTCTGTAACACTCAACAACCAAATACTCTCATCTTCAGTAACCGATACGCCATAATTTCTATTGGGCTGTGTACGATCGGCAAAGATTAATTCATCCTTATCCTGTGTCGTTCCTACCTTGTGGTAATATACTTGATGAAATTGGTTTTTCTGGGTAAATTTATCTGCTCCACTATTGTCTCCATAACGACTATAAAAGAAACCATCCTTGTACCAAGAAAGTCCTGAATAACGCAACCATTCTACTTTGTCAGACAATGTTTTTCCTGTGATCGCATCCTTTAGATAAACGGTTCCCCAATCAGATCCAGACTCAGAAGTTCGGTAAGCAGCAAACTTTCCATCCTTCGAAAAGTTTAGACCACTCAATGAGATCGTACCATCCTCCGAAAAAGTATTGGGGTCTAAGAACACCTCTGGTTTGCCATCCCAAGTTTCTTTTTTGTAAACGACAGCTTGACTTTGTAGACCATCATTTTTATAAAAATAGAGTTTACCACCTTCCTTAAAAGGAGCCGTTTCTCTTTCGTAATTGTACAGTTCCTCTAAGCGACTGGCGATAGCACCACGATATTCTATCGCATCTAAATAGACTCTTGCTAAATCGCTTTGCTCCCTTACCCATTTATTAATTTCCTTGTCTGGTTCTTCCGTAACAGCATCCTCTAACCAACGATACGGGTCCTGTACCTTAGTACCAAAATAGTCGTCTTCTACATTTCCTGTTTTGGTAATGGGGTATTTCATTTTTATTTTATCAGGATGTTTTAAATTATTGACAATAGCAGCGCCATTAGCAGAAGATGAAAGCTTAGATTTATGGTCAGCATTATCTACTTTGTTTTTTTTGTCCTTATTACAAGCTACAACAGACAAAAACAAACTAAACATCAATACTTTATATTTCATATTTATCTTTAATTTAGGTGTATAAATACCTTTTTATAATTGTTCAAAGTGTATTTTTGGCAAAGGTCTTGCAACAATTTAATAGTTATTCGTTAATAAGACAAAAATAAGTATGTAATTTTGTGAGCGAATGCATGAGCCTATTGGAAGAATGCCAATAACTATTCTCAAAAGAATTCTATAATTTACTGACTAACTATATGAATCCATTATTTTTTATTTTCGGAGCTTTGATAATCGCTCAATTTTCTTTTGAGCATTCAAGTTCTGAACAGCAACTCAAAACAACATTTTTTACGCCTTCTGTAATCCAGCAAGACAGTACTACTCCTCCTAAAAAAAATGGCGTTGTTAAGATCAAAGAACTAGGTGCTCCTGCCTCTCAAAAAACAACTAAAAAGAAAAACAATACCAAGGCGAAGGCCAATAACAAAAGTCAAAAAAAAGTAGCCCATACGGCTTCTAATCCCAAAAAGAAAGAAAGCTCTACTTCTTCAAAAAACACCACACCCAAAAAGAAAAAAAATAAGCCTAAGAAAACGCTTTCCTTAGAAGAAGAAATCAAAATACTAGCTAAAACAAATGGCTCAGATGCTCCCGATAAAGTGCATCCTAACAGTCAAGAAAATTGCAATTTTGCCTTCGATATTACGGATGAATTTACAGGAGTTCAAAAACGAGGGTTAACCGCTCGTCCATTCTTTTCTTATACCCCTGACGAGTATCGAAAATTCATCAAAGAGGGCGATTTTATTCGTTGTGAAGGATTCTTAAGCCAAAGTTCTAGCGGCGATATGGCGCTCAATATCAACCTTTATGTCTCTAGTAGAGATGCTAAACATAAATTTGGAGGAATAAAGCCCAACTCGGCTATGGTTCTTCAGCCAATGAATGGAAAAAACTTTTATTTAATGACTTATCAAGGAGCCCAACCTCAAGTAGTTGACAACATGACCTATTACCAATGTAGTTTTGCTATTAATAAGTCGGATTTGAAGAATTTAAAAAAAGCCGAAATTGATCAGGTAAAAATCAGTTTTCAAAAAGGTTTTCAAACCTATGATGTTTTTTATTTAGATTTTATGATCGACCAATTCCCTTGCTTTGAATAAACCTATTTAACAGCTACTTAAAAATCTTTTTTTTATTCATATCTAATATTCAAAACGCCTATTTATGTTCCCCAAATTTTGGAGATAAAAATTGAGATTATATTATTCTTTCAATAGCACTTGGCTGTTGATCTTATTTGTTTATTTTTACGGTTAGAATCAAGTATTATTCTTTAATTGAAGCCAAATAAATTATGCTCCATAATTATATCCTTAGTGCTTCAGCTATACTACAAATCTATCAATCATCAAACTATGGCATTTATTGAAACTGATTTTCCAGGTCTTATTGTTTTTGAACCTAGAATTTTTGGAGATCACAGGGGTTATTTTTATGAAAGCTTTAATGCAAACAGCTTTAAAGAAGCAGGAATTGATGCTGTATTTGTTCAAGATAACCAAGCCCGTTCTACCTATGGAGTTTTGAGAGGGCTACATTATCAATTGGGAGAACATGCACAAGCCAAACTAGTTCGTGTTATTGAAGGCTCTGTTTTGGATGTAGTTGTTGATTTAAGAGAGGGTTCCCCTACTTATGGAAAATCATATAGCATTGAATTAAGTGCAGAAAACAAAAAACAGCTTTTTGTTCCTAGAGGTTTTGCTCACGGGTATGTCGTACTTTCTGAAACCGCAGAATTCTTTTATAAATGCGATAACTTTTATCATAAAGAAAGTGAAGGAGGACTCATTTATAACGACCCACAATTGGCTATTGATTGGAAAATAGATCTCGAAAAGGCACAACTATCAGAAAAGGATTTAGTGTTGCCTGTTTTGGGAGAACATCGAGGCAGCTTTACCTTTTAGTCATTCCTAATAATTAAGTAGAATTGAGTTATTAAAAATTGATACCATCATCTTATGAAGATTCTAGTAACTGGTGCAAATGGGCAAGTAGGAAGCGAATTACAAGCTTTGGCAACCCAATACCCTATATTTTCTTTCGTTTTTGTTGACAAAGATCAACTCGACATTTGTGATGCTGCTTTGGTCGCTGCTTTTTTCGAACAAACAGCTTTTGACTATTGTATTAATTGTGCTGCTTATACCGCTGTTGACAAAGCAGAATCGGATGAAGCTATGGCAGAATTGATCAATGTTGCTGGAAGCAAAAATCTAGCACTCGCTTGCCAAAAACATCAAGTAAGGTTCGTCCAAATATCAACCGATTATGTCTATCATAACAGTCAAAATACGCCTTTCAAAGAAGAGGATCTTACCAGTCCTCAAAGCGTTTATGGCAAAACTAAATTGGCAGGGGAAATTGTCGCTTTAGACAACAACCCAGAAACCTTAGTCATTCGCACCTCTTGGGTTTATTCTTCTTTTGGTAACAATTTTGTAAAAACGATGCTGCGTTTGGGTAGAGATCGAGATCAATTAACGGTTATTTTTGATCAAATCGGTAGCCCTACTTATGCTAGGGATTTGGCTAAAGCCATCCTAGATATTATACAACAACAACCTTCCAATTTTAGGGGAATTTATCATTATAGCAATGAGGGAGTTTGTTCTTGGTATGATTTTGCCACTGCCATTTTTGAATTAGAAGCAGTAGACTGTTCGGTTAGTCCTATAGAAACCAAAGATTATCCTACGCCTGCTCAACGCCCTCCATTTAGTCTCTTAAATAAGCACAAAATTAAGGACACGTTTGGTTTGCAGATTCCTTACTGGAGAGATAGCCTAAAAGACTGTTTAGCACTTCTTTAAAGATTCTATAGATTTAAATTATCTATCTTTATCTTTTTTCTTATCTTAAAGGAGGTTTAGTGCATTAAACTGCAAAATAGTTGCAATCTATTTTGGTATCGTTCACTTTGTTGGTGGGCTTGGCAAACACAGCTTACTTGTTTTAGCAATCAAAACAAAGACAGAACACAAAATACTCGCTTAGGCACTACACAGTCGTAGCTCATTCGTTTTTGAAAAAGCTAGTGATTGAACTAATGACACAACTAAAGGGTAAAAAATCCCCATTTTATTCATCACAACTATTTTTACCATGGCAACCAATAACCCTAATATACAACAGCGCTCTACACAACAGCAACCTATTATATTTCAACAAGTTTCTCCTTCATCATTGCAAGTTTCCAAAAGCAAAAAAAATATTCCTGTAAAATCCTTAAGTTGGAGTAAGTCGTCTGAGACACCCTTTCAGACACAAGGAAGAACAGTAGATATAGAGGCCCAAGCCAAAGCTTTGTTCACAGAGGTAAAAGAAAATTTATCCAACCTCCGTCAATTGCACAATGCCCTAATGACGGCTGAATACTTAAACATTCACTACAAAAGCAAACACAAGAATAAAACTGAAGAATATCAAAAACTACTCAATAGCATTAATGAACTTAGCCGTAACGATGTTGACCAAAAGACCATCAAAGAATTAAAAATCATCTCAGATGCATTGACCTTTGACAGAGCTAATATTGATGCTATTTTTCCAAAAATTATTGCATTCTACAATTCCATCTACTTGGATAATTCAATGGAAAATAAAGTGAAGCAAATTGGGTATGAAGATTTTCATGCAGATGCGCTAGCAGCACTAAACCAAATGAATGCATTGGAGAGTGTTTTAGAAGAAGAAAACAAAGAAACAACAGATGGGAAAATGACCATTCAAAGAGCCATTCAAATTATTAATACTGCCAATGACATGCAAGAAAATGTACAACGCATTCTTGCCCTAAAGGCGCAGAGTTTGGAGCGGGCTAAAAAAACAACTATCAACGTTTTAACAGGAGTAGCTACCACGATTCTTTCGTTTGGAATTTTGGTTTTTATCCTGTACAAGCAAGGGGTTGAATGGGAAACAGTTCGTGACTATCCTATTATTGGTATTCCTTTAGGGATTGGAATTTGGAGTTTTATTGGAAGTTTTGCCGCTATGTTAACCCAATTCTATAAAAAACCTGTTTACGATTTTGGAAACACGCTCAAATGGGTGATTATTCGCCCTGTATTGGGGGTAGTGATGGGAGCAGCTATTTATCTTGCGCTTTTTAGTTTGGTACTCACAGGAAAGAATCAAAATGAATTATTGCCTTTATTGGTTGCCTTTTTTGTAGGTTATAGCGATACGTTTACCTTTGACATTCTTAATAGTACACAACGTGTCATTGCTAACTTATTTAGCAATCCTTCTGAGGATAGCATCAAAAATAATCCTGCGCAACCCGTTTATGTTGTAGCACCCAATAATACTCAAGCAACTCCTGTGGTTCCGAGTGCTACCGCTACTACTACCAATACTAACTCTGCTGCTATTACTACAGCAGATAATATACCTACGCCTATGGATGACAATCACCTCTTGGGTCTAAATGAAGATGAAAAATAAGAAGGTAAATTTATACTTAGCAATAGCGCTTTGGAGGTCTCCAAAGCGCTATTTTTTTGTTAGGATTATAAGATAACAATCTCGCAATTGGGCAAATGCTTTTTTATCTGTGCTCTAATTTTTTGTTGATCTTCTGAAAGCACTATTTTTTTTAAATTTTTTAAGGTTTTAAAACCTTCTGGTAAGTCTTTGATTCTAGAACCTTTAAGGTTTAAATATTCCAACTGTTGTAAATCGCCAATATTGAGTGGTAATGCTTCAAAAGAAGCATTGTTTAAATCAAGAGATTTTAAGTGGTGGAGTTTGCCTACAGCTTTAGATAATTTTAGTCCTCCAAGATGGCTTAAATTCAAAGACTCTAAATATTCCAATTTCTCTAGGCTTCTAGGAATGATATAGATATGTGTATGACTTAAATCTAAGTATTTTAATTGCTCAAAGCCTTGAATGTTGTCGGGAAGTGTTTCAATTGCATTATGACTCAAATCTAAAGACTCCAGTTGCTTTAATTTCCCCAAATGCATTGGAAAAGTTATCAAAGCATTGTTGCTGAGATTTAGTGTTTTTAACTCCTTTAATGCCACAGGGTCTAAGCCCTTTACAAAAGCATCTGTGTATAAATTTCCTTGCAACTCTAAGCTTTTTAATTGGGTAAGTTGGTTAATTTCTTGTGGAAAAGCTTCTAAATCTTTATCAAAAATAGCTTGTATGTATTGCATGTGTTCAGGAGTTCTGGGGAAATGGATGGCTTTACTATTCCAACTACTCCTATCTTTTAATAGTTGAATATAATTAATATCCTTAGACAAGGTAGTTGCCTTGGATGCAGCTATGCTACTGAGTTGTTGAGAACGATTGGTATCCAAATATTCCTGATAAGCATAAGCTTCTTCTTTAGCCAATCTTTCTACATAATTAATATCCCAAATTGGAGCAGTTGTAGCCATTTGATGCAGCCCATTATTGGCCAAGGAAAGCTCCCTAAGATGGGTTAGCTTTCCTAAAAAAGAAGGCACTTTGCAAAGTTTATTGTTGCTTAAATCTAGGCGTTTTAATTTTTTTAAAGTGCTTAGTTTATCAGGGAACACTTCTATACTTGTTCCTGAAATGCTTAACTGTTTTAATTCTTTTTGTGCAAAAACTATTTCAGGAACAACATGCACTTCCTTCCCCTCTAAGATATAGGATTGAGGGGCACAACTACTCAGCCCCAATAAAACAGCACAATAAAAGGATAAAAGAAAGTTTCTTTTTTTCTTAATAATTAACTCTTTACATTTCATGTATTTGACAATTAGGTAAATATTCTTTTATTTGTCTCTTTATAGCTGAATTATGCCTAGAAATAGTTATCTTTTTTAAGTTCTGCAACTTTTTAATACTCTTAGGCAATTCTTTCAACCACCAAACATCACCAATATCCAAATATTCTAGCCGTTTGAGTTGACCAATACTCTTTGGCAATTTTCGAAGCCTTGTATACCTAAGATTAAGTGTTCTTAATTCCTTTAGTTCTCCAATCCATTCTGGCAATTCCTCTATTCTTGTAAAAGCAATATGTAGGTTTCTTAATTTTTTAAGTTTGGTTAATGTTTGGGGTAAATTTCTAATTAAAGTGTAAGCAAGATTTAAATTTTTTAAATTTTCAAGCTTTGCAAAATACTCTGGTAGGGTATCTATTTCTGTATGATGTGCAAAAAATACTTCTAAACTTTTAAGATCACCTATACATTCAGGAATAAACTGAATAGGATTATAACTCAAATATAATTCCTCCAAATTATTTAACTGATCCATATACTGAGGGAATGAACCAGCATATATTTTATTACTAGTTAAATCTAGCTTTTTTAAGGACTGGAGCTCTGCTAAGTGACTGGGAAAAGAATTAAGTTGATTGTTCTTTAAGCTAAGATTTGTCAAATTTTTTAAAGCACTAGTATTTAGATTTAGTGCTAAAGCGTCTGTTAGTTCTGTACTTCTTAAGGTTAGTTTTTTTAGCTTCTTTAGTTGATTAATTTCTTTGGGCAAAGAATTTAAGGTTTTGTTATCAATAGAAAGTTCTTGCAAATGTTCTAATTTCCACAAAGAAGATTTTTTATCTAAGAGAAGCATCTGACCGCTTAAATGCAATTCTTTTAATTGAGGCAGCTGACGTAAAAAAGAAGGGATTGTACGCAATCTTCCCTCCTTTAAAGTTAAACATTCCAATCCTTTTAAATTAGCTATAGAGGTAGGTAAAGTATCCAACTTATTATATTGTAAAGATAAGTTTTTAAGTTTCGTCAACTTCCCTATTTCATTGGGTAAATAAATTAACCTAGAGTTTCCGTCTATATCAAGTGTTTCAAGCTCTTGCAAAACGCCTATGTTAGGTGATAATGAATCTATTTCTGTTCCATTAATAGTTAATTCTTTTAAATTTTTTTTTGCAAAAACAGAATCAGGAATAATTGTAATATGCTGCCCTTCTAGGCTAAGTAGTTTTGGAGCACAACTGCACCAGCTAAATGCAATAACAACAAAGAATGGGAATATTTTTTTCAGCATCTTAAGACAGGTAATTTTTAAATTTTCAAGAAAAAATTATAAAAGAATAGCTCTCAGGGTATCCCAAGAGCTATTTTTTATCAAAATTTTAAGGAGTAATAATAATACTATCAAAGTATTTTTTCAATTGCTCACGATCAATTTTAATCTCTACACCACCAGTCTTTTTTAGCTCAGAATCATTGTGCGGATTTTTTAAAACAAAAATTTCTGCTCCTGTTCCATTGTTTTGAATTTCTTTTAAAGAATAGGCATGGTTTTGATAAAGCCGAATCTTCTTTTTATCAAATTCGTATAAGATATAGCCTTCTCCAGAGGCAGGTTTAACCTTTTTCAGTTCTTTGTCCTCTTCTACTTTTGCATCTGCCACCAAAGTGCTTTTGGTACCAAACTGAGCTACAGGAACCTTTTGGGTATGGTTATAAATTTGCACCAGTTCATTAATCGGTTTTTCAATACCACCAGACAGTTGATGATAATTGATCTTTTCGCCTGTCAAAATTTGAATTCCCCTTAAGTCAATCTCTTTTTTGCCGCCTGTTATTTCACTATAAGAACCTTCTAGTTGTGCCAATGCTTTTTCCAATAGCTGAGGCCACATTTCTTTATCTTTGCTTCGCTGTGTAAAGACCTGAGATTGTTTGGGTGATTCAGAAATAGACGCATTTCTTTTAGTGACCTTTTTGGTTACAAAACTTGGATCAACCTGTATATTTACCCGCTTAGGAATGCCTCTTTCATCAGGCACATAAAGTTTTACGGTATATTCCCCATCTTTATTGGGTCCTTGAATAATCGAATCTTCTCCTCCATAAATCTTTTCGGGTGAAGATGCTGCTAAAGAAGTTACTGCTGACAAGAAATAACAATCTCCCAAACCACCTTGATCTACATCTTCAGGATTAATTCCTTTTTTGTCTACTAAAGTAGTGTGTTCACTATGTTTATAGGTTGTTGTCAAATTTCCTTTTGTCGTATTTTTTCCTGTTTTGTCTCTAAACAAAGGATCATAGGCCTTGATAGAAGGAGCTGCACCAGAAATATCAATTACTCCAAAATCTTTTTTGATTCTATAAAAATCCCCTTTTTGATCCGTAACCGCCTTATAAAATGCATTGGCTTGCTTCAATAGCGCATCAATTCCCTTAAAAATAAAGGCATGAAATTTTAAGCTGTTCTTTGCTTCTAGAATATGGAGTTCTAGTTTTGCAGGCAATTCTTTTTTTGCCCTTTTGGCTGCCTTTTTTAATGTTTTGGCTTCCTCTGCCAATCCTTTATCTATTAATTTCCCACTATACCCTTTATACAAACTGTGGTAGGTTTCCAACAATTCGGTACAGGTAGTTTTGTAAGCAGTGTAAATACGATTTAACTCCTTCTGAATATCATCAATTGTATCTTTTTCTTTCTGAATAAGCTTAAAGGCATCTGTTCCATCAGGGCTTACCAGATCAGGATGATTGGTTTTAAGGATTACAAAATCTCGATCCAATTGAGTAATGGCGTATATTTTCGTCAACAAAGTTCCCCCAATCGGACTCTTTTGTTCAATGATTCCTTTTGCAGCAAGGTAATTACCTTTTGCTATTTCCTGTTCTTCATTAATTTTATCAATTTTGCCCTTTACTATCTTTAAATTTGTCTTTAGAGGAGCCAAGAAAGTGGCTTCAAATTTATTAGGAAATTCCCATCGCTCTAAATAGTCAAGGTTCAACTTTGCGGTACTTCCCTTTGCCCAAACTACTTTTTTATGTCCTCCAAAATGGGCTTGCTCTAAGGCATCAGAACTAAGTTTCATTAAACCAGCAAGAATGTCTTTGTGTGCAAAATTTTGATACAAATTTTGAAGGGCTTCCAATTTTTTAATCAAGCTTTCCAGTTTATGCATAACAGGACTAAGTTGGTCCATGGTTTTGAACCTATCGGGCTGTAACTCTCCATCTGTAGCATACTCCCAAGCCTCTTTTCGTAGTACGTTATCCTCTTTTATCCCATTTAGAAAATCCAATACGGCTTGTCCTTCAGGGCTAATTCCTTTTACAGTCAAAGTCTTGCTTAACTGATCTTTTAGCTTTCCATAACTAATTTCAATTTTTACAGCAACCTCACCACTCAAAAAATCGGTCGGCCATGCTGCTTCACATTTGTACCCCAAACATACATAACTTGCACTCTCCCAGTCTTGGACTTCACTTATTGTCCCTTCTACTTTCTGAGTTCCAAAAGTAAAAACAGCTTTGGTTTTTATTTTCGTTCTATCAAATCCACTCTCAGGAAAAGCCCCCCAAAATCGTATATCAAAAGGTGAGTTTATTGTATTCCATTTATCCTCACTTCGCCATTTTAAATGCAAAGGGGTATTCGTAAGCTTTGTTTTCTGAGTTTTGAGTATGGTAACAATCGTTTCAAGAGTATCCTCTAATTGTTCCTTTTTAGCGACAACATCTGGTTGTTGCTCCAAAATAGCTTCCTTAGCATAATAAGTGTCCAGCCATTTTTTTATAGTTTGAGCAATTACAGTTAATTCATCACAAGCTTTATTGGAAAGGTTCATCTCTTATAATTAATGGGGTTTGTAAACTTATCGTCGTTATTTAGCCTAGCTTCTCTATATCATTTCTAAAGCGTTCTGTTAGGGTATGCACAAAGGTATTGATTACTTTTTGTTCATTTTCGTCAATTCCCTCGCTTGCCTTAGCCATCGCATCCATCACATCCAACATATTTTGATATTCAGCTTGTGGACCTACATACGTGCAATAATCCAATACTTTGGCATAGACCTCTTCTACAGAAGATTGTTTCTTGCGTTCGTATTCAAAAGACCATTTAATATCTGCTGCCCAAGGATGAGTAGCCAAGACTTTTTCTAAAGCAGAGATTTCAGATTCTTGGATCAAACCATCTGCCATCGCAACCACATACAATAATTCGCCAAATGCTTCGTATAATTTTTCTTGATTGTCTTTCATTTTATCTGAGTTTATAGAGTAGTCTTTGACTAGCTCCTATTTTTATTTTTGAGTATTTAGAGTATGTTCAAATTTTGTTAAGGATAAACATGCCCTTAACTTTTAATCAAATTCTTGATCCCATCGAGTAAATTTGACCAAGAGAAATCTTTTTTTCGTTCCCGTACTTGTTCTCGAAAAGAAGCAGCTCGTTGATTGGTATAAAAATCAACAATTGCATCCGCTACCTCTTTAGGAGCTTTGGGCGTGACCACATAACCTACCTTTCCATCTTCTACTACTTCTGGCAAGCCCCCAACTTTGGTGACCAACATAGGCACTTCAAAATGATAAGCTAACTGAGAAATGCCACTTTGAGTGGCTGTTCGATAAGGTTGAACAACAATATCCGCAGCGCCAAAATAAGCCCCTACTTTATCCTTAGGAATAAAGTCTGTTCGTAGAACCAATAAGTCCTGAAGTTTATTTTTCTGTATAATGTCTTCATAAAATGCCTGATTGTCGTAATATTCTCCTGCAACAATTAGCTGTACTCCCAATGCTCGAATTCGAGGATCTGCCATTGCTTCCAACAAAATATCCAAGCCCTTATATTTCCGAATAAATCCAAAAAACAACATATAAGGCTGATCTACTGACAAATCCAATCGCTTACAAGCTTCTTTTTTGTTCCAGTGAGCACCATAACTATCATAAATAGGATGCGGAATATACGCCACAGCTTGCTGGGGAGTAATAAATTGTTGCAACTCCTGTTCTACCGAACGAGACATCACCACAAAAGCATCCACAGGTTTTACAAAATAAGTCGCAAAAGCCTTATCTCCTATCCTTTTCTCATGAGGAATGATATTGTCAATAATGGATACAATTTTAGTGTGCTTATTTTTTTTTATTTGCCTCAAAATAGTCCCCAAACAAGGCCCCATAAAAGGCAACCAAAAACGACAAATAACCAAATCAGGTTTCAGTTGACGTATTTTTTTCCCAATTGATAGCCAATTGAATGGATTAACAGAATTGATGGCTACATCTATAGATAAATCCGTAGGGATAGGTGCCTCAGAATATTGCGTTTTGCCAGGAAATAAAAAGTTGGGATACTGCAAACTAAAAGTAACCATTTCTACCTCATCGCCTGTATGTATAAATTCCCTTGCTATGCGTTCATTAAATTCTGCTAATCCACCACGCAATGGGTGCGCTGGACCAATAATCACTACTTTCATTCTTTTCTATTTTCAACTACATAAGTATCTACAATAAGATCGTGCAACCCTTGCTTCTTGTTGGTAAATATAATCATTATAAAACCGATAAAACTGATTGCGTACGAAATAAATTTGGCTAAAAAGCGTCCCAAAGCCCGCAAAAAAGAAATGCGTTGCCCCTTACTACCAACAACTTTCATTGAAAACAATTGCTTGCCAATGGTTGCTTGATAAACACTAAATTCCCACAATGGAAAATAAAATAGAATGAGAACAAAAACAAAAACTTCTTCTAAAAAATGAATGATTATCGTTGGCAACAGCAGAGAAAGGAAACCAATAAGCGCAGAAAGGAGAGCGACTAAAAATGACAAAACAACAAAATCTGTGAAGGTAGCTGCCAAGCGTCGCCAAAAGCCCACATATACAAATGGTGGGCTTTTTTTATTTAAATAATTTAAATCATCTAATAATTCATTGCTCATTTTATTGCTCGATTGTTTCTACAATTTCGCTCTTTTATAACCCTAAAAATTCATCTACCCCATATTTATTTCTATTGGGTGCATTTCGGGCTACTAATTCTGCCAAAAAGCCCGCCAAAAACAACTGCGTTCCCATAATCATACAAGTAAGTGCAATGTAAAAATAAGGACTGTTCGTCACCAAGGGGGCAACCTTGCCCAAACTCACATAATACAACTTGTAAATACCAATTACCGCAGCGGAGAAAAAGCCCAACATAAAAAGAACTCCTCCCCACAGACCAAAGAGATGCATAGGACGCTTACCAAAACGCCCAACAAACATGATAGAAAGCAAGTCTAATGGTCCTCGAATAAAACGAGCAGAACCAAATTTAGTGGTGCCATGAATTCGTGCTTGATGCTTAACGGCCTTCTCACCTATTTTGGTAAATCCTGCATTGTTTGCAATAACAGGAATATAACGGTGCATTTCTCCATATACTTCAATATTCTTAACCACAGCTTTTCGATAAGCTTTTAGCCCACAATTAAAGCCATGCAACTGAATGCCAGACATTTTTCGAGTAGTCCAGTTGTAGATTTTGCTGGTATTATTCTTTATAAACGAATCAAAACGCTTTTTCTTCCATCCAGAAACCAAATCATAACCATCTTCTATGACCATTCGATACATTTCTGGAAGTTCATCGGGAGAATCTTGTAAATCGGCATCCATAGTAAATACCACATCTCCTGTCGCTGCTTTGAACCCTTCGTTTAACCCTGCTGATTTACCATAATTTCTACGAAACTTAATTCCCTTTATATTAGGGTTAAGTTGGGTCAAATTTTGGATAATGTCCCAAGAATTATCGGTACTTCCATCATCCACAAAGATTACTTCATACGAGAATTGATGCGCCTCCATTACTTTACGAATCCAAGCCTCTAATTCAGGCAATGACTCGCTTTCATTCAACAATGGAATTACAATTGATATATTTAGGCTCATAGCGTATTTTTTTATTTTACTTGACAAGGTACTTAGGTTGCAATCAACTTTTAGCACCTGTTATTCTTCTACTTTTCGGGCTAATAGAGCAACGGTAAGCGTAATCATTACTCCCCAGAAAAAACTATAGACAAAATTCGTTTGCACCTGCCCTTGAGTTGTAAACATATGCCCTGTATAATTTTTAATATTCAGATCCAACCCTCTCTGAATCGTATCCCTTGCCCCCTGAGTAACGGTGTCTCTTTTCCACGTTTCTGCAATGTATTTACGCATCATTTTGTCATAGTGCATGGTTCGGTATTCTTGCTCATAATCATGGGTATAAGATGGGTACATATATTCGCAGTACAGCCAAGTTCCCACAGCTATAAATATCGCCAAGATTCCCGTTGCTAACATCCCAACTCTAAACCCTTCGCTAAAACTAAGCCAGCCACTTTTAGCTGCTTTGGTGGCAACAATTGTTAACACAACAAAAATCACTAAAACTCCACGAAACAGCCAATCTGAAAGGGAAGAAAAATCAAGTTGAGCTTGATGCAGTAGATAAAGTCCTACCCAATAAGTAAGCCCTCCTATAATTGAAAGTTTTAATGCACGTTTTATTAAATCCATATTGATAATTACTCCTTCTTTAATTTATAGAGTTCTTTGACAAGTTTTGTGATAAGATATTAACAACTACGATCTATAAAACTATATGTGTCGTAACACTCACTACTGCAAAAGGTAATCTTTTTCTTTTAGTATTCTACAATACTTGTCATTGAACCATTTATATTTTATTTTAATAATCAGGTTGCTCTCTTTTAAAGAAAAGTGCTGTAAGAAAAGCAATAATAAAACCCAATATTAGTTCTAAGCCAATTCCCAAAACATCTTTCAAACTTGGTCCAAAATTACCTTCTTTGTATCGAGCAATTTTTTGTTGGATAATTTCTTCCGTATCTTTAGAAAAATCTTGATGTTCCATATATACTTCAACACTAGCATCCTTTACCAATTCTATCAAACTAGGGTCGTAATAATTGAACAAAAAGTAAATGAAAGCAAATTTCATAAAGTAGGCAATCACATAAGTTCTAAATCCTAATTGCAACAACTCTCCAAAAGGAGCAAAATCACTCACCTCATCATTTTCATCAGTTGTAGCAGTATCTTGTTCAACAAGTTCTTCTATCTTCTTAACGGATAACTTGGTTTGTCGTTCTTGTTGTACGCCATAAATAATCGCTCCTGCAAATAACAATAATGTTAATCGCTCATAACCATCTACCAACAACGTTGGATCAACAAGATACAATAAGGTGATAAACATCATTGCCAAAAAACCACTCATCAACCCCAGTCGTGTACTCTTAACCATTTTTTATGTTCTATTTCTATTGTCTGATAACCTTTTTTCAAAGCAAATAAAAGGATGTTTTATATTTGCGCCCAAATATATAGCTTCTTTAGCGCTTTGGTAGCCTAGTCGTTCATAAAATTTCAACAAGCTATGATTTATACTATAGGCATCTAATCGAATTAAGGGATAATTGTATTGACAAGCATAATCTTCTGCAAATTGCATGAGTTGCCGAGCATAACCTTTTTTTCGCTCAGTTATTGCTACAGCCAAACGATGCACAACTAAAATTTTGGAAGCTTGAAATTGCCAATTGACCGTCTTATATTGATCGGGTTGCTTTTCATCTAATACAATAACAGCAAGCAATTTATTACCCTCTATCAGACAATAAAGCTGCTTATCTTCAATATCTTTTTGTACCGATTCAACAGGTGGATAATCTGCGCCCCAATTATCAAAGCCCTTCTGCAACATATCTTGACCACAGGATTTATACAAAGCAACAATCGAATCCAATTGATTGGGTTCTGCTGTTTTTATCTCTATCATGTTTTAATTTGTATTGTTTTTGGTAGAAAAAAGTACTCGCATTGCACGTCTACTCATTATGGAGTAACTGCCAGTGCATAAGGAATTTGAATAATATAGGGAATGAAGAGTTTATCACCAACCAATTCAATAGCAACAACCTTGCTTTATCTTAAAACAAAACTAAGAGCCGATCAAATGGTCATAATTAGAACTTTCTTTTTTAGGACCTTTATAAAAAATGCGAACTAAAACCGTTATCATTAAACTATAAATCGTTGGTGACCAAAAACCAGCGACAAAAGCGGCCGTCCGATCTTCTAGAGGACCAGTCAAACCTATTCCCGTACCAATCGAGCAGGCGTAAATAAACAGAGCCAGCCCAAGACTAGCTCCGTATCCTATCTTATATTTATGAAATGCAATAAAAAGCAAAACAATTAAAAAAGCACCACCAAAACCAAGCACAAAAGCAGGTATACCATCCAAAAAACTAGGCGCATCTAATATATGTATCTCTCTATCCATTTAACCTTACTACTGCTATTTAACGGGTGCCAATATTTTTTCATACGTTGCCGAATTGGTCAATAGTTGTCGTGCTTGTTGAAGCTCAGCATCCAAATCGCTAGCTGTTTCTAAAGCTCCCCTTTCAAAATAATATCGAGCCACAATCAACCGCTGTAAGGTATTTAAAATTCGATCTTTTTGCTTCACCAATTCGCCCTGTCTTGAACTAGACAAAACCTCTTTGATGTCCTCCAATTCGTTATTTAAGGCCTCAGAGTAGGTTTCTTTTTTGGCACTTTTTTCTAAAGCAACCAATAATTTTTCTGCCTCTGTTTGATAAGTATATCCTTTTTGGTTCAAAAAGGTTAAAAAGTCTTCAAAATCTTGATCTGTCAACCTAAATTCGCTAGGTTTAGCAATTGTTTTATGTTTTAGTTGATAAGCTGTTGCAAAATCAAAAAGGTATAAGTTTTTTTGAAAGCTTTTCATAATTTTCAAAAAAGACAGGTTATCTACGACAACATCTGGATTGATTCCGCCTCCATCATAAACCAAACGCCCTCCCATTGTTTCATAAGGAGTACGGACAGAATCTACAATTTGTTTGGGTTTTCCATTTTTGTAGTGCAATGCTTGAATACAACGTCCACTTGGAATATAATAACGAGCCGTTGTCAATTTAATCTTGGCCCCAAAACTTAGATTTCTAGTATTCTGAACCAAGCCTTTCCCATAAGAACGCTGCCCAACAATAACCCCTCTATCCAAATCTTGAATAGCCCCAGCAACAATTTCCGAAGCAGAAGCAGAGCGTTTGTCAATTAATACACATACTGGAATTTCATTATCAACAGGATTATTTAAGGTACGAAATACCTGCTGCCCTTCCTTGTCCCGTCCTTTAATTTGAACAACCATAGAACCTTTATCAAGAAATACATTCGCCACATTGACCGCCTCTGTCAACAAACCTCCAGTATTGCCTCGCAAATCTAAAACAACCCCCTTTACCGTATTGGATTCTTTTAACTCAGTTAGTGCTTTAGCAACATTTTTGCCAGCATTTTCTGAAAAAGAATTGAGAACGATATAAGCCAAATCACCTTCTAGCATTCCATAATAAGGGGTATTATTTACCTTGATTTCTTCCCGTTTCAAAGTAAAAGCCAGAGGTTCACTGCTACCCGTTCTTGCTATTTTTATCGTAACACTAGAATTAGCTTGTCCCCTCATTTTATTACTAACCTCTTGCATAGAAGCTCCAATCACATTCTGCCCATCAATTTCTAGCATTTTATCGCCCACTTGCAAGCCAGCCCTTTGGGCAGGTCCTCCTTCATAAGGCAACGAGATAATAACATGATCTTCTCCCCTAATAATAGATGCCCCTACTCCGCCATATTTACCTGTAATTGTAGAACGAAATTGGGCAACTTCATCTGCTGGAATATAAGTTGTGTATGGATCAAGGCTATTCAACATTGCATTTACCCCCGTTTCCATCAAATACTCAGGATCAACCTCATCTACATAAAAGGTATTAAGTTCTCGATAAATATTGGAAAAAATTTCTAAATTTTTGGCAATTTCAAAGTCATTCAGCTCGGTAGAAATTCCCATTAAGCCCAACAAAACAATAAGCCCTATAGTCAATTTATTTTTTACTTTGTGCATCAATTTCATACTTCGATAGGTTATTATTCAATTAAAAGGTAGATAAAGCTCAGTCCTCAATTGGTTAAGGTTTTAGCAGTTTATCAAAACGTTCCTTATTGTTAAACAATTTAATTGCTTCAGCAACATCCTGATCTCGTGCCAAACGATTCTCAACTTGTCCAGTCATATAATAATAACGCCCCACAATTTCTTGTTCAAGTTGTTGTTTTACTTCTGTTTTATGCTTTTCAAAGCTAGCCTTTTTTTCTTTTTCAATTTTTAGACGAGCATTTTTAAACTGCTCTGCCAACTGCTGGTAAGTCCCTTCCTTTTTAGAACGTTTCTCTAACTTAGCAATTGCTTTTTCTGTTTTGGTAGTGTGCTCCATCCAACTTTTAGTTGCATATTTAACAAACTCCTCAAGCTCATCGTCTGTTAATTCAAATTCTTTGGCCGTTATAATTGAATCATATTCTTCTCTATAAATATTGGCATAATCAAAAATCACGTGATTCTTCATTAAGGCTTCTAACAAAACACTTTTTGGAGATTCTTCAATCTCATAGTCAGGTTCCAACCCTTTGCCATCGTATACCTTTCGACCATTTTTAGTTTCAAATTCTTGGCGAAGAGAATCGGCTACCTTTACGGGCACACCATCCTTATAATCCAACGCTTGAACACAACGCCCACTTGGAATATAGTATTTAGCAGTTGTTAATTTCACTTTAGAACTATACCCAATATCCTTTGTATTTTGTACAAGCCCCTTTCCAAAAGAATTGCGTCCCAACAAAACAGCTCGATCTAAATCTTGTAAAGCACCAGCTACAATTTCTGAAGCAGAAGCAGAACGCCCATTCATTAAGACAATTAGAGGAATGTCAATATCAATGGGTGCATTTAGTGTTTTAAAAGAGCGATCCCATTCTGGAATTTTAGCCTTGGTATAAACAATTTCATTGCCCTTATTTAGAAAGATATTGCAAATATTAACCGCCTCAATCAAAAAACCACCGCCATTATCTCTCAAATCCAAAATAACCTGTTTAGGATTGTATTCTTCTTGCAATGCTTGGAAAGCATCCTGAACATTTGCACCAGCTCTCTGAGAAAAAGTAGTCAAAACAATATACCCCGTTTCATCGTCTACCATCCCATAATAAGGCACATTTTTTTTGGTTACCTTGGTACGCTCTATGACCAACTCACGAACTTCGCCAGAAGAAGGGCGCATTACTTCAATACTCACCTTTGTTCCAGCCTTACCCTGCAATGTTTTGGAAACATCCTCAATGGCTCTCCCCTTTAGCTCTGTGCCATCAATTTTAAGCAAAACATCTCCAACCCTTAAGTGATGTTCTTCGGCAGGAGTATTTTCAACCAGTTCTTTAATGATAACTTGCTCCTTATTTTTCATCAATTCGACTCCAATGCCATCCCATCCACCTTTGACTCCCATGCGAACCTGCACCATCTGTGCTTCGGAAAAATAATTGGTATAAGGGTCCATATGTCCCAACATGGAATCAATCCCTATTCGCATCAACTGATTGGGGTCAGTTTCGTCTACATACTGATGGTTAATAATTCGGTAAGCTGCCGCAAAATTTTCCATGCTTTGGGAAATTTTTAGAAAGCGCCCACTAGTAGCAATAGCGATTGAACTACATAGAACAATAAACAACAACCATTTTGTTTGGAGATATTTTTTCATAAAACAATTCAATTATCTGTACTCTATTATATAAAGTTGCTTAAGTAACTCCTGAAATCTAACATTAGTGACTAATATAAACAAAAATAGTCCCTTTTGCGAAAGGGACTATCATTTTAAATATCTTATAACGTTTGGGATAATTACCAACTAATACCCAAAGCCGTTTTTACTTTTTCGGTAGCATCAATTCCGCCTTCAGAATAAAGCAAGAATTTTTTATCTAGAATATAGCTATATTGGTTTTCTTTGGCTACTTTTTTTAGTGCATTATCCAATTCTTGATAAAGAGGTTTTGTCAATTCGCCCTCTTTGTCCATTAATTTTTTGTCTGCATCAGCAGCTTCTTTTTGCAAATCAGCTTGCATTTTTTGCAATTTAGCCTGTGCTTCTTGCTCCTGCTTTGGTGTCAATTCTCCACGTTGAGCTTTTTCCATAATCTCTTGGTAATAATCTTGTGCCTCTTTTTGCTTAGCTTCTAGTACCTTTTGCAATTGTTTACCATAAGCTTCAACTTCCGATTTTGCACGTTTATATGCTGGCATTTCAGGAACGATGTCCTCTGAAACAATGTAAGCTATTTTTTGAGCATTGGCAGTTGTACCTAATGCCATAAATGCAATTACGGTTAAAACTGATAATAGATTTAAGACATTCTTCATCTTGGTTCTTTTTAAATTTTAATTTGTAATTATAATCTGTTGTCGTAAGCAAATCTCAATATAAATTATTGCGGTTTACTTGTGTTTTTTATCTCGATTACTTAATTAAGAGATAAGTTATTTTTTGATTGGATATATACATATTGCGTACCACTTTTAGTTCTTTTTAGAAAAACACAAGGTTTTAAGCATCTATTTTTGCGCTCTTTCTCCTTTCCTAAGATAACAGTAACTTCTCTTAACTGTATTTAACGTAAAGTAATCGAACTTAGTGGGGTTAATTGCGTGTGCAAAAGTACGGATTCAAGATCATTTGCCCTAATTAAGTACCAAAAAAAAATGTGTTTAGCCACAAAAATCATAAACACTTAACAAACAGCTAATTACAAACAAAGTTAAAAACAACAGTATCTATATCAGGACTAAGATTAAAAATTTACAATTGGTTTTAATTATTATCTCTTGCCTCCTATGGCAATAAATAAAGCGCAAAAAATTAAGATTTCAGTTCCTATAATTATCTAATTTTAGTATATTTTATCATAATAAATATGCCCCCAAAGGAAAAAAAAAGCCTTTTTTTTCTTAATTTACCTAATGTGTATAGTACTATATAGAGGTATAAAGCAGCCCCCACCTCCTAGTATATATCAGGATATTCCTAAAATCAGATCCAAAAAATGCCTAAAAAATTTCACTTAAACCAATTTTCCCCTAACATAAACCCCAACCTATCTCTAGAAGAAGGAATTTTTAATATTGTTAATTTCTACTCTATTATTGGTTGCTTATTCTTTTTTATTGCATCTGTTCTATTTCATTATCACTTTGTCACTCAAGTAATAATTGCTACTAGTTTTGTTGTTTTCTTTATCATTTATTTTTTATCCAACAACAAAGGCTGGTTCCAATACCTAGTCATCCCCTATATCCTGTATACCCTAACCATGCTGTTTATCTTATGGTATCAAAAAGGCGGCTTTTATAGTAATATTCCGATTCTCTTCATTACCCTTCTGGTTATTTTTATTATAATCATCCCCAAAAATCTTCGTTGGTTAGGTAGTATACTTTCCGTTAGCACACTTGGTTTGCTCGTTCTTATCCAATACACTTTCCCCAACTTTACCATCCAATACTATTCCTCTGTTCAGGAATTGACCTATGCTATGACAACAACAACGATTATAGCCACCTTACTTATTGGGCAAATTTTAAATACACTAAAAGATCGTTTTGAAATTGATCGCAAAGTATTAGAACAAAAAAACAAAGAACTAGAACAAGCTACACAAGCAAAGTCTCAATTTTTGGCGAATATGAGCCATGAAATACGCACCCCAATGAATGGTGTAATTGGAATGACAGATTTGCTCAACGATACAGAATTAACGATGGAGCAAGAAGAATTGCTCAATGCTATAAAAATTAGTGGTGAACGTTTATTAATTATAATTAATGAAATTTTAGATTTTTCAAAAATAGAGTCTGGTCAAAATGAATTAATCCAAGAACCTTTTTCACTGGTTGAGTGTATTGAAGAAGCGCTAGAAATTAATGCTCCAAAATCAGCTCATAAAAAATTAGAACTCAATTATTGGATCGAGCCTAATGTTCCTTCTTATATTTTGGGCGACCATGGCAAATTGCGCCAAATTCTAATTAATCTAATTGGAAATGCGATTAAGTTTACCGACAAAGGCGAAATTTTGGTCTTTATCAAAAAAATTGCCTCCAACAATAATCAAATTGATTTAATGTTTAGTGTTAAGGACACAGGGATTGGTATTTCCAAAGCCAGCCAATCTAACCTCTTTGATGCCTTTACTCAAGTTGACAATTCCAACCAGCGAAAATATGGTGGCACTGGTTTGGGGCTTGCCATTAGCAAATTTTTGGCAGAAATGATGGGAGGGCAAATATGGGTAGAAAGCACCGAAGGACAGGGCTCTACTTTTTCGTTTACCATCAATGTTCCTATTCTGGAAGAAATGCCCAATTTTAGTGATGCTAATATTCACTTGTTAAAAGATAAGAAAGTACTCGTTGTTGACGATCACGAAACCAACCGTTGGGTAATCAAACGTTTGTTGAGCAAGTGGGGCATTACAGCTTATGTTGTCAATTCGGCAGATAAAGCCATGACGGTATTCAAAGAAAAACCTGATTTGGACTTAGCCATTTTGGATGCGTACATGCCTGAAAAAGACGGCATAGAACTCGCTATTGAACTAAAAAACAACAATGCTCCTTTTCCCATTATTCTATTTAGCTCTGGCAACAAGCCCAATTTCAAAAATTTCAACAAAATTTTTGTTTCTTTTATCAGAAAACCGCTCAAACAACAACATTTGCTCCAAACATTGATTGATACCTTTCTTAGTGTCAATCAAAAAGTCAGAAAAAAAGAAAAAGTCTTTAATGATCTATTGTCCAAACAAATACCATTAAATATTTTAATTGTAGAGGATGATTTTATTAATCAAAAAGTCATTGGTAAAGTATTGGCAAAATTGGGGTATCAGGTCGATATTGCCAATAATGGTGTAGAGGCCTTGAAACAGATCAAACAGCAGCCTTATAATCTAATATTTATGGATATACAAATGCCCGAAATGGATGGGTATGAAACGACGATCCAAATTAGAAAAGATACAAAAATTGATCAAGACATTTTGATTATTGCAATGACGGCAAATGCCATGCAAGAGGACCGCCAAAAATGCTTGGATATTGGCATGAACGATTATATTAGTAAACCTGTAATTGCACAGGACATCGAGCATATTATTCGTAAATGGAAAGAAATAGCATAGCCCAATTTATGCTAGCATAAATTGGGCTATTGCACAAAACTACCAGCTAATTCCCAATGCTGTTTTTACCTTTTCAGTTGCATCAATCCCTCCTGCCGAGTACAACATAAATTTTTTGTCCAATACATAAGTATAATTATTTTCTTTTGCTACTTTTGAAATGGCCTGATTAAATGCCTCATAGATCGGCTTTGTTAGTTCACTTTCTTTTTGAGCTAACTTCTTTTCAGCATCCATGGCATCCTTCTGCAAGTCGGCTTGCATACGTTGCAGCTTTGCTTCTGCTTCTTGTTGCTGTTTAGGGGTCATTAATCCTCGCTTAATAGAGTCCATCACTTCTTTATAATAAGCCTCCATATCCGCCTGTTTTTGTTCCAACACCTTTTGCAGTTGTTTACCATAAGCTTCAACTTCTGATTTTGCTCGTTTATAGGCTGCCATTTCTGGGACAATTGCCTCTGCTTCTATATAAGCAATCTGTTGTGCATAGCTATTTTGGCTCCACGATACAACCAATAGCATCACCACTAGAACTAATAATTTTTGGATGTTCTTCATAATAAGGTCTTTTTTTAGGGCAGAATACTTCCCCTTTGATTTTAATAAAAATCGAAAATAGTTCCTTATTCTAACTATTTAATCCCCTTTAACATTACACTCAGAATTAACAAAACGCTTTTAACAATATTTAACGCTCTGCCCTCTAAAAGCGCTCTATTTTTATGAAAAGCAAAGAACAGGATAGAAAACAGCCCTTCTTTCTACAAAAGAAAGAAGGGCTGCAAAAATTAGGCGTATTAGAACGCTAAATACCTAGTTCTTTTTTGAGCTGATCGGTTGCATCAATCCCCCCCGTAGCATACATCAATAGTTTTTTATCTAAGATATAAGCGTAACTATTTTTTTGGGCAATGGTTTCGATTCCCTTTTCAAATTTATCATACATAGGCTTAGACAATACCTGTTCTTTAGCAACCAACTGCTGGTCAGCTTCTGTCGTTTTTTGCTCCAAGTCGCTTTGCATTTTTTGAAGTTTGACTTCTGCCTCCTGTTGCTGTTGAGCTGTCATTTCACCTCTTTTCACCTGTTCAATCACCGAAGTATAATACTGAGCAATGGCCTTTTTTTCGGCATCCAACTGCTTAAGCAATTGCTTTTGGAAGGTCTCTAAGGACGATTGAGTAATTCTATATTCAGGCATTGCTTTAATGATAACATCTGTATCAATATACGCAATCCGCTGCTGCGAAAAAGTCGCCTGAGCAGAGCAACAAAAAAATAAGCAACACAGCACAACCTTTATTAATACCTTGTTCATATTATTTCGCCAAGTTTTTGATCACATCTGCGGTCAAATCTTTATCATCGGCAGCATAAATAAGTGTCGCACCATCAGGAGCAGTAAAAACAAAGTCGTATTTACGATCTTTTGCTAATTTTTGAATCACATTGTACACTTTTTCTTGAATAGGTTTCACCAAACTCTGGCGTTTTTTAAATAACTCCCCTTCTGGACCAAAACGAGATTTTTGTAGGCTACGCACTGCTTTTTCTTTGTTCACAATTTCCTCCTGTTTTGATTTTCTCATCTCATCACTCAGTAGAGGTTCACGAGTTTGATACTCTCGATACATTGTTTCTATCTGGTCGTATTCCTTGGCAATTTCTTGTCTCCAACGCTCAGCTTGCTGTTCTAGCTCTCGTTGCGCTGTTTCATACTCCTTTACAGAACTCATAATTTTTTCCATATCAACATAAGCAACTTTTGAATATTGAGCCTGTACCGTAGACATCCCTAACATCAATAGTATTATCAGCAATGATAGTTGTTTCATAAACATCTTTTATTTTAATTAGTAATGATTCATAAATTTAAGTAGTAAAAACATGGTATCGTTTTATACCACCAACTCTTCGCAAGATTTTTGCCAATTTTACAACAAAATACAAAAGGAATACGCAATATTGCCTATTTTTTTGTTAAAGCAATAACTGTTTTAACATAAATTTAAAAAGAGTGTACCTAGATATTAAGTACACTCTTCTAATAAAACCAACAAAGTTGTTTTATAATTTATTTTTAGTTGCTTCCTTCTTTTACCTCTTTTCGAAGTTCAGCCACACGCTCTGTTAAGATTTTTACTTTTTTCTCTTGCGCTTCGATCTCTTCCTTTTTAGTTTTAATCGTAGCATCAAGCGCCTCTATCTCAACCGTAGATTTTTCTTTAACAGCAGCAACCGCAGCAGTAGCTTTATCCTGCTCCTCTTTTACTTTAGCCTTGATTTTAGCAACCTCAGCGGCCGTTTTTTCATTGGTAGCAGCAATTTCCTCTGCAGACTTTTCTTTAGAAGCAGCAATTGCGGCAGCATTTTCTTCCTGTGCCTTTTTGAGATTGGCCTCCAAAGTAGCCTTAGTGGCAACATTCTCTTGCTGGATTTTTTCAATTTCTGCTTTCGCCTTCGCCTTTGCATCCGTAATCTCAGTAGCCGCCTTTTCTTTAGTAGCAGCGATTTCAGTAGCCGCTTTTTCTTTGGCCTCTACCATATCTTGTTGCGCCTTATCAACCGTAGCATCCAACTCTTTTTTAATTTCTATCTTTTTGTCCTCAGAAGCAGCCTTAGCCTCTGCGACTTCCATAGCCCCCTTCTCTTTGACAACAGCAATCTGCTCAGCAACCTCTTCTCTAGTTTTTAATAAACGCAAGGTTTCCTCTTTTTCAGCAGCAACAGTATTCGCTTTAATGTCTTCAATAATCGAAGCTGATTCGGACTTAGTTTTTGCAATTTCCATAGCAGCCCTTTCCTTTGTTTCAGCGATTTCATTTGCAGCTTTTTGGCGTTCTAAGGCAGCTTTTTCTTTATCACTAGCCACACCATTCGCTAAATTTTCTTTAATTTTTGCTCGTTCCTCAGCCGCTTCTTGTTGCAATTTAGCAATCGATTCAACGATTTCTGTTTGAGTAGTAGCTTCCTTCTCCTTTAGAGCAGCAATTTTGTTAAGTGTAGCCTCCTGTGTAGCCAACAGTTCTTCAGCAGCTTTTTCTTTAGCTTGCGCAATTTCCTCTACAGAAGCAGATTTTAATTTTTCAGCATTTGCCTTAGCCTCCTTAATTTGTTTAGCTGTTTCTGTTTTAATTTCCTCCATACGCTTAGAAGCTATATTTTGAGAAGTTTTTACATCCTCAACATATTTAGTCTTAGCATCTTTTGCCTCTAAATTGGCAGACTCAATCTTAGCGATAGCCTCTTCCTGCGCCTTTTGAATCTCGGTAGCTGCTTTTTCTCTCGCACTGGCAACTTCCTCTGCTGATTCTGCTTTTATCTTAGCTTCATTGGCTCTAGCCTCTTCAATTTTTTTCTTAATTTCCTCGCTAATTTTAGCAATTTCAGCCGCCGCCTTTTCTTTAGCAACAATTACTTCACTCGCAATTTCTTTTTTCTTGGTCTCTGCCTCTTCACGAGATTTAAGAACAGCCTCTGAAGTTAATTCCTTTGTCTTAGCAATTTCTTCGGCAGCTTTAGCCTTTGCAGCGGCTATTTCCTCTGCTGTTTTGGTATTCTCATTGGCTGCATTTTCTTTTGCATCAATAACGCTAGACTTAATTCTAGCAATTTCCTCTGCTGCCAACGTCCTTTCCGTTTCGATTTGCTTAGCAATTTTTTCACGCTCTACAGCCGCTTTGTCCAACGTTTCAGCAACAGATGCCGCTGCTCTCTCCTGAGTTTCGGCAACTTCCTCTGAAGCCTTTCTTTTTGCTTCTGCGACTTCCAATTGAGCAGCCTGTTTTTCTTCAGCTGCTTTTTTCTTAGTTTCCCCAATATCTATAGCCACTTTTTCTCGTACAGCCTGAATCTCAGCAGCGGCAGATTGTTTTGCATTAGAAACATCCTTTGCCGTTAAGTTTCGCTCATTTTCTGCTTTTCTTTTTGCCTCAGCTATTTTTGCAGCAACTTCTTCCTGTATAGCATTTAATTCTTCTTGTGCAGCTTCCTTTATGGTTTGAATCTCTACCGAATATTGCTCTTTAGCTATTTCAAATTGCTTGTGTGCCTCCGCCATTTTTTCGGCAGCTGCTTTGCGAGCCTCAGCTACTTTAGTTGCTTCGTCTGCTTGGATTTCTTGAATTTTTTGGTTGGATTTTTCACGAGTTTTTATGGCTTCCAATTGAGCTTTTTCCACAATACTATTGGCTGTTTTTTGGGCTTCTTCGATAGCAGTTGCTACCTCTTCCCTAGCCTTCTCGATTTCAATGTTTGCTTTTTTTCTAGCATCCAATACTTGCTGAGCAATTTCAGATTGGGTCTTAGCAGCATTTTCTTTTGCCAACGAGACATCCTTTGCTAGACGAGCTTTAATTTTTGAATTTTGCTCTTTAATTTCTGCAATTTCATTCTTTAGAGCATCTTTTCTCAAAACCAATTCACGCTTAAGCTCCTTTTCTTCCGCATCTGTTAATTGATCACAAGGAGAGCCCGATGATTTAGCAATCACACTAGCGGCAGAACTATTATCGGTCGTAGATGCTTTTTTATTCCCATTAGCAAGGCTCCTCATGCTCGTGCTTATTTCTTTATCTTTAACTTTAGTAGCATCTAGCTCTTCCAAAAAACACCTTGCCGATTGCTGAAGTTGAGCTTGACGTGCAGCATCCAAAGAATAAGGATACATTTTCATTTCGACCATATTCACCAATCGAATTTGCGAAATATTATTATCAGAAAGCCATTCAATCGCTTTTAAATCCAATTGAAGTGTATTGATATAAGCTGCTCTATTTCGAATGGTTGTTTTCTCACTATCGTAAATAAAATTATACGGAAATTTTTGCCCTGTTGAAGAGATAAACATCAACTTATCATCTTTTTCTAGGGGCTTGATCAGCGTTGAATTGTGTCCAGTTGTTGTGACAATAGCAGTAACTCCCTCTTCTGAGTTCTCAAATCTAATACTGTAATCAAAATCTGTCCGAGCAACTAATATATGTGTTTTAGTGGTTAGACTGTGCATGTTACCATGCTTAATATTCTTAGAAAAGGCATCCCCACATTGCCCCAAAGCAATGTTTCCTAAAAGCATAAAGAGAAATACGTTAAAAAATTGTTTCATAGTTTGACTTTTTGAGGTAACATAAAATAAAACCTAAGCTATTATTTATTTTATTCACACACTATAGATTAACGATTTTGTTGTTCGTTAGCGGCAAACAACAGTTTTCGTAGTTGGTACTTTACGTTTATGAGCCAGCACAGCTCATCTTGTCTTTTGTACGATCATAAAGTAGCAATATAGTTAAGTATATGATTTATAAAATCAAAAATCAAATAATAACTTAGAATAGATTGGGGGTCCATTTGTCGTATCTTTCATATAGTGACTCATACTAATGACAAGCTTTTTTTTAAATAGTTGCAAAAACAAGTTAACAATCCCTTCATTATAAGGTCTTCACCAAATAAGATGAACGGTAATTGGCACAAGTCTTCAACGATTTGACTTTTGTTTCATTAGCTTTATTCCTCATAAATTTTGCGTTCACAAAAACACAATGTTTATAATATACCGATTTTTTCAAATAAAGAATCGCCAAAAGTTACCCCTATATATCAATGCATTCGATCTGCTCTTGGCTTTAGTTGCTTTACTAATGCTGCCTCAAAAGCCAAACAAGCGTTCCATCGTTCTTGCGTTTTTTCTTTGCCAATATAATGCTCTGCTAAGTCCAAAAACAAACGGTAATGCCCAGCTTCTGAAACCATAAACTTGTGGTAAAAACTTCGCAAAGATTGATCACTAATATTTAGTGACAATAACCTAAATCGTTCGCAACTTCTGGCTTCAATCATAGCACAAACTAATAATCGATCCAATAGCAGGTCTTCAGGAGTTACCCCCTTTCGAACAAACAGCAATAGTTGGTTTACGTATTCATCTTTTCGTTGCCTCCCTAGTTTTAAGCCTCGTTTTTCAAGTTCTTTTAAAACCAACCTAAAGTGACTCCACTCTTCAGCAACAATAGGTGTCACTTTTTGTACGAGTAACTCTTTGTCTGAATACCGTTGAATAAGACTAATGCAACTTGTTGTCGCTTTTTGTTCACAAAAAGCATGATCGGTCAAAATATCTTCCAAGCTCATTTCAGCCATATTTACCCATCGAGGATCTGTTGGCAACTGAATTCCTAATACTCTCTTTTTATCTTCTTCCATTTATAATTTTATCTTGTTCTTTTCTCTAAATCAACCTCCAGTTCTTCCCCCCACTTGTTTTAGAGATTGTTGAGTAACATACTATGCAACTGAATAGCCTCTTGAGCTGCTTTTACATCGTGAACTCTCAAAATATGAGCTCCCTGCTGCAAAGCAATCATATGCAATGCCGTTGTTCCATTCAAAGCCTCTTGGGGGCTGTTCCCCAACAATTTCCAAATCATCGATTTTCTAGAAATACCAACTAACATTGGTAAGTTTAGTATCTGATAAATGTTCAAATTATTTAATAAGCGATAATTATGCTCCAAGGTTTTTCCAAAACCAAAACCAACATCCAAAATAATATCTTGGATGCCTTTCTCTTTTAGAAGTGCAATCTTTTGAATAAAAAAATCGAGCACTTCCGTTAATTCATCTGCATACACTGGTTGATCCTGCATGTTTTGGGGCTTCCCTTGCATATGCATTAATACATAAGGTACCTTATGCTGCGCAACCACTTCCAACAAATCCTTATCTATACTAGATGCAGAAATGTCATTGACCAAATGTACGCCTGCTTGGATTGCCTCTTTTGTAATGGTAGCCCTATAAGTATCAATAGAAATGAATACATTAGGGAAATATTGACGAATTAATTCTATAGCAGGAATCACCCGTTTTCGTTCCTCCTCAACAGAAATAAGTGCCGCCCCTGGTCTGGAGGAAGCTCCACCAATGTCCAAAATTGTCGCTCCTTCTTCTAACATCATTTCGACCTGTTGAAGTAATTTTTTTGGGGTTTTGATACGACTACCTTCATAAAAAGAATCTGGTGTCATATTTAATATTCCCATAACAACAGGCTTTGACAAATCCAATAACTTACCTCTACAATTTATTAACATATTATTTAGTGTTAGATTTGGCTTATCCAATCAATACAAAAAAGCCATAATCCTCTATTGTACTACCATTAAAATTCATCCAAAAACGCTCTACAAAGATAAGCTTTCTTATCCATATTTTGAGCTTATTAGAATGCCTTTTCGGACGAAAAATTAAGAAAAAAATGCTTCAAAATAAAATAAATATAGATGCGGTATATCTTTTGCAATCGATCCCTTAATGGAGATAAAATGTTACTTTAATTGTTTAAAGAGAGCAGACTTTTCATTGTTTCTGTATTTTTTCTATATATAATTACATCCATTATCCCTAATAATCACTTGATATCATTATCTTTGTGTTCCATTTTTCACCAAAACAGGCTGAACATGATCTTATCAAACACACTAAGGCTTTTTATTTTGTTAGCCATTCATACCACTATATTTGCACAAGATACCACCTCTACTATTGATAGTAGTAGCTTAACCCAAGCTAATTCTTCCAAATTTTTCGCACAACTTCCACCACCAGAACCTGAAAAAAATTCAGAAATATTGATGAAAGAAGCAATTGTGCATTTTGATGGAGAGCGCTATAAAAAAAGCATTGAAATGCTGGACGAGGCAATTCAAATCAATGAATTTCCACAACTTACTCCCATTCTGTTTTTCTATAGAGCAGTATCAAAAGTCAAAATCAATGATTTTGAAGCAGCAGTAGCTGATTATACCGATGCAATTCGTGTCAACCCCTATAAATCAAAGTACATTTATTATCGGGGCTTAGCCTATTTTGAGTTAGGCAACTATGAAAAAGCGAAAAAAGACTTTCAAACGACCTTAGCTATGGATGGAGCCAATGCAGATCTCTATGTAAAATTGGCCTATCTTAAACAACAGGAAAATGACTTGAAAGGTGCTATTGAAGATTATACCAAAGCAATCGAATTTAATCCTAAATTTGCTGCTCCTTATTATTATAGAGGGCTAATTTACCTTCAAGTACTATTGCACGACAAAGCCTGTGCAGATCTCAAAAAAGCAATTAATTTGGGGCATCCCCTTGCAGCAAGGGTTTATGACAAATATTGTGATGAGTATAAATAATAATACTAAGACCTTCCTATTATAAACAGATAACGAGTTAGGTAAAAACTAACTCGTTATCTAATGCTAAATTTCTTAGGAAAGCCCTGATATTTTTCCAGTGTTATCTATGGTCATTCCCTCAGAAGAAGGCACTGCTGGCAAACCAGGCATGCGCATCATCTTGCCCAAGATAGGAATAATAAAGCCCGCTCCAACTGCATATTCAAACTCTCGAACATTAACTGAAAAATCTTTGGGTCGCCCCAGCAATTTATCGTTATCAGAAAATGATTTTTGTGTTTTAGCCATACAGATTGGCAGATGCTCTAGCCCCAAACGAGCAATGCGTTTTAAATCTAATTTTGCTCGTTTAGAATAAATTACCTCAGTAGCTCCATAGATTTCTTTGGCAATTTTATCAATCTTTTCCTTAACGGGTAAATTCCAATCGTACAAGCCTTCAAATTTATTTTGTCCAGACTCTACCTCTGTCACAACAGCATTTGCCAAATCAACCATTCCATCTCCACCATGTGCCCAGCCCTCAGCAACAATAGCTTGAACGCCCATCTCTTTGCATTTATCTTTTATCCAAAGCACCTCAGCATCTGTATCACTAGGAAATGCATTGATGGCAACAACTGGATTCAAACCAAATTTACGGCAGTTCTCAATGTGTTTTTCAAGGTTTTCAAAGCCTTTTTCTACTCGTTCTAAACTAGGCGTATTGTACTCGTCCTTTTTGGCTCCACCATGATGCCTCAATGCACGAATGGTCGCTACCAAAACCACTGCTTTGGGTTTTAAGCCAGCAGAAACACATTTTATATTCAAGAATTTTTCAGCTCCTAAATCTGCGCCAAATCCTGCTTCTGTAACCACATAGTCCGATAAAGACAATCCCATTTTGGTCGCAATAATGGTATTGGTTCCCTGTGCTATATTGGCAAAAGGACCACCATGAATAATAGCAGGATTTTCTTCTAACGTTTGAACCAAATTAGGTTTAATGGCATCCTTTAACAAAATCGCCATAGCGTCTTCTGCTTTTAGATCTCTAGCATAAATTGGCTTTTTATCAAATGTAAATCCAATAAAAATATTTCCTAATTTTGTTTTCAAATCTTCCATATCCTTTGCCATGCACAAGATGGCCATCACTTCTGAGGCAGGCGTGATATTAAAACCATCCTCTCTAGGAATGCCATTGGCTGTTCCTCCCAAACCAATTGTAATTTGGCGCAAGGCACGGTCATTCATGTCCATTACCCGCTTCCAAACAATGGTTCGTGGATCAATGCCCAAATTTCTAGTTTTGCTCTGGATATTGTTGTCAATTAGGGCAGAAAGCAGATTATTCGCTTTTTCTACTGCCGAAAAATCACCTGTAAAATGCAAGTTAATATCCTCCATTGGTACCACCTGCGCATAACCGCCACCAGCTGCGCCTCCCTTGATACCAAAAACAGGTCCCAAAGAGGGTTCTCGCAATACAACCGTCGTTTTTTTGCCAATTTTATTCAATCCTTCTGTCAATCCAATAGAAGTCGTTGTCTTTCCCTCCCCTGCAGGAGTAGGAGTCATTGCTGTAACTAGAATCAAATTATTTTGCGCTACTTTTTCTTCATCAATAAAAGACAAAGGAAGTTTTGCTTTATATTTTCCATAATACTCCAAATCATCCTCATTGATATTAAGTTTTGCAGCAATTGTCTTGATATGCTCCATTTCATTATTCTGGGCAATTTCAATGTCGGTAAGAAATTTTGTTTCTTCCATAATAACGTAGTTTTTTTAGGAGTGTTTTAGATTAATAGTTCGATAATTTCTTTAACAAAAGCATTATCTTATCAAATTGATTTACAGATAACCAACAATAAAGCCTCTCTCATAAATACCTATAAATTAATCCAATAATTTTTTCACCGAACTAATGTTAGATAAAAAATCAATTATTGAGTATTTTGTACTTCTACCAAACTCCACACAGGACTTTTTAAGAAGTATCTTGGGTAAGATCGTACAATATAGTCTTGTTTTCTTATAATTTAAAGATAGATGCCATTTTTGTTAATTCTAGCATAATTTACTACCTTCAAGATCCTATTTTTTTGCATTCATTTAGAGATTGAGGTTGTCTATATTTTTTCGACCTCATTCATTTACAATAAACATAACCAACTACTTATGTGACTGCTTAGCAATTAACTAACGGTACCCAATAAAGTAAACGTTATTCATCAAATGGCTAATAATCAATACCAATACAACTATGTTTTTTTATGGTCTATAACCACTAAACAAAACAAATTAGCCACGCACTAAAAACACTAGCATTCACAAAGTAAGTATCAAGTAATACTATCTCATTATGAAAAGAAACGTTCGAATTGTTCCGCCTGAAAATTTTGAAGATCTAAAACTCACTGCTCGCAAAAAAAAGGCAGCAGGAATTCCTGCATTGGTATCGTCGCTCCAACATTTAAAAAAAGAGATTGGAGTCTGGCAAGGCATCAAAAGACTTAATAAGATGAATCAAAAGGGGGGCTTTGATTGTGCTGGCTGTGCTTGGCCTGATCCAGACGGCAAGCGATCTTCTTTGGGCGAATACTGCGAAAATGGTGTCAAGGCACTAGCTGAAGAAACCACCTTAAAACGAGTTACGCCCGCTTTTTTTGCCGCACACAGTGTAGAAGAAATGAGCAATTGGACCGATTATAAAATTGGTAAATCGGGAAGGATTACAGCGCCTATGTATTTGGCTGCAGATCGCTCTCATTATGAACCTATTTCTTGGGACAAAGCCTTTGAAATAATTGCCCAACACCTCCAAGCCTTATCATCGCCAAATGAAGCTGTATTTTATACATCTGGACGAACAAGTAATGAGGCCGCATTTATGTATCAATTGTTAGCACGGCAGCTCGGAACCAATAACCTTCCCGACTGTTCTAATATGTGCCATGAATCCAGTGGAAAAGGACTTGGAGAAACACTTGGTATTGGTAAAGGCTCGGTCACTTTAGAAGATATTCATCAAGCAGAGGTCGTGGTCGTTATTGGGCAAAACCCAGGAACCAATCATCCTCGTATGCTCACAGCATTGGCAAAATGCAAAAAAAATGGAGGCAAAGTAGTTAGTATCAATCCAATTCCTGAACCAGGGCTAGAATGTTTTGTCAATCCACAGAGTGTGAGTGATGTACTTACAGGTGGTACTTCTATTGCTGATCAATACCTACAAGTACGCATAAACGGAGATGTGGCTTTATTAAAAGCTGCTATGATATTGATGCTAGAGGCAGAAGAAAAGCAGCCTGGTACTGTATTTGACCTTCCCTTTTTAGAAGAACATTGTGAAGGCTACGAGGCCTTAATAGCAGATCTAAAACAAGTTGATTTTTTAGATGCAGTAGCAGAAAGTGGCGTATCTGAAAGCGAAATTCGACAATTTGCAGCACTCTTGATCCAAAAGAAAAAAATCATTATTTGCTGGGCTATGGGCATTACACAACATGAAAATGGGGTGCAAAATATCCGTGAAATTGTCAATATCTTGCTCCTAAAAGGAAGTATTGGCAAAGTTGGTGCTGGAACTTGCCCCGTTCGAGGACATAGTAATGTACAAGGAGATAGAACCGTAGGTATATGGGAAGCTCCCCCTGAACTATTTCTCTCTAATCTAGACAAGGAATTCAACATCCAATCTCCTAGAGCACACGGTTATGATGTTGTCCATGCTATCCATGCCATGCATCAAAATGCAGTGAAAGTATTTATAGCAATGGGGGGCAACTTTATTTCAGCGACACCAGATAGCCAGCTAACAGGGGAAGCAATCCAAAATTGTGACTTAACCGTACAAATATCAACCAAACTCAATCGGTCTCATTTGGTAACAGGTAAAGAAGCACTTATCTTGCCTTGCCTGTCAAGAGCCGAAGAAGACATTCAATCATCAGGAAGACAATTCGTCACTGTTGAAAATTCAATGGGGGTTGTCCATCAAAGTCAAGGCAGTTTTGAACCAGCCTCTCCTCACCTAAAAAGTGAACCAGCTATTGTAACAGGAATTGCCCAAGCCACCTTTGGTTCTTCGTCTACTGTTAATTGGAGTCAAATGATTGATAATTATGACACCATACGAAATCATATCGAAACAGTAATCGGAGGTTTTGAGAATTATAACCAACGAGTTCGTCAACCAGAAGGTTTTTATCTCCCCAATTGTGCTAGAGATCGAAAATTTAATACCCCTTCTAAAAAAGCGCAATTAACCATTAATCCGATTCCAAAACGAACGGTAAAGCCAGGGCATTTTATTATGATGACCATTCGCACCCACGATCAATACAATACCACTATATATGGTTTAGATGATCGTTATCGAGGAATTCTTAATGAGCGAAGAGTTGCCTTAATGAACCAAGAAGACATGAAAACATTAGGGCTCCAAAACAAAGATATTATTCATTTCATTAGTCATTATAAGGGAGAGCAAAGAACAGCCAAAAATTTTAAGGTCATTGCCTATGATATTGCCAAAGGTTGCATTGGTACTTACTTCCCTGAAACGAATGCTTTGGTTCATATTGATAATATTGCAAAAAAAAGCAACACGCCTGCATCTAAGTTTATTGAAGTTGAAATCATCAAAACTTAACTTTTTGTACAAAAATCTTATCTTTTTCTATATAAAGACTTTATAAATTATTAAATTTATAAAGTCTTTTAATTTAACTCCTTTACACTCCAATAACTTAACCCAAAAAACGTTTACCCAAAGCAGATTCATTCCCACTAATACCTCTTATTATCTATTTCCATATTAAAGACTTTTTCCTATAAAAGGAAAAAAGCTAGAGCCCGTTTTGTCGTAAAACATTGTAATACAAGCAATTAATAAACGGTACATTCTTTCTTAAATTTAACTTGATTAAAAGAATATCATTGCACTATTAATCTTAACAAAGATATGTTCCACAACAACTTAAAGATTCATTATTTTAGTTTACTTTTTTGCTGCTTATTTTCTATCTCAGCATATGCCTCTCATAATATGGGAGCAGATTTATCCTATAGCTGTGTAGGAGGAAATACGTATGTATTTACTTTATCATTTTACAGAGATTGTGCTGGTATTTCAGCGCCTGCCTCGCCCCTTTTGGCAATTAGCTCAGCTTCAGGTTGTGGTAGCAGTCAATCTATATCAATGACGCAACAATCCGTAGCAGAAGCCTCTCCTTTGTGCCCAGATCAATTGCCCAATAGTACTTGTAATGGGGGAAGTTTACAAGGAGTTGAAGTTTATACCTATACCGCAACCGTAACGCTATCTGGTGCTTGTACAGATTGGGTAGCCTCTTTTTCCGATTGTTGCCGTAATTCAGCGATCACCAATTCGAATACAGGATCAATGTATGTAGAAGCAACCATCAATAATGTTGCCGCCAGTTGCAATAATTCACCTACTTTTTCAACGCCTCCAATTCCTTATATCTGCGTCAATCAAGCCTTTAGTTATAATCATGGAACAACAGATATAGATGGAGACTCGCTAGTTTTTACTTTAATTAATCCTAAAGAAAGCGCTACCTTAGATGTTAGTCACAATGTTGGTTTCAGTGCCACTCAGCCTTTGTCTAGTACAGGAGCCTTTAATTTTGATCCAACAACGGGGCAAATGAACTTTACTCCAGATGTCTTGCAAATTGGAGTAGTAGCTGTTCTCATTCAGGAATATAGAAATGGTATTTTAATAGGAACGGTTATGCGGGATATGGAAATTGTGGTTATATCTTGTACCAATAATAGCCCAAGCCCAGATCCTATTACCAACCTTAGAGGAGCGGTTCTAAATGGCAATGCGTTTGAAACTTGTATAGGAAATACACTATCTTTTGAAATCAGCTGCCCTGACCTCGATGGAATCGATATCGTTACGATTAGCAACAACATTACGACTGCATTGCCAGGAGCGTCTGTAAGCGTTACCCATGGCAATCCAGCCCATATAGCAGTAAGTTGGGTTGTTTCATCAATCAATAACCAAGCATTCTTTATTAATTTTAATGATGGCGCATGCCCCGTCGTTGGACAACAAACCTTAGGGTTTACCATAAAACCCATTAGCATAAGTTTTCCAGCTCAAGATACGATCAAATGTCCTAATGAAACAACGAAACAACTACAAGCCTTAACAGCAAGCAACACTGGAACATATAGTTGGAGTGCCATCAATACGAGCTCATCCAACCCCAACACTTTATCTGATCCTAGTATTTCTAACCCTATTGCAACTATTCAAACTGCCCCTGCCACCTTTTCGGTGACTTATACCGATCCAGTAGGTTGTACAGCAACCAATACAACAACTATCGCCAACCATACAATGGACTTAGTCTTTACCCCCAATACCAGTAGTATAAATTATTGTGTAGGAGACCCAGCTGTTCCGATAACAGCTGCTCTAAATGGCGATACCCCTATTCCAGTTTTAGGAGGTTATACAGTTAGCACAACTCCATTTGCACCAATATCTATTACCAGTGGCACCAATGTTTCTTTGGGAGATGATGCACTTAGTGGAAGTTTACCAATTGGTTTTTCGTTTAATTTCTGGGGAACCAATTACAGCAACTTTTTTATTAGTTCCAATGGCTTTATTACCTTTAATAGCGGTTCTTCTTCTGGTTGCTGCTCAGGACAAAACTTACCTTCTACTACCGCTCCCAATAATCTAATTGCATTCGCTTGGGAAGATCTTGACCCTGGCAACGGAGGGCAACCTAATCTAAATGTCATTCGTTACCAAACGGTTGGTTCTGCTCCAAATAGAATACTTGTAATGGAGTTTTTTAATGTGGATCACTACTCTTCTGGAAACAACGTAACGACTCAAGTTCATTTAATAGAAGCCACAAACAGTATAGAAATTCATACCACTACTCAACCTGATCCTACAGGCACTCATACCATGGGTATAGAGGATGCAACGGGCAGTAATGCTGCTGTTGTAACGGGCAGAAATGCAAGCACTTGGACTGCTAGTAACGATGGAGTTGTTTTTACTCCCAACACCGTTGGTGCTATATCTAACTATACCTATGCATGGGATAGTACCAATGCCAATAGCAATACAATTAGCGGTTCGATTAGCCCTGCTACTACCATTAGTACTAGTGCCAATGTTATCGCCAGACCAAATATTACCAGTGTTTATCGATGTACTGCTGCTGATGGGGTTTGCGTAACACAAAGAAGTACACTCGTTGGTTGTGCTCTTCTCCCTGTAAAGTGTGATCAATTTCGTGCTGTCCAGCAAAAAAATAGCATTCATCTACAATGGGTAACCATCCATGAAGACAATAATCTTGGTTTTGTGATAGAACGCAGCACAGATGGAATTCTATTTGAAGAAATTGGATGGGTGGATGGCTTGGGAACGACCAATGTTTCCCAGTACTATGCCTATATTGATGCACAAGTTGCTGATGGTCTAACTTATTATTATAGATTAAAACAGGTAGACCATTCCACAGATGCTCGGTATATCTGTAATATAGCAACTGTACAAATGTCAGGTGCGTTTGTAAACAAGATTCACATCAGCCCTAACCCAACCCAAGATAATGCTGTATTAAATTTTCATGCACAACAAAACAACAGTGTAGCAATTAAAATCGTTGATTTACTAGGAAGAGGTTTAGTAAATATGGGCACCTACTCCATTACTCAAGGGCACAATAGAATCAATATTCCTATGAACGAGCTTGCCGCTGGCGTTTATTTTGTACAATTAAGCATTGACAACAAAAGCTTTAGCAGCTTAAAAAAGATCATTAAACAATAATCCTTTTATCCTCCTCAAACAATAAGAATGATAGACGCTAATTCTAAAAGATACTTTTGTTTGAGGAGTTTTCTTGTTTTTATCCTACAATCCTCCAATCATTTGCATAACAAGTTGCCCGTTCTTCCCGACAAAAACCCAATAGCGTTAGCCCAAATTGTTTGGCGTATTCAACAGCCAAGGAAGAAGGAGCCGAAACAGCAGCCAAAATAGGTATTTGAGCACAAAAGACCTTAGAGACAATCTCATAAGAAATACGTCCGCTCACCAAAATACCTGTTGCTTTATCCAATTTTTTTTTATTAATTAAATCGCCAATTACTTTATCCACAGCATTATGCCGCCCAATGTCTTCCATCAGGCTCAATAATTCCCCCGTTTCAGAAATAGCCGCCGCTGCATGTGAGCCTCCTGAACGTAAAAAATCATTTTGCAAACGACTCATTGTCTCAAAAGATTGGTACAGCCGATCGATGCTGAGTTTTGCGTTTTTAGTCAAACAATTTTTAAACGTTGAAGTCGTATCGAGCTCTTGCCTACCACAAATTCCACAGGAAGAAACAGACAATAAACTTCTAGTACTTTTTATACCTGCCCCCAAGAGCTTTTTATCCAACGATACATTGGCAATAGTAGTAATCGCATTTTTTTTTCGATACTGAATGGGCAGGTCTATTGTTTGATCTCGCAAAACATCTTCCGAAAACAACAAACCACGGATCAACGCATTGTCGTTGCCAGGACTGCGCATGGTTACTGTAAACGGAAAATTATTGATGGTAATTTGTAAAACTTCTTCTATTGTTAGCACATCTTCTACCCTTGCACTTTTGCGTTTTTGGTATTTTTGCCCTTCATATTCTAATACTGCCATGCCATAAAATTTCTTAGCTTATTATCTTTTGGGTTCTTTGATCAATTGTGTGGAATAAAAAACGATTTTGCCTGCTTATTGCTGCTTTTGTTATAAGTTATAGGTTGTAAGTCGTATGCCTAGTTCCTGTCAATACAGGACATACGACTTACTATCTATAACTTTCTTCTAAAATCACAAAGTAGCAGTGAAGCTAAAATAGTTAAAAGCTTCCCCTTGTTTAGCATTTACCACATAATTAGCTAAAGAATGATCTTTTTTAGCTGTTTTATTCTAGTCTCCAAAATACCAAAAAGCACAAGATCGTAACTAATATTTTAACCATTTTTTGCTACTGCACTCCAATGTTTCTGTATTAATGATTTTAAGGATATAGATTCCACTCAAAAGGGATGAAACATCTATCCTAGTTTCTTTCGTTTTCATTACTAGCTGCCCTGTATGGTTATATACTTCAAAACTAAAATCATCGCTCTTATTTTTTAATGCTAGCTGCAAAAAATTATGCGTTGGATTAGGGTAAATATTCCAATCGTCTTCTCTTTCTATTCTATGGTCAGCTAACGTTCCTATCACAACCGTTTGGCTTATCGTTTGAGCACAGCCATTTTGGTAAGTAGTGAGTGTTACAGGGTAACTCCCGATAGAAAGATAGTTATGGGTAGGGTTCCAATCTGTTGAAGTCGTTAAATCCCCAAAATCCCAGACTAAACTATCGATATTTTGAGAGCCATTATTAAAATTAACCGAATTATTGGTTAGGATATAATTAAAATCTGTAAACTGATCGTAGGTTCCTATTCTCCAATCTGAAAGATTATTCAGAACAAGGGTATCTGCTAATTGCTGAAAACTACTTGCTTCCAAAGCCGTCAAAGTGTTGGAGATCGTCGTTCCAGTAGAAGGTTTCTGAAAAATAGATGCATAAAAGACACAGGCTGCAAGGTAAGACCCCTTGGCATTAGGATGAATATCACCATAACTCCCCCACAACAAATCATTCGGGTTGTTGTTCCAAGCGGTTCTAAAGGCCTCTCCAACTGGCGCAAAGCCCAATGCTGTGCTATCCGAAAAATATTCCACATTTGATTTTATCAAATCCATAATAGCATTATAATTGGTTAAAGCTGCTGTTGTATTTCCTGTGACCCCATTGGAAATTTCATAAAAAAGCACTTTTGCGCAAGGACTATGTACATAGATAGAATCCAATAAGATGTTTATCCGCTGTACAGTAGTTCCTACAGGTGTCCCTCCTACTGCTGCGCCTCCCGAATCGCCTGATCCTGGTTGTAAAACAACATAATCCCACTCTTCTTGTCTAAAATGATTGTATACATTGGCATCTCCTACATGATTCAAAAACCCCGTTCCTCCTGGTGCGTACATGGTTACTGCTGTGGTGTCCCCCAAAGAATTCGCAATGGCCTCAAAAGTAAAGGGCATATTATTAAAGTAGGTAATGCTATTGCCAATAAACAATACCTTGGTGGTGTCTTGGGCTTGTAAAAAAGCACTTGCAAAAAATAAAAAAAGATAGATTAGATGTGTTTTCATTGTATCTATTTCTGCTTTTAGCTGATTAATAACTTGTTTTTTTAACATTAAAAATGTTAATGTTCCTTGATTCTAAAAGTAACCCTTTTGTTAGACCTGTTTTGGTATATGGGGATAAAAAAGAAGCCATCAAAAACGACTGTTTTTGATGGCTTCTCTAAGAACATCTTATTTTTTAAAATCTATTGCTTTACAAATTGTTGTGTTCTCATTACCCCTTCCTTATTGACAACTGCCAAAAAGTATACGCCAGCAGGCAAATGAGCTACATCAAGGGTTGTTGTTGAGGCGGTAGATGTTTGTGCCAATACTTGCTGACCTACTTGATTAATCACCAATAGGCTTACTTCTTCAGCAGCTTCTAAATTTACGGTCAAAATAGTTTGTACAGGATTAGGCATAATACTATAATTTAGTTCATCCTTGCCTGCCAACTGTACCGTACCAGAAATGGTATGAGAAACAATAGCCAACGCTTCTGGTGAAAATCCAACTTGGAACATTCCAACACTATCTCCATTCATGTCGTAAATTCTACCTTTGTTTTGCGTTTGGTCAGAATAATTAATATGACTCACACAGAAATTATTATTAAAGGTATCCATAACAAAGGCAAAACTACCCGAAATATTAACAAGATTAGCCGTTACGATAGCGTTGGTCGATAAGTTATAACTTCCTACCCCACTATCATAAGGAAAATACCAAACACCTGCTCCTTTTGTAAAGGCAGTTGGTCCATAAGCAGCTGGTTTTAGATCCATTCCCCCCGCTGCTGCTTGTGTAGATTTAGCCAAGGTTTGTGTATTATAACTAGAAATAGTGTTGCTGGAACCATTAATAGCATAGACCATATCCCCCTCTGCAACTAAGCGCCCGATTTCTTCTCCAGTAGTAGATAAGGTATCATAACGCACTAGCGAAAAGTTTGTTAGATCAACAACAGCAAGGTATCCAAGCGTATCTCCCCAACCTACTGTTTTATCGTTATTTTGAGCAATATAAGCATAGTCTCCTATTACTACAAAATCATCTGCTGGCTTCGTCACTTGTGGAATACTATCCACTAATGACAAATCGGAAGTATTAAAGATGTGAAAATGGTGATTGTATGCACCTGTCCAGCCCCAAGGCTCATACCAGTTGCCCACCAATAAATGACCGCCATGAACCGCCAATTTAACGGTACTAGCTCCGCCAAAAGCATTAGCAGCTACTTTGGTCTTAGTCGTCCAATCATACTTTACAATACTATCCTGCGCTGCAACATAAGCATATTGACCATCAACCACAATATCTTGAATAGAGGTGGTTCCTATCGTTCCCATGTTGATGGCAGTACCTGAGTTTAGATCTTCAATAGTTGTATTGGCATTCGTTACACCAAAAATACCACCATTAACAACAATAATCGCTTCATTTTGAGCCATAATAGTTGTGATAGTTCCTAACAATAAGCCAATTAAAAATGTAAATTTTACTAAGGATTGCATAGCAATTAAATTTAAATGAAAAAAAATTTTACTATGCTAACAGAAAAGAAGCTAGCCCTATCCTGAAAAAGATATATCTAGCCCAATAGAGGAAGGCAAAAGACTCCTATACTGGTTGCTTCAATCCACGAAAGCATTGCCAATAATGACATAGGCAGGTCTCCTGACTCATAGTCTATTGATAAAACTACTTACAGTTGCGGGACAGCTCAAGACTTACACTTGATTCCCTTTTAATTCTAATTCTAACCTAAAAGTTAAAATCAAAAACCTACATCTCTAAAGTTGCCGCAAAACTAAAGAACCTTTTGATTTTTTGTGCATCAAAAGGTTCTTTTTTTATTTATAAGATGATATTATTTTAATTCTTAATTAATCAAAAATAATTTTTGCTTTAGTAATTGGATTCCAAGCCCCGCCTTCAACAATTGCCTCTGCTTCAATCCTGTAATCTGATTGAACGCCTTTCATCGATTTCATTAAACGCACTAAACCTCGGCGCATCGGTCCCTTTGAGGCTCGTTTGTCCATTGCAGATTCAACGGGATTAAACTCCAACTTAAAAAACAACATTTGTGAATTGCCATCGCTTACTTCAATAGCCTTATTATATTCCCAAGTCCCCAATAGATATTCATCAATGCGCTTCTCCTCTCCTCTTCCTCGAGTATAAACTTCTATAAATTTTAGCTTAATCGCTAATACTTTCTCTGGGCGTTTCGAGTAGACTTCAATTTCACCATTAATTGTTTCAACATCATGAGGGTAAGTAGGTAGTACATGCAACCTTATTTTTGTTCCCTCTATGCCAAACCATTTTTTTACCTTTCCAAACATATAATAAACTATTTTAATTAGGGCTTTTTCTGATTTTATCAATTGTCATCAACTACAATATAAGTAGTGTCATCAAGAATATCAACACTTCATTTGCAAAAGTTGTTCCCTCAATCTTAAAACAAATAGATAAAATATTGGCTTAGAAATTTAATGGCTAGGAAAATCAGCCTAGTTCACGCCAACGCCAAGCACGCACAATAATCAAGAGCATGCAAATGGTTTCAATGCTGGCAAAGAAAATATAATGAACGGTCAAAGACCCGCCCCCTATTACAAATAAAATGGTTATAATCGCTGCTAAAATATTCGCCCAACGATTAATAGAATAAGGTAATCGCCTAGAAAGATAAATCATCAGAATTGGTATTTCTACCAAAACGGCAAAAATCAATAATAGGGAATCCGTCATTTCTATTTCCATAGAATTGTTCACGATCTTTTTTAGAACGCCAGGCGTAATAAAACCAAGAATATCAGCAAAAGCCATTGTAAACATAACTACGATCCATAAGGTAGATAAATCTACTCTTGTTTCTAATTGTTTATTCATTTTGTATTTATTTTAGTAAAAAAAACAATACAAAATTAACAGCTTAAATAGTTTGGTTCATTGACTTGGGTTAAGAAATCAAGGAAGCAAGCCTCAGCTTTTCTTTTGGTTGAATAGTCGCTTTCGAATACGACTCAATGACTCAGGCTTAATACCTAGATAACTCGCTAATTGATATTGAGGAACTCGTTGGATAAGGTCTGCTCTAGTCTCCATCAAATGAACGTATCGTTGTTCTGGGCTAGAATGCATGTATTTATCAAAAGAAGTTTGTTGTTCAGAGAGCTGTTGTTCAGCCATTACTCTACAAAGGCTTTCAAATCTTGGAAATTGCTCAAAAAAAGATTGCTCCATATCTGTTGTTGATACACATAAAATACAATCTTCTACACAGGTCAAATAATATTCGGAAGCAATTCCTGTAATACAACACTGTGGACTAATCCCCTGTTTTTCGGTATAAAAAGCAGTTGTTTTTTCTTCTCCATCGACCAAATAATAAGTTCTCAAACATCCCTTTAATACAAAATAGCTCTTATTTGAAACGACTCCTTCCTTCAATAAAACAGTCCCCTTTTTGTATTTTTTAATCAAATCAAGCTGAATCAGTTGATGTGCCTCTTCTTCTGTAAGTGTAATATATTGAGACAGGTATTTAAATAATTCATCTTCCATTTATTACTGTTTTATCTATGCCAATATAACTTGGTTGATTAGCAACTACTCACTAACCAACCAAGCCCCTAAAAGGACTGCCTTTATTAAATCAATGAGATTTTATGGCTAAATGACCTTATAAAATTAAGAATTTTTTGTGGTAAACTCCTGTAGAAGTTGACAAGGCCAAAATATAAGTTCCTCTTGTTAAGCTGGCTACATTCAACTTAAATTGATTGACTCCTTCTTGGATTGATGAAGCAGGATAAGTTTCAAGTACTCGACCATCTACGGCTAATAATTTAAAAGTTCCATTTTCAATATTGGCAGCAGCTACTTCTACCGTTATTTCACTCGCACTTGCAGGATTAGGATAAATGGCTAATTCTACTTTTGATTGATTGTCGGTTAATTTTTGCAAGTTTGTGAGCTGCCCAAATTTAAACATATAAAAAGTAGATAGATCAGAACAAGTATAATAATCATTTAATGGTTTTATGCGCCAAGCATAGGTGCTGTTAAGGTTTAAAGAATTCACTAAAATATTATAAGAAGTTCCCGAAACGGTCAATTTAGCAATTGGACTAGTCGTATTCGCAGCAATTCCTCCAATCGTATTAAAGATTTCAAGGTAATAACTTGTAGCCCCAGGAACAGGATTCCAAGACAAAGTTACAAACCCACCTGATGCAGCAATTGTTTGTCCAGCCAATGGGCTAATTGGAGAAAATTGAGCTCCGCTCAAGCTAGTTGCCGTAGAAGCTGGTGCCGAAAAATTAGTCCAATTTCTAGAAATAATATCTGCCAAAACAGCATTCTGTTGATCGTTTGTAAACGTTCTTCGGCAAACATAAGCGAAATAAGACATGAGATTAGAATCGCTAGGAGAAATAATAATACTATCTGGATCTCTAGCCACTAAGCCAGTAGCAGAATAAGGGCAAGATTCTCTAGTTGTATAATAATCTGCTGGCGTATCACAAAAACCATCTGCTGCGGTATTACAATTGGCAGTAGGCCCAGTACGAGCCTCGTATTCTACCAGTTTACCTCCGATATAAACAGGTGCTTTTGTTCCTCCATACAATGCTTGGTAATCTTTATTTTCCCAGCCATAAAACGTATGTGGTAGCGTAAAAAAGTGCCCAATTTCATGAGAACAAGTATTCGTTGTAGCACTAACTTGTGCATTCAACATAAATACAAAATCGTTGATACCTCCAGAATAAAAACTAGCTCTTGGATTGTTCACCGATCTTCCTACGTAGATATTCAGTGTATTCGGAACTTTATTGTTGCGCATGGCCATTTTAGCACCATTCGAAAAGGCGTTATCGTGTATCGACTGCAAATCTAGATAAGTAATAGGGCTGTTTAAATAAAACTGAATATTCTGACTCGCATAATCATTATTTAGGTCACAAAACATTGCATAAATACTCAGTTCACTAGTATATCCATTTCCATTATCATCTCCAACATTACGAATGGTAACAGGAATCCAAGTAATGGTACGACGCTGTTGAAGGGCTTCAATAGCATTAGGGTGAACTGTTGCCCGATTATCCAACATTCGTTGTTTAACGATTCCTCCTTCTATTAAGTCAAGCCCGCATTCTAAAGAGTGTTGAACCTGCCCTTGCAAAGTTTTTCCGATGCATAAAATAGTCAAAATGCCAAAAAGTACTGCTTTCATAATTGTTTTTTCCGCTTTATAATTAGATGGTTTTAGGATTTTTAGCCCCCCTTTTTATTTTTCGTTCTTTGACAACTCTGCCACGACCACGTAGCCCCCAACTTGCTGGCTCACGAGTGATTACGGCGTATCTAAGCTAATCGTGTAGAAATTTTAATTAACAGGCTTAATTATGCCATTTGGGCATTAGATTTTAGAAATTGGGAATAAGAAACGATTAGAGTTTTTAACTATTTAGGGTAGAAAACCGATTAGACCTACAATATCCTATATTTTATACGCTACTGCAAGATCTTTTAATATCTAGTGAACAGTTCTAATGCTAAGAAACACCCTCCCATAAGCCATGGAGGATGTTTCTTAATAATATTTAATCTATAGTTCTTTATTGTTATCGTTGAATCACAAATTTTTGTTGCACCGCCCCTCGCTCAGTAGCTACAACCGCAACATACATTCCATTAGGAATATCCCCTGCTGGAATTTGGATCAGGTTATCTCCTTGATGAATGGTTTGTTTGGTTATTGCAATCATTTCTTTGCCATTCATCGCATAAATGCGAATTGACCCGACTAGTTCCTCCGCAGTATAAATGGCCAAAGGAATATCAGTAGCTGTAATTGGATTGTTGTTAACTTTTAAATTCATTTGCTTTTCAATAGACAAATCTTTTATAGCAGTTGTTGTATTGGTCTCAAATTTATTAAACGCAGAAACAGCCGCACAAGTTGAATATTGATTTAAAGCCTTTACTCTCCAAGCATAATGCGTCCCAACGGTTAAACCAGCCGTAGACAAATCATAATGACTATTTCCACTTGTCACCAAGCCTTTAAAAATCACATTGGTATAATCTGGCACCCAAAACCCTGGTAATTTAGTTCCATAAACTTCCAAATAATACCAAGTTGCTCCAGGAACGTTAGACCAATCTAAACGAAGCGTAGATCCAGCAATAGAGGCCAAGCCATTGTTCATTGGTGCAGTTGCAGATGCTACTCCTGTGACAGTTGCACTGCTAGGAGGCGTTGTTGATACCCAAGTGGTAGCAGCAACATCTACAGCAATGGCTGTTTTTTGTTCTTGTGAGAACCCCGTTTGACACATATCATTATAATAAGACATGATATTTCCCTCATCAGGGTCTAGCGTTGCTCCAGTAGTATCTAGCGTTGCAGGCGTAAAATTACAGATTTGGATAGCAGCAGTAGAATGATAATCGGCCTCCGTATCACAGAATCCATCCGCAGCAACGGCACAGTTGGCTCCTGCCCCTCTAGTCACCAACTCGGTATATTCCCCATTAACCATAATAGGGGCACGAACACCATTGTATAAGACCTCTGCATCTTCTCCTTCCCAACCATAAAACGTATGTGGAATTTGAAAATAATGAGCGATTTCGTGCGCTTCTGTTTTTGCTGTGCTAGACAACATCGGTTGTTGTAAAAACACAAAATCTCCATTCGGATCGTAATAACTCAAATACCCCGAAGCAGGATAATAGGTAGATCGACCAATATAAATGTTTAAAGTATTGGGAACCTTTTGTTGCTGCATTTCTAGTTTTGCTTGAAATGTATTTGAGTTAGCATCCAAAGCATTAGAAGTCATATTGATAATTTGACCATAAATATAAAATTGAATATTTTGATCTGCATAAATCGCATTTAAACCACAGATAGAGTTTAGGATAACATCTACCTCCGTTCTTCCTTCTCCCGAAGTATTGGCAGCATTATGAATGGTTATAGGCACATAAGTTGTCGTTCTAGAAGCCATCAAACCAGCCACTTCTTGTCTAGAATACAACTGGCGATTGTTCATTAAATGTTGCTTAATCATTGCTCCTTCCGCAAGCCCTACCCCACATTTAAATTGTTCCTGCGCTTGCAAAAACATGGTACACAAAAGGGCAATGGCACATGATATGAGTACTTTTTTCATACTGTTTTGTTTTGAATTTTGGTAATGGTCTATACATCATAACCTTACTGTTCCGACTGAATAAGAAAAAGAGTTGTTGTTTTTATCAATAGTTTTAAGTTGTATATTTCAAAAAAACATACAACTATTCTATTTTAATATTTTCCTTATACTACTGAGGGACAACCAATTAAGAGTTATAAATATACTAAATAGCTCAAGATTAAGAAAAAAAGAGCATTCTTTTTCATCTAAAGTGAAAAAATATAGACTTCGTGAGGGATAAAATTGATGTGGAATACCTACCAAAAATAAGTAATTCTAAGAGAGCATGCAAGTAATTGGCTTGTTTTGACAAAAGTTATTTGATTTCTTTTACAAAAAAAGAGGATACCCTTCTTTGAGGCATCCTCTAATTTATGCGTTTCTGCAATAGCTATTTTGTCAACGGCTATCGTTGTAATATTATTTTTTGTTGTAACTGTCCTCTTTCTGTGAATAAAACGGCAATATACATTCCATTTGCTAAGCCATCAGCGGGCAACTGAACCAAGCTCTCGCCCTCATTAATTAGTTGCTTCGTCAAATCCAACGCTATTCTACCATCCATTCCATAAATTCTAATTGATCCAATCACCTCCTCTGCTGAGTAAATAGACAAAGGAATAAAAGAAGTAGTAATTGGATTTGAATTTACAGTAAATGTCATTTGCTTTTCAATTGGCAAGTCTTTTAGGTTGGTTGCAACAGAAGTTACTGCCTCAAAAGCAGAATAACTAGAAACGGTAGCACAAGTAGATACCGAATTTAGCGCTTTTACACGCCAAGCATAACGGCTACCAACCACCAAATCATCTGTTGGCAAATCAAAATAAGGATTCGCAGAATAAATAATTCCCTGATGAATAGGGCTATTGGTATTGGGTACCCACAAACCAAAAAACTGCATGGTATAAACCTCTAAATAATACATTGTTGCCCCTGTTACAGGCGTCCATTCTAAACGCACGGTGCTATTATTGATGTCTCCCAATTGTCCATTGTTTAGGGGAGAAACTGCTGTAGGTATCCCTGTTACTGTTGCCGTATTGGTGGGCGTATTGGTTACCCAAGTACGACTTGCAATGTCCATTGCAATAGCATTCTTTTGTTCTGTCGAAAAATTAGTTACACAAGCATCAAAAGCATAAGACATAATATTCGATTCATCTGGATCGATTGCATTCCCATTAGGATCACTAACCGTTGGGATATAAGGGCAGTTTTTTCGATCAGAATAATAATCGGCTGGCGTATCGCAAAACTTGTCAGCAGTTGTATGGCAATTCGCCAAAGGTCCTGTGCGATCAGCACGTTCTATCCAAGAAAATTGTGGCACATTCTGTCCCCCATAAAGTGCTTCAACATCCTTGTTTTCCCATCCATAAAAGGTATGAGGCAGCGTAAAAAAGTGCCCAATTTCGTGCGCTTCTGTTTTAGCTTCACTGGTCAACATTTGCTTGAGTAAAAAAACAAAGTCACCAAACCCATCGTACCAACTCGCTACAGGGTTATTAATAGAAGACCCAATAATTAGATTCAAGGTATTTGGCACTCGATAAGTCAACATATGCCCACGAGCCGTTGGAGTTCCTGCATTGTTATAAATATAGGTACTCTCTCGATTTCGAATCGTTCCATGAATAAAAAACTGTACATTCTGATCTGCGTAAATTGCATTTAGACCACATAAAAAACCTAATATAGTCTGTTCACTGGTTCGACCTATTCCACTCGTATCTGCTACATTAGTGATGGTTAACGGAATGTAAGTTATACTGCGCTTACTGGTTAGGTCTTGCACTTCCTGCCTAGTAAACAACTGGCGATTGTCCATTAAACGTTGCTCTATTAGAGCTGCTGTCTGTGGATTAATGCCACATTTAAAATCATTATTAGTAGGAATAGTGGGGATTTGAGCTTTAGATAAAAATGGAGTTAGTAGTGTGACGAGCAATACTAGTTTTTTCAAGTTCATAACTGACCTTTTTCGTTGTTTTTTGTAATAGATAGAAGTTACTTGCAATTAACTTCTGTTGTAATTTATAATTTGCACGCTCGAATTTAATCATTATAAACTCCCAACACTACATTATTCTTAATTATTTCTTTTTTTTTACAAAAGCATGTCATAAATTTTGAAAAAACAACATTAACGATATAAAAATTTACAATTCTTATTTTTTCACCAATAAAGGCTTAATCCCCTTACCCTTATTAACTTATTTATTTTTATATTTTTCATAAAAGCGCCTAAACTTCTCTAAATCGTCAACATTCATCCAATCTACCCCTTCATCCAATAATTGTTTCCAGACCAAATTATGATTGGGCATTCCCCAAAAGCGCAACTTACGTCTACTTATATGTACGCTTTTAACAATACTCCGTAGTAATTTTAATTCATCCGCAGGCATGTTCCCCCGCCCTCTCCACTTAAATAAGCTCCCATAACGAATACTAATTCGTGGAGCGATTTGAGCCGTTCTTAAACTATCTTTTAGATCTCCCAAACCTCCATCAATCAACATATAGCGTACCGAATCTTGTAACACCTCTTGGTAGGGTTTCTTACCTGACAACAAAATATCTACAACACCATAAACAACAGAGTCCTGTTGCGGATAATATTTTGTAATCAGGTGGTCATAGCGTAGGCATAAACGGCGCAACAAAGCATAACATTGAGTCGCATCCTGTTTAATGTCAATCATAAAAATTAGTCGCTGATGCTTCTCTTTAAATAATTGACCATGTGTATCTAGCCATTGCTCCAAGGCTTTAAAATAAAGCGTTTCTATACTAGGTGCTGCACCTAAAAAAAGCCCAATATGGGCTACTTTTAGTTCTTTTCGATAAGGAAAAACATCTATTTCCACGCTAACAAAGCCTTCCTCTAAGGCTTTAGTTAGGGGTGACCAAGGTTTTTCATAATCATTGTGAGCATGACCATTGGGCAAGGGAGTACTAAGTTGTGCTTGAAGCATTCCCCCTCCCCAATTTAATAGCAGTAGAAAAATTATTTTTTGTATCATTGGATATAAACGTATTCATTTTTCACTAAAAATGACCTCTAAGGGTAACAATAACATTCATTCCAGGAGCAGATACTCCTGAGCCATACGGTCTATAATGCCAATCCAATAAATTTTCTAAGCCCAAATTAATAGAGAACAATTTGTGCAGCTTAAAGCTTGCATAAATGTTGATTGTAAACCATGCAGGTGTTCCTTCAGGCAAGGCTTTGTCCAAATTTTCGGCACTATCATTAGAATAGTCGTTTAGTTCTTTGGGACCATTAAAACGAATATTAAAGCGAGTTTGGAATACTTTGCGTTTGTAGCCCAAATCAAACTGACCATAAAAAGGAGGAATATGTGCCAAAGGTTGTGGATCATTGCCTGTTTCTAATTCTCGCCCCTCTGTATAATTAACGCCCATCTTCATAAAGATATTCTCTGTAAACTCTACCTTCAAATTCGCACTAATTCCCCAAATCGAAGCTTGCCCAGCATTAATATTAGCGTAAATATTTCGGAAAGAACCATCATAATACATAGAATCTGCATTGTTTAAGGTAAAAGGTTCTTGTAAGATGGCATCAAATAAATGTGTATAAAAGAAGGTTGTCCCAAACCATACCTTTTTTTCCACCTGTTTTCCAATTGTTGCTTCAAAATTAAACGCTTGTTCTGGTTTTATATTAGGGTTTGGAATCGTAATGTCATCGCCTTTCGCTCTAATTTTTCCATTGTCATCAATATTAGGCGTACGAAAAGAGGTAGAAAAGGCGGTATTAAATTGAAATTGTTTGCCCATATCCCAAGCCAAAGCCAAACTCCCTGTAACAGCATGGTTGGCAGCAGTGATATTACTATAAGGCAATTGATACAAAATCGTATCTAAAAAATTAGCAGAAATATAAGAGAAAGCATAGCGCACTCCTCCTATCAAATTTGCTTTGTTTCCTAGGTTTAATTTATAACTGGCATAAACCCCAGCCGTTGTCATAAAACTTCCTCCGTCAGGATAACGTGTTCCGATTCCTCTATTTGATAAGTTTCCAGTAAGAATGTTTTGGGTTTCAATACTAGAATTAACAATGTTGTGTGTCCCCTCTAATCCATAGAGCAATTTTGATTTTTGTCCTTCTCTTTTTCCAAACTTTTTAATAAAATCGGCATTAAAAGTCATCACATAAACATCTTCTTGTTGCACTCTACGCAAGGGGTCATCAAATTTTCTAGTGATTCGATCTTCATCTATTTTTTGAAAGGCAGCCGTTATATTGGCATTGCTAAACAACAAAATACTATCATTGTCTATCTTGGTTGTAAAAGCAGTAAACAAACGTTGCTGAGGACCATAATACCATTCGGCAAATTTAAAGGTTTGTTCCGTTATTTGTCCATTTGCAATCGTCACATCTCCATCTGTTAATTGGTCGTATCTCGGAATGTTACTAGAAGTTGAATATTGAATATTGACCAAAAATTCCAAACCATCCTTGGGTTTAAAACGCAGTTTTTGGATGGCATCTAATTGCGAATAACGTGTTCCAACTTGCACATTAGGATTCTCATTAATGGCAACAATATCTGCACTATCATTTCTTGTGGCATAAAAGTATCGATTCCAATTTAGGGTCATATTGGGGCTACTTTTGAGCCGTCCTGCTCTCAAATCTTGAAATGCAGAATAGGTTATACTCGTAAAAGAGGCTATTTTTTCGCTCCCTACATTAATATCAACATGTCCCGTAGCTTCTAAGTTAGCTGTCGAAAAACGTGTATACGCATTTGCGCTTAGGGGTTTCATATCTTTAGATCGCAATCTAGGTGTTTTGGTATAATAATGCATAACGCCCCCTAAGGCATCACTACCATACATAACCGAACCAGGACCGTGATGCACCTCTACCCGTTCTATAGCTGCATTATCAATCGTAATAGCATTTTGCAGATGCCCTGCTCTATAAATTGCATTGTTCATTCGAACCCCATCAATCACTAAAAGCACTTTATTGGCTTCAAAACCTCGGATAATTGGGCTTCCTCCCCCCATTTGGCTTTTTTGAACAAAAACATTTCCGCTTTGAGCAAGTACATCAGCTGAAGTTTGAGGATTGTAAATTTCAATATCTTTTTTATCAATTAACGTGACTTGATTGGGAATTTCTGTTAAAGGAATTTTTTCATTGGTCGTTCCCTTTCCGATGACCTCTATCATCGTGATATACCCTGGTTGCAAAGTTACTTGCAAGTTATTAGCCCGAATCGTATGAATACTCAACGTCTGTTCACGATGCTGAATGCTGGCAAAGTGCATTTGATTGTCATAGCCTATATTTCTAAAGATTACCTTGCCATCAATATCTGTTAACTGTTGGCTTGCCGAGTCAAGTTCATAGACATTATCGATCAAGTCAATTACAAAAACGGAAGCATTAATGATTGGGAAACCATCTTCATCAACAACATAAATGGTGTCAATATATTGAGCCTTTGAAGAAAATTGGAGGGCAAAACAAACAAATAAACAAGTAAAAAATCTCAGCATAATAGGTGTTGTAAACAGTTGATAACTCAATTATAAATTAACTTCATTTTGGTGCAATTGGGAAGTAATCTTTTCTTTTAATGGAAGTATTTTAACTCGAGGACCAAACAATCCACTTAGAGTGGTGTATTTTATTGTTTAATTTGGGGCAATTGAATTCGGAAAGTAGTTCCCTCTCCTTCGGTGGATTGCAGCACAAAAATTTTACCATTATGATATTTTTCAACAATTCTTTTGCACAAAGACAAACCAAGCCCCCAGCCTCGTTTTTTGGTAGAATACCCTGGTTGAAAAACGGATTTAAAATTTTTCTTTGGGATTCCTTTTCCACTATCTGAGATGTCAATATAAACAAATTGCTCATTATCTGACACATGAGCCGAAATTTGCCCTTTTCCCTCCATCGCATCTAGCGCATTTTTTAGTAGATTTTCTATCACCCAATCAAATAATAAGGGGTTAATATTAACCATTAAAGGAGGAATTTCATCCTGAATAGGAAAATCAAAGGTAATTTTTCGAGAGGCTCTTTGTTGAACATACTGAAGGTGTTTGTTCAAATTATTATAAATATTAATTGGTTCTAAATCAGGAACAGCACCAATCTTAGAGAATCGATCCGCCACTAATTTCAGCAATTCTACATCTGTGTTCATTTCATCTGCAATCATTAGCAAATTTTCATCTTCCGCATACATCATCTTAATGTTCTCTATCCACCCCATTAATGAGGTTATAGGCGTACCCAATTGATGCGCCGTTTCCTTTGCCATTCCTACCCACACCCGCTCTTGTTCGGCTTGTCGATTAAAACTAAAGGTAAAATAGGACAACATCAACAAAACGCCAAGTATTGCAAACTGAAAATAAGGAAACCATTCTAAGCTTGTAATAAGTGTAGATTGGCGATAGAACAAATAATTCTTATAGGTAGCATCTCCGAGTACTACTGGTGTTTTATGCGTGCTTAAGTACCGAACTTCGCTATTAAAAAAAGCAGTATCCTCCTTTATATCTTTGTCGCCATAGTTCATGGCATCAATAATACGATAATGCTCGTCGGTTAGGATAATTGGTATATCCGAATTGGCTTCAATGATTTTAAAATTCAAATCAAAATCAAATACTTCCGCCTCCTCTGGAGTCGCTTCTAACATCTTTTTTTGCGCTTCAAACCACAATTCAACATTCTTTTGCTCATCCAATTTGAGTTGATAAACTACTGTGTTGGTATAAGAAATGGATGCCACTACTACGATTAAGGCAATTATAATTAAAGCAAAACGCCATTTAGGGCGTTCGTATAACTTAGGTTTTTTCATTGATTACATTAAAACAGGCTTGTAAGTCGTCTTATTTTTTACAAAGGTAAGATTATTATCAACTAAGAAAAAAAATAATCTGGAACTATGCGCTAGAATAAAAGGTTGTTAGGAAAAGTACTATTGCTTCAATCATTTGAATAACTTTGTTTTTTACTTATCTTTGCCCTCTCAAATGCAAGAGTATAATTTATAAGACATCATAAAGTCAGAACGCATAACTTAAAATGAAATCAAACAATTCTACATTTACGGGAATTATGTTATTGATACTGTTGTGGTTAACCTACAGCATCCTAACAGGTCCCACCGAAGAAGAAAGACAACAACAACAAGCTGCCAAACAGGCTCAAATTGATGAGCAATTACGACAAGATAGTTTAGCACAGGTTAAAGCACAGACCGCACAGGCAGCACTTGATAGTGTTCAAAACGATACAACACTTACCGCTGCACAAAAAGACAGCCTACAAATTACCATAAAACAACAACAACTTGGGAATCAATTTGGCATTTTTACGGCTGCTGCTGCTGGAACAGATGGTCAAACGACCTTAGAAAATGACAAATTAAAAATTACGTTCAACAATAAGGGAGGTAAAATCTCCAAAGTAGAAGTAAAAGGTTTTTTACAATACAATCAGGCAACAGAGGATCCCTACGATAAAGAGCCCTTGGTTTTGATGAACAATCCCAACAACAAGTTTGATTATTACATTCCCTTAACGGGTACCTCTAGAGGTGATATTTCAACAGGTGATCTTTATTTTGAGCCCAAACTAGAAGGCAATACCTTGCGCCTACGTGCTTATGCCAATGATAAAAGTCAATACATTGAACAAAAATATACCATCAATGATAATTATGTAGTAGATTATCAACTTACCCTAGAAGGTATTAATGAGGTGATGCCACGCAATCAAACCATTAAATTGGATTGGTATACACATATACATAAAATTGAAAAAAATCCACATTATGAGGCAACCATGACAACGGTTTACTTTAAATCTAAGGATGAAAGCTTCGATTATTGTGACTGTAGATCAACCAATAGTGAGCAATTAGAAAATCCTGTAGAATGGATTTCTCAATCGCAACAATTCTTTAATACAACGCTATTTTCTAAAGAAGGTACTTCTTTTAGTGCTGCCAATGTAACGGCAAAAGTGGTAGATGCAGATCAAGCACAACTCAAAGAGCTAGGTTCTCTAGTTGAGTTTGCAACTAAAGATCAAAAATCAGCAGCTTATGATATGCAATTCTACATTGGACCCAATGATTATAGTGAATTGGTTACAATGGGCAATGAATTTGAACGTATTATTCCTTTTGGATGGAGTATTTTTGGCTTTATCAGTCGTTCTTTGATTCGTCCTTTGTTTAATTTCTTTGCGATGTTTATTTCCAACTATGGAATTATCATCTTGCTTCTAACCTTCCTTATTCGTTTAGCTTTATTCCCATTACAATACAAAATGATTCTAAATGGGGTTAAAATGAGCGTAATGAAGCCCGAAATGGAAGCCATGAGAGCCAAACACAAAGACGATCCAGCAGGAATGCAAGCCGCTCAAATGAAAATGTACCAAGACTATGGCTTAAATCCATTGGGGGGTTGTTTGCCCATGTTAATGACCATGCCCATCTGGATTGCACTTTATCGTTTCTTCCCTTCTTCGATTGCTTTCCGACAAAAAGGATTTTTATGGGCAGATGATTTAGTTAGCTATGACTCTATTTTTGATTTTGGGCACATTCCATTCATTTACGATATTTATGGTGATCACGTTAGTTTATTTACTCTATTGTGGATGATTTCTATGTTTGCTTTCTTGTGGTATAACAGCAAGCAAATGGACATGACAGCAGCAGGTGGTGGAGCCAATATGAAAATGATGAAATACATGCAATTTTCTTTCCCTGTGTTATTTTTCTTTGCCCTTAACAGTTGGGCTGCGGGTTTGACAGCCTATATGTTATTTAGTAACTTATTAAACATTGCTCAAACATTTATCACGAAAAATGTCTTAATTAACAAAGATAAATTGAGAGCAGAGTTATTACAAACCAAAGAGGACAATAAAAACAAGCCCAAGAAAGAAGGCTTTATGGCCAAGTATCAAGAGTTGCTTGCCGAACAACAAAAAGAAATGGAACGCAAAAAGAAACAAGGAAAATAAACTTGTTTTCTTATGCCTCTTCTTAGAACTGAGCATCCTTAAAAAAGGGATGTTCAGTTTTTTTTTGCCTATTTACATCAATTTAAAACAAGTTATAACTTATTATAAGTCAAACTATTTAAGTTAAAAATTCTTATCTTTGAAAGAACATACACCACGATAAGAATCCCAAAAATGAAAAAAAACAGTCCTCAATTTATAGAAGCACTAAAAGCCTTAAAAAAACTATTAGCTTCTTTTGTCATTCAATATAAAACGATAGACGTTCCTAAAGAGAAAAAGCAATACCTTGTTCAAGCCCAAAAGTATGCTGCTATTCTAAAGAGCATTAATCCTATTCTAAAAAAAGAACAATTAAGGACTTCCAATTGTCTTCCTGAGGATATTCCTGCTAGTGTTCGAAAACATGACAAAGCTGAAGGAATACAAATTTTAAACTCAAACATTAGTATTATTCAGAAATACAAAGAAGATTACGAACAGTATCTTCTAAATTGCTTTGGCATACAGTTAAATTGGAAAGATGGCTTGCCCAGCCCTAATGTTGGAACTAAATATGATTTTAATTATGGGGGTAATGGAAAACGTTTAGTCATCTACACCAAAGAAATAGAAAGAGCTCCTAATATAGGACAAGCCCAACTAAGCTCTAAACTTCGTCAATATAGAGCCTTGGAAAGTAGGATTAGAACGACTCTAGTAGAAGAAAATGCTAATTCATCACTAACAGAGGAAATTGATTTAGAACGTTTAAATCAACTGGAAGAATTCTTAAAAGAACATTCTGGCGGTCTACATGACCTATACCATAACATCATTAGAGATCCAGCTTTAAAACAACAGTACCAAAAAATCGTGGAGCGCATTCAATCGGATTGGGCAGAGAACGGTAGAATGACTTTATTAAAGAAAAAAGTAGAAAAAAGATTACAACAAACCATAGAAAGAAGGCAGGATTCTCCTTGCCCAAATGAAGAACCAGAAGCTAAAAAAGAACAGGAGCCATTTCTAGAGCAAAAAGATTTTTCTGCACTTCCTTTATTTCATCAAGGTATCGATGATACTTCGGCTATTGATATCAATGATATTGACCAAGGAGCAACAGGGGATTGTTATTACCTGTCTTCTGTAGCAGCCTTAGCCAAAATGCATCCTCAATTGTTTACAGGTGAAAAGGCTATGATTCAAAAAAAAGGTGATTATTATGAAGTAACCTTACATTTAAGAGAAGATAGAAGCTCTACCCAAAGAACCCCTACTGTTATCAAAGTAAGCCCCAAGGTTTTGGTGGATAAAGATGGAAAGCCCAAATATCAAGGCTTGGGAGATCAGGAACTTTGGGCAATTATTTTAGAAAAAGCGTATGCCCAAGCGCTAGGAGGCTATGATAATATTGAAAGTGGCAGCCCTAGAGAAGCGTTGGAAGTATTAACAGGTAGGACATCTATAAGTTTAGATCCCAATACCTTGTCCAATAAAGACTTGCTTGAAAAAATCAAAGCATCCATTGATTGTCAATATCCCACTACTATTAGCTCTATAGGAACAGGAGAAAAGGAAGTAGAAATTTCTTTTCAAGGAAAAACACAAAAGCTGTTTCAAGGACATGCTTATACCTTAGAAAAAGTAGAGGACAATACCATCTTTCTTTATAATCCTCACGGAAGCAATCATCTTCAATTGGATGTAAAATTGCTAAAAAAACATTTCCATCAAATCCAACTCCTACAATTATGAATAAAGCTATTTATTTATCGCTATTTTGTCTACTTAGCTGCTATTGCTCCCTGGCCCAAAACAAAAAAAAGCTACTCGAAGATGAAAAAATTGCCTTGCAATTTTTTATAGACAGCATCTATCCTGTTCGCCCTATTTTGAAGGATAAGATTCTGTATGCTGATGGAGAAATTTGGCAAGGTATTTATAGTGAGTTTGCCCATTTAATCCCCTATTATAGAAATATGATAAAAGTTTGTAATGATTATTATGAATATCGAAATAAACATCAAATTGTTATTCATATAAAACGTCCAAAGGGTAGATTTAAGCCTAAAAAATGGGGGCTTATTAGAAAAAATGAGGACTGTTATAACGCTCCCAAGCAAGATCCTAAAGAAGAAAAAAAACCAAGATTCCCTCCTTCTGGCTTTTTAAATATTTACTCCATGTTTTATGATAGCACTGAAACAGAAAAATTGGTTCTTGTAGATATTATTATCAATGGGTTTTCACAGGATTATGGATGGGCTAGTTATGCTTTTGTCATCAAGGACAAAAAAATAATCTACTGGAGATGGAGGGAAGAGGAGAAAAGTCGATCTTATTAAGAGCGTTGTTCTATTCCTAAAAAACATTTCCATCAAATCCAACTCCTACAATTATGAATAAAGCTATTTATTTATCGCTATTTTGTCTACTTAGCTGCCATTGCTGCCTAGCTCAAAACAAAAAAAAGCTACTCGAAGATGAAAAAATTGCCTTGCAATTTTTTATGGACAGCATCTATCCTGTTCGCCCTATTTTGAAGGATAAGATTCTGTATGCTGATGGAGAAATTTGGCCTACTAATATTTATCCTTTTTTCTATATTATACCTTATTATAAAAAAGTAACAGAACTCTTTCACAAGGAAGCAGATTACAATTCTCTACACCAAATTGTACCAACCTTTAATAAAAGAAAAGGCAAGTTCAAGCCTAAAAAATGGGGGCTTATTAGAAAAAATGAGGACTGTTATAACGCTCCCAAGCAAGATCCTAAAGAAGAAAAAAAACCAAGATTCCCTCCTTCTGGCTTTTTAAATATTTACTCCATGTTTTATGATAGCACTGAAACAGAAAAATTGGTTCTTGTAGATATTATTATCAATGGGTTTTCACAGGATTATGGATGGGCTAGTTATGCTTTTGTCATCAAGGACAAAAAAATAATCTACTGGAGATGGAGGGAAGAGGAGAAAAGTCGATCTTATTAAGAGCCTTGTTCTATTCTTAAAAAACATTTCCCTCAAATCCAACTCCTACAATTATGAATAAAGCTATTTATTTATCGCTATTTTGTCTACTTAGCTGCTATTGCTGCCTAGCTCAAAACAAAAAAAAGCTACTCGAAGATGAAAAAATTGCCTTGCAATTTTTTATGGACAGCATCTATCCTATTCGCCCTATTTTGAAGGATAAGATTTTGTATGCTAATGGGGAAATTTGGCTTGCGAATTTTTATAAATTTATTTCCATTATACCTAATTATAAAAATGTAATAGAACTTTATAATAAAGAAGAAGATTCAGGTATTTATCGGATTCCTCCCAAAAAAAATGATCCTAGGTATAAATTAATTGGCAAGTTCAAGCCTAAAAAATGGGGGCTTATTAGAAAAAACGAGGACTGTTATAACGCTCCCAAGCAAGATCCTAAAGAAGAAAAAAAACCAAGATTCCCTCCTTCTGGTTTTTTAAATATTTACTCCATGTTTTATGATAGCACTAAAACAGAAAAATTGGTTGCTATTAAAATTATCATCAATGGGTTTTCACAGGATTATGGATGGGCTAGTTATGCTTTTGTCATCAAGGACAAAAAAATAATCTACTGGAGATGGAGGGAAGAGGAGAAAAGTCGATCTTATTAAGAGCCTTGTTCTATTCTTAAAAAACATTTCCATCTTTCGCTAATAGCCTAGTTCATAACACTAAAAAAGTCACCTCAAGTACTACTTAAGATGACTTTAAAAAATATATTTTATTGATTTATTTTATAATTCTAACTTTAAGAAACGTCCTGTATGACTTGTAGGATGCGCAGCAACAACCTCTGGAGTTCCTTCAACGACAACCGTTCCTCCTCGTTTTCCTCCTTCAGGACCAATATCAATAATATAATCTGCCATTTTGATCACATCCATATTGTGTTCAATTACAACAATTGTATTGCCACGATCAACCAGTTCCTCCAATACCCCCAACAATAACTTAATGTCAGAAAAGTGCAAACCAGTTGTTGGTTCATCCAAAATGTACAAGGTATTTCCAGTATCCTTTTTAGCCAATTCTTTTGCCAATTTGATACGTTGTGCCTCTCCACCCGACAAAGTAGTAGCGGATTGTCCTAACGTAATGTAGCCCAAACCAACCATTTGCAAAGTGCTTATGTATTGATGGATACGAGGAACCTTTTCAAAAAAGGTAGTGGCTTCATCTACCGTCATATCCAAAATATCATTGATGGATTCACCACCGTACAAAATCTCTAGCGTTTCTCTATTATAACGCTTACCGCTACAGTTCTCACATTCAACCTCTACATTGGGCAAAAATTGCATTTCAATTACCCGTCTACCAGACCCTCCACAAACTTCACAACGACCGCCTTTTACATTAAAAGAGAAACGACCAGGTTTGTAACCTCTAATTTTCGATTCAGGAGTGCTAGAAAATAGCTTTCGAATATTGTCAAATACTCCAATATAAGTAGCAGGATTAGAACGTGGTGTTCGACCAATAGGAGCTTGATCAATTTCAATCACCTTATCCACATGCTCAATTCCTTTAATGCTTTTATAAGGCATCGGCTTCTTAAGACTATTATAGAAGTGCTGTCTCAAAATGGGATATAAGGTCTCATTAATAAGTGTAGATTTGCCACTCCCAGAAACGCCTGTAATACAAACAAATTGCCCCAATGGAATCTTCAGATCAACAGATTTTAAGTTGTTCCCTGTTGCTCCCTTTAAAACAATATGCTCTCCTGTTCCTTTTCTGCGTTCTTGAGGGACTTCTATTTTTTGGCTATTATTCAGATAGGTAGCTGTAATGCTATCCTTAGTCAAAAACTCTTCTGGTTTTCCTGCTGCAACAACCTCTCCCCCTAACTTTCCAGCCAATGGTCCTAAGTCAATCAAATAATCCGCAGCCATCATAATATCTTTGTCGTGCTCTACCACTAATACAGTGTTGCCAATATCTGTTAAGTCACGCAAAGCCTTAATTAGTTGCTCATTATCTCTCTGATGCAAACCAATACTAGGTTCATCCAAAATATAGGTAATCCCAGTCAGTTGAGAACCTATTTGTGTAGCCAAACGAATACGCTGAGATTCTCCCCCCGAAAGCGTTCGAGCAGGACGATTCAAACTCAAATAGTCAAGCCCAACATCTAATAAAAAACCTAATCTCAAACGCAATTCCTTAAGGATGTCTTTTGCAATTGCCAATTGTCGCCCCGACAATTCATCGACAACCTCTCCAACCCAATTGTACAAATTTTGGATGTCCATCTGCGCTAAATCAGCAATATTTTTTCCTGCTATTTTAAAAAATAAGGCTTGCTTTTTGAGACGAGTCCCATTACATTCTGAGCAATCTGCCACCACCATAAATTCTTCTGCCCAGCGGCGAATTTTCTCGGAAGTAGATTCTTTGTAATACCGTTTAAGCATGTGAATCAATCCCTCCTTGGCTAGATTATGCGAAAACTCTTCTTTGCCAAATTTTCGAGCTTCAAATGTATTATCGCCTCCATGCAAAATCACATGCAAAGCTTCCTCGGTCAATTCTGAAATTGGAGTCGAAAAAGTAAAGTCGTACTTTTTGGCAATTGCACGCAGCTGCTTAAAAGTCATATTATTGCGCACCTCTCCCAATGGCAAGATTCCAATTTGATTGATCGTTTTTGAGTCGTCAGGAATAATCCGTTTGTATTCAACTTCATGTACAACCCCTAACCCCTTACAATTTGGGCAAGCCCCATAAGGCGAGTTAAAAGAAAAGCTATTAGGAGAAGGTTCTTCGTATGACAAACCTGTTTCGGCACACATCAAATGTTTACTATATTGAAACACTTCCTCTGTTTCATAGTCCATAAACATCATAAAACCATTGCCCAAACGCAAGGCTGTCTGCAAAGAAGCACCAAAGCGATCCTTTCGATCCTCTTCGATTACAATACGGTCTACGACCAGTTCAATATCGTGTACTTTGTATCGATCAACCTGCATTCCAGGCGACAAATCAATAATAAAGCCATCAATACGCATTTTAGAAAAGCCTTGTTTGCGCATTTGATCAAAAAGCTCTCTATAGTGTCCCTTCCTCGCACGAACCAAGGGAGCCAAAATCATCCCCTTTTTTCCTTCAAAGTTTTCAAAGATATGATTCGCAATTTCCTCCTCTGTATAACGCACCATTTTTTGCCCTGTATTGTACGAATAGGCATCTCCTGCCCGTGCAAAAAGCAAACGCAAAAAGTCATAAATTTCGGTAACAGTTCCAACAGTAGATCGAGGGTTTTTGCTGGTTGTCTTTTGTTCTATTGCAATTACAGGACTCAAGCCTGTAATTTTCTCTACATCAGGTCGTTCCATATCACCAATAAACTGCCTTGCATAAGCAGAAAAGGTTTCCATATATCGACGCTGCCCTTCAGCATAGATAGTGTCAAAAGCCAAGGATGACTTGCCACTTCCGCTTACCCCTGTGATCACAACCATTTGGTTGCGTGGTATACGCAAATCTATATTCTGAAGATTGTGCTCTTTCGCACCAAAAATTTGTATAAATTCCTGAGAATTTTCCATTTTTAATTCCAAATCAAATTTGCAAAGTGTTAAAGTATACCTTTTTAACGACTACTATCGCTATAATATGTCTTAGATGGTATATTTTTTGATGTTTTTGCACAATATCAATAAAATGTTATATTTGCCCTACTCCCCTTTTATATCACAATGATAGAGATAAACTCCCAATTATTCTAATTGTTTTTAAAGATTCTGTACAGAATGATATATGAATTGTACGACTTATATTTTTTAGCCAATATACAATTTATACATTATTAGATTTATAATACAACTATTGACTCAATTCGTAAATATGAACTTTTTTTATACTCGTAACTTTTATTTGTTTAATCTAGCTATTTTTGTTCTTTTTATGGTACAGAGTTGTATCTCCAAAAACGATACTCCCCAAAATGATGTTACTCCCGAAGATGATGCTGCAATAGGAAAAGCAATTGACAATGCCTTATTGGCTTATTTAGATACTTGTTCAGACAAAAAATATTTAGAACCAACCGACCATACAACAGTTTACAATTATATAAATCAACTTTGCCGACAAATAGATGGTTCTGACAACTTTACACTACTCAACAATGCTACAGATGCAGCAATCAATAGCCCAACCTTACGAATTCTAGAACATACGGGGAATACAGGTGCCTTTGTTGTGCCTGGAGGTTATATTTATCTCTACAAAGATTTTTTAAAAAAGCTAGATTATGAAGCTCAGTTAGTTCCCATTCTAACCCATTTGATGACCTGCTCGAAAAAACGATACGATATTCAAAAATTACAATCGCAGTTTTCAACCAACTTCTTATTAGATTTGGCATTGGGAGCCACCATCAATACAAGCTCTTCTAGTACCGATATTCATGCGATCATTGCTACGCTAGAAGACGATCCCTATTCTACAGATATTGTAGAAATCTTGGATAGAGAAGCCGAAAATATAGCTTGCGAATTGGGTTACGATGTTCAAGCTTATTCCAATTTGTTTATGAAAAATAATATTCAAAATATAAAATGGTGCCAACAGTTCCCTCGTGCTCTTTCTCTTAGTGACTATGCCAGTCATCTATTTAACAATGTCAGAGATTCATTATCTTGTAATGGAGAAATAGACGAAGGAGGCTTTCCTCAAATTAAAAATTTACTGAACTAGAATCGTCAATTCCTTTGTTCGAAAAAAGACAGACGCTTATATTTTTAACCTTAATGGGAACAAGCATATTTTCGATATGCTTGTTTCATTTTATGGCTTACCAAACAGACAGCCCTAGCTTTGTAAATGCCGTTGAGCTGCTCTTACAAGAAACGACCACAACCGATCGGCTTTTTCGCCTCAGCAAACCACTTAGTTTACTGTTGCCAACTTTTTTATATTCTATTTGTGCAATTCCTATTTCCTACGCTTTTTTATTGCAACAACTAATAGCCTATTGGCTTAGTGCTCTTTTTTTATATAAAATATTGGAGCAGATATTGGGGCAGTCCAAACTTGCTTATTTTGGGATGCTTGCCTATACGCTCTGTCAACCTCTTGCCGTGTATGGACTAGCAGTGTTGACCGATGGGCTAGGCTGGTGTTGGTTGATTATTGGCACTTGGATGAGCCTACAAATTGTCAATGCTCCTAAGATCTCTTATCGATCGTTCATTGGGTTAGGGCTTTTTATTGGTAGTGGTTTTTTTATCAAAGAATCAGCTATCATGATTGGTATATTTACCTTTTTTCTGCTTCTATTAACACCCAATTTCGCTCTCAAACAAAAACTAATTGGTTACCTTATCATTGGAGGAAGTTTCCTGACAACTTTTGGATTGGGCAATTGGCTAATCTACTATTTCTGGCAAGAGTCAATTTTTCAATGGATCACTTTTGGGCAAAACGATCCTCCACCATTTAGCTGGAAAGGCTTAATTGCTCAAAGTTATCATACCTTAGACAACTATTGGTTGCTGTTTTTTATTGGAATTCGAAGCAGTTTTTATTCCAAATCATTTAATTTTATCCTTACTTCATTTTTGTTGACAATCATTTTTAGTTGGTTAAGTCTTCCCTTCGTTTGGCCGTATTTGTACGATAGAATTTTATTTATGATTGTTCCCTACATGATTCTTTGGGTAGCCATCGGAGCGAACCAATTTGGTAAATTTTCATTCTCGCTTCTACTTTTGGGAGGGCTAATGAATTTGCTGGTTAGTTTTTTGATTTATAAATACCAAATTGCTGGTTTAATAGAAGGTAGCGCTATTATATTCCTACTATCCTTATTTTTTGCTATTGCCTACCATAAAAAAAAGCTAGACTGAAAACTCAGCCTAGCCTTAACCTTATTTTTGTTCAACAATGAACAATTATTATTTGATGACAATCAACTTACGTTGTGCATAAGTCTTGTTGTCTTCGCTATGAATCACAAAGAAATAAGCACCATCCACCAAACGTTCGGCATCAATCGCAAACTTACGTGTTCCACGCTCTGCAATTCCGATGTCCATTACACGACCTGTAACATCAATCAAACGCCAAGTATATTCACCTTCTAATGCTTTATCAAATTCGACATTAAAGAAGTGACTAGATGGATTTGGATAGACATTTAAGTTAAAGATTTCGGTGGCAATTTCATCTTCGATCTTCTTTGTTCCAGTATATCTATTCAAATCTTGTGTCGTTGCAACTTGGTAAATTTCCTCTGTGTCATTATTCTGAATGAAGACGACTACTTCTAACTGCGTTTCATTAAAATAAGCCTGTCCAAGTTGATTAGAGAAGTCCCAACTTTCTATAATGCGTACTGTATCCCCTGCTAGCCATTCATGATTTTCATGTGTTCCTCCATTATCAGGTAACATCTTACGAGCAACACTTAACATATTAAACCAAGGATGGTTTGGATTAGCATAAGTAAAGCTATCCTGAATAACAACTGCATGAATAAGATAATCTGCGGAGTCTTTGTCTACTAAAGCTTCTACTTTAGCCTCTACCGTTAATTCTTGCCCAACAATTGTAATTACCGTATCTATATCTATGCTAAAATCAGGAAACTGGAGCATGTCATAATCCAAATCCCATACATTTAAGCTATCTGATTGACCTGAATCAATGGTACGACCATCAATAAAGACCTTGTTAGGAGCAGCCGAATAATAACCTTTACGAGCTCCCAAATCACTTGTATTGGTAGCAAAGATAGGATCATTAACCATCAATCCATCATCTATCTGATACTGGATAAGAACAACATCCAAACCATAATTGGTATTAAAGATTTTGTTGTAAACTCCTTGGTCAATTACATCAGAACTATCGCCAAGTACATTCGTATATTCTATATTGTTGAAATGTTCTACCAATACATTACGAGTACGTTCACCAATCCAAACATTATCAAACGCCATTCCTTCATATCCATTACCAGAAGTACTATCAATTACGGTCGGTATTGCCGTAGCAAAAGCCAAACGGAAACGAATGTCTCGTTGTCGCTTAAATTGATCCAATCGTAGACGGGCACTTTCAAAGCCATAACTACGACCTGTCCAACCTTTGTTTAACAAAGTATCTTGAGCACCTGGTTTAGCCAATACAAAGTTTGCTTGATACCAGTTGATTCCCTCTCCTACATCTCCTACCAATTCCCATTTGTTGGTGGTATTATTATAAAACTCCATTACAAGACCATCTATTCCGTCCAATGCATCTCTCCACAAATCAAAAGCAATCATTGGGCGCTTAGAACTGCTAAAATCAAAACAAGGACTATAAACCCAAGCTTGCTGATTTTTTTGATATAACGTATCGGCGGCCATGGTCACCCAAAAACCATTGGAATGGTTAATCTGTGAACTGCTTAAACTGTTTTCATGTGTCCACACCTGACTAGGGGTTACATTAATGGGTTGATCTTCATACCAATCTCCTGGTCCAGCATTAAAATCTTCAAAATAATCCGTTGCTAAATCATAATAAGGAGATATAATGAGCGGTTTAGTGATACTATCGACACAGCTACCTTGATTTTGAACATACATGGTTACATTATACGTTCCATTTGTAGTGTACTGATAAGTAGTATCAGGAATTGTAATTTCTGAGGTATCTAAATGTGAATTAGTAATCGTACCATTTCCTTCAAAATCCCACCAAATTCTAGTAATAGAATCAATTCCTGCTACTAAATTACTCGCAGAACCATCAAAAGTAATATCCATTTGAGCACAGCCTCCATAAATATTAAAATCAAGTTCAGGACCACTAAATAAATAAATCCAGATCGAATCTTGATTCTGACATTGCGTAACTGGATCAACATAATGATAAGTAACTAGTCTCGGTCCAGCTAGTGAATTCAGATTAAGATAAAAACTATCTTGGATGCTTGTTAAAGCTAAATTATCGGTAAAATAACCTCCTAACGGACCTACTAATGCCTGCCTTAAATCATAAAGCCCTACTTGACGACAGAAAGTATCTTGATAGTTTGGACTAAATGTGATTCTAGGATAAGGACGAACTTCAAAAGTATCAAATACTTCTCCCGTACACCCTCGAGAATCTGTATAGGTATAATAAGTAGGATAAACAGCCGTAGAAGGCCCTGCCCCAACCATTAGACTAGGATCAATCCAATAAAAACTACTATCAATTTGATTCGTATCAATCTGCAAATAGCCAGACCCAAGATTGTATGGAGGGAATGCTAAGAAAATGCTCATGGCATCATTTTCACAATAAGAAGGTTGCAAATTCTGGAAATATGCGACAGGGATAGAATCGATTCGGATGCTATCATTGATTGTACTATAACAATCTCCAAAGGTAGAATTAGCAATATAAGTATAACTTATATCCACTTGATCGTGCCCTGTTGCTAGATAAGGATATAAGGTATCAAATAGATAAATAAAGTTTGGCAATGGCGTCCCATTTGAACTCGTCTCAGTAAAAGTCCCTGATTGAGCTCCCAAAACGGTTGTATAACTAATTTGTCCCATTGACCCTGTTACTACATTATTCTGTACCTGTACTTGAAATGAATCTCGATTTAAACAAAGACTATCTGGCAAATTTACAAAGGATAAATCAGGAGCAGCATGTACTCTTGTGACTAGTCTTGTTGTATCGACACAACCATAAGAAAATGGCGGCACCATATAAGTATAGGTAATCGTAACATCTCCTGTGTGTCCCATATCTAACACCGCAGAATCAGGATGAAAAGTAGCAACTCCAACTCCTCCTGCGCCATTTCGAACACCAGCTCCTGAGAAGGTACCATTTGTAATTAAGGCTCCTGAAATCGCCACTACATCAAGTGTTGCTAGCGTATCGTAAGCACAATGACCATTTCCTTGCGGATCTAGAGCAGCTGCATTAATGGCATTGCTATCTGGCATTCCTACCACTATCACAGTATCCATGCTAGTATTTGAACAGCCGTTGGCATCCGTATACATATAAGATACAATGTCTACTCCTGAGGTATTGGTTTGATAGTTTACAGGAAAAAATGCCGTATCCAATGGAGCATAAAACGGAACATGAATGAGGTTAGTTCCCATTGAACTCGTAAAGGTTCCTCCCAAAGGAGAGCCAGTAAGCATTACTGTAGGCTCATTTTCACAATAGAATGCATCTAGGTTAGTAAAACTAACAACAGGAGTCGTATCTAAAGTAATAGGATAAACAAGGCTATCTTGGCAACCTCTAATATCAGTATAAACGTATTTCACTTCTATGTTTCCTGGATCGCCTGCCAATGGATTAAATTGATAAGCAGAATCGACTTCATTGTGTACTCCTGAACCGCTCACATAACCAATTCCATCTAGAGAGCAGCTTCCTATTGTCATATCTCTCATTCTAACATTATCCAACCTTAGTGAACGCCCCAAAGCAGGAGTCACACTACGGAATCCTAAATAATATTGTCCTGTTGTAAAGCCAAGTGCTGGATCATGATAATGTTCTACCACATAACGAACATAAGTTAAATCATTGCTAATAGCAGTTTGAATATCTAATTGCGTGCCCATTGGAGCCGTAGCAGCCGATCCAATATTAACAACCAAACCTGCATCACAGAAACCAGAGCAGGTGGAATCTAATGCTCCTGCACGAGCCATGTAGGTTAATCGATACCTATGCCCAGCAACTAAATCTATCGATTTAGAAATTAACCACGAATCATTTAAAACTTGACTCGTATCAATAAAGGCAGCTCCGTCCGTAGGTCCTCCTTGAGCAAGAGAAGTTGTTCCTACCCATGTCTTTCCTGCAAATACATTTGTACTATTCCAACTTGGAGGTATTCCTCCTGCAAAATTTTCATCTAATACACTATGTCCAGGAGCAGCATACGATGGGCAGCCTGGTGATGGCGATACAACAAAATCTACCACTGGATCGTTGGCACAATATTGATTATTCAATCCTGGCGATACGGACAAACTCGGCAAAGCATGAATTGTAAAGGTATCTAAAGCCGAGGCAGAACAGCCAAAGGTATCTATCATTTGCAATTCGACAACGTGTATTCCTGGATTCAATGGCCCTGGAGAAAATACATAAGAAGGTTGAGGAATTCCCCCAATTTTTAAAATAGCGGTATCTGGAGCCAAAACATTATGCGTAATAGCTACATCTTGATCTGTATCACAAAATTCGTCTAAACCATTTGCTGTTGCAAAAGTAGGATTGAGCCCTTTGGAAATCGTAATGCTCATGGTGTCTGAATTGCGACAAGCGGCACCATTCAAGATATAAACTAAATCATAGGTAGTTGTCGCATTTTCAAGATTATTAACAGCATAAGGATTAATTACATTATTGGATAAGGTATCTCCAAATTGATACTGATTAGTCCCTCCATATAACATAAATAAACCTCCACCAAATGTATTGTTAGATGGATTACCAGCTAACAAATGCAGTACATTCTCTTGACAATAAAAAGAAGAAACAATGGTATCTACAATATTAACAGGAGATAAGTCTTCGATATAAATAGGTTGTACTATTCTAGCAATAACATACTCTAAGGTATCAAAACCTACCCCTACTCCTACATTATTTAGGGTATCTTCATTTCTATAAAATCCATATTCAATCACTAACGTATCATAATTACCAGTTACTGCTGTTGGATTATAAGAAAACGTTTCAGATCCAGCATTTGTATTTCCCGTAACAACACCTGCCCCTGTAACATTCATAACATGCAACTGATCCGTGTAAGTAGTTGTAACATTCGGATACAAAATACTAGGACTAGGAATAGGATAAGGGAATGCGCCATCTCTACCAAAACCTACTGTTCCAAAATTTCGACAAATTGTATCGGGAATTGCAATAGGAGTAGGTGCTGGCACAACAGTAATCGTATCTTCTATAGAGTTAATACAATCTCCACTTTGAATAGAATAGGTCAAAGGGTGTGGTCCTACTCCTGCATCAGCAGGCAAGAAAGACGTAGGGCTTCCCGCTGGATTGGTAAAACTACCACTAAAACTACTGGTATACAGCGGTTGCTTATTGGGTCTCGCTTGATAAGGTACTACCTGATGCACTAAGTTGGTTAGTAATTCCTCCGTTTGAGACACAGAAATTGTATTAAAAGTTACATCCGTTAATCGAACATCTTTTACTTCTTTTCGGATAGAAACGGTATCGTTAGAGGGGCATTGATTTCCATTCGTGTACGTTTCTATGTAGCTATAATATACATCTACCCATTGGTTTCCATTCGTATAAGCTGCTTGGTTTAATAAAGTAGGATATAAGGTATCCCCAACGACTACATTAGGGATTGTACCATTAGGCACACCTGCTGTAGTTACATAGAATGAACCGCCCGATGGATTACCAAATAAAGTGATTCCTGCTCCATTAGAACAAAGCATATTAGGCAAACCTGTAAAACTCAAGTCGGTATTGTGAATTAAAACAAATGGTGTAAACGTCGTATCATTTGTTGTAGAATTCACTAACATGAGGTAAGATGCATTAGCAATACCAGGCACTGTTAAATTTATCGTCGTGTTCCATCTAATATTCGTACCAAATGTATCGGGATCTGTAGTTACTGTATTCAAAGGCAGAATGACATAATTATCGTCACTGTCAAAGGCGTAAACTTGATCTATAGAGTAATCTAAATTGACTGTTGTAATGGTTAAATCATCGCCAACACAAGCTTCATACGGCACAGAAAGAGGGTTAGAATTTGTTACCGTTATTGCTGCGGGGGGCAATACCTCCAAAATATCATCTACTGTAAAAATACAACCCAAGGTATCATAATAATAGGTAATTAAATGATAACCCGCTAAGGTGTCATTGGGTTGAAACCAAACACTATCGGTTCCTGCTAATCCCGCATTTACAGGTAGCGCTCCATTATAAGGTGCACTTCCAAAATAACTAGATGCATTTGCTCCCAAAGAATCATTCCGTGCACTACTTGGGAATATCCAATTATTCATATCAATAGGATCACCATTTGAAGCCAGCGGAGTTCCTGTTGCCAATTGAGTGCCAATCATAACTAAAGTATCAAAATTTAGCATCATTCCGCTAGGTGGATCTACTTGGCGAATGTTAATGATAGTTGAAGTGTCCACACAACCATTAGAAGTTGTTACTTCTAAGTTATAAATCCCTGGAGTACTCGTAACATATTGGAAATTACTTGCGCCATTAATAGGATTTGTATTTCGTAGCCATCTAAATGAACAACCAATGCAATTGGCAGATGGACTCCCTAATGAAGCTGCATGCTCTAACGTAACAGATTGACCATTACAAATACTTGTATCTGTCGTATTGGCGGCAGCATTTAATGTTCCTATTGAATTTGCAATACCGACAACGTTGGAAGAAGCTAGACAGCCATCCTCTGTTACATTAACAATATATAAACCTGTTCCTCCTGCCCCTTCGGGGGTAGTATAAGTAGTCGTGGTATTTCCTATTGAGGCACTACCTCTTCGCCAATCATACGTACAAGTAACACAATTAGGAACCGTTACTTCCATAAATACAGTACCACTATCAGTACAAATAGCTGACGCTCCTACAGAAGTAGGATCGGCAGTAGCCCTAGCTGTCAACACAGGCAATATATCCACCGCCCTAAGTGGCAACAAATTAGAGATAGCTCTACAGTTTAAAGGATTCGTTACCTCCACTGTATAGACTCCTGCGTCATTCCCAGGGAAGGTATGGGAGGCGCCACTAGATGCTACACCTGATTGTCCTGTAGCAGGACTATTATTCAAGAATAAAGTATGATAATAAGTACCTGGTAAATTGGTAATAGAAGGGGTTGCCAATAAGGTTTCTCCTACTCCATTACAAATTACTGAATCAAGAGGAACTCCCCCTGTCGTATCTATTTCTAATAATACACTATAAGAACCATCACTAATGGTTAATATTGCTGAAGTGTCAGCACAACCATTAGGATAGTCTACTGCTATTTGGTAATCTCCTATATCATTGATATTATCTACAAGATGAAAAGTATCATTTAAAGCGCCTAGTACAGGGCTTCCATTTATTAGCCAAGAATAAGAACATCCTATACAACCTGTTGTAATCAACAAGGCATCTCTTCCATCACAAACAACGGAGGAAGATGAGGTAATTGCAGGAGTGAAAACAGAATTAACCACAATTGAAATTGTATCAGACAATTCAGAGCAACCATCCTTTGACACTTCTGCATAATAGGAACTAGTACTTACAGCCAATACACTATCTCGATAATTAGTAGGATCTACATTGGTTATTGCTGTAGAAGTGGTTCCATCAAACTCAAACCATTGATAAGAACACTCTGAGCACAAGGATACAGACAATACACCATATTCATTAGGGCAAATAGAAGGTGTATTGGTTGTAGCATGTGGCTTGCTCAAAGAAGGCGAAATAATATCTAATGCCGTAGTCTGTTCTACACATAAATGATAATTGGTCACTTCTACATAATAAGATCCTGCTGAGTCGGCAGAGTAAGCAGAGCCGATAGCTCCTGGAATTAAAATACCATTTCGATACCATTGATATTGCCAGCCTGCGTATAAATCGGTTGTCAAATCTACTGTAGCCCCTGAACAAACTACGGTATCGGCGGCAACGATATTAGGAGTAAAAGTCAATGAACTAACTAAAAAACTAGGCGATTCTTCTATACACCCATTTGGATAAACAACCTGTACCGTGTATGTACCTGCAACAGTAGTCGTATAAACAGAATCAATCGCTCCACTGATAACAGTACCATTGAGGTACCATTGGTAAGACACATTTGATAACGATCCTGTAGAAAGTGTGGTGGATTGCCCTGTACAAATAGAATCTGTAGTTCCTGAAATCGTCGGAATGGTTAAGGTTGTCGAATTTACATTAATTTGGTTTGTTTTATACAAACAACCATGTTGATTCTCTACTACTGCAAAATAATCTCCATTCACGGTAGTGGTATGAGTTTGAGTAGTTACTAATGGCGTTCCATTAGGCAAAGGGGCTGTATTAAACCAAGTATAACTACATCCTACACAGGGAGCAACTTCTAAGACCACATCTCTGCCAGAACAAACTTGTGTGGGATTTGCAACGACAGGAGAATTTAACCCATCTATTGATTCAATATAAACCGCAATATTGGATATATTGGTACAGCTATTTCCATCGACCACTTCGGCATAATAGCCTCCTTGATTGGTTATAAAAATAGTATCGGTATTGGCTGAGGTGTTCCACCTATAGGTCGAGCAAGTTCCACATTCCACATAGATAGTATCTATTTCTCCATCACAAAGGTATTTAGTCCCTGCCAGCGTATTTCCATCAACATCCCTTAATATTGGCCCTGGCAAAGGATTGACATCTATTGTTCGAACAAAATCTTCTTCGCAATCCTCCCCATGGCTTACTGTTAATAAAAGATCAAACGTTGTTGTTGTGCTAGGGTTTACGGTATGTGTCTGCCAATCGCTTCCATTCGTTGCAGTAATTGCTGCCCCAAGATCCCATTCATACGCTAAATTCCCCACACAAGTAGGACAATTGGCTCTCGCAATAATTCCCCCATTAATACAAATAGAAGTATCGACAACAAGCGGGTCATTATCCCCTGTTGGGTAAAAATTTACATTACCTCTCGATACAATAGTAGTAGTCGTTAAAGTGGTAATAGAATCGGTATTTCCACCACCTAAATCTTTATAAATGGTAACAGATCTAGTAATTGTATCTGGGGAGCCTGGATAAGACAAGACACTAATATCAGCCGTTGTTTCTCCTGTACTCCAAGCATACAAAGCAGTATAAGGAGGAGTCGTAGCAAAAAACGCCTCCATCTCTATGCTTTCTCCTTCACAAATATAATCATAGGTCAACAAGCCATTAGGAGGCTGTCCATTTTTAGATTTTCGCATCACGGGATCCGTACAATCCAAAATATCAAACGGTGGAAAATCTAAGGTTGCGGTACAGCCATTTGATGCGGTAGCCGTAACGCCCAATTCTACGCCTGTCTGGGCAGAAATTCCATTGTTAAGTTGATAATAAATAGATGTTCCAAAAAAGAAACCAGACGATATAATTCCTTGTCCTAAAGGATTAGGTTGGGCAGTCGTAGAGGCAGCATTTGGTGTATCAATTGTCCAAACATAATTATAGGATGATGAGCCATTGATATGATAATAATTAATTCTATTGTTACAGGGCGGACTAGGGTCTGACTTAATACTAATAGATGGACTCGGTTCTACATTAATTGCTCCTGTGTTATCATCATCCGCACAACTACCATTGGTCGCCTCCAGCCAGTAAGTAGTCCCATCGGTAGGATTAGGTACTAAAATCGGATTGCTACAAGACCCTGCGGCACAGTTGTAGACTGCGGCAGGGTTTCCAATATTGGGGTCGGAAGTATATACTGCATAAGAACTCGAATTTGAAAAACCTGCATCTGTTAGTTCTAAATTACCCGACGAACAAATCAAGGCTTGATTGCTTACCGAAACAACGGGTCCTGCTACAGCAACAATATGTGCATCATCAAGCGTTTGCGAATTGGTACATCCTCTCTCTCCTGTAACCGTTACTTCAAACCAACTGGTAGAAGCACTAGCCACAACAGGATTCACGGTCATTGGATTTAATGTATCTGTTCCTGTTTGTATAGTGTTAGATCCTTGTGTTGCTGCCCAAGTTGCCGATGTAGTGCCTTGACACAAATCACAAACGGCTAAAATTTGGGGCGTTGAACCATAACAAGCCGTTACATCAACATGAGCGGCAACAGGAGTGCCATCTATTTCAAAAGAAATCACAGGTTCCTCAACTCTAATGATTATGTCATCTGAGTTGGTACATCCATTATAACCTTCTACCGTTACCGAATAATTCGATCGATTAATTGGTGCAACAACTCCCAACCAAGAGGCAGAAGATGAAACTCGATTAGAAGCATCATCTGTAGGAATACTTAGCGTAGTAGCAGTTGTGGTACCATCAATAGGAATAGGTGTCACACCATCTTCTCCTAATGCCGTCCAAGTAACCGTTCTAAAATAAGATCCATTGGTGTTGGTCAAACATGGAGTTGTATAATTAGTCGCAGCATTCGGGTTCGAAACCGCTCCAGAACTGTTCTGTGACATATTAGTAGTGATATAATCTGAATCCGCACAACCATTCACTTCAAATTCAAGATTAACCCCTGTACAAATTGCATCTGCAATAGCAACATCCACAGAAGACATGGATGCAATATTCCAAGTTGCGTCCCCTTTGTTGTGATAAATTTCTACAGCAGGTATATCATTGACTGTAAAATCATCCTCCTGTTCAAACGTTGAACTACAACCATAATCATTGGTTGCCACCACCACAATATCATACAACCCAGGAGCTACCCCTACTGTACCAATAGTAGCTGGAACAATAGTTTCTCCGTCCGAGCCATTCGCAGTTGCACTATGAGAACCTGCACTAAGGATAGTTGTACCATTGGCGACAATAGGTAACCCGCTCACCGAACTTTCTCGAATAAACCATTCATAAGTTCCCGTAACGGAAGGTGTTACCGTAGGACAATCTCCTGTACAAGTTATGCTGATCGCCTGATCTCCATTGATGCAAATTTCACCATTTGTTGCAGCAGTATATGGATTGGGATGTGTTGCTGCCCCAAAAGTCATTGCAGATAAACTAGGAATATCTCGAACCGTAACATCTGTTGATGCAACACTGGTACAAACCAATGCTCCACTAGCATAAGAAACACTACTCGTAACCTGCATGGTAGCCGTATTTCCTACTCCAATACCATTAATTGTACTAATTCCCATTGTATGATCCTCCGTATTTCCTCCTACAGATGCCCCATTCTGAGTCCAAGCAAAGGTAGCTGCACCACAGTCACCAGCACAAGTATTCGCTAGTTCTAATGGGCTTCCATAACAAGCATTATAAGTTGCAGGTAAGCTGTTTATAGCACCAGTCTGTACACTAAACGTTAAGGTTTCTGTTCCTCCTGATCCTGTACAATTTCCGCTAGCATCATTCCTTACTGTAATCGTAGCTGTATAGCTTGAACCTGTTCCTACAAACCGAATCGTTAGATTACCAGGAGAAGCTAGACAAGTAGCCGTTGTTCCTGCTGAACCATTAAATTGCACATTCCCACTATTGGTACCAGTTGCCTGAAAAAACATAGGATTGGCAGACCCTGAGGTTCGAGAAAAATTAAGGGTATAATCTACATTAGGGCATACATTAACAGGCGTACCTACTGCAATGCTCGTACCATCTAAATTATAAATCTTTTGTCCCAAAGCTGTTTCTGAAAAAAAACAAATGACTATAGTATACAATATAATATGTAGAATTCTTAGAGGTCTCATAAACATTACTTTTAAAAATTTATTATACTGGCTTTGAGGAATGAAGTGATGTTAAGGTTCTTAGGGCTTAACTACCAGCTAAAATGTAAAATCAGTTTATAGTAAGCTAGAGGGTTATCCCCTCCAGCTTATTTATTTTATTTTTTTATTAAAATTTTCTTTACAATTTGTTCTTTGTTGCTTTCTATGCGCACAAAAAACAAACCTTCTCCTATTGGTTCCAAATCAACCTCCTGCTCCTCCTTCAAATCTCTTGCCCATAGTTCTTTTCCATCTAGGGTATACACCGTCAATCGCCCACTGATCGCCTTTTCAAAACTTAAGGTACCAGTAGTAGGATTGGGAGAAATGGAAAAACTAGTTTGCTCAACCCGATCTATTCCAACCGTAATATCCAAATTCTCATAAAACCTGATATCAATATTACCATTATAGTGCAATACATCCTGATCTCCATCTCCATCTATATCTACCAATGCTAGTTGATATAAATCATGCGAATTGCTTACTGTTATAGAATCCAAAGGGGTGATCATGTTATGCACAAAGACAGGAGTAGTAACCGTTCCTGTATTTTCATAATATTCAAAGTATTTATTTCCTTGAAAAGAGCCATTCACAAAAGCATCCTGATCTCCATCTTGATCCATATCTGCAAACTGAAAAGAAACTGATTTTCCATGACTAATTGAAGCAGAAGCTCCATTCATAAAATCAAAGGGATTAGCAGCACCTGTCCGTTCTTCAAAATTAGCAACTGAGGCAGTCCCTGTGTTTTCATAATAACGTATAGTTAATGTATATGCATAGGTAGAAGCATCATAAGTACTATGACTAATTAGACAATCTTGGTCGCCATCGTGATCTAGATCTGCAAAAAAGGGCTGATAATTATTATTTACTCCATTAACCTGTATAGCCGATACAATGGTATCTAAAGGATTAGCAGCTCCAGATACATCTACAAAACTAGGAGCCGTTGTTGTTCCTGTATTTTCATAATACTTTAATATTGGTGTATTAAAAACATAATTCCCACCAAATACGTCCATATCTCCATCGTTGTCAATATCTACAAAGGAAGGATAAGCAATCACATTTTGTGGTCCTTGAAATCCAGACAAAGAATTGCCCGCTCCTTGAACCAATGAAAAATTAGCGGCATTAACCGTTCCTGTATTTTCATAATACTCCATATAGCCAGAGGGACCTGCCCCGTCGAACCCACGAAACATATCTAAATCCCCATCTCCATCTATATCTACAAAGCTAGGTCTTTTAGTACTGTTCTGCTGAATGCCATCAAAAGGATTGTTGGCTCCTGTTCTTTCTACTAGATTAGATACCTGCCCAGCAGCAGGAGTAGCCATCCCCAGAGCAGCGATTACAGCCGCTCCTGCCCCTAGTTGTTTGAGTTGGAAAGAACAGCGTTGCAAACGATTTAATAATTGTTGTTGTTTAAATTGTGTATACTTATAAAAACGACCTGTAGTCATTGCTTTTTGAATACGTTGGTTTAATTTTTGGTATTGCATTTGCAATCGATCATATACAGTTTGCTTTTTCATACTGTGTGTTTGTTTTTAATCAGGAGGAATATTCTGGTTTTATTACCGAGTTATTCCTTATTTCGGTTTATAATTTTACTATCGCTATAAAGTTATTCAAAAATAGGTTAACTGTTATATATAGGTTCTTAATATTTGTGTTAACACTTGGCACAAAAAGGGGGTAATCCTTTCTTTTGTCCAACACAAGGTCTTGGCTGTTGATCGCTGTGGCAGGCTAATTGTTAGCAGCCTAGATATTTTAAGGCTTACAACTTGTATTATTTACAACTCCAATGCCCCCTACTTTTATCAAAAAGAAGCCTATCTCCATACCATTTTTTTTATCCTAGATTCAGAACGTTGCAAACTAAATTCTCTCTAGTTTTTAAGCGAACCTTTTGGCGAAGTATTCAGTATTTTTCTTTTCATTGGATAAGTAAGTAGATGGACAAAAATAATTAACATTAAATTGCCCATCTACTTAACGATGTAAAACTAATCATTGTAAATTTAACGAATAATCAATTCTGCATCGTTACTTACTATATCACTAATATCGTTGTATAATAACTTTCCGTTGCGTGTAAACCGTCTTATTTTTGACGATAAAAATATACATGCCAGCAGTCAATCCTTCTGTTTCTACCTGCATCAACTCTGTACCTGATTCAACTTTTCCTCTATCCAGCACTCGACCAACAACATCGATCAGCTGCCATTCATAATCGGCTTCTAATGCCTTTTCAAACGCTACATTAAAGAACTGTTGACTAGGATTTGGATAAAGTTTTAAGGTAGCGACCTCATACCCTGGATGCCCCTCTATGTCTTCCACACTAACATCTCCCAAAGTATCAACAGGTCCTGCAAACCGAGTTAAATTTCTAGTCGTTTGTACTTGATAAACTTCTTTAGGGTCACTTCCTAAATTTTGTACAAAAGTAATCACTTGCAATTGAGTTAAGTCATGATTTGACGCATTAAAATTATTGATTACAATAGTTGTATCAAACGTTTCTCCCGCTACCCAATTTTTGTTAAACTGCATTCCTGTATTATCAGGGTACATGTATCTCATTACCCCAACAGTTGGATGGTTAGTTACAGTAGTGAGTGAATCTTCTGTTACAACGGCATGCACTGCATACAATGCTTGTGGCAAGTCTTTCAGTGCTGTAACCCTAATCGTTGTCGTTAGCTTTGAATTTGAATTGTATTGGATCGTAGGAAACCCTACAAATTCTAGTTTAAAATAAGGATCTTTTAACGATTCTATATCCAAATGCTCTAAATGGGGATAGCCTAACAAATCGCTAGTTTTACTCACTAAATTTTTACCATCAATTCGAACTTGATTAACATCAGATACTCCATATACTAATTTTCGCTCACGATTATCGATACCATTAAAAAGGTATAAAGCATCATTCGAATACTGATTAAGATGATATTGAATCAAGCTGACATCACGTCCATACAAATTATTAAACAAGGTATAATACAATTGATCTTCAATTTGCTCTATTCCTGGATAGCCAGTCCCTGAAAAGTGCTCTGTCAAAACGTTTCGAGTACGGTTTCCTATTTTGACGCTATCAAAAGCAAAACCATCTTTTGTCCCCGAAATTATAGAAGAAGAAGCAAATGCAATTCGGAATCGAACATCTGTACGCTGTCTTAGGTCATTTCCAATATTATCTAAACGATAACGAGCATCTTCCCAACCATTACTACTGTTAGTCCACCCTGTTGGCGTATTAACTTGATAACCTGGTGCACTTACAACATAACCACCTTGGTACCAATTAATTCCTTTGCCATGTTTACCCAAGACTTCCCATGTATTGGTCACATTATCATGATATTGAAGTACAGCTCCATCTACATTTTTTTGTGTGTTCCGCCAGATAGATAACCGAATCATAGGACGATCCAGGCTCGTCAAATCAAAACAAGGACTATAAACCCAAGCATTTTCATTCCGCCTATAAGTAGTTGGCTGATGCGCTAATCGGGTTCCCCAAACTGTATTTCCTTGTGTATTAATTTGATTACCAATTGCTGCTCCCCATTGCCATAGAGAATCTTGTACGATTCCATTAATACTTGTTGTATCCGAAGATTCTTGCATCCATCCATTGTCTTCGTTATCAAAATACTGAACATAGGGAACCGTATCTGTAGGCGTTGATTTTGGAGATATAATAATTCTCCTCATAAAAGTAGTATCACAAATTCCTTGATTAACTACCGTCAGTGAAGGATAGAAAATTCCTGCCCCAGCGTAAGTATGGGTATCGATAGGAATTACAAGGGTATCTGGTAAATTAAAAATGGTATCACTTACTCCATCTCCAAAATTCCAAATTACCTTAGTGATACTATCTACAGCTACAGAATTATACTCTAAACCATAAGGTGCTGTTGAAGGAATAAACTCTACCTGAGATCCTGAACAACCTCCATTTATATCAAAACTAATCCTCGGTTTGTTGTATACATAGATCGTGTGTTGTATTGTATCATCACAGCCCGAAACGGTATCTAAGTAATAATAGTAAATATCTCTTTTTCCAGGCTGTGCTGCTGGATTGAATAATGAATCTCCTACAATTCCAGCAATTACTTGAAAATTATTGGTAGCGTCTATAAATTGCCCCCCATAAGGTGTGGCAGATAAAGGTAAACGTTCAATAGAATCTAACATACAATAACTCGTTGGTACATTCACCCATGCTAATGGAGGAGATGGGCGAACTTGGATTGTATCCATTAGAGAATCGGCGCAAACCTCCCCGCTAACATATATCCTTCCAATATAATTGTATTTTAGTGCGTAATCTTTATAGCCTGTTGGATCTGCTAATGTATCCAATATAAGCTTAAAAGAAGGTACTCCTATATTTTGACCATCAAAAGTCATTGTCCAATCGACTCCTATTGGAGCAGGAGATATACTTGGAGTATCTGGATCTGATTGACAATACACGTATCGATTAATCGAGGAGTTATAGTTCGATAATCCTGCAAAAGATAAGTTAGGCAGACTATCAACAAAAATATAGTGATCAATAGAATCCGTACAACCACTCGTATCGGTATAAACATAACGGATTGTATCCAAACCATACCCCGCCAAAGCTGGAATATATCCATAAGCAGTATTAACAGGGTCCATGTTACTTTGTACTCCTCTACCCAATACATAGGTTCCTGTATCAGAAGAAATATGATCAGGCACCCTCAGGCTTAGCCCCGTAAATGGGTTATAATCTCCAGTTGTATTATAGGCATAAATTGGAATTTCTGGAGCCGTTTCGCACATGTGATAAAAAGTATCATGTGGTGGTCTGCTCAATTTCGATCCCAATAAATCCATTGTTAGTTGGATTGGATTTACCAATTGTTCTGATAAGGTTAAATGAGGCAAGGCCTTCACCAATACCGTATCTGAAGTAGCGTTAAAACAGCTTCTCGATGTATCAGAATAATGGAAGGTTAAAATAACATCTCTATTCGCATAAACAATATTGGTAGAATCGGGATAAAACTGGATAGAATCCGTGTTTACGGTTGCCCCCAATTGCGAAAATCCTGTTGTAAAGGAACTCGTAAACCAACCTAAAGAATCCAAGTCATAACCATTGTGAAGATCTGCCCAAACTGGTATCTCTAAATCAGAAGCACATACGGTTTGGGGTAAACCTGCAATGGTTGGATCTGTTGTAAAGTTTCGAATGTGAACATTATACCTAGCTGTATCTCTACAACCATTATTGTCCTCATAATAATAATACAATACCTCTCGTAAAATGCCTGGTTGAGTGCCACTAATAAAGGGTTCAAATGCTTTGTCGGCACTGTCTAAACTTGTCAGGATACCATTTAGTATTGAAGTGTCAGAACCATAACCACTCGTAAGATTTGTCCCTATTGGGAAACCATATAATGGAATAGAATCATTTTCGCAATAAAAAGAATCTAGTGGTGCCCCTCCTGTTGTTGTCATATAAACTTGTGGCAATGGGAGAACTTCTACTGTAAAATTAATAGAATCCATACAAGCATTAGAATCTGCATAAACATAGCGAATAGCATGCACTCCTACTCCTGCATTCATGGGATAAAAGTAGGGCATTGCAGGGTTATTTCCTCCATTAATAATTCCATTCCCTGTAAATTCAACGGTTTCTCCTTGCACATAACCAATTCCTCCTGACCCAAGCCAAGTTGTTAGTACATTATTATTACCTGCTGTATCAATTTGTGACAGATGAATTTGGGTAGTATCATCATTCAAACAGTAAACTGAATCTATAAATGATATATCCAGATTTGGTATATTGTGTACGATAAAGGTATCTAGTGCTTCTTGAGGACAACCATAAATATCCGACACGACATAACGTACATTGTAAACATCAGGGGGACCAACTTGCGTTGGAGAAAAGATAGTCCCTGATTGTAAGCCCCCAATAAAGAATTGAGCCGAATTGGTGTCTATTACTACGGTTGATAAAACAGGAGGAATCAAACTAAAGAAAATAGAATCATTAGGCGACGTTGCACAATATTCTCCTGTTCCATTATTAGGATTTACCGCTATGCTAAATGGATCTGGAAGGTAAATACCTGTATAGGCAGAATCTACACAAGCTTGTCCTGTATATACATAGGTAAGACCATAAGCCGTTCCTGTGGCATAAGAAGTTGGATTAAAAATATTATTTGCTAAAGAGTCATAGCCAATTGCAGTACCACTTATATAATACTGTCCCCCTGCGGGAAAACCTAAAAATTGGTGGTTCGTATTTTCAGGGCAAAACACCGTGTCTGCCATAATTACAGGATTAATTGCTACGACAGCAGGGTCTTCTATCAAAAACTGCTTGGTCACTTCTGCTATAACATAATCTGTATTTTCTGTTGAAACTAAAGCCCCTCCAGAGAAGAAGTTAGCGGTTCTAGAATATTTAAATCGGATGGTAATTGTTGTTGCTCCACCTGTCACCTTGCTAGGAACAAAATAAAAAGTATCGTTAGGTGCCACATAATTAATAGAATCTACCCCACCATTAGATGTTGTAATTTCCATTATATTAATACGCTCTGAATACCTAACATCTGGACTTAAAGGGTTTCCTATTGGAATATTTATGTTCTCACTATACGTATATAATGCATCGCTATAAATAGTTTGTCCTCTGTATTTTACTTCTAAATCATTGATATTACGCTGAATGAAAACCGTATCATCTTTACTACACAAATAAGTTGGTATAGAATCTAATAAACTAGGAGCAGGCCAAATATCTATTGGATCCCTAGATGCGTTTTTACATCCACCGTTATCAATTTCATACGTTATAGTATCTACTCCTACAGGTATAGGGGTGCTAGGCAAGATTGAACTTCCCAATACATAAGTACCTCTATAATTATTCGGATAATCTCTAGCAGATACAGGGTGCGTAATTAACGTTAAATTCGCCAAAGACTCGCTAGTTTGAGATACAGCAATAGGAGTATAACTAACACTATCCAATTCCACATCTCTTATTTCAACCAATAAAGAATCTTGGACAGAATCTCTACAGGTAATTGTTGTTCCTGTATACATTGGGGTGTAAGTGTACAACATCATTACATTCTGAACACCTGAAGAATACCCCGTTACACTATCCAACAACAATAAACTATCTACCATCAGACTAGGGTTGCTTGGCATTCCAACATAATGGGCAGAAAAAACACCTCCTATTGGTAAACCACTAAAATCAACTGTATCTAAATTAGAACAGACTGGCTGCGCTGTTGAGAGCAAATCAATTGTTACTGCTGGGTTTTGTATCACAAAGAAATTTGGAGAAATATAACTATTGGTTCCATCAAATAAAGTTAACTTACCTGTTCTCGCACCAACAGGGACAACAACAGAAAACGATCCTGAATAAACTCCTGCAAAAACACTTAAAGAAGGTGCAACAGGAACAGAGATTGTATTTCCTCCTCCTGCTACAAAGATTACTTCATTTGGAACAAAGGTAAAATTCGTTAATGTAATCACTAAAGTATCGTGCAAACAAGCTTCTGATGAGGGTATATTAAGGTAAGTTTGTTTGGTATTAAGAATATCCATTGCTACAGCACCCAATACTTCTAGCGTGTCATAAGTGCTAAAAACACAAGTTCCCTGCGCATTCCCATCGGTATAAGAATAAGTAATAAAATGACGTCCCGACCCTGCCAAACCAACATTGATAGAATCACCTACAATTGCTCCTCCCGCTGTCAAAGAAGAATATCCTCCTTGATTACGCAAACTAATGGGCAATAAATGGTCATCCAAATTAAAAGTACCATAGGTAACAGGTAGTGCTGGCCCTAGAGCCGAAAAATCTAAGGAAAATCCTATTGGAGGAGAAAACTCCTGCACGATAATGGAGTTGGATGTAGCCTCACAACCGTTGGTATCCACAATTGCAACATAATAGGTTCCCGAAGTGTCTACTTGATAAGACTCAAAACTTGCTCCTGCAATAGAATCACCATTATAGAACCATTGATATTGATAATAGTTACTATCAATACAGGTTTGACAAGTATCAACTAGTTGTACTGCCGACCCATTGCAAATGGTTGGTGTAGCAGAAACTAAAGGATTAATATCAATGGCTATTGTTCGTTCTTCAACCGTATCTAAAACAACCGAATCTATAACTATACAACCTAGTTTTTCTACCTCTATCTTATAGGTTTCAGCTTCTGAATATCCAGTTACAATATAGAAAGTATCCGTACTATTGTTTAGTGTCGTGCTATCCCCTATTTTCCACTGATAAGAACAACCAATACAAGAATCTACTTCAAGTAAAACACTAGAGGTTGAACTACAAATTTTCTTAGCAGATTGCCTAATAGAAGTAGCTATATTTACTTCTGTAAATTTTACAGGAACATCTGAAGTATCTGCACAGTTTTCGGCATTCGTTACAATTACTTGATAATCCCCTGCAAGACTAATTTCTTGCTGATCTTCAGGGGTTGTTATTTGCATCCGTACCCCATCTCTCAAAAATTGATAACTACAGCCAGGGCAAGTAGCTCCAGAATCAGGCAAAGCTTCTATGATAACAGAATGACCGTTACAGATACTAGTAGAATCTGTAATTATATTAGCATTTACGGTTTGAAAAGTTGCTTCAATCGTATTCGAAAAGCTTGTTCTACAACCATTAGGATACAAAACCTCTACTCTATATTGTCCTACAGAATCAATTTGAAAAGTATATTGTTGAGTAGAATCGTACGTAATAAACGATCCAGAACTATCAATTTTCCAAATATAATTACAACCAGCACAAGGAGTTGTACTTAGATCGATTGGAGTAGCGCTACATACCGTATTGCCTGAGGCGGTAAGCATGGGTGCAGGATAGGTTGTATCTTTTATCTCTACAATGGAAGAACTGTAAGAACAACCTGAAGCATCATCGGTTACAATAATAAAATATCCTCTTGCTCCTGAGCCGCCTGTAATTGGAGCATCTTTGTGCCTAACAAGATAAGAGCTTTGATCAAATATCCCAAAACCAGGATCCGACCCATCCTCTGTTTTCCACGCATACGAACAGCCTACACAAGGAGGAGTCGTTAACGTTGATGTTGCTGACTCAGAACAAAGATAAAGCGAACTAGCAGAAACAGCAGGGTTAGAACCATTCGTCGAAGATAATACCCTTATTACATTAGACATAGCAATACAACCATCTTCATTCGTTACTTCAACAGAAAACAAACCAGCAGTAGATGTTGTATAATTATACCCCGTAGCTCCACTGATTAGCACTCCATTTTTATACCATTGGTAACTCCACGTAGGAGGCAATGAATATGCCCCTACCATATATAGATCAACAAAACTACCAAAGCACAAATAGGCAGTATCGGGAGAAATAATCGTTGAGCTCCCTCCCACCAAATTTGGCATTTCAGACGTAATCATAGGATTAAAAATCGAGGTATCAATCAGTACTGTACCAGATTCTACAATACACGAATTTGGATATTGAACCTCTACGGTATAATGTCCCGTTATATTGGTTGTATAAACCGAGGAGTCTGCTCCTGCAATAACTTGTAAGACATTACCAGCTGCATTACTTGTATAGGTTTGAATTGGAATTTTTTTGCTGCCAAAAACCTCATTGGTTGGCAAAAAGCTTTCTGGTCTTATATTCCATTCGTTGATATCAAAAGTTCCTCCATTGACACTATCCCCATTGATTCTGTAAACCCAACCATCCGTATACGTCCAAGGTATTGCTCCAATATAGGTCTCTTCTCCAAACTTATCAATTACAGTAGCCCCATAAGACAAGGCAATACAATCATTTCCATCGATCTGATCTAAATCAACTCCCGCACCAGGAACGGTTGTAGGAGGAAATCCAAAAAAATTGGTAAACTCTACTGATTCGCTAGATACATAAATATATGTTCCTCCTGCAACCGCACCAGCAGGCAAAGACCAAGCTGTTCCAAATCCTCCCGTTCCATCCAAGGCTACTTTTATATTGTATGCACTAAGATCAGGTATTGTATTTAATGCTTTTAACTCTATCCCTATAGGTAATCCTCCTCCTGTTGAAATTGTACCATCGTACACTCCCGTTATGATTAAGTTATCTAACGTTGTATCATTGGAATTCCCATTAAAAGTTCCATTAGGGAAAGCTTCAGTCTTCCAAAAACCATTGGTAGTTCCTACAACAAAACTATCTAGCCCATAGGTCCATTCAGAACTATCAAAAGCAATGGTAGGCATCGCATTTGAATTTCGATACGCCCACCCACTTCTATGTGCATGAAACATATCATAACAAGTATCTACCTGCCCTGAACAGCCATAATCTGCCGAAGTATACGCCTCATCTCCAAATAAATCTACGGGGTTATTATTGTGATATAATTTAATCGCATCGTTTCCATCTATATCACCCATTATACTAGAGGTATAATTTGGAGGGAATCCAAAAAAATTGGTAAATTCTGTTGCATTTTCTGCAATATAAATATAGCTTCCTCCTGCTAAAGAAACCCCTGGAAACGTATAAAGGGGCGATACAGCAACTCCCGTACCGTTAGGAGCCACACTTAAGCCATATTCACTTAAATTAGGAATGTTACCAATCGCATATAACTCTATTCCTTTAGGTTGATTTCCTGGTCTTGTCCCATCATACACTCCTGATATAATCAGTTTATTTTCGGGCAAAAAGTCATAATAATGCCACTCGTAAGAACAACCAATGCAATTAATTGTTGATAAGGTAGCAGTGTTGCTATCGCATAAACTAGCAGTAGTAGTAGTCAATGGTGGAACTGTTGCCGCAGCTGTTCCAATTGGGAGGATATTTGAAGCCTCTAAACATCCCAAAGTATCCATTACCTGAACATAATATTGGTTTGGAGAATTGGTAGCATATCGTGTTTGAGTAGCTCCCCCTATCCCTGTAGCAGAAGAAGTAGCATACCACTGATAAGAACAAGTGACGCAAGGATTCGTAACTTCTAACCTTGCATTTTGAATCGTTGGTGTAGCGCAAATATTAAAAGGATCTCCCGCTACAATAGGTGCAGGCAATGTACTTGATTTGATATCTAGAGTAGCAGATACTCCTACACAAGTTGTAGAGGTTGTCCTATCGGTAACGGTAACAGAATACAACCCTGGAGTAAAAGCAAAAATAACGGCATTGGTGTCTCCCGTACTCCAAAGATAAGTACATGCGGGGCAAGCAGTTGGAGACACAGTAGATAACGTTAATGGATTGCTATTACAAATAACTGTTTTTGTTGCTCCAGCGGTATCTACACTATAAATTGGTGGAGAAAAAACACAAGGTTGAGCCATTGCGTTATCTAAAAAAAACAGTGCAAAAAAGGAACTAATCAGTATAACTTTGTGTAGAAAAACGAGTTTCATAATTGAGTTTTTAAAAATACGTATAAGTACATAAAAAATCTGTTATTGTATTTTAACTAGGTCAAAATACAATTTAATTAGATAGTATCTAGGATAGATAATGTTTTCGTACTATTATTTTATACCCAATATTGAAAAATAGTAGCCTATTTGTGTGTTTAGTTCTAACTGCTTTTTTGAGTAAAAAACAGCTAAAAGATCAGTATTGTGTCCTCCTTATTAAGTGAAAAGCCCAATCACAGTTTTAACAACAAATATTTATATTGTTGTTATTCATAATAAAAAGGAAAATAATTTAGTATAGGTTATATACACCTCATTGCAAGGTATAATAGTACATCTTTTTTTATAAAAATCCAAGCTCTATTCATTATTTATTCATTAAGTTCTAATTTTTGTCAAAACCCTTTGGAGGGAAACAATTACGATTGGTCTGTGCAAAAATTTGTTCTAATATGTCTATCTATTAATAGATCACACTCTTCTTTTTGGTTTTCAAACCATTGTTCAAAAAAATATTTTTCATTTTTAGATCACAAAACGCTTACTCACTTTAGTTAATCATTATCATTTTTTTAAAGAAAAAAGAAAGAAACTGTTCTTTTTTTCTTATATTATAAACTGTATCTTTCCCAAAAGATCGTTTACACTTATTCCCTTTTCACACTTATTTTCTTGTCACAACCAATGAAAAATATTTTTTTTATAGCCCTTTTTATTTTTAATAGTTTATTTTTTCACGAAACAATCCTTGCCCAATCCCCTCTCTCCTTATTTAAGGAAAGAAGCAGTACGCAAACCAACATTACCTTTTCAAACAATCTAATAGAAAATAGAACCAATAACGTCTTCAAAAATTCCTATTTCTACAATGGAGGTGGAGTAGCGATAGGAGACATCAATAACGATGGATTAGCCGATATTTACTTTACAGGCAATATGGTTGAAGACAAGTTATATTTAAACAAAGGTAATTTTGTATTTGAAGATATAACAAATTCAGCTTTGATTCAAGCTAAAGGAGACTGGTGTACAGGAGTTACCATGGTTGATATTAATGCTGATGGCTACTTGGACATCTATGTATCTAGATCTGCTCAAACAGTAGATTTATCGGCCAACAAAAATTTGCTATACATTAACAATGGCAATTTAACCTTTACGGAAAAAGCAGCTGCATATAACCTCAACGATTCACTTTCTTCTACACAAGCTGCCTTTTTTGATTATGATTTAGATGGCGATTTGGATGCCTATATCATGAACATCCCTGGCAATGAGTATGAAAACACTGATGGCAACAAATCGGATCATTTTTACATCAATGATGCAGGCAAATACAGCGATCAATCTAATAAGCTAAAAATAAACAACCATGCTTTTGGTTTGGGGTTAAGTATTGGTGACCTCAACAATGATGGCTATCCAGACATTTACATCTCTAATGATTTTGAAGTAAAAGACTATCTTTATATCAACCAGAAGGATTCTTTTTCCGATCAAGTTCTAAGCAATATGAAGCACATTTGCAATTTTGGGATGGGGGTAGACATAGGCGATTTTAACAATGATGGCTATCTAGATCTTATACAACTAGACATGGCTTATTCCAAACATATACGCTCAAAAATGAATATGCCAAGTATGTTTCCTTTAGATTTCTGGGCGAGGGTTAAACGAGGCAATCATCACCAATATATGGCCAATGCCCTACAATTAAACAATGGCAATACAACATTTAGTGATATAGGTTTCTTGGCTGGAGTAGCCAAAACAGATTGGAGTTGGGGGACGCTTTTTGCTGACTTTGATAATGATGGATTCAAAGACATTATTATTACCAATGGTTACCAAAAAGACGTTAGAGATAGAGATACGGGGGTAAAAATTGACCAATACCTTAAAAATAAAGGAAATGTGAGCTTTGAAGAGCTTTTATTACAAACAATTAATTTGGCTCCTAAAATTAGTGAAAGTAATTTTGTATTCAAAAACAATGGCAATTTAACCTTTGACAACAAAACCACAGATTGGGGATTAACCAAAAAAGTAAACTCTAACGGGCTTGCTTATGCTGATTTGGATAATGATGGCGATTTAGATCTTGTTATCAACAACATAGATTTCCCTGCGTCTATCTATGAAAATACGAATCCCAACAATAATAATTATCTAGCCATAAAGCTAAAGGGAACTTCAAAAAATAAATTTGCAATTGGCACTCGTATTACCATTTACACCAAGGCTGGGCAACAAATGCTTGAGCATTTCCCTACCCGTGGTTTCCAATCTTCTGTTGATTACAAACTTCACTTTGGGCTTGGAAAACAAAACAAGGTTGATAAAATGGTTATTCGTTGGCCTGACCAAAAAACAACCGTACTAAAAAATATTAGAGCCAACCAACTCCTCACGCTTGACTATGAACAGGCTAAATTTTCAAAACTATTAACTAAAGAAACGAAGCCTATCTTCCAAGACATCTCAAAGGACTTCAACCTTGATTATCAACACAAAGAAAATTACTTCAACGATTTTAATCGAGAAGTTTTACTTCCTCACATGTTGTCCAAGCAAGGCCCCTACTTAACGGTAGCAGATATTAATCAAGACGGGTTGGATGACCTCTTCATTGGAGCGGCAAAAGAACACGTTGCCTCGATCTATATGCAAACAAAACAAAATGGCTTTGAGCTTAGCACTCCACCTGATTTTGAAAAAGATAAACTAACAGAGGATTTGGGTGCTTTATTTATCGATGTAGATAACGATAACGATTTAGACCTGTACATCACTAGTGGAGGAAATGAATGTACTGAGGGGCATCACACCTTACAAGACCGCTTGTACATCAATGAAAACGGTAAGTTTAAAAAATCAACCGACCGACTTCCCAAAATGCTTACAAGTACACAAGTTGTTAAGGCTGCTGATTTTGATCAAGATGGTGACTTAGATTTATTCGTTGGAGGGCGTTTAGTCCCTGGAAAATATCCAGCGGCACCACGGAGTTATTTGCTTCAGAACAACGGAGGGCATTATGTTGATGTAACAGCCTCTTATTGTAAAGATCTACTACAGCCTGGAATGGTTACAGGAGCCGAGTTTGGAGATGTTAATGGTGATGGTTTAGTCGATTTGACCCTAATTGGAGAGTGGATGCCAATGATGACCTTCCTTAATAAAGGGAATCGCTTTGAAAAAATTCCACCTCAAAAAGCAACCGAAAGTCTTTGGTTTAGCTTAAAGGCTGTAGATATAGACAAAGATGGTGACTTAGATTTTATTGGAGGTAATTTGGGTAAAAATTGCAAATTTAAAGCTTCTCTCAATAAACCTTTCAACATCTACGCAGATGATTTTGACAACAATGGCACTTGGGACATGATGATGAGTAGTTATGAAGGCAATAAAAACTACCCGCTTCGTGGACGAGATTGCAGCTCTCAACAAATGCCCTTTATCACAGATAGTTTTCCAAGTTTCAAAGCTTATGCCATTGCTGAAATTACAGATATTTGTGGTCCCAAAATTGACCAATCTTTGCATTTAACTGCTCGTGGGTTTTATACTTCCATCTTCCTAAATGATGGTCATGGCAATTTTACCATGAAAAAATTGCCTAGCGAAGCCCAATTTGCCCCAACCAAAGATATTTTAGTAGAAGACCTTAATAAAGATGGAAATCTTGACTTGATACTCGTTGGGAACATGTACGATGTAGAAGTAGAAACCGTTCGTTATGATGCTGGGCGGGGAGCCGTTTTATTAGGAAATGGCAAAGGGGATTTTAAAGCTTTGCCCCCTACTAAATCTGGGCTTTTTGCTTGGGACAATGTTAAACAAATTCAAAAAATCAAGCTTGGCAAAAAGAATATTTATCTACTTGCAGTCAACAAGGGAAAATTAATGGCTTTTGAAAAGTTATAGTTTTTTACTTCCCTAAAGCCTTCAAAAAAGCATCTGCTAATTGAATGGATTGAAGGGCTTGTGCTTTTGCATTTTTTTGCCCTTCTTCCAAAGCAGTTATATCAAAATTGAGTACTTCTTTGGGAAAAACTAAATAAGCTACGTTTTTTCGAAATACCATCCATTTATCAGAAGCTGGCAATGCTAAAAATTGCTCAACTAATAACCTCGTAATCAAATAATAACTATGCATAAATCCAGAGCTATAAATACCAAATTTCTCTTTAAATTCAGGTAATTCTATAGCTGAATTGAAAGCTATTTTTTCCCACTTGTCATGTTGATAAGGTTGGGGCAATAAGACCGTACTTTCTTCGCTGTGTTTTTGGGGCAATTCAGTTGCTAGAAACCAATATTCTTGCATGGTGCGCTCTTGCCGAATCTGCACAGAAGAAATACTGACCCCTTTGTATTGATAATAATCTAATTGTTGAATTGCTTCTGGGGTAAATCCCCAAATATAAGGTAGCAGAGTTTGCACAATATGATACCCTCGTTGATCGAGGCTAGAAAGCCCTTCATATTCAGTTACGATTTTTTTTTTAGACCAACGGCGAATTTCACCACTCAAGACACGCATTTTTTGCTTGTATTCCTTATTGTTTTTTTCATATTGCACCCGCAACATATCCACCCAATACCAAATTACCCCAACAACAATAATGGTATACAACAACAATAAAACATCTACGTTAAGAGAAGAGACAATCAGATACCCAATATATAAAATAAAGCCCCCAACAATTGTTTTTATAGAGTTGTTCTCGCTCGCTAGAACATTCCACCAACTATTTTTTTGTTTCTTAAGTTGGTGATATTCCTCCAACAAGGCTTCTTTTGTTTTGACAGACTTCTTTTTGCTCATTTTTATTTGTTAAAGTTCAACTACTCTCCTACCAACACATCTGCAAGGTGTAATGTTTTAAGCGGTAGTTCTTTTTTTTCAATATACCCATTCAAGTGCATCAAACAAGATAAGTCTGTAGAAATGATATAATCTACCTCCAAATCAAGCGCCTCTTCTACTTTTTTTTCTGCCATAGCAACAGAAATAGACTCAAACTTAGTAGCAAACGTTCCACCAAAACCACAACATACTTCCGCATTAGGATGCTCTATTAGCTCCAACCCTTTGACTTTAGACAATAAGGCTCGAGGTTCTTCTTTTATGCTGCATTCTCTCAAAGCGGAACAAGAATCATGATAAGTTGCCCTTCCTTCTAAAACAGGAGTCAAATTTGTGGTGTCACAATGTTCGATCAAAAATTCTGAAAATTCATAAATAGAAGCGGTCATCTGCTCCAAAACTGCTGGATTTACAGTATCTCCTAACAATTCCCGATAATGATTTTTAATAAACCCCACACAAGAGGCCGAAGGACAAACAACCTGCTCTTGATTGGCAAAATCGTCAACAAATTTTTTGGCTACATCCTGCGCTTCCTCCCAAAAACCTGCGTTTAAAGCGGGTTGTCCACAACAAGTTTGATTGGGATTATAAGTTACATCACAACCTACTTGTTTTAAGACCGTAACCATATTCACAGCAGATTGCGGAAAAAGTTGGTCAATAAAACAAGGTATAAATATATGGGTTTTCATAAAAAATTGGTTCGCTTAAAAATGCTATTTTAGCTAAACCATCAATTTAGCTTAAATGGTGGTATCAAATAAAAGGTAGGAATTTCAACATCAAACAAAACGCCATCTGACAAACGTTGCATCGTATACCTTCCAGACATTTTTCCTATGTCTGTTTTTAAAGGACAGCCTGACACATACTGATGAAGACCATCAGGCTCTAAAGTTGGTTGCAAACCAACTACCCCATCGCCTTCTACCTTTCGGACAACTCCTGTAGAGTCCCAAATAAGCCACTGACGACGCATTAATTGTACCGTTTCTTCTCCTAGGTTTTCAATGGTAATTCGATAAGCATGTATATACTCTTTTGCCAATGGTTTGGAATACATTGACTGATACATGGCTTCTACACTGACCCGTATATCATGTGTTATTGCTGTTTCCATGCTTGATAACGTTTTAATATTTATGGCAATCGTTTTTCCATTAAATATAAGCTTTTCTAGTCAGCAAAGAAAGCTTTTTACTAAGAAGAACTCGTTTCTAAAGTTAAAAAGTTCGCTACGATCTCCTCTGCCTCGGCTAAGGCTTGTTTTAAGTCACTATTTATTAAGGTCATATCAAAATGACGTTCATAAGTCATTTCTTCTTTTACCCGATTAATGCGTTTTCTCAAACTAGCCTCATCTTCTGTCTTTCTATTCATCAATCGCTCTTTGAGCACTTCAAAAGACGGAGGTTTTACAAAAATAGACAAAGCATCTTCGCCATATTTTTGTTTGATCGATAAAGCACCTTTTACATCTATATCAAATAAGACATGCTTCCCTAAGCCCCAAAGTCGTTCAATCTCACTTCTTAAAGTTCCATAAAATTGGTTGTCATAAACCTCTTCATATTCTACAAAATCTCCGTTCTCTACTTTGCGTTTAAACTCATCTGAACTCAAAAAATAATAATCCATCCCACTCACCTCACCATATCGTGGCGTTCGAGTACAGGCTGAAATGGAAAAAGAGATGTCCTTTCTAACTTTTAATAAATGCCGAACAATTGTTGTCTTACCAGCTCCTGAAGGGGCTGTAAAAATGATGAGTTTTTTATGATCCATCTGTTATAATTAAAGAATTGGCTACAATAGAGCACAAACACGTTTAAAACTAAAATAATTAGTAAGTAAGAGTGCAAAGGTAACCTTTTTTGGTTCTAGTATTAAATTAGTCGCCTGCTAATTTTCTGTTTTTGCAACTAAAGATGGTACTTTCATCAACTAAGTAGACTAAAAAGCATAAAAGATACTCACATCTAATAAGATTAAGATAAATTTACACATAATGCTACCATTTTGCTTATAGGAATTTTATATTTGAGAAAATATAGTTGAAGTGATCTAAACTTCTGGAAACGCACAATTATAAACGTGCTTTTAACTCAAATCTTTTAAGAAGAATCAATTTCATGGCAAAAGGAGATCGTAAAAAGAAGAACACCACCACCGAAAAAAAGAAAGCTAAACCAACAAAAAAGAAGCTAGAGACAAGCCCAAAGGAAGCTTCTACCAATCCCCAAAATGCTAAACCCAGTTTATTTACTTGGGATATAATTTTGGTAAGTGCATTGGTTTTATTTGTACTTTTAGTTCGCTTTAATTTATTAAGTGTTCCTTTTGAGCGAGATGAAGGAGGTTTTGCCTACATGGCTTATCAAATGCTAGAAGGTAAAACATTATATTCTGAAATATACGAAATCAAACCTCCTCTTTTGTATTTACTCTATGCCTTGTTTATTAGTGTGTTTGGGCATTCTATAGAAGGGATACACATGGGCTTATTGGTATTTGATGTTGCCTATATCTTATTGCTTTTTGCCTTTGCACGGTATTTCTTTGATAAGACCATTGCTGTTACGGCAACCTTTGCCTTTGCCATATTAAGTTTGAGTCCTAATTTACTTGGTTTTGCGGCACATGCTACGCATTTTTGTATTTTATTTGGTTTAATAGGACTCTTTACCCTGATTCGTGCGATTGACAATAAAAGAAGAATTGGTTTTTTCTGGGCAGGATTAGCTTGTGGGCTTGCTTTTTTGGTCAAACAACAGGCCATTCATTTTATGTTATTCGCAGGTTTTTATGTCATTTTTGAATTTTTCAGACAGCGTCCAATCAATTGGAAAGAATGGTTCCTGAGTGAAGTTTTGTTGGTCATTGGTTCTATATTGCCTTACCTTTTGGTTGTTTTGTATATGTTTATCAACGGTCGTTTTGACGACTTCTGGTTTTACACCTTTACCTGGCCCAGTGAATTTGCCACCTCTTCAGAGACTGGTGCTTCTTATGAAATCTTCAAAATACAAATTAATAGAGTGCTCGCCCAACAAGAATGGCTTTGGTACTTGGCTTTAGGAGGCATCGTTTCTATGTTTTTAGTAAAAATAGAACAAAAATGGCGCATTTTCACCCTACTTTTTACCTTGTTTATGACCTTTGCCTTGGCTACTGGTTTTCATTTTTACCAACATTATTTTGTGATCCTAATTCCTGCAATAGCCCTACTCAATGGAATGTTTGTGCAAAACACAGGTTTGTTTATCAACAACTTGCTTAAGGTAAAATGGGGGGTTGCCATTCCCTTGGTACTCTTTATCTTTGCTTGGACACAAATCATACGCTTTGATTCTGATTATTTTTTCAGTCCCAATCAAGACAAAATATTACGAAATGCTTACGGCACCAATCCTTTCCCCGAATCTAAAATACTTGGCGATTTTATAAAAAAATACACCCAGCCAGAGGATGAAATCGTCATTGCTTGTTCGGAACCACAAATTGGTTTTTATGCAGAAAGAAAAAGTGTTACAGGGCATGCCTTTTGTTATCCGTTGGTAGACAATGGCAGCTATATGAAGCAATTGCAGGATGAATTTATCAATGATATAGAAACTAAAAAACCACGCATCTCTGTTTATACTTGGATGAGTACTTCTTGGCTCAATAGAGATACTTCCAATAGAGTCTTTAAATTCATTGAACAGAATCATCAAAAGCATTATAACTTAATTGGTGTGGCAGAATCGATTCCTACTCGCCAAGTTCAAAATGGCCCTATTATTTACCAAACCGCTTATAAATGGAACCAAGAGGCACTCCCCTATTTTAATCAACGTATGCAACAGTGGCAACAACAAAATAGGAGCTTGCAACAACAGGGCAAAGCTGGAGGACCTCCCCCTTCTTTAATTACAATTTGGGAACGTCGTCCTGATGCACCAACCACTAATTAGATTCATATTTTTATTCGCATCCCAGTTTCTTTTGTGTTTCTTCATAAAAAATCGTGAAGCAGCATTGAAGCGACTGGGAAGCGATAATTCATGAAATAAAAAGTTAAAGCCCCCCAATCTTGTTAATGCTTTACAAAAAGTGAGCATTTTAAACACATTAGTTCAATTTCTTCCCTATCTTAAAGGTTGTTTCTAGCAAAGAAAAACCCAAATTTATATTACCAAAACCTAACATAAAGAATATTAATTCGTTATAAACTAAAATAAAAGACCCCAGCTATCTATTTTAGGTATTTGTAACTCCCCTTCGCAAACACGCAATCTATATGGAAAAAAGAAAGATCAACATCCCTCACCGTCTAACCCAAAACATGCTAACTCCACAGGAAGAATGCCTAGAAATTCCTCAAAGAAGATCAAAATTATTTATTGGCATCCCTAAAGAAACTTCCTTTCAAGAAAATAGAATTGCACTATCACCTGCTGCAGTTAAGGCATTAATCAAAGCGGGGCATAGAATCATTGTAGAAGAAGATGCGGGATTAGAATCTGGTTTTTTAGATTTTGAATATTCAGAAGCTGGAGCAGAAATAGCTTATAGTTCTGAGCAAGTATTTAAGGCGCAGGTAATCCTAAAAGTAGCTCCTCCCTCCTTGGACGAAATTGATCTTTGTCATCCAGACCAAATTATTATATCACCAATTCATTTGCCTTCTTTATCCGAAGAATATATTTATAGATTAAAGCAAAAGCGGGTTACAGCTTTGGCAATGGAATACATGAAAGATCAATCTGGAATTTTTCCTTTTGTTCGAATCATGTCTGAAATGGCTGGAATTAGTGCCATGCAAACTGCTGCTGAATTGCTCTCTAAAAGTAGCAATGGGCTTGGTGTTTTATTGGGTGGTATTCCTGGAGTTCCTCCCACTAAGGTTGTAATATTAGGGGCTGGTGTTGTCGCAGAAGTCGCAACTCGTGTTGCCTTGGGCTATGGCGCAGAAGTACGTGTTTTTGATAATAACATACGTAAACTGATGCGATTGCAAGGAAACTTAGGAACTAAAATATATACAGGGACCTTCAATTCCCCTGAATTGGAAATAGAACTGCAACATGCAGATGTTGTCATTGGTGCCATTCACTCTGAAATAGGGCGTACCCCTATTATTGTTAGTGATGCAATGGTAAAAAACATGAAATCGGGCTCTGTCATTATTGATGTTAGTATCGACCAAGGTGGTTGTTTTGCCACCTCTAGAATGACCACTCATGACAAACCAACCTTTATTGAATATGATGTCATTCACTATTGCGTTCCCAACATTGTAGCGAGAATTCCGCAAACGAGCTCCAAAGCCATTAGTAATATTTTAACGCCTTTTTTCTTGGAGGCTGGCGGCACACAAGGAATAGAAGCACTCTTACATTCTTCCCCTGGTTTTAGAAATGGAGTTTATATGTACAAAGGTTGCTTAACCAATAAATATCTCAGTGACTTTTTTAATGTTAAATACACAGATCTAAATTTATTATTAGCCTCTAATTTATAGGCAAATCAGGAATTACAAATGCAACTCAGAGCAGATAATTTGATGAAACAATACGGCAACCGAACCGTTGTAAAAGGTGTTTCATTACAGGTAAAACAAGGCGAAATTATTGGTTTATTAGGTCCTAATGGTGCTGGAAAAACAACCACATTTTATATGACCGTGGGCTTTGTTAAGCCCCTTAGCGGCAAGGTTTATCTAGACCATACAGACATCACCAAATTACCGATGTATAAACGGGCCAAACTGGGGATTGGTTATCTTCCTCAAGAATCTTCTATCTTTCGAAAACTGAGTGTAGAGAACAACATTCGTGCGGTTCTGGAAATGACCAAATTGACCAAAAAAGAACAAGAGATAAAACTGGAAGAGCTCCTAGATGAGTTTCGATTGCACAAGGTTCGCAAAAGTAATGGGGATACGCTATCGGGTGGCGAACGTCGTCGTACCGAAATCGCTCGTTCCTTAGCAGTTAATCCCAAGTTTATCCTTTTGGACGAACCCTTCGCTGGAATTGATCCCATTGCAGTAGAGGATATTCAGTCTATTGTATTTAAGCTCAAACAAAAGAACATTGGTATTCTTATTACCGACCATAGTGTAGAACAAACCTTGTCTATTACCGATCGTTCTTACATCATGGTGGATGGTAAGATTTTTAGAGAAGGTACCTCTGAGGAATTAGCCAGTGACGAAAAGGTACGAGAGGTTTATTTAGGGCAAAGCTTTACGCTCAAACGTAAATTTGAATTGCCACAACGCAATCAGGAGTAATTTGCAACGATTGAATATAAATATAAAACAAGCTATAAAACAAACCCAGCCTATTGGCTCGCAAGCGAAGCGAGCTAAATAGAATTAAATAAAGTAGGGTTTTAGTTGAGCTATTTTAAGACGTTAGACTATAATATATAATAGCAAAGCGAGCTAGGATCTAAAATCGGAAGATAGGTTTTAGCTTAAACGGCACCTTACAAGTATTCTTTATCTATTTTGTCCTATATTCAGATATAAATACTATGACGCAAAAAGAATTACGCCAAACCCAACAAGAGTTAAAGGCTATAGAGCTACTTTATCAAGAAACAATTGACTTAGCAAAAAGTGACCAAGTTCTCTATAAGGAATTAAAAGGAAAATTAGCACAAATAAAGTTGCTGTTTCAAAAATGCTGTAAAAAATACAAAGAAGCAGCTATCGTCTATTCTATTTCCATAGACTTTAAAGACGAAGAACTGTATGAATATTGGACAATATATAGAACTTCATTTTCAATATGGAGAAAAGATTGGACACCTAAGATTCAAGCTTTTCTTAACGAAAAGAAACCTTATACACTTGAATTCTTAGATGAGTTACTTGTTTTTTTGAATAAAATTAAAGAAGAGGCTGAAACCTTTATTAAGCAATATGAATTACTAAAAGAAGAACTTAGCCCTGCTATGAGTCCTAAGTTTAGTACTTGGAAAGAACAAACTAAGAATAAGTTAAACGATCCCAAACAGGGGTGGGTCGAATATATCCAACACTTTTCCAAAATAAAAGAACAACGCCTTAGAGACAACGCTTTATCTGAAAAAATCAATGCCCTAATTACCCTATATAAAGAATTGGTGCAACTATGGAGAGATGAAAGCCGTCCCAATTGCAATGCTTTACTAGTAACTGAAGAAAACGTAGCAAATACCCAAAAGTTGTATGATAATATGCAAGCTCTTAAAACCTTATTGGAGGAAGCTCCTAAAGAATTTAAGACCGCTTATGCTGAATGGTATCAAAAGAGTTTGAGGGAGGAATGGGGCATACATTTGCAAACAATAAAAAAAGGCTTAGAAGATTCTAATACCCGAAAGGCATCAATGCTGATTAAAGGAAATCCTGAACTAAAAACAATAGAGAATAGAGATCTAAAATATATTGACCCACACAAAAAAATAGGTTTATACAAACAAGGAAAAAGAGATGAGCACAAAATAGAAGCCAATGATGTGCAACAAGGAATCTTAGAGGATTGTTTTGTATTGAGTCCAATAGCCGCTTTAGCTAAAACCAATCCTAAAGCCATAGAGCAACTGATTGAAGAAAAAGCAGATGGTTCTTTTGAAGTGACGCTCTATCTCCGCAAGGATCCTAAATCTTTGGAACGAACAAAAGAGAAAATAAAAGTCAAAAGAGAATTTGTAGTAGATCAATATGGTAAGGATGTTTTTGCAGGGAAAGGAGATCGAGAACTTTGGGTACAGGTACTAGAAAAAGCCATTGCTACGGCTAGAGGGGGCTATGATGGTATTGATAAAGGAGCTGCTGATGAAGTCTTGCAATTGTTAACAGGTAAGCAGGTAAATATGGCTGATTTTAAGACCAATGATTTGGACTTGTTGTGGGGGGATTTGCTCAACGCTTATAAAAATAAAAAAGCAACGAACTTTTCTTCTTTGCTTAAACCTAACAATATTGAAGATCTATTTTACAAAACAGAAGATGAGCAAAAAATTTACTATGAGCACAATTATTATTTGGATAAAATAGATGCTAATAACATATGGCTAAACAATCCTCACGGAAAAGAGCATCTTGTGCTAACTAAAAAAGACTTAGAAAAGTATTTTGCACGTTATTATATCTTAGACTAAGATGAAACTAAAAACATTTTTATTTTTACTGATTTTTTTTAGTGTAGCAATCAGTTGCCAATGCAAACGTTATGCATGGCATTCTAATGGAGATGATCCTATTTTTGGAGAAGGGAAGGGTTATTTATTTCCTATTTGCAAAGGATGGGAGTGTGGAATAGTAATACCAAAATATGAGGATTATTTTATAGGAGAATATACTTTACCCAATGATTCTATGGCTAGTGGTTATTGGGCGGGGGTAACTGTAAGTGATTTAAAAAAAGATACTTCTTGTACTTACAGAGTTGGCAAAGGCAGTGAATTTTGGGCAGGCAAATGCAAATTTAGAGTAGTAAAAGTAGAGCCAAGGAGAATTTTGAATTCTACTAAAACTGGTTTTATTGGTCCTAGTGTTGTCTTTCAACTCTTGAAATTGCCCAAATTTTGCCCTTGTGAGAATAAAAAATTGAAAAAATTTGATGCCGTACAATAAGTTGAGAATACTCATAAAAAAGAGAACTAAGGCCTCTCTTCACATTTTAAATCAGTAAAGTTTGCATTTTTTTCTTATAAATCTCTTGATAAGGAATATCATTGTGCAAACAATCTACAATAGGTATATATTCTACCCTAGGCACCTCTGCTGCCAAACGTTCACTATTAGCAATCGGAATTAACTCATCTATCGTACCGTGAAAAATCGTAACAGGACACTTTACCTGTTTCAAAAAATCAATGGTCATAAATCGGTACTTTAATAAGCTTGACGGTAAGTAAGGGTGCTTTGTTTTGATTAGATGAGGTAAACTATAATAAGGTGCTTTTAATATTAAATACCTAGGATTGTTATCAACAGCTATTTTGGTAGCACTAGCTGTTCCAATAGAAAAACCTTCTACCAGAATGGTTGATTCGTCGTATAAATTTTTGGCGTAATCATAAAAAGCTTGTACATCTGCAAAAAATTGTTTTTGGCTTGTTATTTTGCCATTACTTTTTCCAAATCCCCTATAATCAAACATCAACAAATCGTAGCCCAATGAAGCATACAAGCTAGACAAACTCCCCCAATCTTGTAAAGAACCAGCATTTCCATGCACATAAAACACCAATCCTTTTGGTGCCTTTAACTTAAAATGGAGTGCATGTAAATGCACTCCTTCGGCAACTTCCAAATATAATTCTTCAAAATTATGCTCAAACTTAAAGACCAAATCCATCGGCAATACTTCTGGATGAAACAGAAGAGTTTCTTGCAACCAATAAGCCATCAGGCAAACTAGAGCATAGATAAGACCTATGATTGTTATAATCTTAAATAAAAACATAATTAGCATACTATCCCTTTCTAGTCTTTAATACAGATTGTAAATAAGTGACCACTACATTTAAACCTGCATCAAAATTATCACTATTATTAATAATCAAATCCGCTTCATACTGAAAAGGTTTGATATAACGCTCATAGGTTGGCAAAACATGATTTTTGTACCGATACAATACATCTTCCAGTGGGTAGTTACGTTCTATTCGATCCCGTCGAATACGGCGACTTAAGGCGGTGGTTTCTTTTACATGCAAGAACAATTTTAGATCCATTAAGTCCTTAATTTCCTTATAATGATAAATAAAGATGCCCTCAATTAGGATGATTGGACAAGGGGGAAACTCCAACATTTTTGGAACTGCCAAATCATTATTAAACGTGTACTCCTGTCTCACTACCGTTTTTCCTGCTAATAATTCTAAAATGTCTTGATAAAATTCAGCTCGGTTAATTGAAGTCGGCAAATCAAAATTGCGTATCCCTTCGTCATCTATGAGTTGTTCTTCTCGTGGCTTATAATAATTATCTTGTGAAATAACACAAAGCTCATCTTTGCCAAAAATAGTCTCCAAACGTTTTAAAAAAGTAGTTTTACCAGAGCCACTTACCCCCGTCAAGCCAATTAAAAATGGTTTTTGCATATTGTTTTATTATTGTGCTAAGCAAAATCGCCTAAAAAACATATCTTTCATCATCATAGGTATGAACTGATATTACACACTAATTCAATAAGTCTAGCAATAGTTTATACAGCTATCTAGGCCTCTAAGATAGATGGTGTTTGAATGGATTTCTAGGTACCTTCCTGTACGTCCAAACTCGTCCTTATAAAGTAAATTTAGTGGTCAATCTCTACTCCAAAACCCCATCTATAATTGTATCCCAATAAACAATTAATAGATTACTCAACAAAAAGGTAAACAAATTAAACACATTATATGATACTATAACTTAATTTCCATACCATAAATTATGAATTAATTTTCATTTTTATAAAATTTGTTCACTTTTGTTTATCAAGCGTTAGCATGATTTTCTTCAAAAAAGGCAAAAACATTGAGCTTATCCTCCTACTGCTCATTGTTCTCTTTCTTATGCCTTTCACTTATGATCCAACAAGCTGAGCTCGGTCATAAACGCTTTTTTCATTTATTGAAGTGCTAAAAATAAGACTACCAATCGATAGACATTTTTTTAAGACAATAAGAAATGAAGAAACGAGTGCTAAAGTCTATCCTGCAAGCCTTATATTAGTATCAGTTCTCGCAATTATAAATAATTGTTTGTCCTTTTTACAATTGTTTGTCACTAATTCCATAATTTAACGCAAAATTTTAAGTTCATTAGAATCTACAACCAAATTCTTAACCAGTAAAGAACAAGCAGAATAACATGGAACTAATTAATGGGAAACAACTTGCCCTAGATATTCAAGAAGAAATGCGTATAGACGTAGAATCGTGGTCTAAAAAAGGTCATCGTCTACCCCATTTGGTTGCTATCTTAGTTGGGGACAACCCTGCTAGTGCCAGCTATGTTAGAAATAAAATGCGTTCTTGTGAACGAACAGGAATAAAATCTACGCTCATCAAAGAAAGTAGTGCCATCACAGAAGCTCAATTATTAACCATTATTGATCAACTCAATAAAGATGAAAATGTAGATGGTTTTATTGTGCAACTTCCGCTTCCTGAGCATATCTCTGAAGATAAAGTAACACTCGCTATTGCGCCCAATAAAGACGTAGATGGTTTTCATCCAACTAATTTTGGACTCATGGCACAAGGAATGCCTCAATACATCCCTGCTACTCCTTTTGGAATGCTTACCATGTTAGAACGTTATAACATTGAAACCTCAGGAAAACATTGTGTCGTTATTGGGCGTTCTAATATTGTTGGGACTCCCATGAGTATTCTGATGTCTCGCAAAGCAAAAGTTGGCAACTGTACCGTCACACTTACGCATAGCCGCACTCAAAATTTAGCAGAAGAAATTCGTCGTGCTGATATTATTGTTGCTGCTATTGGGATTCCCAATTTTGTAACGGCTGATATGGTAAAAGATGGAGCTGTTATTTTGGACGTAGGCATCAATTCGGTAGAAGACAGTAGCCGAAAACGAGGGTATCGTTTGGTAGGAGATGTAGATTTTGAAGGTGTTGCGCCTAAATGTAGTTTTATTACGCCAGTACCAGGTGGTGTTGGTCCTATGACGGTCACAGCCTTAATTATGAACACTCTAAAATCATACAAAAAATACCACTTAAATCAGGAGTTATCATAAGTCTATAGGACATGTTAATACCACTTGAACAGCAGATAAAGCAATACGTTACTCAACTCTTTGAGCAAGCCAATACCAGTAAATTGCCCTATCATAATTTGGAGCATACCATTGGTGTTGTTCAAAGAATTGAGGCTTTATCTCAAACATTACCTCCTCGCCAAATAGCACTGCTAAAAATTGCGGGATGGTTTCATGATATTGGCTACTTATACGGTTATGATCAACACGAGGATAGAGGAATTGTCATTGCTCGAAATTACCTAGCTTCAACATTAGATGCCGTTCAATTGGATAAAGTTTCAGCTTGTATAGAAGCTACCAAAACAACGGTTAAACCTAGCAATCAGCTGGAAGAAATTATTAAAGATGCTGATATTGGTTATGGCACTACAGAGCATTTTTTTGAAACAGGGCCTAAATTAAGAGCAGAATGGGAATTGATGCGCAACAAAATCTATAATGACCTAGATTGGGAAACCTTGCAATATGACTTTCTCCAACAAGTTGTTTTTTATTCTGATATAGCACAAGCTACTTATTTGCCAATTTTAAAACAAAATCGACTGCTTCAAAAGCAAAAACTAAATTCTTTTTGATAAAGTGTATCAATCAAAGAGTTGATTCAACTCTTGGTAGAATAAATCTTCATTATTATAGAATATCTATACTATTTCTATTGCGAAAACAGTCTTTTTAGGTATTTTTGTGAAAATTTGGTTAAAAACCAGTCGATTATCTTGTATCTATATCAATATGGCATTATCTTCTATAGAAGAAGGTCAATATCCAACTACTCTTAAAGCCATTTAAATATCAATCAATGAAGTTGAACATTACATATAGCTTGCTCCTTTGTCTACTAGTTAGTGCGCTAAATACTAGTCTGGCACAAGATGATTCTACCATTGCCGAACCAATTGATCCTATTGCAGAAGAATTATCTGCCCTAAATGTGCAAGATAGTTCTCCTCCCAAAATAAAACGCCCCAAACAAGATCCTATCAAAATATTCGACATGGGGGTTTATTCTACCCAAAAAGCATTTAAATCTAGAAAGGTAAAACGACATAGCATGTGGGAACGCATCGAAAACGACTGTGGGCTAGATTTAGAAGAAATTCCCATTGAATTAAGCAATGCCTTTAATCATATTTCTCGCAACAACCAAAGTTCTTTGTATGATTTGGTCAAAGGAAATGTCAAAATTTCCAATCAAATTATTAGTCCCACAGAACGTCAGTTTATGCATAGTCCTTTTTTGACACCTGGTTCTAGTTCAAAAATTTTTGGTTGTCTTACGGGAATGTCCTATCGAGAAGAAAATTTCATTCTCAATAATGTTGGTTATTTTGACTTGGTATTGTCGAACTTGGCTTACTTAAAAGAAGAATTGCAATACAATTATCACAAAAATGGTAGAACCTACCAGTCTATTATTCTTCGCACCAAAAACGACATCGACTATGTGCTTAATGATCCTACCAAAATTGGCTTTTTGGTCAGCATTGGTGGAGGGCACAGTTTGGGCAATTACTTATACATAGAGCAAGACCAAGTTGATACCGATGAATATCAAAATATTATATTGACCAACATCAACAAATTAAAAGGTATTACCCCTATTGAAAAGGATCCTGCTCAATATTTGGACATACCCATCTTCTCCATCAATTTTGGCAATTTCTTTAAAGATGGAATTTGTGGTAAAACTTCTCGTTTTTCTCTTAATGAGGAAGAAGCATTTAAACGCCCAACAACAATTGATGATGACATCACTAGTTTGGGACAAAAAGCGATTGCTAGATTGTTAAATAAAAAGAAGGGACGCAGAATATTAATTGATGTTGGCGGAATGAGCCTAAGAAGTAGAGAATGGTATTACAAATACATCAAGGATCAACGCTACCGCAATGACACCATTCCTATCATTGCTACAGGGGTTGGAGTTAGTGGACTCAGCAAAAAAGATAATGCCTACGGTAGAGATGATAAAAGAGAATTACTCAGTCATCAATTCTCCAATATGTGCCGTCAAGACTTAACCTCTATTCTACAGTCGCAAGGATTGATCGCTCTATCCTTAGACAAAAATAAATTAATGGGGAAAGAATTTCAACGACGCTATGACGAAGCAATCCCCAATTCTGCTGATAGACGTAGAATTGCGATTGAAGCAATTGTTGGAAATATCTGCAAAGCAATCCACATGAGTAATGATATAGAAGCGTGGAACATGATCTGTATTAGCTCACAGTTTGACTCTCATGCTCGCCATCTAGATGTTTTTGACTCTTCTAGCGACATGGTTAATCTATACAGAGATCTACTTGAGTTTTTTAAGAATCCTAGAGATATAAAAGGCTTGTATTCGGTAAAAGAAATTGAAAACTTTATGTATAATTTTACTCCTGAAGAAGTTGTTAATAAAATTATGTATGAAAATGCACTAACTTTTATCAAAAGAAACTTGCCTGAAATAGAGCCTGAAACTCCTTAAGTGATTTTAGCAGGCACAAACTGCTTACATCAAGAACAGGCATTCAGTTTATAGGCTTGTTTTATCAATTTTTTAAAAAACTAGGTAGAGGCAAAATTCTACCTAGTTTTTTTTATTTTAGCACTCCACCAAAGCTATACAAAATCATGAAAAAACAAAACAGAAGGAGTTTCTTACAATTTTTAGGTCGTGCTGGTGTTGGGCTTAGCGCTAGTGGGTTCTTGGTCAACTTACAGGCTTGCACCTCCACAGAACAACCTACCCAACAAACAGTAGCTCCCTCAAAACCACGCTCCTTCCCATTGGAAGATATTCAGCATTCTTTAGAAGACAAATTAGTCCTAGCAAATGGTCTAGAGTACGACATTCTCATCAAATGGAACGATCCAATCTCTGATTTAGATCAATTCGGTTTTAACAACGATTATCTCGCTTTTGTACCTTTTGATCCCAATAATCCCAATGATGGTATGTTATGGGTAAACCATGAATACCTCCAAGAGTTATTTGTTAGCGGTTATAACGATAGAGATAAAAGCAAAAAAACAAAAGAACAGGTTGAAAAAGAAATGTATTCGGTAGGAGGTTCTCTTCTTCGCATCAAAAAAAACAAAGAAAACAAATGGCAAGTTGTCCCTAACGATGAACACAATCGCCGTCTAACCGCCAAAACGGAAATTCCTTTTGATTGGGACGAACCAATTCTTGGCAGTACAACAGCCATTGGCACCTTTGCCAACTGTGCAGGGGGGATTACTCCTTGGGGAACCATTCTAACCTGTGAAGAAAACTATGATATGTTTTATGGAGAAACAGACTATTCTGATCCCAAAAACCCTAAGCGAATCACAGGCAGAGATTATGGTTGGTCTCAGTACTATGATTATCCACCAGAACACTATGGCTGGGTAGTTGAAGTAAATCCCTTAACGGGTGCCGCCAAAAAGTTGGTAGCTCTAGGGCGTTGTGCTCACGAATGTGCAACCGTTCATCAAGCTAAAGATGGTCGTTTAGTGGTCTATTCTGGAGATGATTCTAATGATGAATGTCTGTATAAATTTATCAGTAAGGAGCCTAATAACTTGCGAGAAGGCAAATTGTATGTTGCCAATACAAGCAAAGGAGAATGGATTTCGTTAGACTACAACGACCAAGAAGTGCTGCGCCAAAATTTTGCCAATCAAACGGAAATTCTTATTCGTTTGAGAGAAGCAGCCAAACTTGTTGGTGGAACGCCGCTCAATCGCCCAGAGGATATAGAAATTGACCCCTTAACTGGCAATGTATTGGTTGCACTAACCAACAACAAACCTAAAGGCGATTTTTTGGGTGAAATATTAAAAATTGAAGAAGCGGACAATGAAAACAAAACTTCTATGAAGTTTGTTGCTTCTACCTTTCTGGCAGGGGGTGAATCTACTGGCTTTGCCTGCCCTGATAACATGGCATTTGATCCTAAAGGAAACCTATGGTTTACTTCTGATATTTCAGGCAGCTCTATCAATACAGAACCTTATTTACCCTTTGGCAATAATGGTCTGTTTATGGTTCCTTCTTGGGGAAAAGACAAAGGCAAGGTGCTTCAGGTTGCCTCGGCTCCTATTGATGCAGAATTAACGGGTCCTGTATTTTCTCCTGATGGAGAAACACTATTTTTGAGCATCCAGCATCCTGGTGAACGCAGTAAAGATCTCGACAACTTAACCAGCCATTGGCCAGAAGGTGGTACTGCCCAACCCAAACCATCTGTGGTTTGTATTCAAGGGCAAGCATTAAAAGACCTAATGCAAGGAGAATAGTTTTTTTAGTCTGAATAGCTGTCTTATTTTGAAGGACGGCTATTCAGATCTATCGCAATAAACATCAAGAACGTATAACAATGAAACAATTCTTAACCCTTCTCAGTCTTACGCTTTGCTTATCAACAGCAATTCATGCACAACAAGAAAAACAAGCCACTCCCAAATTATATGTTGGTTATGGCTTGTTCATGAATTATAACCTTTACTGTTGGTACCAAAAAACAAGTCAGGCTGACCTTTCTCTTAGTTCCTCTGGGCAAGTATTCAATGTTCTACCTGGACTAGGTTTTAATGTTTGGTTTGGAGATGTTGATCGTTGGATTTTATCCATTGAAAGTGCGATAGAATATGCTCCTTTTGCCCTTGATTTAGCGCATTACAAAGGCATGGGAGCCTTGAGTATTCCCATTCTAGCAAAGGCTCAATTTCCCATTGCTAAACAACAAAGTTTATGGCTAATGCTACATGTTGGAGCAGGCGCTCAATTGTCCAAAACAGAGCTTAGTGCTCGTCCTCCCACACACCAAAATGTTTTTAATCCTTTTTTTACAACTGTAATTGGTGAAGTCGGTTTTCATATTTCTGCGGTTGGTTATCGTCGCCAACATATCCGAGAAGTTGAGCTTTTTATTCGTGCAGGAGTAGGCGCATTAGGAGCAGTTAGTTTTAATTCAGGGCTTCGAATGACATTTTGGAATCGATTTGGGAAATAATAATACAATGGTTCAACACGGTATTAATTGGATGAATAAAATTACTAAGTAATCGTTTATGGCTTTTGATCAAGAACAGTACATTGCTGCCTTAAAAGCAAAACTAGAAAGTTACCATAGCCCTATTAGCTCCTCTTCTTGGGAATTGATACGGTCTATTATTAAATTTCAAACGGTAGACAAAGGCACCTTTGTCTTGCGATATGGTCAGATTGCCCGAAACATTCACTTTATTTGCCAAGGAGCACTGCGAGCTTATTTTACCGATGAAGCAGGCAATTTTTATAATAAAAATATTTTTCTAGAAACAGATTTGGCTTGCTCAACCGTCTCGTTATTGCAAAACAGTCCTTCTAATTTTACACTAGAAGCTTTAGAAGATTGCATCTTTATCAACCTCAATTACAAAAAATATAGAGCCTTTATTGATCAAAAGGAAGATTTAAAAAATTTCTACATTGCTTATCTAGAAAAGAATTGGGTGCTAGAAAAAGAACCCATCGAAATTTCTATCGTTATGGAAAATGCAACAGAACGCTACCTTAAACTCCTTGAAAAACATCCGAATATTGATCAACGAATTCCTCAACGACACCTCTCTGCACACCTAGGCATTACTCCTACTCAACTGAGTAGAATACGAAAAAGTTTAAAATAAAAACGCTCAATCAACATATGTAAATGCAGTAAAAAATCCTTTGTTCTATCTTTGTTTTATTACTTAACCCAAAAGAACAACTTGGATTTTTTAGGATGAATGATGCGCTCAAAGTAGTTCTATTTTTCAACCATTGGTTCTTTTTACAAAGGGATTTAGTTCTACTATGAATTCTTATATTTTATCGCTTTTAGCACTATTAGGAGGGGTCTTTTTAGCAATGCAAGGTGCGCTTAATGCACAATTAGGAGAGCTATTAAAGCATCCTTTATTGGCAGCCGTCATTGCTTTTTTTTGCAGTACCTTATTTGCCTTTTTGTTCGTTCTAATAAGCCCTAACAATTACCCTAGTTGGTCTGAAATTCAAAAAATTCCGAGCTATTTATGGTTTACAGGCGGACTTTTTAGCGTTCTCGGAATTAGCCTTTATTATTATACCATCCCCAAACTAGGGCTATCAACCATGATTTCATTTGGTTTATCTGGACAACTACTTTTCTCCTTAGTCGCAGGGCATTTTGGCTGGTTTAATCTTCCTGTTGAGCCCCTAAATATTCGACGGACAATTGGTGCAACTGCTATGATTATAGGCATTCTATTCATTAACACTAAATAAATTTCAATCATGCAAAAGAGCATACTACAAAACGCTAATTTGGCGAACTTAACAGATCTTTGGAGGATAGGAAGTAGCGCATTTCAATCGTATTATTCCAATGCTGACTTTGATTACTGCTGGATCAACGATGCTGCTTGGCCCAACCGTTTATGGTTTCACCAAATGCCTAATTCCGAAAGTATTTTAAAAGCAAAAAAAGTAATCCATCAAGCCCCCTTTTCGCTAACCATTCCATACTGGGATATTTATCCCCAAGACAGTCAACCGCTTTTAATTCAAGAAGGTTTTGAAGCTTATTTTGAACAAATGGCTATGGTTTTAAAATTAGAAAATCAATATTCAATCTCCAAAAAATTCAAACTACAGAAAGTAACCCAAGAATCAGAAGCCAAACAATGGACAGATTTATTTATTCAGGCATTTCGATATCGAATCAGTCCGCTTACGATTTTAAAAAACCGTTCTTTTTCCTATTACATTGCTTATTACGAAAATCAAGCGATTGGCACTGCGCTCACCAATCCAACCCATAACAATATTGGAGTACACGCTATTGGTGTTCCCCCTCAACACAGAAGAAAGGGCTTAGCGGCTTTGATTATGCAGCAACTCATCAATTGGGCCGTTCAAGAGAAACGAGATTATATGACCTTACAAGCTTCGAACATGGGAAAAGGACTTTATCTCAAATTGGGCTTTGAAGAACAGTTTTTAATTACCAATTATCGCCTACCTAAACAATAGACGGAATCCTATCTAACAAATGTTATTTTATTTTAATAAAGATCCATTCATCTTTGTTCTACATCATTAAACAAGCCAATTCAATCATTCAAATTGGCAGAAAACAAACTATGAATTATGAACAAAGAAATTTCTTTAGTAACGGGAGCCAATGGGCATTTGGGGAACAATTTAGTTCGATTGTTATTGTCTAAAAACATAGCTGTTCGAGCTACCGTCAGAAACATCAACAACAGCATTCCTTTTGAGGGGCTAAACTGCGAACTTGCCTATGCTGATATAATGAATAAAGATTCTTTACAAACAGCATTCAAAGGCGTTAAACGAATTTATGCCGTTGGTGCAGCATTCAAAATGTGGGCAAAAAACCCTAAGAAAGAAATTTATGATAACAATGTAATTGGTACACAAAACCTATTTGAAGCGGCAGCAGCCCAGGGAATTCAAGAAATTGTTTATGTCAGTTCCGTAGCTGCCTTGGATTTCACCCAACTCCCTGCCCAAGAATGCAACGGCTACAACAAAGATCGCCGCAATTGGTATTATAACTCCAAGAATGACTCGGATAAATTAGCCCTAAAACTTGGTCGAAAACTTGGAATTAGAACCGTTTTAGTTTTACCTTCTGCAATGATTGGAAGTCGAGCATATCGACTCAGTTATTCCAACCAATTAGTAGAACAAATTCTAAAGGGTGAAATCAGTGTTGATGCCAATGTTACACTGAACTGGATCGATGTTAACGATGTTGCTTGGGGTTGTTATGCAGCTATGCAAAAGGGTAGAGATGGAGAGCGTTATATTTTAGCAAATGAGACACACACTTCTGTACGAGAGAGTGTGCGCATTGCTCAAGAACTATTTCCTGAGTTAAACTTAAAAATTCCGCCCAAAGCACCTTATTTTTTGTTATATTCTATTGCAGGGCTTATGGAGTTGAGTAGCAAAATAACGGGCAAAGAACCACTGCTACAACGCCACTATCTCGAAATGTTTTATGGGTTACACCAAGATTATAACATCCAAAAGGCTAAAAAAGAATTGGGTTTTAGCCCTAAACCCTCTAAAGAAGCGTTGATTGCTGCTTTAAAATATTTAAAAAATGACTGGAAAAACAAGGTATAAAATAAATGCTAATGAAACAATTTCTTGATTACATCACTGCTAGAATGCCCTTATCTTCTACAGATAAAGAGCTGGTTGAACAGTTATTTATTCCTCAAGCATTCACCTCCACTACCTGTTTATTAAAAGCAGGACAAGTAGAACGCCATCTTTATTTTTTATGCCATGGCATTGTCAAAGGTTATCAAAATCAAGCAGGGAAAATAGTAGTTGGGCATCTTGTAACTCCCAATAATTTTTTTGGTTCTTTGGATAGCTTCATGACGGAGTCTCCTTCTTTAGATTATTTTGAAGCGGTTACCAATATTCAAACTTGCAAAATTAGCAAACCTGATTTTGAACTACTAAAAAGCAAAGATTCTAAATGGGGCAATTTCATTGAGCAGATAACCAACGAACATTTGAAATGTAAGATGGATCGAGTAAAAGATTTTCAGTTATTGACCGCCAAAGAGCGATACCTTAAGTTTCTAAAACAATCTCCTGAGTTAGCACTTCAGGTCTCGGTCGAAAGCATCGCTTCCTTTTTGGGAGTTGAACCACAATCGCTCAGTCGTATTCGAAAACAAATTACACGAGAATAGTCTTTGGGTAAACACCAAAAGCTTCTGTTGGAAGAACAATTCTATTTGTCGGTCGAATCCGTTATATACTTAAGATTAAAATTTGTAGCTTTGAGCATTATAATTAATCTAATTGAAGTCGTAAAAAACTCCAGAATATGAAAAAAATTGCTCTTTTAATTGCCTTAATTTTAACCTTAAACAACTGCTCTTTTGCGGTTGAGGGAATGTGGATTCCCTCCCTAATAGATATGTTTCATTCTGATATGAAGACCTATGGCTTGAAATTGAGCCCAGAAGAAATCTATTCGACCAACCAATCTAGTCTAAAAGATGCCATTGTCCAATTTAATGGAGGCTGTACTGCTGAGATTGTTTCAGAAGAGGGGTTACTATTTACCAACCATCACTGCGGTTTTAGTGCGATCCAAAGCCATTCTTCTGTGGAGAAAGATTATCTTAAAAATGGCTTTTGGGCTAAAAACAAAGCCGAAGAATTGGCTTGTCCTTGGTTGCGAGTAACCTTTGTGAAAGAAATTAGAGAAGTAACCGAAGATGTTTTTAAAGGGGTTAAGGAAGGGATGTCCAGTGCTGAGCGAAGTAAAATCATCTTAGCGAACATTGCTAAATTGGAAAAAGCAGCACAATCGGATCCTTCTATCACTGCAAAAATCAAAGATTTTAACCTTGGCAACCAATTTTTTATGTTGGTAACACAAGATTATAACGACATCCGTTTGGTTGGCGCTCCACCTTCTGCTATTGGCAAATATGGAGGAGATACTGACAACTGGGTTTGGCCTCGCCATACAGGAGATTTTGCTGTTTTTAGAATCTATGCCAACAAAGATAATCAGTCTGCTAAACACAACAAAGATAATGTACCGTTCAAACCTGCTCATTTTCTTCCAATTAGTTTAAAACCTAAAAAAGAAGGCGATTTTACAATGGTTTATGGATTTCCTGGACATACTGACCAACACTTTTGTTCTTCGAAATTGGAATTTTACATGGAGCAAGAGCGTCCTGCTAGAATCAAAATGCGCCAAACTAGCCTTGATTTGATGAAGCCTGCCATGAATGGTAGCGACGAAATTCGTATTAAATACGCCTCTAAACAAGCTCGTATTGCCAATGCTTGGAAAAAATGGATTGGACAAATTGGTGGTTTAAAAGAATTGCATGCCTTGGACAAAAAACAAGCATGGGAAGAGCAGTATCGCAAAAAAGCGGCTGAAAAAATGGATTGGAAAAAGTATAAAAATGTCTTGGCAGAACTTAACAAACTCCAAGAAGAAAATAGCCAATATGAATTTTCTCGTTCTATCTTTATAGAATATTTTTATGTTGGTCCTGAATTTTTGCGCTTTGCTCACGAATTTAATACCCTAGCTAGCAACTACGAAGAATTAGAAAAAAAGGGCAAGGTTGAGGATGAAATCAAACGCTTAAAATCGAAAGTGAACGGTTTTTTCAAAAACTATGACCAAGCACTAGACCAGCAAATTTTTCAAAAATTAACGCCAATGTACATCAATTATGTTGAGCGTAGTTTGTTGCCCAAAGGTTTTAGCGAAAACTGGAGCAAAAATGGCGAAAAGATCTTTGCGAAGTCGATGATTATGAATCCAGAAAAAATCAAAGCTGCCTTAGATAAATTTACCGAAAAATCATGCAAAAAGCTACTCAAAGATCCTGCTTTAGTAATGGCTAATGAGCTTTATAATACATTTACAGCAACTACCATTCCTTCTTATAGAGAATTTGTTATGCAAGAGCAAGCATTGATGAAAGTTTATGTTGAGGGAGTTCTTAAAATGTTTCCAGACAAAAAAACATGGGCTGATGCTAATTCTACCATGCGTATTGCTTATGGTAAGGTAGAAGGTTCTGCGCCTGTTGACGGCATGAAGTATGTCCACTACTCTACCATTAAAGGAATTATGCAAAAATACGATCCTGAAAATCCTGATTTTCAACTCACCGATCGCTTCCTAAAATTATACAAAGAAGGTGACTGGGGTGCTTATGAACAAGACGGCGAACTATGGGTTTGTTTCACTGCTTCTAATCATACTACTGGTGGTAATTCAGGAAGTCCTGTTATTGATGCTGAAGGTAACTTAATGGGAATTAACTTCGATAGAAGTTGGGAAAGTACCATGAGTGATTTTATGTTTGACGAGTCTAGATGCCGCAATATTGTGGTAGATGCTCGTTATGTGCTTTGGGTCATTGATAAATATGGCGAAGCGGGGCACTTAATCAAAGAAATGAAATTAGTTAAGTAAGATGTATTAGCTAGATCGCTTCGCTCTTTGATATTTATCAAGGGCGAAGCGATTATTTTTTTATGTGCCAAAGTGTTAGACTAAACCGTATTTAATCTTGTTCAAGTAGCAAAACTACATCCTTCCCCAGCCATTGGTGGAGTGCTTCGGCTTCTTCCTTGGTGTAACCTTTGGTTATAAAACGATTCAAAATCTCCTCTTTTGAGGAAGTAGCGGGAATTGAATTTTTTCTAAGCTCCTCCAGCGCATGCTGCCCTGTCCAAGATTGGCATTGCCAATACCACACAAAAGCATTTTTTGCCCCTTCCGTGAAATACGATTCAAGGCTGCCCATATAACTTCTATCACAGTCATTGTGATTGACAAAAATCAATTTAGCATCCGTCTTAGTCTCTCCCTCATCGTACGAATATTCGGTATATCCCTCTGCTACCATTTCGTCAATCATCAACCTTGCTACATAGTTATATTCATCGTCATAATCAGGTCGAGGGTACCATTTAGGACTTCTACTCACGCCTCTAAAATGCAACAAGGCACAAGGCTCTCCTTGTTCAAAATAATCATCTTTAATCAATTGAGGGCTAAGTGCTCGAAAACTCCATCCAAAATCAAACGTTCCCATTTCGGTTAAAAAAGCAAGATACTCCAAAGGCAACTTTCCTTTCCATCGATTTAAACTACTGACACTCGCAGCTTTGCCAAATGCCTTTGCAAGAGGCTTCCCTCCACTCCAATTGCCATGAATATAAATATCTGATCGTTGTCCCAAAAGGGTAAAATATAATTTGAGACGCTGCGCTAAGGTTAGACCATTCTTTTCCTTGTCCTGAGTTATATAATTAGCAATCTCTTCGTCCAATACTTTTGTTGTTGTGGCCGTATTCGCTTTTTTTTGAGCATCTTTTGTAACAGCTTCTAACTTAGAATTGTCTATTTTGCCAAATTCTAAAACCAAGGCCCCCTCATCTATAATTTGCAAATTTAAGGCTTTTGCTTTCTGAAGTTTAGAACCTGCTTTCTCCCCTACTACCAAAATATCGGTTTTAGCAGAAATTGACTTGGTAATGCTAGCCCCTAATGCCACTAAACGCAGTTCTATTTCACCTCTTTTGAGTGCCGTAAATTTACCAGTTATGGCTACTTTTTTTGATTCGAATAAATTATCCATATTTTTAATTATCGATTATTTTTTGTTTTTATCCTGAGTACACTTCTAACTATTTTTTAATCGAGTCTTTTAGTTTTGTTACAGTGTACTGTTTTTTTCTAAAAATTAGATAAATCTAATGCTGAGTTGTGAAAAATTTTTGGCAACATTTCCTTTAAATGTTTATTGTAGATTCCCTCCTTACTTAGGTAGGCATACTGCCAATAATAAAACCCTCTTGCCTGAGCTGCCAATTTGATGTATTCCAAGACACCTATTTTCATGTCCATCAAAGCAGCACCTTCTGCATTAAATAAATAAACATTGTCTTCCACTTTTCCTTTATCCTTTTTCAAACCAGCCCCCAAAGCCCAATGCTTATCCAAGGGCAAATATTCTACCCCATTGCCTTTCAGATAAGAAAAATAACTTTTGTCCTGCATCATTTCATCAAATGACACCAGATTCATAGAACCACTCAAATCCTGATCCTTTAAATAATCACCATAGCCACCATTCAGCCAAGTGTCCTTTGCCAACAAATCATCATTCGCTGCATCGTTTAAGCTCCAATAAAAAGAAATTTCTTTGACCTGAGTATAAATGCTTTTTAAGGATTCTTTTAACGCATCACTCAAACCGTAAGTAGCCTCAATCTTAGCCGAAATATCTTTTGATGGAACACCAAATTTAGTGCGACTCCTTTCTATTTTATAAGAACTTATTCCTGCCAGATCAGCATCTAATTGTTCTCCTAATGTTGTTATAATATTCATTTTTTATTGTTTTTTAATTAATAATACTCCGTTGATTATCAAACAACTAATATTTTGAACGATGAAATTGCATCATTTTGACAACCTAGCTTTGCTAGCTCATGTAATAATCAGTCGAATACGATTTTTTAACGGAGTAATGAATTAAGTGAATGGCTATAATAAACGATCCGTTTATTTAGATCAGGCACTTAAGTGCGCTATGTCCTATCGTTTCTGACCCATTATACATTACCTGTCTACATTACAAAAAACTCAATAATTATTTGCCATACAAATATACATTCTATACCTTTAAATAAAAGTCAACCTTTTGATTGAATTATAAAATTCAAGAACCCTCACTAAACACAATACACTAACAATCAAAAAATTAATACGTAAACACAAATAATATTCAAGCATCGTAATCGCTCACTTAAATATAAATTTACCTCTTCTATTACTAAACTCCTTGCCTAATGTATAATTGCGACCAATCGATGTATAAACGCCAGCAGCCAACTAATAAATGCCGTTGTTACAAAACATTCTCTCTATACCACCTAAAACTTTGTAATAATTTTGTTTTTTTCGTCAAAAAAGAAACAAAAAAATCATTTATTCCTCAGTTAGCATAAAATAGTTGGTTATTTAGTTCTATTCCCTTATTTTTGCCATTTAATTTTTTTTATAAATAAACCTCAATTTTTATGAAACAATTATTACCCCTTCTACTGATCTGCATCAGTAGTTCCCCTGTCCTATCACAAAACATTGACTACCAATCCAGAATAACCCGATTCTACGGCAGCAATTGCGGTGGAGAAGCAGGAAACGAAGAGCATACTTGGAAAGGTTGGCTCAGTGATAATGTTAATACCTCAGAAACTTATTCTGGTTGTATTACAAGAGATCACAACGGAGCTATCACTCATTATGGCACTTGGGCAACTCGAAATCGCTATAATGTGACTGCTACCCAAATTCGAACCCGCATTGATTCATGGGAAGATGATAATGGTGGTCGTTGTGATTACAGAACAGGTACCTTTATCAATAACGATGATTGTAGAGCCAATCAAACCTGTACTTATAATTTCACCAATCCGTTAGAATATCAGTGGACAAGTGCCAATCAAACTTGTGGTTCTTCGGATTATAATATGAACACCTTTTACCAATACCGCTATGCGAGCACTTCTATTCCTAATGCGGTAGAAAACTCTAGCCAAACTTTCACAACTGGCGGCAATCGTCCTTTTTGGGGATCAAGAGGATCTTGGTCACAAATAGGTGGTGATTGCGCTACGTCTGGCACCATTACCAATAACCAAACGTCTAGCTTTTCAACAACTGTCTCCTGTATGAGTCAAGTAGTTTTCAGATGGCGAGTTTCTTCTGAAGCCAATTATGATTGGCTAGAAGTCTATGTCAATGGAACTCGTAGAGCCCGTATATCAGGTAATCTAAATTGGGCTTCCAGAACTATCAATTTGGATTTTGGCGCTAATACTGTCGAATGGAGATATGTAAAGGATGGTTCTGTTTCTTCATTTGAAGACAGAGGCTATGTTGATGAAGTTAGATTTGTAAGTGCTACCACGCTAAATCAAGGTGCTATAGCTGGAAATCATACGATCTGCTCAGGAGGCAACCCCAATCTATTAACCTCTACTGCTGCTGCGCAAGTTTATTCAACTAGCCCTATCTACCAATGGCAATATAGCAACAACAATAGCACATGGTCTAATATTTCAGGAGCCAATGCATTGACCTATGATCCTCCTGCTGGGTTAAGCCAAACACGTTACTATAGAAGGCGTATCCAAGATGGTTGCGGTAATACAGGGTATAGCAATACACTAACCGTATCTACTAATCCTCTTCCCAATGGTCACTTAAACAGCCCCTCTCCGATTTGTCAAGGTAATTCTACAAACATTACCTTCAATGCAACAGCAGGTACTGGTCCTTGGGATATTGTTTACAATGGTACAACCATAAATAATATCGCAACTGGAACGAATATTCCTGTTAATCCTAGTAGTACAACAACTTATACCTTAAGTTCCATTACAGATAATAATGGCTGTGTTCGGACAGTAGGTTTAGGTGCCCCAGCAACGGTAACCGTTAATACCAATTCTAGCCGTCCAACAATCGCAAGCGTTTCAAGCAAACAATGTCCTAATTCAACAGTTACTCTAACAGCAAGTGGTGGTACTGCTGGTACAGGATCTAGCATTCGCTGGTACTCTGGGGCAAATGGAACAGGAAGCAATCTTGGAACGGGGTCTTCTATTAATGTTTCTCCAACTACTGCTACCACTTATTATGCTCGCCGTGAAGGAGTTTGTAATACCACCAACGATGATAGTGAAGTCATTGAAGTTAAAGACTATGCCTATACGCCTACTGGCTTTGTAACATCTAGTAATTATTGTACGGATAATAACAATTGGCATCATTTCTATAATGCTAATGATGAAATTATTTTCTCTATGCGTGGAGATTTAAGCGGCGCAACTTCATCGCCTACCATTAGCATCAACAACAATGGTAGTTTTTATCAAACTACGGTAGGAGCTGCTGGTTCTTGTACCAATGGCTGGAGTCAAGGAGAAGAATTATTTGAATTGCCACGCAGTTGGAATGTCGATTTTACGGGTACTTTAAATCCTCCTTATACCATTCGTTACTATTTCCCTGCCAGTGAAAAAACAGCCTTAGAAACGGCTGCTGCTAATCATATTACAGCTAATGCAGCTTGTAATTATACTTACAAATATTCTACTCCAAATGGATTTTATTGGTTCAAAAATGTAGGTACTTCTTATGCGGCTCCTCTATACGACCAACCCACCAAATTGTCAGGCACTACAGGCACGATTAGTGGGCTTCACTATTCTGAAATAACAGGAATTACTAGTTTCTCTGGCGGTTCAGGGGGAATTTCCTTGTCTCCTGATGCGGGCTTGCCTGTAGAACTTACGAGTTTCAAAGGATGGAACAATCAAACAACTAATGTATTGCAATGGATTACCGAAAGTGAATTAAATAATGAACGCTTTGAAATTGAACGCAGCATTAATCCACAAGATGGATTTACCACCATCGCTACTGTTAATGGTGCAGGAAATAGTACTGCTCCATTGACCTACCTCTATGAAGATGCGACTCCTATGTTGGGCGTTAATTATTATCGTTTGCGTCAAGTCGATTTTGATGGAACCTTTACTTATTCAAAAATCATTGCAATAGAAGTAGAGGGATTAGAGGGGGCTCAGTTATTCTTCCCTAACCCAACTCAAGAATTGGTTAATTATCAGTTTAATAGTACTACACAAGAAACATTAACCATTCATATTGTAGATATTTTGGGCAAAACGCTAAAAGAAATCACTTACGAAACTAACTTGGGTATCAATACAGCTAAGTTAGATTTTGAATCTTATAGTGCTGGTACTTATTTGGTTAAAGTACAGAACCAAGAAGGTGAACTTATCGCAACCCAACAAATTATAAAAACAATTGAATAAGATTCATCAATAATACTTCGCTGGTTACCTTTGGTGCTATTGCATGGTTTCTAGCGGAGTAATGTTAAACACATTTAACTCCTTTTAATTGGAAGGCGAACTACTAAAATCCCTAGTAGTTCGCTTTTTTTTTCATTTTCATAACCCATCTTTTAATATTCCCTAAAGTAGTCACAAGTATAAAAAATCAATTTGCATTCATTTTTTATTTGATAGAATTTTGTAAGACAAGATTCCCAAACTACAAATTCTATCCAATATGAAATCTATCTTACTCTTTTTTAGCATTCTATTGAGCAGCAACCTTATTGGGCAAGCTATTATTACCAACAAAGGGGCAACCATCCATATTAATACTGATGCTATTCTAGCAATTAATGGAGACCTCCACAATGAATCTACAGGAGTTTGGTCTATGAAAAGTGGTAGCCGTTTGCAATTGAATGGATCTATTCTTAACAATGCACTAAATCACCTAACGGCTGATACAGGGGGAACCGTTATACTAAAAGGAAACAATCTTAGAAATTTATCGGGTCAGCATCCCATTCGCTTTTATCATTTAGAACTTGACCTGACTGCTGCCAATGTACAATTAGATACAACAGTACAAATAGATGGAAACGTACAAATGACCAGCGGTAATATTGATTTAAATGGTCAAAACATCAATTTATCTCCCAATTCCTCGTTAATCAATGAAACCAATGCCCATCGAATTTTTGGCAACAGTGGTCTTCTTCGAATTTCTCGCACGATTAACAGCCCCAACAGCCTAAATATTGGTGGTCTAGGTTTGGTTGTTACCTCTACGTCTAATTGGGGGAATACTACGATTGAACGAGGACATCAGCAACACACAGACCAAAATGGCAATCTCAGTATTCTAAGGTATTATAATCTTGCCCCAACCCATGCGATAGGCTCAACGGTTCACCTTGAGTTTCACTACCTTGATCATGAAATTGTTGGACAAAATGAAGCAAATCTTCAGTTGTGGCGCTCAATAGATAATGGCAATACTTGGACAAAACCTGGTGGTAGTATTCATGTCAATAGTAACCACTTGACTTATGGAGGACTCGATTCCTCTCAGGTTCGGCTGACCTTGGGTCCCTCTTCTTCTATCCTTCCCATCCAAGCACTTAATTTTAACGCCCAACTAGTAGAGCCCCAAAAAGTGCGTTTAGATTGGTCTACGGTTACAGAAATTGGCTGTGATTATTTTGAGGTTCAACGCAGTAATAACGGGCTAGAATTTCAATCCCTTGGTATTGCCAAAGGAGCAGGAACAACTTATGATCGACAAAACTATAGCCGTTGGGATTTAGCTCCTTTTGCAGGGCATAATTATTATCGTTTGAAACAAGTTTTTTTTGATGGAACTATTGATTTTTCGCCCATTCGGCACCTCTATATTCAAGCTATAAATCAAATTGTAACAGTCTACCCTAACCCTATTGTTTTACCACAAAAATTGCAACTAAAAACCGCCCAAGAAGGCAATTATCAATTTACCTTATACAATGCATTAGGGGAAATAGTTTTTAGCAAACAATGGTATAACTCAAACCCCAAATCCGTCCTTAACTGTGCATTACCAGAACTAAGTGCAGCCAATTATTTTTATACCGTACAATGCAATCAATCCCTAAAAACTCAAGGTAAATTAGTCCTATTGCACTAACTAAGACTTCCCTATTCTAATAATTACTCATGCTACTGTTTATCACCATGTTAGCGAACAGTACCTTTTAATTTCCCAAAACAATCTAATTATGAAAAAAATTACAGCACTCCTATTTTTCCTACTATCACTGATGAGCCAACTGTTGTCCCAAAACAATGTTGGAATAGGAACAAACAGCCCTGATTCTAGCGCTATTTTAGAATTAGAGGCAACCAACAAAGGGCTTTTAATTCCAAGAATGTCTACCCTTCAGCGTTTAGCGATCAGTAGCCCTGCCAATGGATTAATGATCTTGGATACAACCTTACAACGATTTACTTATTATGATGCTATTACACAAAACTGGATGCTAATTGATGTGGTTGGTGGCGATCCACACAACAGCCTAGATCAGGCTTATGATCAAGGAGGGGCTGGCGCAGGAAAAAAAATACTGGTAGATGCTGGCGCTGTTGAATTGGAAGGAAATGGAACGGCTGATAACTTAGATATTTCTAATGCTGGCAATAAAACAGGTATAAAAATCCATCAAGTAGGCACAGGTAGTGGAATTAAGATTAGCAATACGCCCAATGTTCCCAATACCAATGATTTAATCTATAGCAGCTCCAATGGCAGTTCCAATACCAATATAAGACTAGATGGAGGACGAGCAGGGCATTTTAAAAATACCCATAGTGGCAATAATAAGCCAACATTAGAAGCTAAAACATTGGGTACAGGACATGCTGTATTGGGGCTCATAGATAGCCTACCTGCAACAACTGATCCTATTCCTGTTGCAGGGGTGGCAGGAGTAAGTCTAACCAATAGACATAGAAATGGCGTTACAGGGCTTAGTCGGGATCAAAATGGTGTTTGGGGCAAAACCCTTGATACCATCAACTGGAACAGCGATCCTACGACCACCTTTAACGCAGGTGTAATGGGGGTCGGAGCAGATGGTTTTGGAAGTACAACTGGAACAAGTGACCCATTTATTGGGGTAACAGGGATGGCTCAGAAAGGTACAGGTATATTAGGACTCAACATAGGGGAAGGGCCTGGAATTATTGGTATTAGCAAAGCAACAAGCAGTCCTACAGAAGCAGGTATTTGGGGTATGATATTAGATACGAATTGGACAGATCATAGTAGTGAATATCCACTGTACGGTTCTCCTAGTACACCAAAAGGTCAAATCGCTATATTGGGGCAAACCAATACCAATCCCGCTATTTGGGGAGAGAGTAAAGGAAATATTGGTGTCATTGGAACCACTGGTAAAAAAAGAGGCAAAGCAGATTTGCCAACGCTAAAAGCTGGCATATTAGGCAATGCAACTGAAACAGATGATATGGCTGCCTTCTTCCGCACAGAAGGTGCCACCCTATACCCTACCATTTTTACACTTAGTAACAGCAGTGAATCTGCTCTAAAAATTTCCAACAAGGGCACGGGTATAGGTATCCATATTGCTCAGCAAGATCCTGATCCTGCTTTAGGGGTAGCTGCCCCCAATGCTACCCATGCACTATTTGCTGAAAATCACGGAATGGGAATTGCTGCTGAATTAAAAAATGAGCACCCAATGAATCCCTCTCCTGTATTCATATCTAGCACTTTAGGGCTTGGTTCTACGGCTCTTTTTCATACCTTAAAAAATGCAGGTAATACAGAACCAACTGTTGCTATTCTTAATAACAGCAATGGTGCAGGTGCTCTAATTCTGATAGAAGACAGCACAGCTAGTCCCTCTAACCCTGCCCCTGCTTTACACACCAAAACCAATGGATTGGGTACGAGTGCCTGTTTTGAAATTCTCAATACACATACTACCCCTGGCAAAGAAAATATAGAGCCTGCTATGTCTGCTTATACCAAAGGCATGGGAAATGCAGGACGTTTTAAATTGGATAATCCTAGTAATGCTGCGGCAGCGGTTTTTGTTGAACAAGAGGGAATTGGGCATGGACTCGATATAGAATCTAGCAATGGAGCCGCCGAATCCCTTGTACATATAGAACAATCGGGTACAGGATCGGGTACAACCAAGGGTTCTGTAGCACATTTTGAGCTAAGTAATACAACTTCTAGCCCGACCTCAGAAGCCGTTTTGATTACCTCTAACAATCCCAATCCTGTTACCATGCCTAGTTCTGTTTTAGCTATTGGGACAACACCACCTGCTGTTCATGCTGCCTTACGTGTCCACCCTGCTTCTTCTTCTCACATGGCAGCTACCTTTGAAGGACATGCAGAGGTAGCAGGCAAATTAGTTGTTGGAGGAGAAATTTTGTGCCCAAGTGTCAAAATTGGGGCATTAAGTGTTATTGGAGGAATGACTGCTGGCGGAGGTATTAGCAGCACAGGTCCCGTTACAGGTACCTTCAAAGCCTTTCGTATAGATCATCCGCTAGATCCTCAAAATAAGTATATGTATCATGCTAGTATTGAAAGTGATGAATTTATGAATATTTACAGTGGTAAAATTACTACCAATCATCAAGGTTTGGCAACCATTAAACTCCCCAATTGGATGACAACACTTAATCGTGATTTTAGGTACCAATTAACTGTTTTGGGCAAAACCTTTTCAAAGGCAATTGTATGGGAAGAGATGGACGAGGCAGGACAATTTATCATCAAAACAGAACTGCCCAATGTTCAAGTTTCTTGGCAGGTGTCGGGAATTCGTCAAGATGTCTATGCTCGTGAAAATCCTCTGCAAGTTGAAGTCGAAAAAGAAAAAACAATGAAGGGCAAATTAATTTACCAACCTAAGCTGAATTAGACACAAACTTTGTATACCCTACATTTTCAGACCAATACAATTCATTTTGTCTTGGTCTTTTTGTATATTCTAAGCTTTCTTTCACCCCAAATTGAAAGCCAATGTCCAAAACAGTACTCTTAATCAAAGCCCTGTCCCCTCATGAGCGAAAGCGGTTCAAACAACAACTCAAAAAAAATAGACGAGCAGGCATTTACCCCTTGTATATTGCCATTGAGAAACAACTGCCTAATAGCGCCCCCAAACCCTATTTATTTGAACAAGTTTTTAACAAGGCTTACAGTCCCAAAGAAGATTATCTATTTCGAAATATACAACGCCATCTCAATAAAAAACTCAAGCACTTTTTGGCACTACAGTCTAAGTTAGAAAACAACAAAATACAGCAAGAAGAATTACAATTATTAACTCTTTTATTAGAGCGAAAACAGTATAAACTCTTTAGAACAGAATGGCAACAGGCGTATAAAACAAGCAAAAAACAAGCCCAATATCAACACCAAATTGCCCTGACCCAACTCTATATCACCTATGTTTTTAAGCATGAAGAAATTCAAGAAACAACTTACTTGCACCTCAAAGAATTGGTCACAGAAACCCTAATGGCAAGTACTTGGGCAGGACAAGAACAATATCAAGAATTAGAAATTAAATTAGCCATTATAGAACGCTATTTGTTTGCCTTTAATCCAGCCTACAAAAGTACCATTCCTCCTCGCCCCTATCCAACCAATCAACTCGGACAAAGCACCGTTTTATTGCACTTTTTGGATCTTCTAAAAGAAAGTTATCTTACCAATCGTCAAGAAAAAATCAATGTCTTAGAACAAGTTTTGGAATTATACCCACAAATCGTCCAAATTCGTCAGCAATATAAAAACAAAGAACTGTCCTTATTGGGGAGCTTAGCCTTAGAATACTTTATGCTTCAGAAGTTTGACAAAGCAGCTAAGGTTTACCAGCAATTGATGCCACAGCTACAAACAGAAAATTCGTCTATGAACAAATTATCCATTCTGTTTAACTATTGCTCCAATGAGGCCTACTTAGGGAATTATACAACGATTATCTCTATTTATAATCAATGGCAGACTGAATTTCAGTCTATCCCCAAATTTTATTATCGTTTTCAGTACATTACCTGTATGGCCTACCTTTTTTTGGGGCAAGCTTCCCAAGCATTAGAGTTATTGGGTCAAGATCAAATTAGCCAACGTTCGGAAAGTGACTACTATTATGCCCGAAACTTACAAGCAATTATTTATTACGAATTAGAAGATTGGGATAATTGCGAACGAGAGCTTACCAATACCTTGCAAAGTATCCGTTATAAATCATCCCCCAACCAACTACTGCTTTATCGAACCCAGTTCCTTAAAGATTTATTAAGAATCAACACTGCTCCCTTTAATAAAAAAGAAACTAGAGCGAAGCTAAGTTTACTAAAACAAGCAATTCAGGAAAACATGCATAAAAAGCACCTAGCCAATCCACAAAATTTAATTGTTCAATGGATTTTAAAAAAAATCAACCAACAGCTCACTCCATCCTAACAAAAAATGCCAATCAAAAAATTGTATGCTCTTTAAAATACAATTTTCAGATTGGCACCTAATTTATATCTTCCCAATAGAAGAAAAGCTATCCGCCTTCCTTCACATCAACTTTTAGTAACGTTTTTTCTTTGGTTTAAATGATTTTCCACGCTTGCCGCTTCTATCACGATCTCTACCCTCTCTTGGTCTACCCTCTCTTGACTTATCCTTTCCTCTTTTAAAGCGGCTGTTCCCATTCCCTCTACTATCTCTTCTTCCCTTGGTACGATCAGCTGTTCTTTCAACAACAACATTTACCCCAGTAACCTGCATTCCAGTACGGAAGCCATTCATCAATTTGGTCTCATAGGTTTTATCAATTTCAAAAAAGGAAAAGCCTTTCATGATTTCAATTTTTCCAATTTCTACTCCCTTAACTCTCAAACTATCGTTAATTAGTCCAATCATTTTGGGAGTTGTAATCTTATGTTTAGAACCTACATTGATATAAAAACGAGCCAAGTTAGAATTGCTGCGATCTCTTCTTTTTCGATCCTCTCTGCGTTTTCCTTCTTTTCCAGTTACATTTAGATCGCCAGCGTTCTTATAGTAATTAAGGAAACGTTGAAACTCTAAAGAGACAAATTTTTGAAGAATTTCTTCTTTAGACAAAGCCTCTAATTGTTCATACACTGTTGGCAAATATTTCTCGATGCCCTCATCAACTTCTGTCGTTGCAATTTTATTAATCAGAGAAAAAAGACGTTTTTCACAAACCTGTTCGCCAGTAGGAATCAATCTACGTTCAAACTTTTGCCCAATTTTTTTCTCCAATAGGCGTACCTTGTGCGTTTCCTTACTTGTTAACAAAGCAATAGAAGTTCCTTTGTTACCAGCACGCCCTGTACGACCGCTTCGATGGATATAATTTTCTAATTGATCGGGAATTTTATAATGCAAAACATGCGTCAAGTTATTGACATCAATTCCACGAGCAGCAACATCTGTAGCTACCAATAATTGAATGCTTTTTTTGCGAAAACGCCCCATTACATAATCTCGCTGAGCTTGCGACAAATCTCCGTGCAAGGCATCCGCAGAATATCCATCTGCCATCAACCAATCGGCAACTTCCTTGGTTTCCGCTCGAGTACGGCAAAATACAATACCGTACATTTCTGGTGAAATATCAGCAATGCGCTTTAATGCACGATAACGATCCGAAGATCGAGCCACGCAATAAACGTGTTTTACATCCAAATTGGCTGAGTTTCTAGAACTCACCTCAATTTTTTCAGGATCACGCATATAATTGGCAGCAATGGCATCAATCTCTCTAGGCATAGTAGCCGAAAATAACAAACCTTGTTTCTCTTCAGGAGCAGAAGCCAAAATAGCATCCAACTCGTCTTTGAACCCCATGGTCAACATTTCATCTGCCTCGTCCAAAACCAAAAACTTGATTTCACGAATATCCAGCTTGCGTCTTTCGATAAGATCACGTACTCGTCCAGGAGTTCCAACTACAATATGGCAGCCCTTACGCAAAAGACGGATTTGCCCATCAATTGGGGCACCTCCATAAACAGAGACCGTCTGGATTCCTTTTTCATATTTGGTATAACTAGCAATATCTTTTGAAATTTGAATGCACAACTCTCTTGTTGGGCACAAAACCAAAGCTTGAATAGCTTTTTCGTTTTTATCTAGTTTATGTATAATAGGTAAGCTAAATGCTGCTGTTTTGCCTGTTCCTGTTTGAGCCAAAGCGACTAGATCACGGTCAGATCCTAAAACAAAAGGTATCGCTTGTTCTTGAACTTTAGTCGGTTGTTCAAATCCCAAATCCCCCAAAGCTTTTAATACATTGGGATTGAGCCCCAACTCCTCAAATGTTGACATGATTTCTGTTTCAACGTGTAATAAAATAGCCGCTTAATCCCCCTGTGTCAAATAATTACCAAACAAAAGCGCATTAAGAGCGTGCCTAAATTGAGCGCAAAGGTACGTTTTTTTTTATTATTAAACGTGTTTTTTGCTCATTAATACTATCTTCACTCCTTAAAAGGCTCTGATTTATAAGCCAATAAAGCCCATAGTTTTTATTCTTCCGTCCTTCACATTTACAATCAATAGGACAACTTTCCCTCTATACAGCCTTTATTAGTAACCTAGAAAGCCAGATGAAGTAGCAACAATTAATATTAATTTTATACCTTTGGTTACTTTTTTTAATCAATACAATTGTCTTATGTTTTACTCAGCCATTGGCTATTTTCTAACGCTATTTATGGCGTTTACTTTTATTCCTTTGTTTGCATTTTTGATTCGAATGCTCCTAATTATGCTTTTCTCTAGAATCTACTGGGGAGTTACAGGAGACAAATCACCTGCTGGTTTGCTTCAATTCTCCATCAAATTAGCTCATCCTGTTGGTTTTATAACTGCAATTTTCCATGGCTTTGCTGCCCTGTGGATGGGCGTTGTGTTTTTCAAAGGTTTGGGGCTGCCTCTTGATTATTTTTTGCCTGGTATTTTAATTTTCACCTTTACTTGGTTTGGGTTAAAAAAACTCAACAATCCAACTGCCGTGAAAGTAGACAATAAAATAACCACCAAGAATTCAGATGGCGAAGAAACAACAATCATTCTCAATCCAGAAGTAGAAACGCTCACAGAACAGAAAGATCCAATGAAAATGTTTAATGAGCAGATGCAGAATCAATTAAAAGATCAAACCAAAGAATTTATGCATGGAAATACTATTATTGGTCTTATTGGAAAAATCACAGGTGTTGTTCTAGCAGCTATGTATTATATCTTCCCTTTTTTATAAAATTTCTGAGTATAGATTTAGACCATTTTGCTTTTATATTTTAGCCCCTATAACCGTTTAATAGGGTCTAAAATATAATACAGTTCGTTTTGCTCGTGAGCCAGCAAGCTGGGGTTGTCCTGTACTTCGATAAAATTTAGTAAAGCCTTTAAAATAATCTCTTTCGATACCTTATTTTTTCTTCTTCACATCGTTTTTTGGTTCTTCATTCCTCACAAAAAACAAATTATTGTTGTACCCAAATCCATTCTCGCTGAACTCCAACTGCTGTTTGAATTCTCACTTCATGCCAACCGACAAAACAATTTGTAAGCTCCAAATTTAATGTTATTTCGGAGCATAGTATAGGCTGCTCTTTTTCATAAATCAGTTGCCCATAGCCATCCCATAAACTAAGGTTCAAAATTGTATTTTGGTGATTCTTCACACAAACGGCTAAAGCAGCATTAGCCATTGCAATTTTAGGTGAAACCAATATACTAGGCATTGTACTCCATTCGCCACTCATTATGGTTCGACTATACCCTAGCTTTCTACCGTATTTGCTTACTTTTTTTAATCTATAAAAATTGGTTTTCCCTTCTTGATAAGGACTCAGCGCCCCATAAGGATTTTGATAGGTATTGGGTCCATTACTAGGCTTCTCGCCTACTTCTTTCCATTTTTTGTGGTCCAAACTATGTTCGATATAATATCGAGCAGTAGTGTATTCGTGTACTCCTGTCCAACTCAAACGAATGCGATCTTTTTTGGGAGCCTCTAACCTAAATTCTAGCACCTCTTCTTCCAACAATACAGGAGGAGGCGCTGCGGCACAACTCGTTTCATCTCCTCCTCTTTTCAGGAGTAAGTTAGCGTAATTGTAAGGCATTCCACTCTGTTCATTTAGTTCATAAAAAGCCCGTCCATTTTTACGAGTTGCAAAAAATCGTTCGTTTTCGGTCACCCACAAATGACTGACTTCTCCTGCTTTAGTTGAGGGTAAATTCATCATTTGGGTTCCCGCAAAAGGCTTTTTAGAGATTGGGTCCCAAAAATAAAACCTAGCCTTGGCATCAACACTACAAAATAGCTGTCGAGTCGAGCAATAAGCTAAATTGGTCAATTGGCTATTTATTCCTGTTTCTGTTGTCACAAATGTATTGGTAGCAAGATCAATCCAATAGAATTTATTTTCCTGTGGTGTATAGGCACAAAAAATACCTTGCCCAATCTCTCCTATTGTCAATTGTGTTTCTAGCAATGCTTTTGTACTAACATGACGAGGTACTCCCAAAGGCTGAACAGCTCCCGATTGATAAATTCGAATCAATTCATGGGTCAGCGTATCTATACTATACATAAAGTCATCGTCCAAACAGTAAGCGATTGCACTCAATGGTCGATCAAAAGGTGGCCGTATAGGTTTCCATTGCGCTGTTCCCTGCCCATCAATAGAAAGTGATTGCAATTGATTATCGATCAACTGATAAAACCCACTTCCACAAGAAAATCCATAATCAGCAGCAAGGTTATTTTGTTGGGCAGTGAGCAATTTTGAGAGTAAAAAAAAGGCTAACAAAGTAATCCTTTCTATTTTATTCATGACAATTATTTAAGAATGTTATTGATTTAGTCAACGGTTCTAACGATAAACGAAATTATTCAAGGGGTAGATAAATTCATGGAATATCATCAGGAATGGTTTAAAGATAGCTCATGGACATTTGAAACAAAAATCTTGAACACTGAAGTTGGAGATCAGTTTGGAATGGCTATCACCAAAGTCGTTTATTGAGAACCTGAAAGAAATGGTCACCCCTATTTCAATAAAATGATCGTAAGTTATGACTTGAAAAAAATGAATGGAGAATGGTATATTATATTATATTATATTATATTACATAAGATCACTCCAGTTCAATTGAACAATCAATAGACAAACAATAATTTTTTGAGCATTCCTACTAACTAATCCCCTATAATGAACATCATCAAAGTGAATTGTATTGGTGTTGTACTCAAAATATAGATTTTCTTCTATCCATCCAATAAAAACCGATCTCTGTCTATTTTATCTAAATTATTGGCACGTTTTGGATTCCATCTTAGTTTAGTTATATTGTACTCCTGACTATATACAACTCATCTATGGAACCATCAAAACATTTATGCCAAAGTTGTCATTGCCTTTTGGACGAAGGCGATCGTTTTTGTAGTGTTTGTGGACAAAAAAGAATTCTAAAAACTACTTCTATCAGAGAATTTTTTGGAGAATTTTTGTCCAACTCCTTTTCTTTAGACTCCAAGCTCTTTCGCACCTTTGGAACGTTGTTTTTTATTCCTGGTAAATTAACCACAGAATATTTTGCAGGAAAACGGCAATTGTATTACACCCCTATTCGTCTATTTCTATTTTGGTTGACCATTGCGTTTATCATACTTAGTCTAACAAAAAATAATCAAAAAAAAGAGGCAAAAAGTTTTAACAAACAAGTAGAATTAGAAATCTATAAAGACTCCTTAAGAAAGGAACTCAATTTGGTTTTCCCAGATTCTGCTAGCCAAAAAAAGATTGCTCAAACCTTATATTCAAAGAACCTTTTTGAAGAAATAGATTCTTCTCTATTGGTGCTAGATTCTACGAATTTATCCATCAAAGATTTCTTTTTATTGAGTCCTGATGAAATCATAAAAAAATCAAAACTAGAAAGTTTTTGGCAACAAAAGTTGTTGCGAAAGTTAGTACATACTGTTCAAGAATTGGATAATTTTAAACTCTACCTATTAAGTCATTTATCTTGGATTATTCTAATTTCCATTCCCTTTTTAGGCTTATTGCTAAAATTACTCTACATTCGACAAAAGCGCAATTTGATAGAGCACATCATCCATACACTACATTTGTATACCTTTTTTTCTGGATTGGCTGCTGTCTTTTTTGCTGGGCTTTGGGCGTATAAAAACAACTACATCCCCATCCCTTTATCTCCATTCTTAATACTCCTTCTTCCCATATATATTTTTGTATCCATGAAGAGAGTTTATGGTCAATCCTCGCTAAAAACCTTGTTTAAGTTAGCGCTTTTTATGGTTGGGTATAGCTTTATAATGACCTTTTCTGTTGCCCCCTACCTCTTGCTAGTTTTCTTTATTTTTTAGTGTATAAAGTGAAGTTACTAAAAACTAAACTCAGGTCTTTTAGCTTTCTTTTTTTGGAATAAACCAACACGATGTAACTCTGGAACCAGCACTCCAATAGCAGCGCCAATCAAGTAACCAGAAATAACATCTGTCCAAAAATGTTTACCTGCTTGTTGTCTTAAAATTCCTGTCACAGCAGGAACAGTTGCTGCTGCTGCCCAAATCCAAGGGATTGCTTTGCTTCCTTTGTTATAGTCTTGAAATACTTTTGCCGTCATAAAACACATGGCAGCAGTCATGGAAGTATGTCCAGAAAAGAAAGCATATTGGGCATCTCTCTCTTCTTTAAACTGTAAATCCACTGCTTCATTATACACAAAAGGACGAGGGCGTTTAACTAGATTTTTGGTCAAACTGGTTACAGCAGCCGTCAAAGCAAAAGTTTCTAAATAGAGCACTCCAATTTTCAGATAATCTTTTCGAATTTTTGAATCGCCCAATAGTGCCAAAGGCAGCGCACAACTCGTATACAACAGTACATCACTCCCTATTGCAATAGGTCTAGACCAATTATAGGTGGCTGCACGATCAAATGCCCAAACATTAGTTCTATCCAAAGAATTAATATAAGCAGTAGTCAGAGGAGCCGTTTGCTTATCAAGTACAAGATAACTAACTCCCATTCCCAATGCCGCTGTCGCTATTGGCAAATCAACCGCCCAACTAAGCCGATAAGGGGAAGTTCCTATTGTGTTATCAGATTGTGCATGAACGACAAAAAAATAGTGCACGAGAACAATTAGCAGTAATATTTTTTTCATGAAGTACAACGTTTAGACGCTTTTCTTAATTATACCCTTTGGGTATTAAATTTTAGAAATTAGATTGCTTCATTTTTAGACTATATAGCTGCAATTCATACCTATATAGTCTAAAAACGAAGCAATCTAACAACAAGGTGGTTTATGCTCTAATATCCCCAAATAGAATAATATTTTAACCGTTGCTATTTTTACTAAAACTGCCCACAAAACACAGATGATAAAAAGTTGCCCTAAACTCAAAACGCTCCGATAAGTCAACAACCACACTAGATAAATCAATCTATACGAATAGCCATCTTCTCCTGCATTACTCAATCAAAATAGTTATTTTAATATATAAATCAATAAAAATATTTACCACACTCTATTTTCTTTAGGATTTAGAGCATATTCCCCGAGCAGATGATTGAAATTAATTATGAACTCATTAACCGTATTGTTGTTTTTTCATCCCTTAGTCGTTTCTCTCTTGATAAAGCAACTACAACAAACGAACCTTAACTATACGTCTTAACCGCCCAAACAATTGCTGCAATAATTGCCACAATCAGCAAGATCAACCCAAGCACCTTGAACCAAGAGGTAGGTTTGGTGCCATGAATTTTTCCTGTTTGACCATTTACAGCAAACTGATATGTTTTATCATTATAAATATAAGAGCAGATCCAAACGGGCAGGATAATGTGCTTAAAGGTTTGATCCCAGCGTTGAATATTGACCGATAAATTGCGCTGTGTGTCTCCCCCTAATGCATCACTTGCCCGACTTCTCAATTCCTCTGTCATTTTCTTTTCGGCAACCTGATAGCCTTCCGAGACATCAAGGCTATAAATTTCTGCTTCCCAGCCCACCATTAAAGTAGGTGAATAATTAACAACCTCCTCCAATTTAAAAGGGTAAATAGGCGTAATAACTTTATGAGGCAAGCCCTTAGAAGCTACAATTAATACATCGTCAAAGAAATGATCTATTGCTCCTCTTTTGTATTCCCAACGTGTTTTTTGCACCTCTCTTGTCTGTTCTTCGCCATCACTATCCGTGTAGAATTCTGTTTCATAATAATGATAACCAGCCTCGCCCGACCAATTGGTATGGGTTTGGGTATCGTACGTCCAAAATGGCACATAAATGCCATGCACATCTCCCAATTCTGCCAAATGCTGAAGCTTGTTTGGTTTGAACCACCCTTCCTGAATCCAGTCCCTAAATTTCTGTTTTGCCTCCTTGGCATCAATTTTAAAAGGAACAATTCCCTGAGGCTGGATTAAGTTTTTATCCATAGCGGACTCATTCACCTTTTCTGAGCCACAAAAATTGCAACGGATCAAGACTTTATCATCTTCAATCATAAGGCGGGAACCACAACTACCACAATCGACGACCTTTTTGTGTATCGCTTTAGGTACAAAATAAGACATCGACTGAATGGCTTTTTCTAAGCATTGCTCTTCCACCAAATCATTCGCTTCATCATATGGTTTCACAAAACCACAATGATTACAATTGATCTGCTGTTTGCTTGCCGAATAGCTCAATTCACTACCGCATGTAGGGCAGGGTAATTCTAAAACATTTTCTAGAAAATCGTCATTGTATAGGGAATCGTCCATTATATTTTAGGTATTATATTTTTAGGTATTAAGTCAGTAGATGGACCCTGTCCGTCAGGCTAAAGATACCTTAGTTAAGGTGGCAATCTTAAAAATAATATTTTATAATAAAAAAAACAGCATCAATTTACTTTTTCCTTTCGGATCACAATTCTTAAGTCCTAGCAAATAGACTATCTAACTTGCTAATAATCACTTCAAAAACACTCATTTTAGGCTAAATATCTCTTTTGAAGCATTATTTGTCTGTTTTTGCGATTTCTATTTGCGTTCTTTACAGAAGAAGAATATATTTAACCTTTACGATGATTGAACTTTTGATTAATATTATACTTTTAAAATCCTATTTATCAAGATAAACGTAGGGCACGAACAGCTTGGTACTGTGTACCAACTGTGTTGCCCACCAATAGTAAAGCCCACACTCATCAGAAAGCTAATTTTTATTTCTCATAAAACCAATTCAAGATAATGCCTATTGTTTTACTTGATATATCTATCCAATTATTATGAATATCCTTCCCTTATTTTGTTTCTTATTGGGATTTTTTTTACAAAATACGTCCCAAGCTAATCCAGACACGACTACCGCCAATCAGTTCGCCCAATTAGCACAGCAACAACAACAAAGTGGTCAATTTATGATGTCCAACCAAAATTTTGAAAAGGCTGCCGTTATTTTTGAGCAAGCAGCCCTATGGAATTCCTATATTAATTGTCAAAATCAAATGGCTAGGAATTATTGGAAAATGCACAAATTAGACTCATCTCTGGCGCTCAGTACTGCCATAGAAAAACACTCAAACTTAGTCCCCCAAAGTTTAGAACATGCCGAATTATTAAGTAATATAGGCGTTGTTTATGACATGCAATCAGACTACAATACCGCATTAAAGTATTTTCATCAATGCTTAGATATTCGAAAAAAAAAATTGGGAGAAGATCATTTCGAAACGGGTAAAATTTACTACAACATAGGCGTTTGTTACAGCCTACAACGAAACATGAATACAGCTATTGAGTATTTTGAAAATACAGTTCGAAATTTCAAAAAAAACCTTGGTTCTAATCATCCTTATTTAATTACCGTTTATTTAGGAATGCGAGATCCCTATTCAGATTTAGGCAGAAAAGAGGAAGCCATTAAAACTTCAAAAGAAGCACTAGTTATTGCAAAAAAAGTATACCCTTCTGGTCATTTGAAAATTGCTACTGTCATGAACTCAATAGGACTGACTTATCTTTTTATGAAAGGCAAAGAAGAAAAGGGAAAGAAATTGATAGAAGAGGCCTTCCAAATTCAATTGAAAAAATACGGTGCCAATAACCCTAAAATGATTCGATTGTATACCAATATGGGCAAGATGTATACCCAATCTAAGCATTATTCACTTGCCAAAGAATATTTGTTCAAAGGACTCGATTTAGCACAGAAAACAGTGGGCAAAAAACACATCAGAAATTATTACATTTATCAGGTTTTAGCTGATGTCACAAAGGGGCTAAATCAAGATTCTATGACCGTATTTTATGGGCATCGTGCAATGCTTGCTTTACTACCTGCTTATTCAGATAACATTCCTCTAGACAGCATCCCAGAATTTACAACAACTCCAATTATTGCCCCCATGCTACTAGCCTCTGCTTATGCGACTAAAACGTTTTCTATCGACAAAATGATTGCGAACAATCCATCTGCATTCAACAAACAACTCTATCAAAAACATCTAAGGGCAAGTGATCTTCTATTAGCAAGACTTAGACAGGACATCCATAATTTGGACGATTTAAATGATATTTTTTATCAAGGTTATAAAAACACACTGCGCAAAGTAATGTTCTATCGGAAGTTAGATCCTGAAAAAGAGCAAACTAATCTATTAGAAGAATTGATTGAAGATGCCGATCAAAATAAATCTGCCTTATTAAAACTTGCTCTAAAATCCAATAATGCCTTAAAATTTGGTGGTGTTCCTGATCGTTTAATTAATGCTAAGATTGAACTAAAAAAAACCATCAGCAAGGTAGAACAACAACTGTTTCGGGCAAAAGAAATAGCAGACTCAACAAAAGAACAGGAACTGAGCACCAAGTTATTTCAATTAAAACAAAAACAGGAAGGATTTAATACTGTCCTAAAAAAAGAGCATCCTCAATATTTTCAACTTCAACATAAAAATACACCTACTAAAGTCCAAGAAATTCAAGAACAATTGCTAGATGATAGCACAATGTTAATTGAATATATGTACACCAAAGGTTTTTTATACGTTTTTTGTGTTGGCAAACATAAGGTAGATGTGGATGTTGTAAAAATTGATCCGACCTTTCACAAAAATTTAGATGACTTTCGTTTCGCCTTAACCAATATCCAAGCTGCAAAAAAAACACCAACCAAAGCACATGCTGCATTTTCTGATAATGCCTATTATTTTTATGAAATTTTGTTAAAAAAATACATTGACCCAACGATAAAAAATCTAATTTTAATTCCTGACAAACAACTCAACAGGCTACCGTTTGAGGCATTTTTATACGAATCGAATAGCGTCCAATCTAAACAATACAAGGATTTAAAATATCTTATTAACAAGTACAATATTCGTTACGCTTATTCTGCTGGGCTTCTAATCAACACTCAACAAAAACAAGCTCAATCTCCTAATCATTCCAACAAAATTGCTGCTTTTGCAGCCTCTTACAATCCAGCTACAGCAGTTGACCCCTTAAGAGCCCAATTACTGGATTTGCCTGGTGCAAGAAAAGAAGTATTAGCACTCCAAGAACAATTTGAAGGGGCGTTTTTTTTGGGACAAGAAGCTACAGAAGCTAATTTTAATCCAATAGATTTTAAACAATTTAGTGTTGTTCATTTGGCAATGCATAGTATTATGGACAAAAAAAATCCCATGAATTCTTGCATGGCTTTTACCAAAGATAGTACAGGAAAATCCAAAGAAGACGATTGGGTCTATGCCTATGAATTGACCAATATGAAAATCGCCACTAATTTAGTGGTTCTTAGTGCTTGTGAGACAGGTGATGGTCAGCATCAAAAAGTAGAAGGAATTATGAGTATTGGGCGATCATTTATGTATGCAGGTGTTCCAAGTTTAATCATGACACTTTGGCAAGTCAACGATTTTTCGACTGCTAAAATTATGGGAACATTTTATAAAGAATTGGCAAAAGGAAAATCTAAATCTGCTGCATTAAGAAGTGCTAAGTTAGACTATATCAGAAAATTAAAAAAAGAAAAAGATTTACTTACGCATCCTTATTTCTGGGCAGCATTTATTAACTTAGGAGATGATTCTAATATCCCAGTTGTTCCTCTTTCTACCTTTTCCAAATGGTGGTATGGTTTAATCGGATTAGTATTTTTAGTATTCTTCCTTGTAAGGCGTTTTTTTTTAACTTCAACAAAAAAACATGAATAATCAATCTTTTCAATTTTGGACTCGATGGCTTGTTGGAGCCAATATCATGGCTATTGGGGTTGGTTTATTAGCAGCCTTTGCAGGGAATAGTTTTGTATTCAGTTTCTATAATGAACAAACCGTTCAGGTCTTTTTTGAAGGTGCCCCTATGCCCGCATCAACATTAGCATTCAAAAATTGGCTATTTGGAATCATTGGAGGAACTATTGTTGGTTTCCATTTATTAATGCTTGCTATTATCAAAAATGGTTTTGCGAAATGCGAAAAATGGGCCTATCAAGCCCTGTGGGTAGGGCTTTTATCTTGGTTTTGCATTGACTCTAGCATTACGATCTATTATCAAGCTTATCACAATTTGTGCTTGATTAATCTAGTTACTTTGTTTTTGATTGGTCTGCCATTAGTAATGACTCGCCGCTTTTTTTGAGTTATTTTGTGTAACCATTCTTCTATGACTAGTTACTACTTTTAGTGTACAATATGCTGTCATTTAAACAAGTCTGATAGTGGTATATTTAACAAATCATTTAATAATCTTAACAGCTATAAAACAGGAAGCAATTGAGATAGTCCATATCTTAGCCCTATGATCATCTAATTCTTTACCTCAAATGCTTACTATGAACAAATTTATGTATTGCCTAGGAGGAGCTATTTTAACCTGCTTAATTTATTTCACTTATCCTCAACCTTCTGCTCCGAAAACAGCCCCTATTTTGGCTCAAAAAAAAACCAATAAGCACTACGCCCCTGTTGGCTTAGGATATAAAGACAGCCTAGTTGGAACTTATCAAATTGTGAATTCAAAGCATACAAAAGATCTAATCTTAGACTCGACCTATACTTATAATTATAGCATACAAGAAGGTAATGAATCAATCGTTTTAGAGGGAACTTGGGAACTTTCTTATAAAGATCAAACACAACATATCATCTTGCATCGTCCCAACTTTCAGCCGAGAGCCTCCCTCCCTAAACTTGCTGATTTTGAAGAACGAAAATTTAAAGTTACTCCAGACGGGCTAAAAGATATTCTACACAATGAGTCTTATCTCCATATAGCGACCGATGAATACTCTTTAGCTATTTATGAATAAAAAAAATTACTACCTAAGCATTCTATTTTGGGGAATAATAGTATTCCTTGTTATATATATTCAGCGTCCCCAAAATTATCCGAATAAGATCTTATCGCTTTCTGTTAAACGCAGCAGATACCAGCTGGAGGGCATTTATCAACCCAAAGATAGTTACCAAAAGTTATATATATTAGGCAATGGAGAATATACCACCCATGAACAACAAGGACAATGGGAGCTTATTGAAACAGCAGAACAACAATTAATTTTATTAAATCCATATTCCCCTTACAGCACTTCCACAACTTTTCAAGTAACGCCTTATGGTTTGCAAAATATAAAGAGTTTAGAACAGTATTTTAAGCTAGGCTATTGAGTTTAGGCTAAAAACACAACAGTCATGCTTTTGTTAAAGCATGACTGTCGTTGATTCGATCTATATAAAATGTCCCTATTGCAGAACTTATTCTACGCTTTTGTATAATGGAATTCTAAATCCAAAATAAACATTAAACTTATCGATTTCATTCCCTGCTCTAACCAAATCAATTAGGTTTGATGATCCCGCAAAAACAGGTCCTACTCTCAATCCCAAGCCTAGGTTAAACCCAGAATTCTGTACATAAGATATTGGCAAAGAGAATCCAAACCATTTAAAATCATATCTTGGGGTCAACTCAAATGAATTGATTCCAACTATTTTATGTGGATTATTTCGATCAAACAAAGAAATTTCACTCAAAAAAGAAACATAAAACCCTTTAACGACCTTGTAATCCACAAAGAGGTTCATTCTTGAAGGAGTTTGCATCAAATAATTTTCCTCTCCCTGATTGTGATTAAATTGGCTGGTATCTTGAATTATGATTTTATTGATTTCAGAAAGATCTTCGATGCCATCAAACATATTAATGTTAAAGGTTGAATTCTTAAACGTGATCGTATTAGAAGAGGTTAAATCTTTTTTATAGCTCACAAAGCCTATATCGTGAAAAGATAAACCTGCTTTTAGTTTATATTCTTTCTCACTATCTGGACGATATTCATAAACGGCTCCAAAATCAGCAGCAAATCCAAAGTTGCCCCCACCAAATTGATTGTAAAAATCTGGCATTCCTTTCCCATTAAACATATCCAACATCGCTTCATTTCCTCCAAAAGAAATTTGTCCTGAAGCATTTAAGATGGTATCTGCATTATAAAATGCATAAGAAATATCCTTGGCGTGTACATAAAAAGAACCCACACTTTGCAAGAGTTTTAAGGCTCCTCCCACTTTTAGATAATGCTTTCCTGTGTTGAACACTTCTGCACCAAAGGCTACGCTGTATTCGTTCCAAGCCATAGCAGAAAGGTAAGAATAGTCATCGGTATAAGAACTGCCATAGAAGGTAGAATCCTCTAATCCTGAAGCACTCATTCTAATCAAATCCTTATTAATTCCTCTCGCATTTAATAAAAATCTACTTTTAATACCAAAACCTACTCCCATTTTATCTCCAATCGACACAATTCCTCCTAGCAAAGTTAATTCACCATTAAAGGCTAAATTTGCTTCATTGGTTCCATTCTTATAACTCAAACGGTCAAAAAAGTCTCCAGTTCCATTCGCTAGACTATCCCATCTGAGTGTTGCATAATCATTAACAAAAGAAAGATTGTAAGTAAGTAGATTAATATCGGTCTTAAAATAAGGAGTAACCACATTGGCGGGATTAATGTCTAGACCAAGATAGCCTGCATAATGAGATTCGGCAACTCCTGTATAATGCTGTGCTTGAATTTCACACAATAGAACTGTGAAAATCAAAGCAATAAGCTTGATTTTTTTCATGGTTTAATAAGTTTAGCGTTTAAATTTTTATTTATAAAGGGCAAATATAAAAATATTTCCCACTTTCAATAAGAAATCATATTCAAATGTATTGTTCTATTTGACCAATGGAACAAAACAGGAGTTAAACGGAACAACTGCCTATCAATAATCCCTTTTATATGCCCTCTTTTTTTTATATTTGTCAGTTGCTCATAAAAACCAACAATATCAGATGCAAAAAATAAAACTACCCTTTCACATTGTACAGCTTCAAATAGAAAACAACCCAGATATTATTACGACTCCTATCTTGGATAATCAGGTTCTTTGGGTCAATATACCTGCGCCTATGATGGCTGGCAAATTTGGAGATAGCTACCAAGACAAACTATTGGACAAAGGGGAGTATTATACCTTGCTAGATTATTATGTACAAGGTGATTTTGAGCAAAAAAAAGTAAGCGTTCAATTCAAAGCTGGCAAATCACAGATTGCCTTTAAGGAGTTGGAGGTAAGTTTTGATTATTTTCTCCAAACACACCAACAAGGATATTGGGCAGTAGTACCAGCCTTGGGAGTGGAAGCTTTTACCTTAGAAGAAGATGAAATTGAGGCCGCCGTTCAGGAAGCAATTCGTTTAGATTTTATGCGCAATAAGCGTCTTAATTTGCTACAAGATGTTATTTCTACCTTATGGTTTGATAAAGCAACATTGAGTACCCAAACGCTAGACCTCCGAACTTATACTCCTAGCGAAATTGCTTCGCTACAAGAAGCAAAGAAAAAAGAACTCTTGCCAAAAGTAGCACAGCAGGTATCCATCCATCAACAAACGCTTTTTGGTTACCAAAAAGAATTGCATCAATTGGCCGATACCCTGAAAGGGAAATACAATAAAAATGTCTTGATTGTAGGACGTTCAGGAGTCGGAAAAAGTACGCTTGTATGGGAACTCGTGCATCGTCGTTCTTTTTATAAAATTTCAAAAAACATCTGGGAAACCACAGCCTCTACCCTAATTAAGGAATTGAGCGGTGAGGTTGGCTGGCAAGAAAACTTAACCTTACTCTGCAAAGAGTTGATCCAACGAGGAGACATCCTTTTTATCCGCAACTTATTAGAATTATTTGAAGTTGGGCAATATCAAGGCAATAATGTCAGTGTTGCAGATTACTTGCGTGAATATATTGCTCGTGGAGAAATTACAATCATTTCTGAATGTACCGAAGAAGAATTTGCACGTATAGAAACTCGGAGTCCCAATTATATCAACAACTTTCAAGTTATACAGCTCGCTGAACCACAAGACAACTTAGAACTAGAGCAAATTATTTTGGAGAAGGTCCAAAGCATTGCCCATACCGAAAAAATTGTCATCGAAAAAGAAGCGATAAAAGAAACCATTCGACTGAACAAACGCTATACGCCCTATTCTGGTTTTCCTGGCAAACCCATTCGTTTTTTAGAAAGCATCCTTATTGGCTCTAAAGCCAAACAACATAACATGCTCAAAGAAAATCAATTGTATGTACTCAATCGTACAGAAGTAATCAAGACGTTTTGCGAAGAAACGGGCATGCCTCCCTTTATAGTCGATCCTGCTATTCCTATGGACTTGCCTAAGATAGAACAATTTTTTAATGCCAATGTATTTGGGCAATCTCATGCCATTCAAACGCTAACCAATATTTTGGCTTCGGTCAAAACAGCTTTATTGCGCCAAGGCAAGCCCATTGCTTCTATGCTATTTGTAGGCCCTACAGGAGTCGGAAAAACAGAGATGGCAAAGGTATTAGCTCAATTTATGTTTGGGAGTAGAGATAAGATGATTCGTTTTGATATGAGCGAGTATTCTACCCCTTATGCTGTAGCAAGGCTTACGGGCGAGAGCTATTTTTCTGATGGCTTGCTTACTTCTGCTGTTCGGCGAGATCCATTCTGTGTCTTGCTCTTTGATGAATTAGAAAAAGCACATCCTTCTTTTAATGATTTGCTGCTTCAAATGTTGGGCGAAGGGCGACTGACAGATAGCCAAGGAAAAGTGGTTAATTTCTGTAGTTCTATCATCATTATGACATCCAATATTGGTGCAAAAAAACTACAAAACAATGGTATTGGTTGGGTTGAGGATAAAACCGAGCAGCGAGAAGCGGAGCATTTTCTCAATGAGGTACGCCATTATTTTCGACCAGAAATTTTTAACCGAATCGATCAAGTTGTTCCCTTTTATTCTCTAACCAAAGAGGTTGTTCGTTTTGTCGTTGAGCGAGAGCTAGACATTCTAAAAAAACGGGAAGGCATCCTCCATAGAAATCTGGAATTTAAGCTTTCTGATACTTTATACGATGTCTTATGTACCAAAGGCTACCAACCCAAATATGGTGCTAGAGCATTGCAACGAACGCTTCGAGAAGAATTAATTATTCCTTTAGCCCATCAGTTAAATCAATATAGTTTTGATGAAAAGTTGGTCTTAGAAGTAGATATTCAAGACGGAGCTATCCACATTGACATTGAAGCCGATCCACTCAAATTAGAATTGATGTTAGAAGAACTCACACAGAATGAGTATATGGATTTTGCTAGTGAGTTGCGACAAAATATGGTTCAATTGTTTGAGGGGCGTTTTTATGTGCGATTACTCAGCGAATTGGATATACTCAAACGATCTAAGCGCAAGAACGCTAAGAAATTTTGGGCAAATGAAAAAAAATCGTTGCAGTTTACTAATTTCTTGGCGCTTCAAGACAAATTTGAGCAGCATCGCAAAACTGGGGAGCAGAATGAGTTGGAAATGGCACTGATTACAATGGGCTTAACTACGCTCAATACCAACTTATACAAAGCCATGGAGCAGTGGGAAAAAGACTACTTTGAACTAAAACTAGAACTTTATCGTACCCTTAAGACGGATAAAGAAGGGTTGTACTTGGGAATTTATGGCAAAGAACCCAAACGTTTATTGGATTATTATACAAAAATTTGTGCTCAGAAGGGATTTAAGTGGTCTGCTCGTAGTGTTTGGTATCAAGAAGAAGTTTATAACGCTATGGTAGATGTCGAAAATGATCAGGGAGAAGTTATTCTTCAAGAAAAAGCACGCCAATACCACAAAAAAATCCTAAACCTCGAAGATCCAAATTGTTGGAAACCTGAAAAAAAAGAGGATGTCTTGCTTGGTATTGAATTGCTCATTGATGGCATTGGTGCCAATCTCTATCTCAATGAAGAAGAGGGCTGGCATCGTATTATTATAGCCGATCAAAAATATATGTATTGGGTACAATCTAGTGCGCAAGACCTAAAAACCCCTGACGCTATTCATCGCAAAAGTTTTTTCCAAAAATACAAAAAAGCCCGTAGGACTTATTCTCCTACCCATCTAGAAGATACTATTTTTAAATCTCCCAAACGAGAGTTACGCCCAGCAGAACAATTGCCTCATTTGATTAAAATTCTAGACCAATTGTTCATTCGAAAACTGGATGCGCTTTTATTTTAAAATTGATAACCTACTACCCTATGAAACTTACTTTTTTATCGTTGTTCCTAATCGTTTACGCAGGGAGTCTTTCTGCTCAAACCATCATCCCTTTTGGCAAGCCCTCCAAAAAAGAATTAACGGCCCAATATTATCCTGACGATTCCTCCGCAGTGGCTGCCTATTTACACGATGAATGTAAAACACGGATTTCTTATTATACTGACATCAATGGTCAAGGAGGATTTAGGGCTGATCTATCCACCAAACTCAGACTCAAAATCTATACTAAGGAAGGTTTGAAATATCTTGATAATTCAATCTCTTTATACATTAACAAACACCTTGACATTGACAAGCTTACCAATTTTCGGGTAATTACTTATAATTGGGTAGATGGCAAAATACAAAAATCGATCTTGCCCCAAAGTGCTATAAAAATAGACAAACAATACGAAGGTGTTCATATTCTAAACTATACCCCTTTGGATGTAAAAGTAGGTAGTGTAGTTGACATCCAATATACCATTCAATCCCCTCATATTTTTGACATTCCGTCTTGGAATGTTCAAGCTGACATTCCTACCAAATGGTTCTTTTATCAACTCAGCCATCCTGATTTTATTGATTACCAAGTTACTAAAAAAGGATATATTGAACTCACTACCAAACAAAACAATACCCTCTCAAATTTCAATTATAATGGCGGCTCTAATGATTATCAATATACAGAGCTAGAAAAAAATTATACTGCCTCTGATATTCCAGCTTTTAAAGTTGAACCCTTTCTTTCTTCCTCCAACAACTATCGAGGAGCTTTAGAGTTTGATATTATTGGACACAATGTTCCTGGCGGGCTTTCTTTCAAACGGGCTTATACTTGGGATAATGTTTGCCAAACACTTTTAGGTAGCAATAATCTTGGAGGACAATTGGAAGATGTCTATTTTATTGACAAAGATGTACACAATCTGGTAGAAGGCTTGGAAGAAGAGCAAAAAATTGCGCTTACCTTGCTAAAACACATCCAAAATAGGATTCAATGGAATGGATTTGCCAATTTTTATTGTAATAATGCATTAAAGGATATTTATGAAGACAAAATTGGCAATTCAGCGGAAGTAAACTTACTGCTGGTTATGGCGCTAAAAAGTGCTGGACTAAAAGCATTCCCTGTTTTGTTGAATACTCGGAACAAAGGCGTTGTCAACCCTATAAAACCATCCCTTCATAGTTTTAATTATCTCATTGCAGGATTTGAACAAAAGGATGGCAGCATTCATTTGTTGGATGCAACCGATCCGCTCAGTACCCTAGATTTATTGCCCAAACGTTGCCTAAATGGACAAGGGCTAAGGCTGGGCAGCTATGCTTCGTGGGTCAACCTAAACCCTTCTAAAAAAGACCTAGAAAGCTATATTTCTGAACTAACATTGGATGAAGAAGGGCTCGTGCAGGGAACCTTAAAATATGTTGCTAAAGACTATGCGGCTTATTATTTACGCCAAAAATGGCTAAAAGAAGAAAGCGTTAAAGGTTTTGTTCGGCAATTAGACCGAGAACAGAAATATTTCAAAATTGGTCCTGGTAAAGTGCAAAACATGGACAAAAATGAACTTCCGCTCAATATGAATTTTGAAATTAGCCTACAAAAATCCTGTTCTTCAACAAACAATCGCCTTGTACTAAATCCTATTTTTATGGGGAGAATCGAGAAAAATCCTTTTCAAGCTTCTAGCCGAAAATATCCTATTGAGTTCATGACACTTGCTAAAAAAAGCTTTGTAATGACCATCCATATTCCCGAAAATTATACCCTTGAATCATTGCCTACTCCCGAAATTATTAAACTTCCCCACAAAAGTGGTCAGTTTAGCTACAATGCAACTGCTTTGGGGCAAAAAATTCAATTGGTTTATAGTTATAAACTAAATGAAACTACTTTTTTTAGCGATGACTATGCCCATTTACAAAACTTCTATGACGCTATTATAAGAAAACAAGCAGAAAGCATTATTCTAAAAAAGAAAAGCTGAGTTGGTAAATTGCATCAATTTGTTCAACCAATGGTATACAGCAATCTACCAAAGGTAAAATCATACTTTTTTTTAGGCTCAAAAACTTGTCATCGCCTATTTAATGCTCCTTGTTGATAAAATTTGATAGAAGATTAAATATAATATATCTTTGACCTAACATTTTTTATTCCCAAACCAATCAAACACCTCAAATTGAATAATGCTACTATTTCTTTATATCCTTTGTTTCTTTTTCATCGTTGTTGTCTGTTTTTTAATCAAAACAAAGATTCGGCATCAAAAAAAAACGCTTCTTCCCAAACAGCTTGACAGAAGCTGGTTTGCCAATACCACAACTCCCCTAACGCCTGCCGACTACCAACGTTCAGGTGACCAAACCTTTTTAACCTATCCAGAATGGTTCTTGGTTTTTAGCCCCGCCGAACAAGCGCTTTATTTCAAAGAAAAAACCTCAACAACCTTTCCTTATGAGCAACATGTAGAGCAATTTTGGGACAGTTATGCCTTACTATCCGAAGAAATCAAGACACATTTTCCCTATAATAATCAATACCATACCATGATAAAAGTCATTGGCTACAGCACCATGATAGAATATAGAGGGAAACTCTTGTATGAACAAAGCATTGGTCGCCTGACCGCTTTAATTCCTTCCAAAATGACGGCTGAAGATCAATTTTATGGTGAATTTATGCAACGTTATGTCAATTTTATACAAAAAGAGCCCTGGTATTTGTATCCTTTCTTGCAAGAATTTAAACAACTTTGGATGCACACTACTTGGTTAGAATGGAATATCATTCGAAAACTCGAACGCCGTATTTTTATCAGTGTAGAGTTGTTATTCAAAGCCTTCTATGGTTCGGGACTTGGTTTAGGAACAAAATCCACTTATGGTGTTGCCGCTCCTGTGACAGCGGTACTGATTGATCAACTTCCCCCCAACCACGAAGTAACTGTCCCTGAATTAAAGTTGGTAGATGTAATTTCCAATGAAGCAACGCTTGTTACCCTGCCTCGTTACGCTGCATTTACAGCAGCGCTTACCAAATTGATAAAAACAGGGGTTCAAATCAAAGAAATAGCAGGCAATACCTCCTCTATTCTATTAACCATAGTTGTTCCTATCGATTGGCAAGCGGTTACAACCCTAACCCAGCCCATTTTTAAACAAATCATACCTACCCAACCATCAAAACAACGAGTTGCTTTGGTTGTACTCATAAAAGACTTATCAACTCTAATGCTCCAGTTGGAACAAGCACAAATTCCCATTGAACATATCTTTGACTACTAAATCTATTTTATCAATGACCTTTCCATTAACCTTTCACCTCGGTCCGTTTAGCATCAACGCACATTTAGTTTTTGAGGTTTTGGGGATCACCCTTGGGTTTCGATACTTCTTGTATTTGCGTCGCCAACAAACAGACCATATTTCAGAATCAAATCGCATCTGGATTTTTATAGGCGCAGCTTTTGGAGCACTCTTTTTTTCTCGTTTAGTTGGCAGTTTAGAAAACCCTTTTATTTTCTTTAGTGCTAAAAATTCATTCTTATATTTCTATGCGCACAAAACAATAGTAGGGGCACTATTTGGAGGCTTATTGTGTGTAGAACTCATCAAAAAAATCATTGGCGAGCAGTCTTCTTCTGGCAATCTATTTGTTTATCCTCTTTTATTGGGCATGATGATTGGCCGAATTGGCTGCTTTTCTATGGGAGTTTATGAACAAACCTATGGCATTCCCTCTGATTTGCCTTGGGCATTAGACCTAGGAGATGGCATTCTTCGGCATCCAGTTGCTCTATATGAAATACTGTTCTTAGGTTGTCTTTGGGGCTTTTTGTTGCTCTTGGAAAAGAAAATTACATTTAAAGAAGGGCTGCGATTTCGTTTTTTTTTAATGGCTTATTTCTGTTTCCGATTCTTACTTGATTTTATAAAACCTGGCTATAAATTTTCTTTTGGGTGGAGCACCATACAAATTACTTGTTTACTGGGGTTACTCTATTATTGGCAAACTTTTTATGCTTTGTTGATGAACCCCCAAGTATTACTCCAATACCCTTCAAAAAAAACTAATCCAACCATTATTAACTAATAATACTCTGTTATTTTTTTAATCAATCGAATACGATTAGCTTCGCTGCTAGGTTAGCTAGTGCGCTATCGCCTATGAGCCAGCATAACTGGGTTCGGTTTTTTAACGGAGTAATGTAACTAACACAACCATTATTTATTATGCGCAACTATATTTATTATGACCATACCCAAAGCCTTTGTAACGAGTGCCACCGAACCATCAATGCTAAAATAATTTTTGAAAATGAGAAGGTCTATCTAAGCAAATATTGTCCAACTCATGGTCCTCAAAAAGTATTAATAGCAGATGACATCGACTATTACAAGCAAATACGCAACTACAATAAAGCCTCTGAATATCCACTCCAACCACATACCGAAACTAAATATGGCTGCCCTTACGATTGTGGTATTTGTCCAGATCATGAACAGCATTCTTGTTTGACTCTAATTGAGGTGACCGATCGCTGTAATTTGACCTGTCCTGTTTGTTATGCCAGCTCCTCTCCTTCTTGTGGTAACCATCGTAGTTTAGAAGAAATAGAGCGAATGCTAGATGCTATTGTTGCCAGCGAAGGAGAACCTGATGTGGTGCAAATTAGTGGAGGAGAACCCACCATCCACCCTCAATTTTTCGAAATTTTAGATTTGGCTAAATCTAAGCCCATCAAACATCTAATGCTCAATACGAATGGTTTGCGCATTGGAACCGATTTAGAGTTCGCCAAACGCCTAGCCAGCTATATGCCACGTTTTGAAATCTATTTACAATTTGATTCTTTTGAATCCGAAGCCTTACTAAAACTAAGGGGGAAAGACCTAACCAAAATTCGGCAGAAAGCCTTAGACCATCTCAATCAGCTCAATTTGTCTACAACCTTGGTGGTCACCCTACAAAAGGGATTAAATGATCACGAAATCGGCAAAATCATTAACTATGCCTTAAAACAAAAATGCGTACGAGGTGTTACTTTTCAACCCATACAAATTAGCGGTCGTCTAGAGGATTTTGATCCTAGTTTAGATCGCTTAACCAATACCGAAGTTCGCCGAAAAATACTCGAACAAGCTCCTATTTTCAAGCCCAATGATTTAATACCCGTCCCCTGTAATCCCGACGCACTAATCATGGGCTATGCGCTAAAAACAGCAGATAAAGTATTTCCTTTGACCAACCTCATCGACCCTGAAAGCTTGCTCAACAACTCCAAAAACACCATTGTTTATGAACATGACCAAGTTCTAAAAGGCAAAATTTTAGAGGTTTTTAGCACTGCTAAATCGGTTGATACTGTTCAAGAAGATTTTCACGATTTACTTTGTTGTTTACCCAATATTGTTGCTCCTGAACTGAACTATAGCAACCTATTTCGAATCATTGTCATGAATTTTATGGATGCCTATGACTTTGATGTTCGTGCCATCAAAAAATCTTGTGTCCACATTGTTAATACCGAAGGAAAAATTATTCCTTTTGAAACGATGAATCTGTTCTACCGAAATGATGACCTAAAACTAAAGTTGCGAGTTATTCAAAATGAAATACTTCCTTCATCGTCCAATTAATTATTTTTCTCTATCAAAAATTACCGCATGGAAGATTCAAATAAAGTTATCAGCATTAATTTGCTAGTTTTTATGATTTATACCCTTATAGTGCACACCACAGGAATAGTAGATCCTATTATATTTAGTAGTCTTATAGCCTTTTTTCACGCAACCGCTATTTTTATAATAGGTGTCATATTTACTTTAATAGAACGATCACAAAAAGAAAAAAAATCATTGGGGTTGTCCATGATTTTAGCTGCTTTGATCATCTTTATGATTGGTTTCTCGGCTTGTTTTGGAAGCCTTATGATACAATCTTGACCCTCGATTTCATCGATTTGAAATTGTTTAAAAATGGAGTTTTATTGAACTGAGCCTATGGCGAACTCACGTAAGTATAATGAGTCCCCCCCGAAGGAGCAGCGAAGCTAAATTTTTAGATAAACAAGGCACCCCGAAGGAGCACGAAGTAAAAATTAGCTTCGCTGATTTTCAGTTCTTAAACAACTTCCCTATCAAAAATTACCGCATGGAACATTCAAATAAAGTTATCAGTATTAATTTGTTAGTTTTTATAATTTATACCCTTATACTGCACACTACAGGGATAGGAGATCCCATTCGATTTAGTGGTTTTGTGGCCTTTATTCACGCAGCCGCTATTTTTATAATAGGTGCCATATTTGCTTTAATAGAACGATCACAAAAAGAAAAAAAATCATTGGGATTATCCATGATTTTAGCAGCATTAGTCATTCTTACTATTGGTTTTTCGGCTTGCTTGGGAAGCCTTATGGTATAAACCTATGCGCTTATTTTATCGATTTGAAAATTTTAAAGCACAATAAGCGCTTCAAAATTTTCAAATCGATTTCTTTTTTATTGCTTAATGATTTTAAATAACTTATTAGAAAATCCATTTACGCCTACATCTAATAAGTAAATTCCTGCGTCTAGGTCTGACAAATCCAGCCTAGTTTTATTCCCTAGGTTTACCGTAGGCACCGTTAGCAGTTGTCCCAATTGATTGCGCAATCGAATTGTTCTAGCACTTCCATTTTCTAAGGCTACTGTTACTTCATTTCGAACTGGATTAGGATAGACCAGAATATCATTTCCCTCTACTTTTTTTCGCTCTACGGCTCTAATTTCAGAATATAAAATACGACCATCCGTACTAATCTGCTTTAAGCGGTAATAAGTAACTCCAATAGATGGATTAGGATCAATTGTAGCATAGTGACTCTCTTTCTGACTGCCTCCTTCACCAGCTATGGTCACAAGTTCCTTAAACAAAATGCTATTGGCGCTTTTTTCTACCACAAAAGAAACTCCACTATCTTCATTCAAGATCGACCAAGTTATATCCACAACATTATCTGAATTAAGTCTAGCATCAAATGCTGTAATTTTTTCTCCTAAAAGAATAGCAGGAATACAAAATGACTGGGCATTGTTCAAGCCTCCTGTTGTACCAGAAATTCCGTACATAGGAGTAGTTGTACCAAAGACCGTCATAGGATCAAAACTATAAGTAACAACACCATAGGTAATGGTAGCGGTAGCATCCATTAATGTAGCAGTAATTGTCCCAGGGCTACCTGGTGCCCACGATAGTCTAAATGTATGATCCAAACCATTCTCAATATTATAATCTACACCTCCATCTAGAAGCGGAATAGCTGCTGGAATAATTCTAGCACCAGGGCTCGTACCACAAGAGCCAGAAGGATTGACGTTTCCATCCAACCAAATATCCAAATGATCAGGATCTGGACCAAGAGAACAAAGTACTCCAGGTATACCATCATCTCTATCTTCCGTATTCAGATAAGTATCAATTTCTATGCTCAATGAATTAGAAATATTGCCAGCTCCCCAACCACCACTAGGAACCACACACTGTAAGTTAGGGTCATTTTGAATAATGAACATTAGCCCATCAGCACCACCGTCATCGCTTCCCAAATTAACGATAAAATCATAAGTAAATGCTGCCGAAAAATCTAACCGATTGGCAACATCCCAAGCCATTCCTAATTCGCCATTTGCTGCCGAAGTCAATTGCGTACACAATGTACTAGTCCGCACAGCATCACCAATTAAATGAAATTGCTCAACAGAAGGAGGACTAGGATTAGCTATAATTGAAACCGAATAATCCTCTGTTTCGCCATAAGAGTAGGTTCCGCAATTACTTGGCGTGCTCTCTGATAATACAATTCGCATACGGGTAGTACCCAATACAGGAGTCACGGTACAAGGTCCTCCTATTGTAAAATCTACACTAAGTGTTGCTGTAGGACTCGTTGTCCCCGTATTTCCCATATCTTCTCCCAAATCATCAAAATCGTTGTCTCCATTAAGATCAATATAGACAGAAGCCGACTTTGAATAGTCTCCCCCGCAAGTACTAAGGTCAATAACAACACTATAATTATTGCCTACCATAAGATCTGCTGGTGACAAACCAGTATAGTCTGTATAGGTCTCACAAGGCCCCGCAGAATTTTGGTTAATTGTTACGGTTTCGCCAATGAGTAGGACATTGTCAATTTTTGAATCCGCAGTATTGGTAGCATTAGACGCACAATACTGTGCATTTATTCTCTGATTGCCTGCTAGAAAGAAAGAGGTTAAAAGTATTACACTTAAGTAAAAGTTTCGTTTCATAGTTGTTCATTTTTTCCTAAAACGATTTAGGTTCATTAAGAAGATTAAATAAAATAACATACATGCTCTATTCTAAAAAGAATACTATGTTGATGGGGGTATATTTATATATAGATCATCTAAAACGATTTAGGTTCATGCAATCGAAATAGATAAAATATGTTTTTTTGTCTTGCTGAAAGAAGTGTAAACAACTAGAGTTTTAGAATAAATTTTTTAACTAAAACGTTTTAATCTATCATGTAGTTTTAAGAATTCACAATTTAACAAAAATTTCACAAAAAGACTTGCCTATCCATCTTAAATTCTTTTTTTTAACCTTTACAGCAATGATTCTACCGAAATTAGACCTAAAAACATATAATATTTCTCTTAATATTCTAAAAAAATGGACAAGTACTTTAGTATATGGTCAATGGACGCAATCAAGCCAATAACGCAAAGCCAATTTATAACTTTGTAAACCCAACCCCGAAATACTTCCAATACAATGAGGAGCAATAAAAGAATGATGGCGAATTTTTTCTCTCGCAAAAACATTGGATATATGTACCTCTATAACAGGAGTAGTAATCCCTGCAATTGCGTCTGCCAAAGCCAAAGAGGTGTGTGTATAAGCTCCCGCATTTAATACAATTCCATCCCATTCAAAACCAACCTCATGTAATTTATCAATTAGCTGCCCTTCTACATTACTTTGATAATATTGCAACTCTATTTGAGGAAATTCAACTTGCAGTTCTAAGTAGAAATCTTGAAAAGATGTGTTGCCATAAATTTCAGGCTCTCGTTTGCCCAATAAATTCAAGTTAGGGCCATTGATAATTAATATTTTCATACACTAAAGAATAAGATCGATAGGTTGAGCGATTGGTCTAATCTCTTTTTCTAAATTTTTTTGTACATATAAAGTGTTATGAGTGATTTCTAATGCACAAAGATGCCCTAACCCTTCTATTTTTTTGTAGCAACAACCTCCATCAATATTAATAATCGTTTGTTCTCCATTTACGGCTTCCTGAATTGTTTTTAGAGCAACCGTAAGATGCCCATGCACTTGCTTTTTTGATTGGATAGCTGTCGTTGATATTTCAATGTTTTGATTGTGAAAATAAGCCCTCGTATCACTAATAGGATAAGGTATAGAGGGGCTAAATCCAAGATGGGAAAAAATATGTGTTGGAGTCTCTATATAATAAGCCATTTTAGCACAAAAATCTAAATAAGCATATAAATCACCGTCCATAAGATCATCAGCATGATAAGCATGCAAAAAATCTTCAAAAAAATCCATTCCACAACTGTAAGCTGTCAATAAATTATGTTCGTGATTTCCCTTAATGCAGTACAATTCATACTCTAATTCCAATTGCATTAGATAATCTAAGACTTTTCTGCTATCATTCCCTTTATTAATCACATCTCCTAAGAAGATTAATTGATCTTCTTGCTGCAAGTTGATTTGTTGAATCAGAGCAGATAAAGTTAAAAAACAACCGTGAACATCGCCAATAACAAATTGCCTTCCCTTTGGGGAATGGGATAACTCTATTTTCATATTTTACAATTCTACCAACGGATAAAGTACATGCTCAGGAATCCATCCCAATCGATGATCTCCCTCCATCATTTCTACCAAAACCCAATTATTCCGTTTTTCTTGAATCGCTACAACAGTTCCTTGTAACAATTGATATTCTGACGCAGCGCTTTCTAGGCTAGGCTTGCTATAAAATGTTGTAGCATGCTGAATCATACGAATAGCAGACCATTCCTTTTTGGTATCTAGCACAACAGAATGCCCTATTTTGTCTGTAAACTCTGTTGTACAAACCTCTTGAGGCAATTGATCCAATTGGGCAATAATAGCATCTCCCAGAAATTTAAACTTACCACGAATAGGAGCCTTGGTACTGATCGGGTTATAACAGATGACTTGAATAGGGTTTTGGGTACCTATTCGCCCCTCAAAAAAAAACAAACAATTTTTGTCTTTGGGTGCAGTGGGGTCTCTATAAACTCCCGTTAACTCATCTCCTTTTATTCCTATCTGCATTTCATAATAATCCCCTGCAATAACATAAACGTTAATTGCATCTAGCTCTGATTGAGTCCAAGTAGTTTTGGTTGGCGGTTTAGTGGAATATTGAGGCTCAGTATTACATCCTACCAGACAAAAGGCAAAACAAAACAAGCCCCAAGATAAGAATTGGGAATAAAAAGGGTACATAAACTTAGGTTATAAATGGTTTACTACAATATGTTTAGTACACTGTCCTTTAAGCAGGTAATCTCACGATAGATTTTGATGATAGTTGAGGCGACTTGGAGCTTGATAAGCTTCGTGAGCAGAGCCAACAACAACAAACAAAAGCTAGGCTTAAAAATTTAGAGGACAATGTATTTAGTCTTCCATGCTAAAAAAAAGACCATTGACAGCTTCCACGGCTTTGATTTCGGGAACAAAAGACTTAACGGTATGCTCTACTCCTCCTTTCATTGTCATCGTACTCATAGAGCAAGTCTCACAATTCCCCAGCCATCTAAACCTAAGCACCATATCATCTGTCAACTCTACAATTTCAATATCACCTCCATCGGTTTCTAAATGAGGGCGCAACGTAGTAAGTGCCTGCTCCACTCTTTGTAATATTTTTTCTTTTTCTAAACTCATATCATTCAATTTGATTTTTAAACCATTTGAGGATTAATCATCCTCTTTTTTTATGCTATAGACAACATTAAGTAGTCTTTACTACTTTTGTTTGTTCTAGCATTTCATTTCGTACTGCAACTTGACGCAACACGTTTTGAGCTACTTTCATGAATGCTTCTTTGGCAATGGGTTCGTTCCCTACAGCAGCAGGTACACCAGTATCTCCTCCTTCTCGAATTCCCTGAACAATAGGCACCTGCCCCAACAACATGGTATTGGCCTCTTTTGCCAAGCGTTTTCCTCCTCCTTGTCCAAAAATATAGTATTTGTTATTGGGTAGTTCTTTGGGGGTAAACCAAGCCATATTTTCGACTACGCCCAAGATCGGAACATTAATATTTTCTAATCTAAACATATTCATCCCCTTAATCGCATCGGTATAGGCCACTTCCTGAGGTGTTGTTACCATCACGATTCCTGTAACGGGAACCGTTTGCACCAAAGTCAGATGAATATCTCCTGTCCCTGGAGGCAAATCAAGAATTAAAAAATCCAACTTAGGCCACATACATTCCTGAAAGAACTGCTTGACAATTCCTCCTAAACGGGGACCTCGTAAAACAACAGCCTGCTGAGGTTCTATCATATAACCAATAGAAATAGTTGGGATTCCATATTTCTCAATGGGCACCATCTTGGGCTTCCCGTGAACATCTTGAATACGAGGGCGTTTGCCTTGCATTCCCAACATAGTAGGAATAGAAGGACCATACAAATCTACATCCATCAAGCCTACGCTTGCCCCCATTTCTTTTAAGGAGAGTGCCAAGTTAACCGCTACCGTAGATTTTCCTACCCCTCCTTTTCCCGATGCTACAGCTATAATATTCTTAATATGAGGAACAGGACTTTGGGGCTGATTGCTCCCCCCCCCTTCTCTAGGCTTGGAATGAATATGCACCTCTGCATTAGGATAAACCTCATTGACAGCAGCAATACAAGCAAATGTCAATTGGTTTTTTATTGGAGATTTTATCGAAGGGACAATTATGGTAAAACTAATATCATTGCCCTTCACTTGTAAATTTTCAACCATACGCACCGTAATGATGTCCTGCCCTGTTTCAGGATCCTTAACACTACGTAATGCTTCTATTATTTGTTGTTTATCTAATTCCATTTTTTAATTCCTTAATCTCTGAATTTACATTAACTTGCCATTTATTGGTGTAATTTTGTGGTTCTAATTAAATTTTCACACCAGCTCCTGTTAGAATACAACAAAGATACGAATTTATAGTTGCAATTTTATAACTTCGTTTAGAACTTGTCTAATTCTAAAAACAACACCATGCGTCAAATTTTCCACCTTTGCATTTTTATAGGAATATGTGTTTTCTTTATAGCTTGTTCCTCTCCCTCTAAAGAGGTAAGTCAATCTCAACAATCTGCCTTAAAAAAATGGCTAGCCTTAGCCCCTAATGCCCGTCCAGATCTTTCTAAAGAAGCTTTTGCGACCAACGATTGTTCTTCTGAAGAAATAAAAACAGCACTTCAATTACTTTGTACAGCGCAACAACAACAAGATGCCTCAACATTGGAAAAAGGCTGGAAAGAGAAAGTCTTTCAATACAAAACCTATAAAATGCCTTTTAAAATAAAGACCTTTGGCAAAGCACCTAAAGACGGTCGAAGCCTCTTTATTTCTATGCATGGTGGAGGGGGTACTCTTCCTGAGGTCAATGACCAGCAATGGGAAAATCAGATTCGTTTGTATCAGCCTAAAGAGGGCGTTTACATCGCACCTAGAGCACCTACAAACAGTTGGAACCTTTGGCATCAAGCCCATATTGATCCATTGTTAGATCAACTCATCAAAGCAGCCGTTCTCTTTGCCAATGTTAACCCCAATAAGGTTTACTTGACTGGCTATTCCGCTGGTGGTGATGGCACCTTCCAATTGGCGCCTAGAATGGCCGATCGTTTTGCAGCAGCAGCAATGATGGCTGGACACCCTAATGAAACCACTCCTGATGGATTGCGAAATCTCCCATTTGCAATTTTTATGGGAGCATTAGATTCGGCTTATCACAGAAACCAATTGGCCAAAGACTGGAACCTGTTGTTGGATAGTTTGCAAAATTTAGATCCCCAAGGCTACAAACACCATGTACAAGTTGTTGAAGGCAAGGGGCATTGGATGGATCGTGTGGATACAAGTGGCATTAATTGGATGATGCAATTTACTAGAAATCCTATCCCTAAAAAAATTGTTTGGAAACAAGACGACTGTCATCAAGATCGCTTTTATTGGTTAAAGGTTCCTACAGATAAAATTGAAACGGGCAAACGCATTGTTGTAGAACGTCAGCAAAATACCATCCATATTTTAGAAAATTATAGCTCAGTGCTCAACATTGGGTTGAACGATCAGATGGTTAATTTAGACCAACCTATCATCATTCAATATCAAGGGAAAGTGCTTTTTGAAGCAAAAATTCCTAGAACAATTCTAAACCTTCACCAATCCCTTACGGATCGAATGGATCAGCATCTTGCTTTTTGTAGCCAAGTGTTTGTGCTCGATAATAACAAAGTAAGTTTGAAGATGCCTTCTGCTAAATAATTTATAGCTGTAACACAGACGCTTTGTTATTGTCTGGTGTTTTTTACCAAACTAATGTTTATAATTCATCATTTAAATACCATACCTTTGCGAAGCTAAAAAAAAGACAATGAAATTTTCAGAATATAACATTACCCCCGAACTAAAAAAGAATCTGGATAAATTAGGCTTCAAACGACCTACAGATATTCAATTTAAATCGATTCCTTATATCTTAAAAGGGGAAGATGTTTTGGCGATTGCCCAAACAGGAACAGGAAAAACAGCTGCCTATGGCATTCCTATTATTCACAAATTGCAAAAATGGAAGGCAAAAGCAAGGCGCAAAGATGGCATCAAATGTTTGGTGATGGTTCCTACTCATGAGTTGGCGATTCAGGTAACAGAAGTTTTGCAACAATTGGGAAAACATACGATGGTTCGTACGATTTGTATTTTTGGTGGTGTTGACCAAGATCCTCAAATTGCTCTTTTGGACAAAGGTGCTGATATATTGGTTACCACTCCTGGGCGTATGTTTGATTTACGCAGCCAAGGCTACTTAGATTTGCATCGGGTAGAAACTCTAATTCTTGACGAGGCCGATCACATGTTAGCAAAAGGCTTTATCAAGGATATAAAAGATGTTCTCCACTATTTGCCCAAACGTCGCCAAACCTTGTTTTTCTCTGCTACTATTGACAAAGATATTAAGCGGTTGGCCTATTCACTGATTCAAAGCAATGCTATTCGAATACAAATTGCGCCTAAAAACCCTGTCGCCAAGAATGTTTATCATAAGGTTGGTTTTATAGAAATGGACGATAAACGTTATTTCCTAGAACGTCTTTATCGTGAATACAAAAAAACTAAGATTTTGGTTTTTGTTCGAACAAAAGTTCGAGCAGAACGCCTTTTTAATGCCATGAAGCGAGTCAGCATTGATAGCATTACAATCCATGGTGACAAATCTCAAAAAGAACGCAACCATGCAATGGAGCAATTCAAATCAGGAGCGATACGACTTTTGATTGCTACCGATGTTAGTGCTAGAGGGGTAGATATTCCAAATGTTGATTATGTTGTCAATTACGACCTGCCAGAACAAGCCGAAAATTACGTGCATCGAGTTGGACGTACAGGGCGAGGCAATAACAAGGGGAACGCCATTTCATTTTGTAGCGAACAGGAAAAAGAATTATTAGCAGACATTGAGTTTTATATTGGAGGAAAAATCGAAGTGGTTAATATCAATAAATTAGACTATGCCGACACTCTGGATTTTAGTAAAGATACCAAAGGGCTCAATTGGAAAGCATTAATTGCTGAAGAATTAAAAAAAATAGAAGAAGAAGAAAAGTTATATGGTAAAAAGCCCAGCAAAAAGAAAAAGAAGCGTTAATTTTTAGGGCTTTAATTTAACCGTTCTTAGAATTAAAACAGGCTAAAAGATGAACAAATTAATCCAAAAATTAAGTGGCAAACAAATTCTTTTGCTCTTTATTATCACTAATCTTGTTTACGCTTTTATGCTGTTGGTTACCATCCCCAAAACACTAGCTTTTTCTGAAGGGATAAAGATACTAGACATGATGCCCATGGGCTATGATGCCGCCTATATTCATACCCTATTAGAGACACTTGGGGAAAAAGGGCGTTCTGTTTATCTATATCAACAAGTTCCTGTAGATTTGATTTATCCCTTTCTTTTTGGATTTTGTTATTCTGCCCTAATTATCTATTGGCTCAAACAACTAAATCTCTTTCAGTCTTCCTTTAGGTGGCTCTCTTACCTCCCTATGCTGGCTGGCGCATTTGATTATTGTGAAAATGTTGGGATTATCACGCTACTCAGCAGCTATCCCGATTTATCCATGACAGTAATGTCAATAACGAATATAGCTACCATTGTCAAAAGTATTACTACCGTTATTTCTTTCTTTGCCTTAATTTTACTTTTAATATTGCTTGGGATAAAAAAGGTAAAATCTAATGCATAAGTTGAAACGCACACATTCCTCCCCCTTGCTATTTTTTGGCTTGCAACTTGTCGTATTCTCGAAATAGCTCTTTGCGACCAAAATCTTTGCAGATGGGACAATCGTTTGGGTTGTGTCCTCGAGCAGGACAATATTCTCGTCCAAAATAAATAATTTGCAAGTGCAATTTATTCCAACTCTCTTTAGGAAACAAACGTTTTAGATCCTTCTCCGTTTGTACGACATTTTTGCCATTGGTCAATTTCCAACGGTAGGCCAGACGATGAATGTGTGTATCCACAGGAAAAGCGGGCACGCCAAAGGCTTGGGACATCACAACAGAAGCCGTCTTATGCCCTACTCCTGGCAATTCCTCCAATGCTTCCATATTTTGGGGTACCTCTCCATTATAACGGTCTATCAAAATCTTAGAAAGCTCAGAAATGGCTTTGGATTTGCGAGGAGACAGACCACAAGGGCGGATAATTGCCCTAATTTCGTCTACTGGGACTTTTGCCATTTCATAGGCATCCCCTGCCAAGTCAAAAAGCGCAGGCGTAACCGTATTTACCCTCGCATCGGTACATTGAGCAGATAACAAAACCGCTACCAATAAGGTATAAGGGTCTTTGTGTTCTAAAGGGATTGGTGTCTCAGGATACAATGCCTCTAAACGTTGATGTATTTCCTTAACAATTTCTGCCTTTTTCATAAGAGCTTATTTTAATATAAATATTCGCTTTTCTAAATTAGCATCCAGTTTTCGTCCTGCTTTGGTTTCCTCTTCTACAAATTCTATAATTGCATTTCTAAACAAAACTCCTGTAGCAATTTGCTTTTTGTCTTTTAAAAAGGAACATTTATCCCCTCCGTTAGCAATATAATCATTGGTTGCCAAACTATAAACACGATCTTTTTCTACTTTTCGCCCATTTATACGCACATCAATGGCTTTGTTTCGATGTGCTGTCATCTTAACTTGTCGGCTAATGGGCCAGCCTTCATTTGTTGCAATATGGTTAAACAAGGCAATGAGCTCACTTCCCTTCATTTCTACAACAACCAATAAATTATCAAAGGGCATTAACTCAAACAGTTTGCCTTTTGTTATAGAACCTGCTGGCAAAGAAGGAATTCTCAAACCGCCATAATTGAGTACCGCAAAATCAATTTTACGCTTTAGATAATCTTCACACTTTTTATGCACCAAATCTGCGGCCCAATTCCCCAAAGTAGATTCAGGCTTTGCTTTGGTCAACATTTTCGCAGTCTCTCCAATAACGGCATTCATATCCTCCTCCAACTCCTTTTTATAAGGAGCAATCATCGCTGTTATCGCAGGATCCTTCCCCTCTAATTCTTTTACTTCTTGATAATGATGATCTGATTTCACCAAATGAGTTTGCGGCTGACAAGCCCCAAATAACAAAATACAACAGAGGGATAAAAAGGTAGATTTAAACATACAGAATCAATTGGATTGAAATAATATTAGGTACCAACTAAAAAGTAGGTCCTCTTCAAACGAACAAAAGCGCATAATACTAAAAAAAAGCAGAAGCACTTCTTTCTTATTATCAAAAATAAATTATTTCTGCTAAAAAAATAAAATGCCCACTATCTAAAATAATACTCCATTGATTAGCTATGTTGCTAGGCATTCCAGTTGGTACATAGTACCAAGCTACTCGTGCACTACGTTTATGTGGTAGCTGTGCTGTTGGCAGCCTTGTTGGTTATATTCATGATCGTGAGTCAGCAAGCTGGGTTTATGTGATTTCCAACAGAGTAATGCTAAAAACAAAAGCTACTTAACCTTGGGGCTAAGTAGCTTCTTATGCGATGTGACAGCTTGCCAATTAAGCAAACAAAACACCAACTTCTTTTTTGATTGCACTCAACGCTTGAATGTATCCAATTTGAGGTGTTGTTTTTAAATAAGCCACCAAAGCATCCAAAAAGTCTTTAGATGAGGGTTCTCCCTCTATTCCTTGGTCAGCATATTGCTGTTGTAAATCTATATGTAGTTTCTGACAGATTTGAGTCACTTCTTTTTTGGCTAACAAAATAATGTTCCAAAGATCATCTGTCATATAAACTTGTTGCGTAATATTGTGGTGAAATTCTTCTTCTACCTGTAGAATCAATGCTGTTTTGTACATTTCTGCTGTCATATCAGGCGTAGCATTGGTATTGGTCACCAACTGTCCAATTTCCATTCTTGAGCAAAATAGCGTCATTCGCTCATAAGCCTGAAGTCGAATAGGAAGTAATGCCTTATTGGTTGTTTTGAGTAAATCTGTTCTTCTATTCTCTGAATCACGCACCAACATTCCACGCACTACATCCGCTTCTTTATTCAGAAAAGCACGTAATACTAACCAAGCGGTTAAAAAAACAAACAATGAGGGTAATAGTAATTTTAATATTTCTAATATAGCTTCCATAAAGTTTCTTAAAGTATTTGCAAGAACAACCAATCTCTGTTATTTTATTAGTCATTCCTAAATATGAGCGGTGCAAAGATAATAGCTTGTTCCTTATTTTCATGAAATCGCTATTGATTTTTTTTGCTCCCATAAATAGTTTGATTTAAACCTTCTTTAAAAATTATCTTTTTCTATAAAATTTGATTCATAAATTTCCTTTTTGAGCTTTCTTTTATTTTAAAATGCAATGAACTAAATTTAGTTACACTATGTTTAGTATATAATTTGTATCTTTGTATAAAGTAAGCAACTAAGCAAAACTAAATTATGGATAAGTTTAATACATAACCCATTCTGCTTACTTACTTTTGATTTATAGTAGTCCGTCTTTTTTACCCTTCAGATTATGGTAAATTTTTAACGGGCTATTGATTCTGCAAACAAGCACATTATTGATAAAATAGTACTAATTATGACTGATTTGGATGCTCCAGTAAAATTGACAGAGGGCGCTATAACACAATTAAAAAAGATTATGGCAGACCAAAATGTTACCGATCAACACGGTCTTAGAGTTGGTGTCAAAGGTGGTGGCTGTTCTGGTTTTACCTATATTTTGGGTTTTGATGAAAAGAAAGAAAATGACGATGAATTTGTCGCTGGTGGGCTTCGTGTGATTATGAATAAAGCACATGCCATTTACTTAGTAGGTATTGAAATTGACTTCTTGGATGGGCTACAAAATAGAGGCTTTACCTTTAATAATCCCAATGCAAAAGAAAGCTGTGGTTGTGGCACTTCATTTTCTGCCTAACAGAACCACTCTTAGAATGATATAGGCAAAAAACCATCTTTTTTGCCTCAAAATAGTTATTGTCTCGTTGTTGGGCTTGTGTTCAGCAACACAAAACGAATAGTAAAAGTAATGCTTAAGTCAAACTTTTTGCTATTCGTTTTATTTTTCCCATCAAAATAACTATATTTGCAGCACTTTTTAATAAACCATTAGGGTTTACCCTAAATAAAGAATTCGTTATTATGCCAAAAATGAAATCACATTCTGGTACTAAGAAACGTTTCAAACTCACAGGTTCTGGCAAGATTAAGCGTCGTAGAGCTGGTTTGCGTCACATTTTGACTAAAAAGTCGAAAAAACGTAAATTGTTGGCTGGTCATGATGCTATTGTCCACAAAAGTGATGAGAAGCGTATCAAGCACTTACTAGGTAAGTAATTGTACTAGAAGAGTGGGAGTTGATACTCCACCGTGAAAGATTGAGAACAGCGGACAAGTGTGGGCGTCTTCTTTGCCTAGCACCCCTGATTTCTCACATTAGTTTATTTTTTTAAAATTTAATTAGTATGCCACGTTCAGTTAATTCTGTTGCATCAAGAAAAAGAAGAAAGAAGATATTAAAACAAGCGAAAGGTTACTTTGGTGCTAGATCAAAAGTCTACACAGTAGCCAAAAATGCTGTTGAAAGAGGTTTACAATACGCTTACCGCGACCGTAAACAAAAGAAACGCAATTTCCGTAGCTTGTGGATCACTCGTATCAATGCTGGTGCTCGTGAATATGGACTTTCTTATTCTCAGTTCATGCACAAGTTAAGCCAAAAAGGTATTGAGTTGAATCGTAAGGTTCTAGCTGATTTAGCGATGAATGAGCCTGAAGCTTTCAAAGCAATTATCGATGCAGTAAAATAAGCGTAATAACCTTATTATAAAAAGCGTTAAGTCCAGTTGGGTTTAACGCTTTTTTTTATTCTTTTTTTTTGCGCTCCCCTACTGACATAGGGCTGTCACTGGCTCCACTATCTTTGCTAAACAACCTTTATTTATAAAACTATAAAACTATAAATTTTATGCAAAGTACAACCGTTGAGCCGTTCAAAATTATTGGCATCTCTGTTAGAACGACCAATCAAAACAATCAGGCAGCCCAAGATATACCTGCCCTTTGGGAGCAATTGATGACCCAAAATATCGTCGCTAAAATCCCCAATAAAATCAACGACGCAATCTATTCTATTTATACCAATTATGAGGGCGATCATACCCTGCCTTATGATACCATTTTGGGTTGCCAAGTAAGCACACTAGATCATATTCCTGAAGGAATGATTGGGCAATCCTTTGAAGGGGGCAACAGCGTAAAATTTACGGCAAAAGGCAATCTTGACGAAGGGATTGTTTACCAAACTTGGTTGGAGATTTGGGAGACGAACATCAATCGAAAATTTACCGCAGATTTTGAAGTTTATGATGCTAAAGCCCAAAATAGAACGGATGCTGTTGTCGATATTTTTGTTGCTGTAAAAGAGTAATCCTTTAATAAAAAAGATTTCTAAAAACGCTTATTCAGCTTTCTTAGAAATCTTTTTATCTTTTTTGATTATAACAATGAAGAATGCAAGCTTAGTTTTTATCTTTCTCTAAAAACACTTTCAATTTTTCAATTTCTGTATCTCGAGCAGCATGTGTCTCATGGTAAACTGCTTCAATATTCTTTATTCTACAAATATAATAGGCTGCAAAATCTTTTACTCGGAATTGATAGCCATTTCCTACTGTAGCTTCTTTGCTCCCATGATACTTATGTATAGTTTCATTGTCTAATAACTTAACCAACTCTGGAATCGCTTCTTCTCCAAGCATCACCAACATAATTCCAATAGGTCCTTCGTCCCTATGTTCATAAAGAAATCCCCAAGAATTTGCCATTCCTGTGGTATTGTTTACCAAAGCATTCGTATAAATAGCTGCAACACGGTCTATTTTCACCTCTTCATCTCGCAAAAAAGTGAATTCATTTTTCATCAAGACTTCGCAAGCCAAAAGACGTGCTTTCGTTGGTGCTTTTTCATCTATTACAATCGCTTTTAGAGGAGCAACCCCACCTGCTTCTGCCCAGACATCCTTAATAATTTGATCTTGAATGGCATAATTAAAAAAATCACCATATTCGTCTTCTACCAGTTTTTTAATTATGGTATCACTTTTAGAATGTGTCATATCTGTGTTTAAGTCATTATTTTTTGAGGTAGTTTGATGTGCTTGACAACTACAAAATGAAAATAGCAGTATAAAAATTAAACTATTCATCTTTTACTTTTGATTTAGATACCCATCCTTCTTTAGTAATTTTTTCCCCATCTACGATTTCGATCTGAACCATTCCTCTCTCTTCATCCTCATCAATTTTTTTCATACGAGTATCACTTTTTAATTTTATAAGCAGTTTTCGTCTATCATGATCTTTATATAAAAAGACATCATCCTCTGTTGGGACTAATACTTTTATCATCGGTAAATCAACTGTATCTTTTCCATCTCCTTTGTCTTCTAGTTCTTCAATCTTCATAATACCAGTCTTTCCAATAAGAGTAGCATCTTTTGAGGAAGTTTTTACTTCAAAGGAAATATAACTTTGGGTAGCTGATCCTAGTGTTTCCTTTTGTATAACTTCATCTCCCTTTTGCAATTCAAATTGTTTGACTAAAGTCATAGAAACTGCATCTGTATTATCATTTTTAACAACTAAAGTACCTCTAGCTTTTCCATTGTTCCATTTCTCTGCCGCTTCCATAAAGTTTTTAGAAGGCACCCCCATAGAAACAAGATCAAAATCAATTTTGCTAAGATTTCCAGAACCATCTCTTTCCCAGCCCCACTTTACAGAACCATAATACTCTCCTTTATCCTTTCCTTCTAAAGCTAAGGCTGATGTTTCAAATTCTTTCATAGAGTTTGCTCCTCCACTAATACTTGGTTTATCCTTTATGTTAGCAGGAGTCCAACCTTTTACAGGGTCTTTTGTTGCGTGTGTTCCATCAGGGGTAGAATAAGATTCCAATTTATCATCATCTTTTGCTGGAACTACCCCTCCTGTTGCATAAAGTGGATTTAAATTATCTGATAATTGATCTACATAAGAACCATTTTTTGTTGCTTTTGTACTAGAATTAGGGTCAATAAAATTAGTTTTACCATTTTTTTGATCTTTAATTACTTGTACCAAGCCAACCTTTGTAGCGTCAGCATTTCCTGTAGGCTCAAAAGTAAGGTCAAGATCTAACTGCCCATCACTATTAATAAACTTATATTTAGCATCATCCACCGAAAAAGTCCCATAATGCGACTTTTTCTCTATTTTAGCCCGTTGAACAACACCTTGTTGTCCTTTCTTCTGAACCAAGTCCTTCTTTTTATTTTGTTGGATGCTATTAGCAGCTTTTTTTCCCTCCTGTATGGCCTCTTTTTCTAAAGAAGGGTTATCATTAATTGGCGTTCCATTGACGTTCTGTGTAGCTCCTACACGGCCTTGCATTTGTTGCACCATGTGCCAAGCTTCTTCTGGAAGATATTTTTCTTGCCCAGGAGCTATGTAGATATTAGGGAATTTTGCATAGGCATAGGCTCCTAATTTTGCAGGTTTAGAAGAATTGTAATGTACTTTGACATGATCCAGTGCCATTCCTGACATATTTTCTAAGTTAGTCTTCAACTCATCGGGTAATCCTGTTGAATTTTCTTCAGACTGCTGTATCTTATTTTGCCATTGTTGCATTTTCAAAGACTCTTCACTATTATCTGCCATATTTTGTAGTCTTCTTGCCTCTTGAGCTTCTCGGCTGTTGTCTACAAAATCTGTGGTTTGATTGGATGCTTCTGAGTTTTGATTAGAAATAGCCAAACTGGTTCTATCTTCTGATTGGGAATCCTTGCCTTTCATAACTTAATTAGGGAATTGGTTTGAAATATATGTAAGATACTATATTTCAACAAAACAACCAATAAATATTATATTATTTATAATATTTAAACTAAGCTCTTATAATAAAAAAACAAAAAACATAAGGTACTGTTATCAAATTGGAGCCGTATCATTTTTCAATGCTCCCTGACTCCCAGCAAACAAAAAATTCCAATAGGAATCAATAAAACCCATTGAGGAGCAAAAACCCAATGCAATAAACTAACTCCTATAAATGCCAATCCTGATAAAAGATATATCCATCCCCAATTATTAATGGCAGTAATTTGAGCTGGATTAGAACGGCCAATACCGTTTTTGATCAATACATAAGTACTTAGAAATAAAATCACCGTTACGGTATGCCAAACGCCCAATAATTCAGTTTTGACCTGAGCTTCTAAGCCACTTTTTAACAAAGGATCAATCAGTGTCAACTGCCCTCCCATCAAATGTATCATTGCCGTAAAAAGATTGAGTAAGCCTCCAATAATCCAGTAGGTATTTTTATGCTTCATAACTAAAATTTTAACAATAAATCTAATTCTTGTTTTACCTCTTCTATATAGTCTTTGCCCTGCTCTTTGTAACGAATCATTTCGTGATAACCAATTAGGTATTTGTAAAAACAAACAGCCTTTCTGTGCGCTTCTTTCTTTGGGCTCCCTAAGTTGTGGAATAGAGTTGCGGTAAATTGAATTCTATCTGCATCAATTTGGTCGATCAAATGCTGAAGCGTTGAATTGGACTGTGCATATCGTTTTAGATAAAAGACAAAATCGAGATTGGGGTCTTTTTTGAAGGTAATTTCCAATAAACAATCCAGTTGCTCTTGGGCGGTTGCTGCTTTTTTAACCTGCTCCATTATCCGTTGTGTGTCCCTATCTATCCAAAACTTCACTAGGCAATTCATAAAATCTTTCTTGGTCTTAAAGTGCCAATAAAAACTAGACTTATTACATTTTAAGACCTTTGACATTGCTTCCACTACAATTCCTCTTTCTCCCGATTGAGTAAACAGTTGGTATCCTAGCTCAATCCAATCCTCCTTTTGTGCAACTACTTTGGGCATATTTTATCGTTTAATTGTTTTATTATTTTTATAAACGCTATCGTCTAAACAAAAATAACACTTCCTTTTATTAAACGCAAGCGTTTAGATAAAAGAAAACAAAAAAAAGCGCCATTTCGGATGACCGAAATAACGCTTAATTCTATTAGCAACATTGTTGTTTTAGCAAGTTTTACTCACCAAAATCATCAAATGCAATATTTTCTTTAGGAACACCCAATTGATCTAAACAAGTAAAGATAGATTGAGCCATCATTGGAGGACCACAGAAATAATATTCAATCTCTTCTGGTTCTGGATGATGATCTAAATAATGTCTTTTCAACTCAGGCATAACAAAACCAAAGAAACAGTTTCCATCTTTATCATGAATATCCTTCTTCTCAACCCAGTTAGGATCTTTAGGATCTCTATCGATTGTAATGTGGAAGGTAAAGTTATCAAACTCTGCTTCAATCTGTCTAAAGTCGTCAATATAGAACAACTCACGAGGTGCACGTCCACCATACCAATAACACACTTTTCTATCTCTAGTTTTTAAGGTGTGGAACAAGTGGAATAAGTGAGAACGCAATGGAGCCATACCAGCACCACCACCAATATAAACCATTTCTTTTTTGGTAGGTTTGATATGGAATTCACCATAAGGACCAGAAATAGTTACTTTGTCGCCAGGTTTACAACCAAACACATAAGAAGAACAAATACCAGGATTCACATCCATGTACTCCTTGAACTGACGCTTACCATCTACCATATGAAATACTGGTGGTGGTGGCGCAACACGGATGTTCAACATAATGATTTGCTGTTCCTCAGCTTCTTTAGGGTGGTTAGCCATAGAATAAGCACGGAAGATAGGCTCTTCGTTCACCATTTTGAACTGACGCATATCTAGTGTATTCCACTCTGCCTCGAACTCATCTTTAGCCTTGCCCATTCTTGGGTGAGAATCAATGTTCATATCCTTGTAATCTACTGTAATAGCAGGTACATCAATTTGGATATACCCCCCAGCATCAAAAGATACAGGTTCTGGAACTCTTACCACAAATTCTTTGATAAAGGTAGCAACGTTGTAGTTAGAAACCACTTCGCATTCCCATTTTTTGATACCAAAAACCTCAGCAGGAACCACTACGTCCATATCAGCACGCACCTTTACTTGGCAAGCCAAACGCCAGTGTTCTGAAGCCTCCTTACGAGTTAAATGGTTCATTTCTGTTGCTAATGGCTCACCACCACCAGCAGTAATTTGACATTTACACATGGCACAAGTTCCACCACCACCACAAGCAGATGGCAAGAAGATACTATCAGCCGATAAGGCAGTCAACAAATTAGCACCAGGCTTAGTACTAATTTTCTTTTCCCCATCATTAATAGAGAGCGTTACATCCCCTTGAGGTAACAGCTTCTTTCTAGCAGCTAATAATCCTGAAGATAGAATCAAAATTAAAACTGAAAAAACAATTATAGATACTACTATTGTCATAAGTATGATATTTATTTATTGGCAGTATTGTTACTACGCAATAAGGCAGAAGTCATAATTAATTAAAATCGCTAGGGTTTAATCCAGCCAAACTCATAAAGGCAATGCCCATTAATCCTGTGATGATAAATGCAATTCCCAAACCTCTCAAAGCAGGAGGTACATCTGCAGTACGCAATTTCTCACGAATAGATGCAATTGCTACAATAGCTAGGAACCATCCAACACCAGAACCCAATCCAAAAGATACAGACTCTCCAAAACCATATTCTCTAGAGACCATAAACAAAGACCCCCCAAGGATGGCACAGTTTACCGTAATTAGAGGAAGGAAAATCCCCAATGAATTGTAGAGTGCTGGAGAAACTTTCTCAATGATCATTTCTACTAATTGTACCATAGATGCAATTACAGCAATGAACAAGATTAGACGCAAAAAGGTTAAGTTAACTCCTGGTATGATCGCTCCATCAGACAACAGGTAAGTATTAATTGCCCAGTTGATTGGCATCGTAATGCCCAATACAAAGATGACAGCCAATCCTAAACCCACAGCAGTTTTTACAGTTTTTGATACAGCAAGATAAGAACACATTCCTAAGAAATATGCTAAAATCATGTTATCAATAAAGGCAGCTTTGATAAAGATATTTAATGTATCGCCCATTTTATCGTTAGATTTATAATAATTTACAAGAAAAATTGGTTGAAAGCTAGTATTAAGATTTGTCTACTAAGCTAGGATCAACGGCACGCTGTATCCAGATAAAGATACCAATTACGAATAAAGAAGATGCTGGCAAAACCATCAAGTTATTGGCAACATACCATTCTGGAGATAAGATTTCCCATCCCATAAAAGTACCTTTGCCCAATAGCTCACGAACGACAGCCATGGCTACCAAAATCCATCCATATCCCAAACCGTTTCCAACTCCATCCAAGAACGATTGCCAAGGGTTGTTGCCCATTGCAAACGCCTCTAGACGTCCCATTACAATACAGTTGGTAATAATCAAACCAATAAATACAGAAAGTTCTACATAAGCAGTATAAGCAAATGCTCCTAATACGATTTCTACAATTTGTACCAAACCTGCAATTACAAGCAATTGTACAATCATACGAATAGAACTAGGAATAGAATTTCTAAGCAAAGAAATAATTAAACTAGAAGATGCACATACAAAAATAAGTGCCACTGCCATAACCAAAGATTTGGATACCGAGCCTGTTACTGCCAAAGCAGAACAAATTCCCAAAACTTGAATGGTAATAGGATTATTACTGTGAAGCGGATCTTTCAAAAGCATACGCTCTTCTTTTCCAAGTAATCCTCCTTGTTTTTTTGAATCAACTATAGTATCAGCCATTGTGCTACAATTATTTATAGTTTATAATTTTTTATTGAATTGCAAGATGCAATTTCTATTTTTTATTGTTGTGAAGTGTTTCGAAGTAAGTTTCGTACTTGCTCATTCCTTTGTCAAACATAACCGTTACCCCATCACTAGTAATGGTAGCTCCAGAAATCCCTGTTACAAAGTGTTCTCCTTTTTTAGGACGCTTCAACACAGTCAAAGCTACATTAGAACCTTCAAAAACTTTTTTACCAATAAACTGAGCTTTGAATTTCTCACTGTCTTTGATTTCCGCACCCAAACCTGGTGTTTCGTTTTTGTGATCAAAATAAACTCCTGCAATGGTATTCAAATCAGCTTCCAAAGCAATATAAGCCCAAATCTTGTCCCATAGTCCATTCCCACGGATAGCAACAACATAAGTCTTTTTGCCATTCTCATTAGAATATTCATAAACAGGATACAAACGATCTTCAGGTTTTCTCTTTTCTTCATTGCCCAAGTCTAACTCAGCCAATTCTTTGTATTTTTTTGCACCACCTGTTGCTGTTGCATTAATTTTATCCAAGTCGTCCTTAGTAAATACCTGACCAGATTCTGTTACAGCAACCATTTCTACTTTTCCATAAGCTTTTTCTACAGAACTAGGATCGCCTAAAACAATTGTAGAATCAGGAATACAACTTAAAATTGCGACTTTTTTAGCTTCCGCTCTATTAGCTTCAAAAATTGGATTGAGACTAGTATATAAAAGCGATAAGATTAAAGCGGTTACGGATGTAATCATTAATACATACACGTAAACATTCATTTCTTTTTTCTCTCCCATTTTTATTTAGCTTTAGCTCTTTTTAAACGTCTATTAATATTTGCATCTACTACATAGAAATCAATGGTTGGCGCGAATACATTCATCAATAAAATAGCCAACATCCATCCCTCTGCGTAAGCAGGATTCATTACACGAATAACCATACCGAATACCCCAATTAGGAATCCATAGATCCACTTACCAGTATTCGTTCCACAAGCAGTAACTGGATCGGTTGCCATAAAGGCCAAAGCGAACATCAAACCACCCATTAGAAAATGATTGTACCAAGGTACATCCATATAAGCATTAAAGCCCCAAACGTTAAATAACATACCTGTTAGGGCAACACCCAATGTCATTGAAAACATAATTCTCCAACTAGCAACACGTGTTAATAACAAGATACCAATACCTGCTAAAATTGCCAATTTAGAAGTTTCTCCAACACAACCAGGAATACCTCCTACAAACATAGCTCCTGTAGAATATACTTCTGTTACAGCCTCCCAGCCTCCAGTTCTTGCCAATACCAATGGCGTTGCACCAGTAAAGGATTCTAAGAGTGGTTGTCCATTAAGGAACGTTGTCCATCCAAAGCTTTCAAACAAACCATTAAACATAGTATGCAAGAAACTATATTCTGTTACACCAGCATTAAAATCAATAGCAGCTACCCAAGGGGCATCACCTGAGATTTCAGTAGGATAAGCAAAGAAAATAAATGCACGTGCCATCAAAGCAATGTTAACCACGTTCATTCCTGTTCCTCCAAATGCCTCTTTTGCCAACAATACAGCAAAAATAATCGCCAAAGATAACATCCACAACGGAATGTCTGGCGGCATAATCAAAGGAATCAATGCTCCTGTTACCAAGTACCCTTCCTCAATTGGATGTCCTTTTTGTGAAGCAAAATAAAATTCAATTCCTAGCCCCACTAAGTTAGATACTATAAAAAGGGGTAAGATAGACATTAGTCCGATAACTAGCTTTAGATGTACAGCATCCAAAACACCAGTATGCTCACCTAGCGCCAAAAAATGTTGATGACCAATATTGTATGCACCTAGTACATAGCACAATTGCAATGCAATCACTACGTGAATCATCAAACGCTTTAGGTCCATAGGACCCTTAATATGAGTGCCTCCATGAGTCACCTCGTTAGGTTTGAAAAAGAGTGTAAAAAGCCCGTCATAAAGACCATGTGCAAATTTTTTGTCTTTGCTTGGCTCTATCTTTTTCCAAAATTCTACATCAAAAAGTCCCATAAGGTTACTTTATTATTAGTATTTATTTCTACTAGATTAATATTATTATTATATACTGATTGATTAGCCTTGCTCTCTTAGCAACTCTAAACCTTCTCGAAGTGTTTTTTGAACAGGATGCTTAGAAGTACATACATATTCACACAAAGCAACATCTTCTTCTCCCAATTCTAAGATTCCCAAACCTTCCATTTTTTCGAAATCATTTGCCTGAATTGCTCTCAACAAATATTGTGGATAAATATCCATTGGTAAAACACTTTCGTATTCACCAGAAACAACAAATGCTCTATGCTCTCCATTTTGTTGCGTATCTGCTTTATAAACAGAACTAGGAACAAAACCTCCAGGGAAAGTACGATTTTGAGTAGGATGCCCCGTTCTTGGAATCAACCAACCAAACAATTCATAATAGTCTCCTTCTTCAATGGTCATCAGTTGATCATCAAAAAAGCCTAAATAGCCATTCGGTTCAATTTCTTTTCCTGTTAATGGATCACCAGAAATTAAACGAATTGCTTTTCTATTAATAGAAACAGGTTTCCCTTCTTTATCTGTAGTAGTAATTTGTTCGGTAAATGGAACATCAGCAACCATTTTCTCGATGCAAAGCCCTTGATGCGCTCTTACATAACGAGGATTTGGCATTTCATCTCCAGTCAATGCAATTACACGCTCTGTATCAAAAATACCTTTGGTAAACAAAGTTCCTAATACTAAAACGCCATGTACATCCAAGTGCCAAACTGTTTCGCCAGTATTAACAGGACTTACATGGTGAATATGCACTCCTACGTTTCCAGCAGGATGTGGACCATTAAACCAGTGCTTTTGTACTCCCGTAGCATTTGTAAAGGCAGCAGCAGGAGCTTTATCTCCTCTTGCATCTAAACCTAAGTGCAATCCTCCGTTCGTCAATTTAGCTAAGACATCCAACCCTTTTTGAAATTCAGCTTCTTTTCCAGCTACTGTTAAATCAAAACTTGGAGCCAAAGGAGCTGTATCAAAAGTAGTTACAAAAATTGCCTTAGGCATAATAGTATGCTCTGCAACAATGTCAAATGGACGTTGACGAATAAATGGCCAAGCACCAGAATCCAACAAGAATGCAACCAAGTCTTCACGACTTACGGTGTCCAAGTTAGGTAGCTCATACTGACGGTATTCAATTTCTTTGTCCGCCAAAATTACAACTTCATTGATAGAACGCTTGTCTCCTCTTTGGATTTTAAGCATTTCACCACTCACTGGAGCTGCATATTTAATTTCTGGACGTTTTTTGTCATAAAAAACAGTATCTCCAGCTTTCACTGAGTCACCTTCTGCAAGAACCACTTTAGGAATTGGCATCATGCCAATAAAATCTTTGGGTTTTAATGCATAAGTTGAAGAATGCACAGATACTATTCCATGCTCTAGTGATGCAGCCCCCAAAAGATTAATGTCAAAACCTTTTTTTAGGTTGACATAATGGTCGTTTTGAGAAACATAACTAGGGGAACCTCCACCTCGGTTGAGTATACTTGGCAAGTCATTAGGTAAGACGCCGTATTTCTCTGGATTTTCACCGTGATGTTTTGCAGCAATTTTCACCAAACCTTCTGCAACTGTTGCGATTACAACAATAAACATCAAAATAAAAATTATACCAAAGATAAGACCTGTTGAGAGTGTCATATAGCTTGTATATAAATTAATATAATGTAAATAAATTAATAAGAGCTGATAAAGGTACCAGCTATGCTGCAAATATAAAATTTCGTTTTGTTTTCTTATGCCTATTTTATCGTTTTGTTAACACTCCTTATTATTTAGAGAAATTCTAAATAACAAAGACAAAAGTTAACTTTTCCTCTCTCTAATGACCTTTGCACGATTATGTTTTTCAATCGCCCCTTTCTTAAAAATAAATTCGGCACTAGGTTTGATGATAATTCGTGCTTTTTTATCCAAACGTATTTTTGCTCCTTCCTCTACAATTAGTTTTGAATTGGCTTTAACAATCAACTTAGCCCGTTGTTTTAAGTGCAAGGTAGCCCCACTTTTTACGGTAAAAACGGTAGGGTGCACAAAATCTCCTGCCTCTGTTTGGACATGTGTATTGGTTGTTCCACTTTTATCTAAGGTTAGTGTTATACATGGAGCAACTTCCAAGTCTGCTTGGTCATCTCCTGTTATATTAGGCAACTGAATATTTCCAGTCCATCGCCTATCCTGACACAAACTAGTTTGCCCAAAACGAACTTCAACCTTCATATCATTTGTATGTTCTATTTTAGAAAACTTAAGTGCCAAGCCATTCAACTTATAGGGAGCTAACTTTTTTTCTTTTAGATTATACTTTGGATAATTCAGCGGCATGGGATTAGAACTCATATCTAAATAATCGCCTGCTCTAAAAGCAACAGGGCGGCTATAATTTTGGCATTTTTGGGCATTATAAACACCATAACAACCATAAATATTTACAAATGAATCAGGCTGTACTTCCTCCCGAAAAATAGGCACAAACCACTCCGTTCTACTAGAGTTATAATTAGGGTCTATTTTGATGATGCCATCCTTGTTTTTATCATAAGGAAATCGATATAGATTGTTGATACCCGAAATTGGGTTTTCTTGCATTCTCTTAAAGCTTTTCATTACATTGCCCCAATTGTTCCTAAGATCGGGAAGCTCCTCATACAAGTGATAATCATAATTTCCACCTGCATGCAATACCTTTATACCATTGGCACGGCTAGATAGAGGGGAAAAAATCACATTTCTGCTGCTTTCTATTGCTTCTACATAGGCATAAATACCTTTGGCTGATCCTGCAACCGTATCCCCAACTCCTACAACACTCCCTTTCCAAGGATGCTCATCCATGGGATGAAGTTTAGCGTGGTTTTCTAACCATAAATATTGTCCTCCCGAAAAGGGAATTTGAATGCGCATAGCATCTCCCGTTGTAAAAAAATCACGCAATACAAAGACATTATTCGCCTTTAGATCTTCTGCTGTTTTTACATCTGCTACCAAGTCCGAAAAACCAGTATACCAACGCTCCCAAGCATTAAAACCTCGGAACATGCTAATAGGAGACATAATTCCCCAGCCTGCACTCAACAAATAAAAGTAATCTCCAACCACATTATTAACGCCCATAATATGAGGGGCATTAAATAAAACATGGGCAACCTCATGTACAAAAACACCAGAGCGGTAGGTCATGGTAAACCCTTCCGCTATTCGATAACCATTAATTCTATTTTTGGCTAATACTCCCGTTGCTGCAAAACCTCCTCCTGATCCTGTCCAACCCCTCATTCCTGGCTTGGGTGCTTCTTTCCAGTTTTTGTTATAACGATGCACAAACACCACAAAATCAAGTATGCCATCTGGCTTATGTAGACTGGTATCTGAATTATCAAATTTAAAATTGGGTAAATTCTTGCGTTGATCAAAACGAGATAAATCAACATTAGGATTAATTTTCTGCATGGCTTCAACTGCTCGCCCATTAAGGTGAGACCAAGAATATCCCCCTGTTGGGTCAATTTCGACTACTGTTGGTTTTCCGTTGGCATCTTTAAAAACGTCTCCGATTAACTTAAATTGACCATTGGACATTAAAGCAAATTCCTTAGAAAAATTATTGGGTACTTCATCCATATACTTTTCAAAGTCTGCTACCTTATTAAATATATATTGAGGACAGTTTCCTGTTTCTTTGTCCACAAAGTCAGGCAGTTTATTATTGGAGGTATAATTCCAATCGGGAAGTGGGTAGTTTTTATTCTCAAAATTAGGATTAGATGAACTTTTGTCTTTATAGGTGACAAACACAAACAATACTCTCAAAGTCCCCTTTGGAGTAAAAACTCCTCCATAGGGCGCATAAGGTGTTTTGGGGAGCTGCTGGGCTTGAATAAAACTTAACCAACCTAAAAAAAGAAAAAAACTGATCCCTATGCGCTGTAATAATCCTAGCATTGCTTTTTAATTTAAAAGATGTTGTCTTTTGACAATCATGTGGAAATTTTAATTAACGGTCTTAATTATGCCGTTTGGATATTGAACTTTAGAAACTAGATCGCTTCAAAGTTATTGATTTCCTTATATTCTACAAAACTTGTTGTTGCCTCTCAAAGCCCAGCCCAATCAACCTCTCTCCTCTTTCAACTATTTTTTGAATCTTTTTCCACAAATATGGAATAAAAGACCTTTTTATCTTATATTTGTACTACACTTAATCAATAAACAAGTAGATTATGTTTTCTAAAGCATGTGAATATGGAATAAGAGCATTAATTGTCATTGCTGAAGCGGGCAAAGAAAGCAAAAAGATAGGAATTAAAGAGATTTGCATATTGGCCAATACGCCAGAGTCGTTTACCGCTAAAATTTTACAAAACCTAGTCAAACGATCAATTATTTGTTCTCAAAAAGGTCCTTCTGGGGGATTTTATATTGCCCAACCCCTAGACAATATTTCTATTTATGATATAGTAGAAGCAATAGACGGGGCTGGTGTGTTTAACAAATGTGGGTTAGGGTTAATGGCTTGTAATGCCCAACGACCTTGTCCCCTTCATAACAAATTTGAAGTGGTTCGGGATGAACTCAACGCCATGTGCAAAAACAATAGTTTACAAGATTTAGTGGCAGGTTTTCATGAAGAAGTTTTTAAACGATAAAAATTTAAATCAATAAAAGATAAAAAGATCTTTTTTGTTTCTTTTATAAATAACAACATCAATGAAACTAAAAGTAATTGCCCTTCTAATTTTGGGAATTTGGTCAGGAATGGTGCTAGGAATTTCTTTTTTGGAAGCTCCTCTTAAGTTTCAGGCACCCAATATAACACTTAGTTTGGGCTTAGGGATTGGTCAATTGGTCTTTGCTGCGCTCAACAAATTTGAATGCCTCTTTGTGCTATTTTTATTGGTATGGCTCATTTTCCAATACAAGCAGTTGGATAAACTAACGACATTGGTTCTATTGATACCGCTTGTAATCGTAACAATACAAAGCCTTTGGTTGCTTCCCCTACTTAGCACACGAATCGACAAAATATTGGCTGGTATTTCAATCGCCAAAAGCAACCATCACTTTTATTATGTTGTACTTGAAGCAATAAAAGTTGTTTTTTTAATCACGAGTTTCATTAAAATTAACAGTTATGAACGAGATCACTAGCAAAACGGAAGTAAAATTATTTGTAGATGCCTTTTATGAAAAGGTTCGGCAAGATGCCCTTTTGGGACCTATCTTTGCAGCGCAAATTCCCGATGAAGTTTGGCCAAGCCACTTAACACGAATGTATGGTTTTTGGAATACCGTTCTATTTGGACAAAAAGACTATAGAGGCAATCCTTTTTCGAAACATGCCAACCTAGCTATTCACCCTCCACATTTTGAAAGATGGCTAAGTTTGTTTGTTGCAACAATAGATGAGTCTTTCACAGGTGAAAAAGCAGCTGAAACCAAAATGCGAGCAGCAAAAATGGCTGCTTTATTTCAATCTAAACTCGACTATGTTCGTTCTAAAAAAAATCCATCTTTTCATATACTTTGAGGCTTAGATAGCCTAAGGACATTTCTTTAGCAAAAAACAACCTCTATAGTCAACACCAAAATCTTTATGTATTTTTATAACCCAAAATCTTAAACATTTCTTGTACAGATTGCTCTTCTCTATACACATAATCTATAAAATGTCCATTTTCGTCCCGATCAATGATAACATGCTTTGGTGCAGGGATAAGACAATGTTTGATTCCCCCATAACCACTAATCGCATCTTGATAAGCCCCTGTATGAAAAAAACCTAAATACAAAGGCTCTTTATCCTCCTTTGGATATTTGGGCAATAAAATTTCTTGGTTAAAATCTTCAGAATTATAATAATCTGAATGATCACAACTTATTCCTCCTATGTTGACTCGTTGATACTCATTCTGCCATTTATTAATAGGCAACAAGATAAACTTTTCGTGAATGGACCAAGCGTCTGGAATGGTATTCATCAAGCTATTGTTAATGATATACCAAGCCTCTGTATCATTTTGTTGTTTTTGTTCGAGTACTTCAAAAATAATGGCACTAGACTCTCCCACGGTATATTTTCCAAACTCTGTGAATATATTAGGTGTGTCTATCCCTTCTTGTGTGCAAGTCTGCTTGATGGTGCTTACAATTTCATTAATCATGTACTCATAATTATATTCAAAGCCCAAATGATTACGAATGGGAAAGCCTCCTCCCAAATTAAAAGCGGTCAAGCTCTCAGATTCTTTTTTTATATCAATATATAAACTTAATGCTCGTTGAAATTCTCTCCAATAATAAAGTGTGTCTTTGATTCCTGAATCAACAAAAAAATGGAGCATCTTTAATTCAAATTGTTCACTATCCTTAAGATGTTCTCTAAAAAATGCTAACATTTTCTGTGCAGGAATTCCTAATCTAGACGTATAATAGGCAGATTGAGCTTCTTCATTAATAGCCATTCGAACCCCTATTTTAATTTTTTTAGAAGGGTTCAACGCCTGTATTCGCTTTAGTTCATCTGCACTATCCAGAATAATTACAGAATTGGTAAATCCAGATTCAACTAATTGAAGAATTTTTACTAAATAATCATCGGTTTTATAACCATTGTGAAGGATGGTGCGTTCTTTATCTATTTTTCCTTCTAAAAACAATTTTAAGATTAAATCTATATCAAAAGAAGACGAAGTCTCTAAATTTACATCGTGTTTTAGTGCTTCACTTAATACATGATAAAAATGATTGCATTTCGTGCAATAACAAAAATGATAGCTCCCTTGGTAATTATTTTTCTTGATGGCTCGTTTAAACAAATTCCTAGCCTTCTTAATTTGATCTCCTATTTTGGGAAGGTAAATAAATTTAAAAGGCGTGCCGTATTTGTCTATTAAATATTTCAGTGAAACCCCATGAAAGGTCAAAAATTGATTATTGAGATCAAAGCCTTCTTGTGGAAAGTAATAACTTTGTTCTATTAAGTCAATATAGGTATTCTTCATTTATCTATTAAAAAATTCTTATCCATCGATCAGACGATTCTTCTCAATCAGATCAATTAGACTAAAAATGGTGGATTACTTTTCTTTTTTGGTTTCAATCGGAGGATGTGTATCAAAAAAATTACATATTATCTATTTAACTATGTTATTAATGAAGTATTTAGTTTTTTTTTACGAGCGTAAATATAATGAACTGGGCTTTGTTGCAAATAAAAGAAATTTTAATTGAGCTATCAAAGTTTTTTTAATTATCTCCTCCTATTTTGAAATTTATTACAACAAGGCTGTTGCCAACAAGACAAATATAGGGAACTAGTTGGCTAAAGTGTCCCAAGCTACCCCTATTTATTAAATTTTACAATCTAGAATAAACAGTTCTTAAAAATAAAGTGTTATCATCAAAACTATTACCTTGTCCATTCGCCCAAAAACGAATAAACTTTATCGCACATTAAAAATAAACCTGTATACAGGATAAAACAGACGACACTATGAGTACTTGGTTTGCTACTTGGTTTGATTCCAGTTATTATCACTTATTATACCAACACAGAGATGATACAGAAGCTCATTTTTTTATGGATAATTTAGTACAACATCTCCAAGTTCCTGAGCAGGCAAAAATCTTGGATTTGGCTTGTGGAAAAGGACGGCATTCTATTTATCTTGCAGACAAAAATTTTGATGTGGTAGGTGTTGATTTATCACCAGAAAGTATTGAGTATGCCCGCCAATTTGAGCACAAACATTTGCATTTCGATACCCATGATATGCGACAACCTTTAAGCGTAGGACCCTTTGATTATATTTTTAATCTATTTACCAGCTTTGGTTATTTCCCCTCAGAAGAAGAACACCTTCAGACGCTTCAAGCCATGAAAAATGGGTTAAAATCGCCCAATAGTACACTAGTCATAGACTTTTTTAACGCACATAAGGTAATTCAAAACTTGGTATTATCGGAAGAAAAAACACTTTCTGGAATTTCCTTTAAGATCAATAGAAGAGTAGAAAACGGTTATATTCTAAAAGACATTCGCTTTGAAGATCAAGGAAATCAATTTGATTTCCAAGAACGTGTTCGTGCCTTTACCTTGGCAGACTTTAAGCGTTTGTTTGAGCAGGTAGGACTAAAACTAGTCCAAACTTTTGGAAGTTTTGACCTCAAACCTTACGATCCAATTCATTCTGACCGCCTTATTCTTATTGCAAAACCATGTTAGAACATCTGATAGAATGGGATCAAGCAGCCTTTGGGTTAATCAATGGCACTTGGCACAATGATTTTTTGGATGTAATCCTTCCCTACTGGCGCAACAAAAAGACTTGGATTCCACTTTATGCACTTTTGCTCCTTATTATTGGCAAAGATAGAGGTTTTAAAACGGTTTGGGTTTTAATTATCATAGGGCTAACCATTGGTCTTTCAGATCAGGTGAGCAGCCAATGGATCAAAAAAACAATTGAGCGCATCCGTCCTTGTAACGATACTAATTTAGGGGCTGTTCGTGAATTGGTACCCTGTGGTGGTGGTTATAGTTTCACTTCGTCACATGCCACCAATCACTTTGCCTTTGCCATGCAACTTTTTTTGTTGTTTCGTCTAAATTGGCAAAAACGGTATTTTGTCCTTTTATTTTTTTGGGCGGGTTTAATCGCCTATAGCCAAGTTTATGTAGGCGTACATTATCCATTAGATGTTACAATGGGTGCTATATTGGGCTGTTTTTTAGCTTGGATTGTTTATTGGGCAACAGCTTGGCTAGGCATTATCAAAAAAATATGGTCTTAAATTATAACGTTAAAAACTGCAATTAGATATACATGAAAACAATGCTTCTGATTGGTGGCTTGGGATTGCTCTTTATTTTGGGTTTTCTAGGGATTCGCTGGATTCGAGTCTTTTTGGCTTCTGATTACCACCACATGCTTAAAGCACTCTATAAAAATACGATCCCACTGGTTCGTCCTCAACAAATACAACATTGGGAGGATTATATCATTTTAGATACTCGTGCTGCTAATGAATATGCTGTCAGTGCTCTTCCTAATGCAGTTTGGATTAACTATCCAAATCTCAATGAGGCGGTTATCTCAACGATTCCTAAACATAAAAAGATTCTTCTTTACTGCTCTGTTGGGTATAGAAGTGAACGAATTGGGGAACAACTGTTGAGCATGGGGTTCTCTCAGGTGTATAATCTTTATGGTGGCATCTTTGAATGGGTCAATCAAGGACAAACTGTTGTTGATTCTTCTGGTCTTAACGTTAATAAAGTCCATGGTTACTCCCCTTCTTGGGGCAAATGGATTAAAAATAGTGTTGAAGTAGTTTATACTCCATAAAACAAAATACATTGCCCGTTGACAATAGTTCACTAAACATATACATAAGCATCCAAAACGAATGATAAACAAAAAAAAATCACTAATGGTTTTTGCAAAGAATCCAGTTTTAGGAACAGCAAAAACACGCCTAGCCGCTTCGGTTGGGGATCAAAAAGCCTTAGAAATTTATAAATTCTTATTAGAATATACGGCTCAAATTACGAGTAAAGTCAATTGTGAACGCCGTGTTTTTTATTCTACTCATACGGATTTAGACGATGAATTTTCCAACGATTTATTTTCCAAAACAGTACAAATCCAAGGAGATTTAGGGCAAAAAATGTATGCTGCTTTTGAGCAAATGTTCAAGGAAGGCTATCAACAAGTTATTATTATTGGAAGCGATTGCTATGAGCTATCTACAGAAATTATAAGTCAAGCTTTTGAAGCGCTCGATCAGCATAATTTTGTCATTGGTCCTGCCAACGATGGGGGCTATTACTTACTGGGTATGCGCCAATTAGAATCGGTTATTTTTAACCATAAAAAATGGAGTCAAGAACGTTTGTACCACGATACGCTTATTGATCTAGAAGCATTGGGCTATAGTTATGCAGAGCTTCCCATGTTGAGTGATGTTGATTATTTAGAAGACTTGCCCGAAGATGTACGTATGAAATTTGAAATTTAATTAAGCACTTGCATTTCATCAAACTAAGCAAGTTAAGGTTTTTTGATTCTATATTTTTAGGGATAAATAAAAAAGGTTTGTATCTTAAATTCTATACAGTCATATAGCCTCATTAGGTAATTAGAATGGCTCGTTTATTGCAAAATAGCATTTTATTTTCATTCCTAATCTCATTAGTCCGTACAAAAATCGTATTCGATTATCCCATAAGTACTGCGCAGTTGATGAGCAAGACAACACAGCTTATCTCTTAGCATCTTAATTAATTGAATACAAGATACTTTTTTGCATTTTTAATAAAAAACACAAAAAATGCACGGACTATTATAATCTCAAACAACATGGCAATACGTTTTAGACCCGATAACAATTCTAATTCTAACAACAATGATAACCGTGGAGGTGGCGGAGGTCGTAATAATAGTGCTATCATTATGGCTGTTATCATGTTTGCGTTTCGATACCCCAAATTTGCAATTCCTATTATCATTATAGGAGTTATTGTTTTTGTAATGAGTGGACCAGGAAACAACACGCAAGAGAATATCTACAGCATGGGTTGTGACATTAATCAAGAAAAATACGACGAATCCAAAGTCTTTGCAGCACTTTCTCCCATGAGTAGCAAATACAGTCTGCCCAAAGCCGTTTCGTTGCGCCAATTTGCCCCTAGACCACTCAACCAAGGACAACAGGGCTCTTGTGTAGGTTGGGCAAGTGCCTATGCCGCAAGAACCATTTTGGAGGCAGCAACAACAGGAGCCAATCCCAATAGTACAACCTTTAGCCCTTCCTTTTTGTACAACCAAATTGGATTGCGTGGCTGTCAAGGTGCTTATACAGGGGAGGCATTAGAACACATGAAACAAAAAGGCTTGTTGCAATTTTCTAAATTTCCATACGATCCCAATAGTTGTAACAAACGCCCAACTCAATCACAATTGCAAGAAGCTATGCGGTATCGAATTCGAGGCTATAATCGCCTAACTAAAACAGGTCGCAATTACGATGTTGATTTGGAAGCCGTTAAACAAAATATTGCACAAGGTGCTCCAGTTATCATTGCGGCAAAAGTACCTTATTCCTTTCAGAATATGATGGGAAAAAGAGTTTGGAGACCTACTTCGGCAGAAAAACGCACTGTAAATAGCCACGGGGGACATGCCATGTGCTTGATTGGTTATGACGATAATAAACGACAGTTTGAAATTCAAAATAGTTGGGGTACTGAATGGGGAGACAATGGTTTTGTCTTCATTAGTTACGAAAACTTCAAGCTATTTTGCCGAGAAGCTTATGGCGTATTTCCACACCAAAAAGCAAAAACAGCTTCTGCTACCAATTTTGCCATTGAATGTGGTCTTTATGATGTACAAAACCGCTCCAATATTACTTTGCGCCATGTTCGAGATAATCTTTTTGAAACTACCGCCCCTGTTGCCAAAGGAACAGAGTTAAAAATTGAGATTACCAATTCCTTAGAATGTTTTACCTATGTTTTTAGCAAGGAAGTTGACAATGGCAATCGACAAGGAGCTGCCCTAAAAGTTTTCCCACCTTCCGACAAATATTCTGCATATATGGGAATTGTAGGTACTCGCTTGTTTCCTAGAGATGGAGTTGGTAAATTTTATGCCGATGATGAAGGGAATAGAGATTTTATGGCCATTGTCTATTCCAAGGATGAACTAAACCCCGATGAAATTCGCAGTAGAATAGATCGAGCAGGCAAAGGGAATTTTTACGACAATGTGATGGCAGCAGTAGGAAATCGTGCGTTTGACGATTTAAACTATCAAAATAAATCAGGAGCACTCATCTCATTTAAACAAAGCGCAAGTGCCAAACAAGATGTTGCCGTTGTAGTAATCGCAATGGACAAACGATAATTGACTCATTTAAATCAGAATATGTCCTTTAAAAATAAAATAATATGGATTACAGGAGCCTCCTCTGGAATTGGTGAAGCCTTGGCTTATGCCTTAGCAAAACAAGAGGCTACCCTTATTTTATCCAGTCGAAAAATTGAGGCACTCCAAAAAGTACAACAACGCTGTTTAAAAGATTGCAAAGCAATTTATGTACAAGTATTGGATTTGGAACAACACGATCAAATTCCTAAAATTGTGCAACAAGTAATTCACCAACATGGTCGCATTGACCTATTAATTAACAATGGTGGAATTTCTCAACGCTCTTTGGCAAAGGATACCATCTTTGAAGTAGATCAACGATTGATGAACATCAACTATTTGGGAACCGTTGCACTTACCAAGGCATTGCTGCCTACCTTCCTAAAACAACAAGAAGGGCAAATTGTAACCGTTACTAGCTTAACAGGCGTTCTAGGAACGCCTTACCGCTCTGCGTATGCTGCTACTAAACATGCTTTGCATGGCTTTTTTGACTCGCTACGAGCTGAATTGGTCAATGACAATATTACGATAACAATCATTAGCCCTGGTTTTATCAAAACACAAGTTTCAATCAATGCATTTGTTGGCAATGGCACTGCTCAAGGTAGCATGGATAGCCGACAAAACGAAGGTATGGATGTCAATGTATTTGCGCAAAAGATGCTCTCTGCAATTGCCAAGAAGAAAAAGGAAGTTTATATTGGCAAAAAAGAAGTACTCATGGCTTATATCAAGCGTTATATTCCTTGGCTTTATTATCAGATGATTCCACGTGTAAAAGTTAAATAAGGCAATCTTAAATCCATCTAAACGCCTTATTATCAAAACACAAGTTTATAATAAAAATAATTAAAAGTGCTAGCCGATCTCAAAGGCGGCACTTTTTTTGTTTTTAGATAATTACACCATTCCCTATTTCGTTAACAGCAAGAATAACCAACAACATCAAGCACCAATTGGCTGTAAATCTGACATTTGATGTCTTTTTAAATGGTTCAATTAACTTTTGTAATTGCATATTTGCTCTAATTAGCTTATATTATAGGGTTTATTAATCATCTCAAAAAAATGACAATGCGAACCACTCACTATCCCATTTATTCTCTGCTCATTGTTTTAGGTCTATTCAGTTCTTTTTCTACCCTATCTGCTCAATCCTGGAAAGTTGCCAAAGACAAAAATGGCGTTAAAGTAGAAACTCGTTTTATCGAAGGTTGGAGTATCAAACAATATCGGGCTACTGTTTATATCAAGACTACCCTAGCCAAAGCGGTAGAAGCCTATAGAGATCCCGTTCAACGCAAAGCATTTATGGCAAGAAGTATTGAAGTGTCCAACCTAAAAGAAATCTCTAAAAATGAAATTATTACCTACAATTTAGGCAATGCTCCTTGGCCTGTTGCTGATCGAGATAATATTACCCATTCTATTTTCAAATATTCCAACAATCAAGTAAAAGTTACCATGGTTTCTATACCTGATTTTATTCCTGAAAAGTCAGGCATTGTGCGTGTTCCTCGTTCTGAAGGTTTTTGGTTATTTATAGACCAAGGCAATGGCATTATCAAAGTTGTGCAACAGTCTGTCGCAGATTTAGGAGGAGCCGTCCCCGACTGGTTAGTCAATTCAACCATTGTAGAAGGTCCTTATGATGTTTTACTAGCCTTAAAAAATATGCTACAAAAATAAAACACTACTACGAATACCAATTCTTCCAAAAAAGATCCTATTAGAAAAACAAAAAACGCATCTTAAAAATTTAAGATGCGTTTTTTGAATAGTAATAGAAGGTTAACCTCTATCAACAGCTATTGGTTTTACTTCTTTAAGATATACAATATATCTGCTAATTTTTCTCTCAAGTTCTTTCGTTCAACAATAAAATCCAAGAAACCTGATTCTAATAAAAACTCTGCTCTTTGGAAACCTTCTGGCAATTCTTTTAACTTAAGCGTTTCTTTAACAATACGAGGACCTGCAAATGCAATTAAAGCATTCGGCTCAGAGAAGTTAAAGTCTCCCAGCATAGCAAAAGAAGCAGAAACGCCCCCAGTAGTTGGATCTGTCAAGAAAGACAAATAAGGTATTTTTGCATCGGCCAATTGTGTTAATTTGGCAGAAATTTTAGCCATTTGCATCAATGAGAAAGCAGACTCCATCATTCGTGCGCCACCCGATTTAGAAATAATCATAAATGGCGTTTTATGCTCTATACAATAATCAATTGCCCTAGAAACTTTTTCTCCCATTACAGACCCCATAGATCCACCAATAAAGCCAAAATCCATTGCAGCAATAACAAAATCCATTTTATGAACTTTGCCTTTTGCAACACGCATAGCAGAATCTAAATCGGTTTTTTTGCGAGCCGCTTCCAAACGATCTTGATAAGGTTTAAGATCTGTAAAATTTAAGAAATCATGTGCGATTATATCGCTATACATTTCTGTGTATTTGTTCTTGTCAAAAATAATATCAAAATATTCTTGCGAACCAATACGTTCATGTTGATTACAAGCAGGACATACGTATAAGTTTTCAATCAAATCCTTAACTGTCGAGGGGGTCTTACAAGCACCACATTGATGCCAAATACCATCAGGGGTTTCCTTTTTTTGAGAAGTAGATGTTGTTATACTATCTTTATCACGTTTATACCATCCCATACTTTGGTGTCTTTTAAGTGTGTTAAGAAATTACGCAACAAAATTACAAAAATGTAGCTATTGCACTAATATATTCGCTTGTTTTTGGTTTGAGATTTTGCAGCTCATCAATAAGTTCCTCGTTATCAACAAAAAAATAATTTATACCCGTTATTTTTTATTGTTCGATTACTTTACCATATAAATCATATTCTGTAGCATCAATAATTTCAATCATAGCAAAATCGCCAATTCTTACATAATTATCTGCCGTTTTAATCAAAACCTCGTTATCTACCTCTGGCGAATCATACTCGGTACGCCCCACAAAGAACTCTCCTTCCACCCTATCAAACAACACTTTAAATGTTTTTCCAATTTTAGCTAAATTGTTCTCCCAAGAAATATCAGCCTGCACTTCCATAATTGCAGCAGCACGTTGCTCTTTGACTTCAGCGGGGACATCATCCTCAAAATCATAAGCAGAAGTATTTTCTTCATGCGAATACTGAAAGACGCCTACCCTTTCGAACTTCATTTCTCGTACAAATTCTAGCATATCCTGAAACTCTTCCTCTGTTTCTCCAGGGTAACCAACCAATAAGGTAGTTCTAAAAGCCATGTCAGGCACTCGTTTTCGTGCCTCCTGAACCAACTCCATCGTTTCTTCCTTTGTAATTTGACGACGCATGCGCTTTAATACATCATTGTTGGCATGTTGCAAAGGCATATCTATATAATTACAGACCTTTGGCAAAGCTTCAATGGCATCAAATACATCCAATGGAAATTTGCTCGGATACGCATAATGCAAACGAATCCACTCTATTCCTTCTACCTCACTTAAAGCGTATAACAAGGCTGCTAATTTTCGTTCTTTATAAATATCCAAGCCATAATAGGTTAACTCTTGCGCAATTAACATAAGCTCTTTCACGCCGTTTTTTGCTAAGTTTTTGGCTTCTGTAACTAGATCCTCAATACTTTTTGAAATATGCTTACCACGCATCAATGGAATTGCACAAAAAGAACAAGTACGATTACACCCCTCTGAAATTTTCAAATAAGCATAATGAGGAGGAGTCATTAACAAACGCTCTCCAATCAAATCGTGTTTATAATCTGCTTCTAACTTTTCTAATAAAGCAGGCAATTCTAAAGTCCCAAAATAAGCATCTACCTCAGGAATTTCTTCTTCCAAATTATCTTTGTATCGCTGAGACAAACAACCTGTAACGTATAATTTATCAATATCGCCACGAGCACGCACATCTGCATACTGCAAAATTGTGTTGACAGATTCTTCTTTTGCTAAATCTATAAATCCGCAAGTGTTTACTATCACAATATTGGCATCTTCATCATTGCTATCATGAACCACTTCAAAATCGTTGGCTTGCAATTGGTGCATCATTACTTCAGAGTCTACCATGTTTTTAGAACATCCTAATGTAATAACATTCACTTTATTTTCCTTATGACTTCTTGTTTTCATTCTTATATTTTCTTTTAGAAGGACAAAGATACAATAGCAAGTTGTGGAAATGTATTTTTTTAAAGTTTTTATTTGGTTTTATACCAAAGAGTCCCCTAAGCAAAACCTAAAACCAATTCCTCTCTTTCTAAGCATTTTCTTTCCAATTTGAATAAATTGATTCAATTTTTTCAGCCTATATTTGTTTTTTTTACATTAAGTTTCCTATATTCGCACTGCATTATACCTAAATGGGGGATTAGCTCAGTTGGCTAGAGCGTTTGACTGGCAGTCAAGAGGTCATCGGTTCGACTCCGATATTCTCCACCAACATAGATAAACACTTGATTCTCAAGTGTTTATTTTTCGTTTTAGACAATTCAATTTTTGCTTAATACTGTTGTATGAGAGTTTTGAAAAAAATTCAACATGATAACAGGAAAAAAAATTCTGCCTAAACTCCACGATTACGGAGGGAATACCAACAAACAATGGTTTATTCATTTTTACGATGACGAGGGCAAAAGAATCCGCATTTATAAAGGTATTAACCACCTCACTACTGCCAAGCAGCGACACGAAGCCGCTCAGCGCATTATTAAGCAAATACTACAAACTAGAAAAGGGCTCACCCACCAAAAAATTAAGGCTGCCATTATTGATGCCTTAGAGAATCGAAAACCTACCTGGAGAAAGAAAACGTATCAATGCAAAAAATCTAAGATTTTTATCTTCCTGGAGTGGATGGAAAATAAAGATTGGATAGAAAAAAGCATCAAAGACTTTTTTCAATACCTGACCAATAAACATATCAATCCATCTACTTACAATGATTATATTCTAAATGTAAGAAATGCCCTACAATGGATCGGAGAAGAAGACCTTATTAAAGACGTTCAGCGACGAAAGAAAAGCCCTGTACCAGCTGCTTATTTTACCAGGAGCCAAATTGATTATTTATCTAAGGTGATGAAAAATAAAGATCCTCAGTTATGGTTCTTTGTCCAATTTATATACTATTGTTTTCTTCGACCTCGTACGGAGCTGCGCCATCTCAAAGTCGGTGACATTATGTTGGAAGATCAAAAAATTGTAGTGCATCCTGATATTGCCAAAAATAAAAAGCTCCAGTATATTACTATTCCTGATGCCTTCTTTCCTGTTGTGCAAAAAAAGATTCAAGGTCGGAATCCTAATGAGTATCTTTTTGAAGGGAAACAATACCTAAAACCAATGGGTGAAAATACAATGGGCGAACGTCACCGTTTACTACTCAAAGAGCTGAGTTTTGATACCAAACGCTATAAAATGTATTCTTGGAAACATACGGGCGCTGTGATGGCGGTTAAGGCTGGTGTCCATGTGAAGCAATTGCAAATTCAATTGCGCCATCATTCATTGGATCAGGTGGACGAATACTTGAGACAATTGGGCGTTTCTGATTTGGGGGATTTACGGGCTAATTTTCCTGGTATTTAAAATGAACAAGCTCCAAAGGATAATTTCCTTTGGAGCTTGTTTTTTATATTTCAATACAATAATAGCTCGCCTAATTAGTTACTATACTTTTCGTATAATTCCTTTGCACGCTTCTTAATATTTTCCTGTCGTACTTTAGCAGTCCCTTTTCGTAGCTTATATTGAAATTGATCCTTTTCTTGGAACAAATAATACTTTGCAGCAGCATAATAAACCCAATCTTCATAATGAATATTATAATTATTACAATCTACCTCAAAATCCTTATTTTGAGTAATAGGCTGAAGCTTGCTTCGCACTTCTGCAATACCTAAAACAGTAAATCCCTTACAAATTAGAACTAGATCACCAATTGAATAATACTGATTTCGCTTAGTATCACTTAGTACAATTTTTTTCTTTTCAATGAAAGGTAAAAAAGGCTTTTGACCAGTTCCCCATTGGATTCCAAGTTTCCAAATTTTCTTTTTCATTTAGTTTTATATCTGAATATTTACGCTAATCTTAAGTATCTAAAATCAAAACAACCTGCATTCTAAACCCCACGAAAAAAGCGCTCTACAAAATCCAAAACCTTATCCAAAACACGCTCTCCCGTTTTTCTGAATTGTAGCAATTTAGGGCGCACCTCCATTGTTTTGACCACTGCATCCACCAAAGGAACACGACCTGTAAACATATAATTATCAATTAGCTCCTGTAATTTATTGGGCTTGAGCTGCTCCGCTTCGCACAAATTAGCAAATGCTTGGCGGCGTTCTGTATTCCAAAATTCCTCAAAAGCGGTTGGAATGTCGTTGGTATTGCTAATATTAGGCAAATTCTCCAGGATAAATTTTTCGATCAATTCCTTTTTGCTGCGCAGTTGAATTTCACCCGACAATAAATCAATAATAGTTTGCTGTTTCTTTCCTCTTTCTGTTCCTTTTGTTTTTTGCAATTCAGCCAATAAGCGCAGAATATAAGCCACATTAACATCATCTCGATGAATCAACTCCAATGCAAAATCTACATCATCCAAAATAGACACCTTTTCTTTTTGGCGTTGTGTCTTTTGATAAATATCTAAGTATTGGCTTTTGTAATCTTCAAACTCTTGTTGCCCCATGTCCAAGTCCTCAAAACTAAAATCTGCCAAAATGCTCATGGTGTTTTTGACTCGCATCAATTCCCGAAAAGCTTTGACAAATTCCAATTCTTCGTCCTCACTGGGTAAGTCGTGAACTGAATCAACCGTTGGAGCAATATCCTTAAGCTGCTCCAGAGCTGCATTGAATTTTTCCACATAGTTTTCATAAGGCTGCATTATAATAACCTCTTTGGCATCCTTATTTGAAAACAATTCAATTGCATTATCCGTCGCTTTTTTCAGATTGCGAAAAACAACAATATTACCTTGTGATTTTTTGTCGCCTATAATTCTATTTGTACGAGAATAAGCTTGTATTAAACCATGATATTTTAAATTTTTATCTACAAATAAGGTGTTGAGCCTTGGGCTGTCAAAACCTGTTAGAAACATATTCACAACCAATAATAAATCAATCTCTCCATTTTTTACTCGTTGGGAAATGTCTTTGTAATAGTTGTAAAAAAGCTTACTATCTTTAGTATTATAAGAGGTATTAAAATATTGATTGTAATCTTCTATAAACGCATCTAACTTTTCTCTATGATGCGCCGTTTTATAGGCATTGCTCGGCTCTGCTACTTCTCCATAGGTATAAAAACCGTCTGCATCTCTGTCTTTTTCATTTGCTCCATAACTAAAAATAGTCGCCACTTTTAAATCGTGTTGCCCTGCTTCCCTTTTGGCTTTAAATAGCTCATAATAGCTAATCAATGTATCTATACTAGACACGCAAAACATGGCTGTAAACTGCCTGTTATGTGTTTTTCGGGCATGGTTAGCTAGGATATAATCCGCAATCTTTTCCAAGCGCTCAGGCGACTCCAAGAGTTCCTTGGTATCAATGTCCTCAACTTCTATATCAATTTCATTTTTAGAGCCTTCTTTTTCTCGGTATCTACCAACATACTCAATGCTAAATTTTAATACATTCTCATCTTTTATGGCATCAACAATGATGTATTTATGCAAACATTTTTCAAAAAGTTCTGCGGTGGTTCGTTTGCCTAAAGCGTTTTTTATGGCATTTTTAGCAAAGATGGGCGTTCCTGTAAAGCCAAACAATTGGCTATTTTTAAAAAAGTTTTTTATTCTTAAATGCGTTTGCCCAAATTGGCTGCGGTGGCATTCATCAAAAATAAAAATCAGACGTTTGTTTTTTAGCCCTTCCATTTGGCTCAAATAACGCTGTTTTTCGATGGCATTATTGAGCTTTTGAATGGTTGTAACAATCAGTTGTGTATCATCTGTGAATTGTGTAACTAACTTTTTGGTATTATCTGTGCCATCCACACTTCCCTTAGAAAAGTTGTTAAATTCTTTCATCGTCTGATAATCCAAATCTTTACGATCTACGACAAAAATAACTTTGTGAACCTGTGGCAAACGGGTTAAAATTTGACTGGCTTTAAAAGAGGTTAACGTTTTGCCTGATCCTGTGGTATGCCAAATATAACCATTTTTAGTACTGTCTTTTACTCGTTGTATAATTGCCTCAGTTGCATAGTATTGATAAGGTCTTAAGACCATCAATATTTTTAGTCCTTCATTTAGGACAATGTATTGGGTTAGCATTTTAGACAAATGGGCTGGCTCCAAAAAAGCGGCCGTAAAATCTTCTAAGCGATGGATTCTTTTATTGGCTTCATCTGCCCAATAAAAGGTTTGTTTAAAGGTCTGTTTTTTATTGTTGGCAAAGTATTTTGTATTGATTCCATTGCTAATGACAAAAATTTGTACGTACAAAAACAAGCCCTCAGATGCGCCATAAGAATGGCGTTGATAACGGTTGATTTGATTGAAGGCTTCTTTCATTTCTAAGCCTCTACGTTTCAACTCTATTTGTACCAGGGGCAAGCCATTCACCAACAAGGTAACATCATAACGGGTTTTGTATTTTCCCTCCATGCTAACTTGTTGGGTGACTTGAAACAGGTTTTTGCTCCAATCGTAAGCATCTATAAAACTCAAATACAAGGTATCGCCATTGTCTCGAGCTATGGTCACTTTATCCCTTAAAATCTTTGCTCGTTTAAAGACATTGCCTTTGTTTAAGTGGTTCAAGACTCGCTTAAATTCTGTCTCGGATAACTGGACTTGATTAAAGGTTTCTAGCTGCTTTTTGAGGTTGCTCAATAGGCTGGCTTCGTCTCGTATAGGAGCAATGCTGTAGCTCATGCTCTTGAGTTGGGCTACCAGCTTATCTTCTAAGATTTGTTCGGGTTGATGTGCCATGTTCTAGGGTGTTTTTTATACAAACATTTGCTGTAATAAGCCTTTTTTGAATTGTTGGGTTTGGGCTAGTTGGGTTTGGGTTTGTTGTATTTTATCGTCTATGCTGCTTAGGAAATTGGCTATTTTTTGTTGTTCTTTATACACTGGTAGCTTGACTGTTATAGAGTCTAAACTAGCATTATTTAAAGTTATTCCTTTTGCTGCTTGACTTCCAAAAGATTTAACATTTATGGAACTTAAATAATAATACATATACTGGGTAGATATGCTATTATCTTTCCATTTAAAATTACAAATAGCCTCATTTGTAAACATTTTAGATTGAATAATTCCTAATCGACCTAGAGTAAGTTTAAAACTCATAATAAGTGTTCCTTCTTTTAGCACTTGTTTTCCTTTTATTGCTATATCTGTAATCTTTTTTTTAGTATCAAAAATATATTTCCCTTGCCTCATATCAGCAATTGAGAGCCATTTATTTGTTCCCTTCCAATACTTAGAATCCTTAGTCGATGGAGTAAAACCTTTACCTATTATTGCTTTTTTACCTAAACTAGAAACCTCCCAATCCACAAACGCTTCCCCATTATCATCCTTAAAGCGGATTTGTTGGCTAAAAATTTGCTGCATCACGCCTTTTTTATAGTCTTCTAAAAGGCTTACTTTTTGGCGGAGCTGTTCGATTTTTTTGTCTACGGAGGATAGGAAGTTGGCTATTTTTTGTTGTTCTGGGAGCGTGGGAATATTTACTTTTAATTTAGCAAATGTTTGCTGACCTAATGTTTTGTTCCTACCCGCTCCTCCAGGAGATGCTAAACCTAATAGATATTTACCTCTTTTTCTTAGAAAAAAATACATAAGAAAATCTAAATCAACTTTATTTTTTATAGGTTCATACATTGGGAAACGATGTGAAGCAATCATTCCTAACTCCTTTTCTGTTGTTCTTGCAACTGCATGTTCCCAAGCAAATACAATATTAACAATGAACATATTAGGTTGAACCCAAAAGACTCGCTTATTACCTAAAGATTTTCCTGTAACATGTTCCTTATAAAAAATGCCTTTTCCATGTGAGCGAATTCCAATTTGTTGATAAAGAGTTGTTGCTTCAACATCTACAGGCTTAGAGACCCTATTTATAATTTCTTCTATTAAAATAGATGTCCAACTATCAGTAAATTCTAAAAATCGTAATAATGGAAATTTAGTTTTCTTTATTTTTTGCTTAACGGTATTCATTCGTTCTATATTAAAATGGAGTATCAAGGTTTAATTCTTTACAAAAAGCGCCAATAATTTCATCTGAATTTTGAATATCTTTATTAAGAGCCTTTATTTTTTTTGATACACTTGATAAATCTACTACCTCTTCCTCTTCAAACGTATCTACATAGCGAGGAATATTAAGGTTATAATCATTCTCTATAATTTCCGTTATAGGAGCTACATAACTGTACTTATCTTCTATTTTTCGATTTCTATAAGTTTCTATAATTTTATTAATATCTTCTTGCCTTAGAACATATTGATTAGTTGCTTTTTCATACCCCTGGCTGGCATCAATAAATAAGATGTTATCCTTATGCTCCCTATTTTTCTTAAACACTAGAATACAAGTCGGAATATTTGTCCCATAAAAGATATTGGCAGGCAAGCCAATCACCGCATCCAAGTAATTACAAGACTCAATCAAATAAGTACGAATCAAACCCTCCGCAGCACCACGAAATAAAACCCCATGTGGCAAAACAATTGCCATGGTACCGTCCTCATCCAAATGATGAATCATGTGTTGCACAAAGGCAAAATCTGCCTTGGACTTAGGCGCTAGCTTTCCATAAGCGGCAAAACGATCATCATTATTATGCAAAGGATTTGCCGACCACTTGGCAGAAAAAGGAGGATTGGCCACTATTGCCTCCGCTCTTAAATTAAGGTGTTGGGGCTGCTCGAGGGTATCTTCTTGTTTGATGTCAAATTTACTATAATGAACATCGTGCATAATCATATTCATACGAGCCAAATTGTAGGTCGTACGATTCATTTCTTGCCCATAAAAGGTAGAGACTTGTTTCACTTCCTTAGCCACTCGCAACAACAAAGACCCAGAGCCACAGGTCGGATCATAAACCGATTTTAATTTTGTTTTGCCCGTGGTTACAATCTTAGCCAAAACCATAGAAACCTGTTGAGGGGTGTAAAATTCCCCTGCCTTTTTTCCTGCACCACTGGCAAACTGACCAATTAAATATTCGTAAGCATCTCCCAAAACATCTGCCTCCGTATCTTCCAATTTAAAATCAATCTTATCCAAATGCACCAACACCTTAGCAACTAAGGTATTTTTATCCTTTTCGGTACGTCCTAGCTTGGTAGAAGTCAAGTCCAAATCTTCAAACAATTGTTCAAAGTCGTCCTCGCTTCCTGCTCCCATGGTGCTCTGTTCAATACTCCGCAAAATAGCGGTCAAATCTTCTAATATAAAATTGCTTTGCGTGGTTGCTTCCTCGTCTTCAGCTTGAGCAGCTCCACGCATGGCGACTTGGTGAAACAATTCACTAGGCTTTAAGAAAAAGCCCAACGTTTCTACCGCTTCCACTTTGATTGCCTCTAAATATTCTTGTCCTTCTGGGCTATCTTCTTCAATTTTTGTGTATTCTGTTATGTCTTCTTCAGATAACAAACGATTGGCATACAGATGCATTTTTTCAGACAAATACTTGTAAAAAATAAAGCCCAAAATATAATCTCTAAATTCATCTGCATTCATTTTGCCTCTTAGGGTATTGGCAATGTTCCAAAGCTGTTGCTCCAACTGTTTTTTGTGTTCTTCTGACATTATTTGTTTTTAGTCCTTAATTCCTCAAAACGTTTCTTATTTCTATTGCAAGAAATCTAACAAATAAAAATCATATTGTAGTTATTATTATTAAAAAAGTGTGCAAACTTTTTTAATAAAGTTCACACACTTCTTAAATAAAGCTTACACACTTTCTAAATAAAAAAAGCCACCTCAAATGAGATGGCTTCAAAAAAATACAAATCCAATAAAACTATACACTAACTATCGCTTTTATGTTCCCCTACTTTATCAAATACAGATTGTTCCTGGTACGCATTTAAAATTCGCTTACGCTGCTTTTTTTCAACCTTCGATAGTTTCCTTGGTTTGTAATTGGTATTTAGTTGAGGTTGAAAGAAATTTCTTAAATAGATGTATGTCATTGTTGACATATAGATATGAGAGCTGGTCAATATTTCAAAACTAAAATCTTTATTAGACTCCTGTACTAGCTTGCCTTGGCTCTGAAATAAGCGCATTATCGTACAATATAAGTTGATACTTCTACCAATGTACAAAACCTCCTTTTCCCCTTTTTTACGAATTAAAAAAATACCTGCTATGGCTCTAAATCTGCCGAGCTGTTCTTGTTCAATTGGTTCATGGACGGTTATTGTATTTGTCTCTATTATTCTAAGTGGCTCATTCATTTTATTACAATTTTACGGTTTTTATAAAATCTTGGAGGTTCACTAGTTCGCTATTCGTTGACGTTATTTTGTGCAACTCTAATTTTTGCTTTCGATTATAGCGAATCAACATATAATCTTTTTGAAGCATAGAAATAAACAGCGCTTCCATTTTAGACCCTCCCAACTGTGCTAAAATTTGCTTCTTTAATAAATCAGGTGCTTGCTCCAGCTGTGTTGTTAGCATCTCACTAAAAAACGCTCCAGCATCTAAGCAATAAACCTCTTTGGCTTGCGCTGTAATTACCTGACCAATTAGTTTGCCTTCTGCTACTTTAAACAATAAACTCAGTCCATAAGCAGAAATGTTTTGCTCTTTTGAAACATAAGCTAACAACTCCCCTGCCTTGCTCATTAAGTCTTGTTCTATGACTGGTGCTTGTGTCTTCAGATGATTTTCTAAAATTGTTCTTACCATACTATTTTTGTGATGTGTGATTTATAAATGATTGGCGGTTCTAACTCAGTTATTCACCATATATAATTTCTCTAATTTCTGCATTACTGTACCCTTTTTCCAGTAGGGCTAATAGTTCAGCACTGGGATATTCATCTGCCAAATCAACATTGGCATACTCCCCATCACTCAAGCGGCGATAAGTACCATTTGCATGGCGACCAAATAACCGTCTGCCTGATTGATATTCTTTTGTTGTGGTATAATCTACTGCTGGGGCTGGCTGTTCTTCCTCGCTTTGCTCTCCTATTGGTTCCTGGTCCATTAGGTTTTCTGCTGTATTGGGGGTGATGCTTGGTTTATTTTTTCCTTCTCGTATTAATTTGAAGCGTTGAAAACCTGCCAAACTTAAAGAAGGGAGTAACCACATACCTACTGCTATCAAAAAAGTTTGCGTAGGACTAGGCGGCTTAATTCCGATTTCTTGTATATAGTTTTTAGTCGCATTAATGAGCGCCTTTTTTGCTTTTGTATCTGAAGCATAAAACGCCGCTTCTTTGCCACCAATTGCAGCACACAATTGGGCTTTAGAATTATCTAAATAATCCATGACCGCTACCCCCAATGAAGCCAAGGTATCTAAGTTTTTTTGGCTCTCGCCTGTACTCTCTTCGATCTGCTCTTCTACTGTTCTATCTTCTGGCCCTTCTATACTATTTAACAAAGGGTCTTCCTCTTCTTCTTCTTCCTCCTCCTCTGCTCTTTTGTCTTCATTCATCATATAATCCCACAAAGGATCTTCCTCTTCTTCTATCGTTTTTTCTTCCGTTTTTTCTGAATTGTCTGAAACATTGTTTGAAGTTTTTTTTTCGATTGTTTCTGCATTGTTTGAAGCTTGTGTGGAATCCTGTTTTTCTGCTGTTTTTATTTGTTTTTGGGCTGTATTCGCTGTTTCTACCTCTGTTTGAGGTATTGTTTGAGGTTCTGTTTGAAACGTTGTTTCAACTCTTGTTTCTTGTGGTTTTTCTTCCCTTATTTCTGACTGTAATTGTTTCACTAATGAATCCATTTTAAAGCGCATTTATTTGATGGTACAATGATTTTAATTCCGTTAAGCTACTGCTTAGAGAGGCATGTGTAATGATTTGCTGAACCCCTTGATCAGGATCAGCACTCAACGAATCTGTATCAACTATTAATTCTCTGCTTAATAGTTCTTGAGCCTGTTCTTGTAGCCCGTTCATTTGGGCTTTAATCAGTCTTAGTACAATACTTTTATCAATTAATGGTGGTTGGTCGCTCTTTCCTTGAGCGGTATTCTTTGAAGGCATAAAAAAAACATTGATTGGTGTATGATTTAGATTAGATCAATGTCTTTTATCGTGA